>NZ_JBDODG010000033.1:0-150166 GCF_039830195.1 Acetobacterium sp. | reverse complement strand
AAAAACGTTTTGCATCAACGGTTTAAGGTGTTTTTAATATGCGAAGTTTGAGTTAACAAGTTTTAAAGTTTCAGGCTGGTATGGCGGGCCGGTTTAAATGAGTTTGAAGGCCCGGTAGTAGTTATCGTCTTTAATGGTACCAAAGAGCTGTAAATCCTGGCCGGAATAAACACCGGGGAAAAACATCACCACTGGCACAGTGTCCAGCACCTGATGAAGATTGTTGAGGACATTGTGAGACCGCACAATCGGATAACATTTTCCCACCCCGGTAATAAAAACTACGGAATGAGGCGGGGTATGCTCAACAATATGGTTGACCAGCAGATTGGTCTTGCTGGTCAGGCGGAGCATTTTGATAATGGCCTGATAAGTATATTCCAGACCTTTTGTTTGTTCAAACTGGAAGCACTTTTCCAGATAGCCCCGTTCTTTTAAAACGGTAATCACCAGTTGGTATAGGTCATATTCGACAATCTTTACGCCACCGGATGATTTGTTAATTTTCGCTTTGAGATAGGCAATGTGCTGCCTGACCTTTAGTTCGTCTTGGGGGGCATAGTCAAAGATGTAATAGCCTACTTCATTGCCCAGACCCTTGTTTTTTAAAAAGTCATCATTGGTGATTTTCGCTTCAATTTGATCCAGTCGAATTTCGATGTTTTTCATGTTACGCCTCTCCGGTTATGGCATTCAGGTAAGGTGTGAAGCCATGGTCTTCCAGTAGTTTTCTCAGGTTGTAGTCAACCAGGGGAATGATGATTTTTCTTTGCTCGGCTTCATTTTGAATCACCCCTGCTTCAAGAAGATTCTTTATATATTGCTGTTTTAACTTTTTGGTGGTTATTTCAGTCCATGCTGCCACGGTTTCGTTTTGCTGTTTCTTTTCATCAAAAAAAACGTTGATGGCCCGGTCGGTGATAATCTTCTCGCCTAAGAGAATCGCCAGACGGTAAACCTGATGGATGAACTCAAAAAAAAGCCGATCGGTTTTCATAATGCTGATCAGAATAATCAGCTTGACGGTGGCAATATCAGCGGTGACGATCAATTCTAAACAGTCAACGGGCAGACTGTGGAGACGCTTGATGATGACATTGGCCATTTTTCGGGCCCGTATTTCATTTTTTACCTGATAAATATTTTCTGTCTGGGCGAGAACCCGGATCGTATTAACGTCGTTGCCGTCTATCAAAAGCTGGGCTGTTTTTCGGGTTTCGCTGAGCCAAAACAGGCTTGAAACCATTCCGGCGCTATATTCCATGGTCTTCCTCCAATTCGATTTTTGAGATACTGCCATTATTGTACCACTTCTTTGCCTGTTGATAAATATAAAGTTAACACGACAAAATTATCAACAAAAAAACAAGTGACTATGATTGCACCAATCGATGCATCTTATCATAACCACTTGCTATTTTTTATTGTCTTCTTATTCTTTTAAACCCTGTAAACAGAACTTATTTCAGAGAACTACACTTTAAAAACTTATTCCCACTCGATCGTTGAAGGCGGCTTGCTGGTAATGTCGTAGACAATCCGGCTGACATGCTTCACTTCATTAACAATTCGGGTGGAGATGCTTTCTAACACATCAAAGGGGATGCGGGCCCAGTCAGAGGTCATACCGTCAACCGAGGTAACGGCTCGCAGGCCGATGGTATAGTCATAGGTTCGTTCATCACCCATAACCCCGACACTACGGTTTCCCGGCAGGACCGCAAAGTATTGCCAGATTTCTTCATCCAAGCCTGCTTTGGCAATCTCATCTCTAAAGACAAAATCAGCTTCTTTTAAGATGTCCAGTTTTTCTTTGGTGACATCGCCCATCACCCGAATGGCCAGGCCTGGTCCCGGGAAGGGTTGCCGCCAGACCAGATCATGATCCAGCCCAATTTCTTCACCGACGGCCCGAACCTCATCTTTAAATAGGTTTCGCAGCGGTTCAATCAATTCAAAATTGACATCATCCGGCAGACCGCCAACATTGTGATGACTCTTGATGACGGCCGCATTTTTGGTGCCGCTTTCGATGACATCGGGATAAATGGTTCCCTGCAGCAGAAAATCGATATCGTTGAGTTTGCTGGATTCTTCCTCAAAGACGCGGATAAATTCCGTACCGATGATTTTTCGTTTTTGCTCCGGATCACTGACACCTGCCAATTTACCAAGGAAACGATCTTCGCAGTTCACCCGGATAAAGTTCATGTTAAAGCGGTTTTTAAAGATTGCCTCAACCTGATCACCTTCATCTTTTCGCAGTAAACCATGATCCACAAAAATACAGGTCAGCTTGTCGCCAATGGCCTGGTGAACCAGGGTCGCTGCAACCGAAGAATCAACGCCGCCGCTGAGAGCGCATAGCACTCGACGGTCGCCAACCTGTTCTTTGATGGCTTCAATCTGTTCCTGGGCAAAGTTATGCATGGTCCATAAACCTTCACAGCCGCAGACATCATAGATAAAGTTATTTAAAACTTCTTTGCCATATTGGGTGTGTTCCACTTCGGGATGGAATTGAACCGCATAGAGCTTGCGTTCATGACATTCCATCGCGCCGGTAGGACAAGAGTCGGTAGTAGCAGTGATTGTGAATCCTTCCGGAATGGTCTGGATATAATTGGTGTGACTCATCCAGCAGGTCGATCCGTCGGGAATATCTTTAAACAGCACCGAGTCTTTTTCAAAATTCAGCGCTTTTTTTCCATACTCGCGAATATCGGCAGAATCGGTGACGCCTTTTAGCTGCTCGGCCATCAGCTGAGCACCGTAGCAGATCCCTAAAATCGGAATCCCCATGGTGTAAATTTCCGGATCACATTGTGGTGCTCCCTCTTCATGGACGCTGGAAGGTCCGCCGGTGAAGATAATACCCTTGGGATTTTTCTGGCGAATCTCATCAGGAGTAATATCGTAGGGTACAACCTCAGAATACACTCTGGCTTCACGGACCCGTCGGGCGATCAGCTGATTGTATTGTGCTCCAAAATCCACAATGAGAATAATTTCATCTTGGTAATGCTTTTTTATCATAAATTCTCCTAAAATTGAGCGCTATTGTAGTTAGGTGATTCTTTGGTGATGGAAATATCATGAGGGTGACTTTCGATCAGACCGGCACTGGTTATTTTCATAAACTGTGATTTTTCTCTTAAATCCTTGATGGTTGGAGTACCGCAATAGCCCATTCCCGAACGAAGGCCCCCAACTAATTGGTAGACGGTATCGGCCAGTGGTCCTTTGTAGGGAACCTTTCCTTCAACCCCTTCAGGAACCAGTTTTTTCTGGCCTTCCTGGAAGTAGCGGTCCGAGCTGCCATCTTTCATGGCCCCTAAAGAGCCCATACCGCGGTAGGTTTTAAAGCTTCGGCCCTGGTAGATAATGGTTTCGCCCGGGCTTTCGTCAGTACCGGCAAAAAGACTCCCGATCATAACCACATCAGCGCCGGCGCCAATGGCTTTTACCACATCACCAGAATACTTGATCCCACCGTCAGCAATCACCGGAATATCATATTCTTTGGCGACTTCAACCACGTCTAAGATCGCGGTGATTTGAGGAACCCCAATCCCAGCCACAACCCGGGTTGTACAGATGGAGCCGGGGCCAATCCCAACCTTAAGGGCATCAACGCCAGCTTCGATTAAATCTTTGGCGGCTGCTCCGGTGGCAATGTTTCCGACGATGAGCTGAACATCGGGATATTTTTCTTTGATTGCTTTGACCGTTTTAACCACCCCGATGGAGTGTCCATGGGCGGTATCCACAACGATGACATCAGCCTGGGCTTCGACCAGGGCATCAACCCGTTCGAAGGTGTTGCTGCTGATGCCGACGGCACCACCAACAATCAGTCGACCGCGATAATCTTTAGCGGCGTTGGGATATTTAATGCTCTTTTCAATATCTTTAATGGTGATCAAACCTTTTAAATTATTTTCCGAATCCACAATGGGAAGCTTTTCGATCTTGTATTGTTTCAAAATGGCTTCTGCTTTTTCCAGGGTGGTGCCCTCTTCAGCGGTAACCAGGTTTTCTTTTGTCATGGCGTCTTTGATCTTTTTTTTAGGATCACTCTCAAAACGCAGATCGCGGTTGGTGATGATTCCTACCAATTTTCCTTCAATGGTAATTGGAACCCCGGAAATACGATAGCGGGACATCAATTCCAGAGCATCCCCGATATTATGTTCTGGGGATAAGAAAAATGGATCCACGATAACCCCGTTTTCTGAACGCTTAACCTTGTCAATTTCAAAAGCCTGTTCTTCAATGGTCATATTTTTATGAATAATCCCGATGCCGCCTTCTCTTGCCATGGCAATTGCCAGCCGTCCTTCGGTGACCGTGTCCATGCCTGCACTCATAATGGGAATATTCAGAGCAATTTTCTTTGTCAGACGGGTGCCGGTGTTTACGTCCCCTGGCAACACTTCTGATTTTCCTGGGATTAACAATACATCATCAAAGGTAATGCCTTCCTTTAATATCTTCTCCAACCTTGTACTCCTTTCGAATTCAACTCTCGCTTAGATACAAAAAAAGCAGACAATTGGCCATTGCTTTTCATCTGCTTCATGTATGTTCTGTAATCTTATATTATGCTGTTTAGTCTAACACAATTTGCTTAAATGTGACAATGATTATTTTTTTGGTAACGTTATCTTTTCTTGATTTTGACAAATTTTAAGACTAAAACAATAAAAGTGATGGATTCTCCATGTCGGCCTTAATTTCCTGCAGGAATTTAGCGCCGTCTACCCCATTGGCCACCCGCTGATCCAGATTGAGGCTGATTTTCATCACTGATCGAACCACCGGTTCACCCTGGTGAATACGAATCCGCTGAACGACTTCGCCGACACTGAGGATGGCGCTGTTGGTCTGATTGATGATGGCGGTAAATTCCCGGATTCCATACATCCCCAGGTTGGTGATGGTAAAGGTGCTGCCCTCTAACTGATCCGGGGGCAGATGTTTGTTTTTAACCGCCTTTAAGAGATCGCCCCGACTTTTGACGATTTCCACAAAGTTCATCGCCTGAGCGTTTGGGATCACCGGAACAATAAAACCATGTTCGGATTCGACGGTTAAACCCATATTTACATGGGCATGGGCAACCACCGCATCATCTTCCCGTCGGGCATTAATCAGCGGATGTTTCACCAGTGCCCGGGATGTTGCCAAAAGCAGAAAATCCGTATAGGTACAACGGTATCTGGCCTGTTCTTCAATTTTTTTGGTGATCTTCTTGCGGAGGTCCTTGATTTCGGTCATGTCAATTTCCGTGGTTAAGCTGATGACGTCCGTTTTTGCATTGCTTTTAACCATATATTTTCTGATCGCTTTAGGCCGAACCGGCCGGGTCACAATTTTTTCTTCATGGCTTTCTTCATTGTTCTCAGCGATCTCCGGTTCCTGAAGGGGTTCTTCGAGTGTTTCGATGATTATCTCTTTTTTAACTTCACTATTTTCAAGAACTTTATTTTCTTCAACGATATCGCTGACTACTGCTTCAGCGATAATTGGAACACTGGTTGCTACTGCTTTGATGTCATTTTTATCGTGAGCTTGATTTTTTCTTGGCAGCCCCCGGGATTTTTTGTTTTCCAAAGCAAGATCTTCCGGTTCGCTTTCATAAAGCATATGCATGGGCGTTGGTTTAACAATAATCTCTTCCCGCAGCGGTTCCGCTTTCAAATCGACAAAGGGGACAAAATCCAGTGCTGATATTTTGGTCACCACATCAGCATCTTTAACTTCCCGATTTTCATCGTTCTCGTCCACAAAGGGAACGAAGTCCAATTCCGGATTTGGTACCTTTTCGATCTTCTGATTCATATCCTTCAGTTTTTTACGCGACCCCGTTTTTTTGTCGGGAATTTCTTCCAGTTTCACCGGCGTTGAAAAAAGATTACCGGGATTCCCGGCTATTTTATCCAGACTTGTGCCAATTACCACCGGTTCTTTTGATTTGTAGTCGAAGGTTCCTGGTTGAATGACCACCAGTTTTTTTACATCATCGGCTTCAATTCTTCCGTTTGGTCCGCTGCCGGTTGCTTTTTCAAGTTTCACCTTAAATTCCCGGGCGATTCGTCGTGCCGCCGGGGTTGCTCTGACCTTTCCCACTCGGGGATCTGGTTCAACGACCATTTTCTCGGGTTCTTCAATCACTTCATCCATGACGATTCCCCGAAGGACTTCAGATGGTCGCTCTTTGTTCCCTTCTTTGATGGTTTCTTCCAGATTTCTTTCCAGCGCCTCAATGACCGCGGTCAGTTTTTCTTCCAGATTTTCTGCCAGCGGGTTTTCTGCCACAGGATCGTCGGCAGAAATATCTTCCGATGGTTCCATCATTTCTGCTGATGCTTCTATCGGGATCGCTACGGCTGTCTCAGTTTTTAAAGCGACAGCCGCTTCGTGAAGGGCTTCTTTCTGGTTATCGTCATCAAGAACTGCGTCCGTTTTAATTGTTTCCGCCAACTCAGCCGTAGCGGTATTCGTCAAGTTTTCTGCTGCCATATCCAATTTCTCTTTCGGTAGTATTATTTCATTTTCCATCATCCTGTCAACTCCCTATTCCCGGTTAAGGAGACGATAAACGCCATGAACAAAATCGTTCCGCTGGGGCACCGCTGCTGCCTCTAGTTCCTGATTAAAGGGAATTGGGACATCCAGCCCACCTAACCGGATGATCGGGGCCGTCAGATAGTCAAAGGCTTCGCTTTCGACCACCCGGGCGACGATTTCGCCGCCAACCCCGCCGGTTTTAACCGCCTCATGGGCGACAATCAGACAGCCGGTTTTAATAACCGATTCAATGATGGGTTTCATATCCATGGGATACAGGGTCAGGGGATTGAGAATTTCTACCCGGATCCCTTCTTCGTCTAAAAATTCAGCGGCTTCAATCGCTTTTGCCAGGGTGGTACCGTAAGCGACAATCGTGACGTCCTTACCAGGCCGTTCGACAATGGTTCTTCCGATTTCCAGAGTATAATCGTCGTCAAGCGGAACCAGACCCACCATATCGTAGAGCATTTTATGTTCAATAAAACAGACCGGGTTATTGTCCCGGATAGCCGCTTTTATCAGACCTTTGGCCTGAGCCGGAGTCGATGGGGTCACCACCTTTAGTCCCGGCACATGGCATAACCAGGCTTCCAGACTCTGACTATGCTGAGCTGCTGCACCGGTGCCGGAACCGGCCGGCAGACGCAGAACCATCGGCACCTGGGACTGGCCGCCAAACATGTAGCGCATTTTAGCGCCCTGATTAACCAGGGCATCCAACCCGAGAGTAATAAAGTCCATAAACATCATTTCGCAAACCGGTCGCAAGCCGGTGGTTGCTGCTCCCACCGCGGTCCCAACGATGGCGCCTTCGGAAATCGGAGCATCCAGAATCCGTTCTTCGCCAAACTCTTCCAGCATACCCTTTGACACCCCAAAGGCCCCGCCGTAAACGCCAATATCTTCTCCTAAAAAAATGACATCCCGGTCCAAACGCATTTCTTCGGTTATTCCCAGACGGATGGCATCGCGGTAGGTCATTTTTGTCATATCACTTGTTTTCATCATTCAACCTCTCACGCATATACATCTTCTAAAATTGTGTCAAGCTGCGGTTGCGGACTTTTTTTGGCAAATTCCACCGCTTGCTCAATGGAAATCATCGCTTCGTCTTCCATTTTCAGGATCTGTTTTTCGGTAAAGATCCGGTTTTCCCGGAGATATTCTTTCATCTTCAAAATCGGGTCTGTTTTGCGCCATTCCTGAACTTCCCGTTTGTCCCGATAAACCTGTTTATCACTTTTGGAATGGCCGCAATAACGATAGGTTTTGGCTTCAATCAGCACTGGACCCTTTCCGGCTCTGGCATAGCGCAGGGCTTTAGTAACGGTGTTGTAAACATCGAGAAAATCGTTGCCGTCAATAGTGAGGCCCGGCATGTTATAGGCTTCGCTGCGGTCGGAAATGTTTTCGATATTCATATGATTTTCAATCGGGTTTGACATTCCATACTGATTGTTTTCAATGAAGAAAACCACTGGCAGTTTCCAGACTGACGCCAGATTCAAGGATTCATGAAAACTGCCCTCGTTGGTGGCGCCATCCCCGGCAAAGCATAAAACAACCTTTCCGGTCTGATGGTATTTTTGCGTCAGCGCCGCCCCGCAGGACAGGCTAAAACCCCCACCGACCACGCCATTAGCGCCAAGATTTCCGTTTTCCACATCAGCGATGTGCATCGATCCGCCTTTGCCTTTGCAATAGCCGGTATATTTTCCCAGACATTCGGCCATCATCAGATTAACATCCAGCCCGAAGCCAATCGCCTGGGCGTGACCGCGATGACTCAGCGATACCAGATCCCCCTCTTCCAACGCCAGGCAGGCCATAACCCCTGAGGCCTCCTGACCCATGGCCAGATGGACGGTTCCATGGACCTGTCCCTTTGAAACGAGATCATCCAGTTTTTCTTCGAAATATCGGGCTTGATTCATTTTATAATACATTCTTAATAGAATTTCTTCAGATAATTCAATCATGGTTTCCTCCACATTTTCACAATTTATTTTTAAAAAGGTGAATAACCCTTAGCTTTTTGTTTCGTGCATTTCCATTATATCTTTTATTCCCCAATAAATAAAGAATGAAGCGAAAAACTGCATAAAATAACAGCTTTTTTCACTTCATTCTTTATTTCTATTAATAATCTTTTAATTTTTTCTGTCCGTTCACAGGTTATCGGCCATTTGCTTGATGATGGCTTCAGCGATGGTCAAATCCTCCGGGGTGGTGATTTTGATATTAGTATAATCGCCAACCACAATTTTAACCGGGATCTTCAACCATTCCACCAGAAAGGCGTCATCGGTCCCGACTACTCCAGATTCAAGAGCTTTCTGATGGGCTTCTTTGATCAGATCGTAATCAAAGGTTTGAGGGGTTTGTATTTCGACCAGATAATTTCGATCCGGGGTGTCTTCGACAAAACCCTCTTCATTAATCACTTTGATGGTATTTTTAGCCGGCACCCCCACCACCGTGGCTCGATGTTTGAGGGTTTCTTCAATACTCTTGCGAATGACCGACTGCCTGATCAGAGGTCTGGCGCCATCGTGGATCATGACAATCCGGGTCTGCGGATTTACCGCCTTTAGTCCGGCAAAAACCGACTCCTGTCGGGTATCGCCACCGGCCACTAATTTGATCTTGTTATAGGAATAAGCCCCGATGACCTGCTCCTGACAGAGATCCAGCTCTTCCGGATTAATGACCAGCACAATTTCATCAATCAGCGGACATTTTTCAAAAGCATCCAGGGTATGGGCTAAGATCGGTTTTCCGTTTAACTGCAGATACTGTTTGCTGACGGATGCGTTCATCCGCCGACCTAATCCGGCGGCGGGGATGATCACACTGGTTAACGATTTTTCCATATTTGCCACCTTTTCATTTATTATTAACATCGCCTAAAGCCCAGCAGTTAATGACCACCACCAGGTCAAGCCCCAGTTCTGGCGGCATCATGCTTTGCTTTTTAGCTACAGCGAATTTAAGATCTGCGACACTTTTAAATTGTCTGTTCTTAAAATAATTTCCCGCTGCTCGGGCGTCTCCAGATGGGATACCAGACTGATTTCAAGCTTGGGATCAAACTGATCTTCCAGCACCAGATCCGGCCACTCCAGCAGCAGGGTGCAGCCCTGACTAAGATAATCTTCAAAACCCATCTCGTAAAGCTCATCTGGATCCTGGAGCCGGTATAAATCAAAATGAAAAATCCGGGGCGGATTGCCATATTCATTGACAATCGTATAAGTGGGACTAGTGACCTCGTCATCTAACCCCATTCCGGCCACAAAACCTTTTGAAAACAGGGTTTTTCCGGCGCCCATTTCGCCATGTAAAAAAATAATCAGGGGGAAGTCGATGACTTCCCCCAGATATTTTCCAAAATCAAAGGTTTCCTGACTCGATTTTGTAATGATTTTTTTTTCCAGCATCTTAATCAACCTTTTCTTCGGATCCTGTCTTTTCGGCACTGAAATCAATGATCTCTTCATCGTTATTGTCATCAACAATTTCATAATCCACCTCAACCACATCCTGATCCGCAATCCGTTGAGTTCCAGGGAGTACCACTGCCAGGAGAATATAGACAATGATGCTGAGGATGCCCGGTACAAATCTGAGCACAAAGGGCAACAAGAACAACCCTCTGAAGACCCAGGGCGAAATGTTGCAGTATTCGCCAAGACCGGCACAAACACCGGCCAGGATTGCTCTTTTTTTACTTTTCACTAACTGTTTTTTCATTATTCTTCCGTTCTTTTAACCTTATTTTTGCTGATAGTTGGCCATAAACCGCTCCAGTCGATCCATGGTTTCAATCAAATCTTCGGGATGGGGTAAAAACACAATTCTGAAATGATCGGGATGGGGCCAGTTAAAGCCGGTGCCCTGAACCATCAGGACATGTTCTTCTTTCAGGAAGTCCAGCGCAAACTGGATATCACTGGTGATATTAAACATTTCCGTATCAATTTTGGGAAAGACATAAAAGCCGGCTTTTGGTTTGACACAGGACAGACCCGGAATCGCATTAATCCGCTTACAGACAATTTCCCGCTGTTCATAAAGCCGTCCCCCGGGTTTGAGCAGATCATTCATGCTCTGGTAGCCGCCCAATGAGGTCTGGATTGCATGCTGTCCTGGAACATTGGAACACATCCGCATATTGGAAAGCATCTTGATGCCTTCGATATAGTCCTTGGCCCCTTCCTTGTTGCCGGTCAAGATCATCCAGCCGACCCGATAGCCGGGTATCCGATGCGATTTTGACAAGCCGTTAAGGGTCACCACCAGCACCTCCTCGGTGAGCGTTGCCATCGGGATATGAACATTGTCATCATAGAGAATCCGGTCATAGATTTCATCGGCAAAAATAATCAGATTATTTTCCACCGCCAGATCGACGATGCCTTCTAAAATCTCGCGGGGATAAAGGGCGCCGGTGGGGTTATTGGGATTGATGACCACAATCCCCTTGGTATTGGGGGTAATCTTGCTGGCAATGTCAGCAAGATCGGGGTTCCAGTCGTCCTCTTCATCACAGGTATAATAGACGGCAGTACCACCCGATAAGTTGACCGCAGCCGACCACAGCGGGTAGTCCGGTGCGGGAACCAGAATTTCGTCACCATTGTCTAACAGAGCCTGCATACAAAAAAGAATCAGTTCGCTGACACCATTGCCAAGAAAAACATCATCGACCTTCAGATCCATCAGACCCTTGGTCTGATAATGCTGAACTACGGCCTTCCGGGCTGAAAAAATCCCCTGGGAATTACAGTAGCCTTCGGCGGTTTTCATGTTATATTTGATATCTTGAATAATTTCATCCGGGGCATTTAAATTAAAGGGGGCAGTGTTCCCGGTATTGAGCATAATAATGTCAATGCCGTCTTTTTCCATGCGGTCCGCCTCGTCAACCACCGGTCCTCTAATATCATAACAAACGTTGTCCAACTTCTTCGACTTTTTCACAGCTTTCATCACTACACTCAACTCCTTCAATATTAAATTTTAGATAAGATTCAGGTTCCTGCAAACTACCGTACCGACCAATTGTTAATCTGTTGTTCGCCGCGGAATCGGACAGGCTCGCCGTGTCCGCTCCGATGCGTACAACATGATGTAACAATTGTCGGTACTGCTTTTGCGTTTGTTTACAGACTCAAGATTACTCCAATGTATGGTCCTTTTTCATTTTTTCGATGATGTTGCGGTAGCCTTTGCCGTGTTTGAGGCAGCGGTTGACCCGACTGATGGTGGCCGAGCTGGCCCCGGTCAGTTTTTCAACATCGATAAAGGTTTTTCCCTGGGACAGTAAGTAGGCAATTTCGAAACGGTGCGCCATGTCTTCGATTTCTTTGATGGTACACAGGTCTTCAAGTAACAGATTACAATCCTCTTCGGTTTCTAGGGCTAAAATCGCCTGGGCCAGGACTTTTCTCTTTGCATTTACTTCCATGGAGATTCCTCTTTCATTTCTTGTCATTCATTTTGGCTGATAACAGAAATTTTCTTCCTAAAAAATTTTATCCATTGACACTTAATCTTATCTTTAGTGTATAATATGTTATCATAACACATTCATGTAAAGAAATAAATTGAAAGGTTGAACTTTATGAAATTATATAATACCTTGACCCAGAAGAAAGAAACCTTTGTCCCCATTGAAGCGGGCAAGGTCCGGATGTATTCCTGCGGACCCACTGTTTACAACTATTTTCACATCGGCAACGCCCGTCCCTTCATCGTTTTTGACGTGCTGCGCCGGTTTTTGGAATATAGCGGTTATGAGGTGACCTTTATCCAGAATTTTACCGACGTGGATGATAAAATCATCAACCGCAGCCATGAAGAAGGAATCTCGCCTGGTGATGTTTCGGAAAAATACATTCGAGAATATTTCACCGATGCCGATGCTTTGGGCATCAAACGGGCTTCGGTCCATCCCAAGGTCAGCGAGCACATGCCGGAAATCATTGCCATGATCAAAACCCTGGAAGAAAAAGGATTGGCCTATAACGTCGACGGTAATGTCTACTATCATGTCGATGCCTTTAAAGACTATGGCAAATTATCCAAACAGTCGATTGACGATTTAAAATCCGGCGCCCGGATTGATGTCAATGACGAAAAACACAGTCCCCTGGATTTTGCCCTGTGGAAAAAGAAAAAAGATGGCGAACCCTATTGGGAAAGTCCCTGGGGCCAGGGTCGACCGGGCTGGCATATCGAATGTTCGGCAATGTCCAAAAAACACCTCGGCGAAACCATTGATATTCACGGTGGCGGCCAGGACCTGATCTTCCCCCACCACGAAAACGAGATTGCCCAATCGGAAGGCTGCTGCGGCAAACCCTTTGCCAACTATTGGGTACACAACGGCTACATTAACATCGACAACGAGAAAATGTCCAAGTCCAAGGGCAACTTCTTCACCGTCCGGGATATTGCCAAAACCGTTGATCTCGAAGCAGTCCGGATGTTCTTATTGATGGCTCATTACCGCAGCCCGGTTAACTTCAGCGAACCGCTGCTTAAGCAGGCGGCCAGTGCTCTGGAACGTTTGTATACCGCCAAATTCCAAATGGCTTTCTTGCTGGAAAACGCCACCGCTGAGATGATTACCGAAAAAGAACAGGCCTGGATTGATGCCCTGGTTAAATATAAAAACGATTTTGTCGCCGCGATGGACGACGATATCAACACCGCCGATGCGATAGCCGTTATTTTTGAGCTGGTCCGGGATCTCAACTCCAATCTTGATGCCGCTTCTTCCCAACCGGCGATCATTGCCGGCCAAAACCTTTTTGCCGAACTTACCACCGTTTTAGGACTGGCGGTAAAAGATAAGGAAACCAATCTTGAAGAGGCTGTTGAAGACCTGATTGCCCAGCGACAAGCCGCCCGTAAAGCCAAAGATTTCAAACGGGCCGATGAGATCCGTGATGAACTACTGGCTCAAGGCATTGTATTGGAGGATACCCGGGAAGGTGTAAAATGGAAAAAAGCCTGATCCCAACACTACCAAATGCCGACAACCTGGAAACAATTAAGGCCACCATCGAAAAAAGCTATACCATCGAACAGGCCGCTGCCATGAATCCCCTGGCCCTGGCCTATATCGGCGATGGGATATTTTCGGATCTGATCCGGAAATATCTGTTGGGCTGCGGCCACCAGAACGTTAATTTCATGACCAAAACCTCGATCAGCTATGTCCGGGCCAGTGCCCAGGCCCAAATCGTCCGGGAACTGCTGCCGGAGCTTTCCGAAACCGAGGAGCGGATGGTTAAACGGGGCCGGAACACCGCCTCCCAGGTGCCCAAAAACGCTAACCCTGCAGACTACCGCTATGCCACCGGATTTGAAACCCTGATTGGCTACCTCTTTCTCTGCGGCGAAACCGAGCGGATGAAAAGCCTGATTTATCAGAGCATTGATGTGATAAATAAATTGAATACGAAGTAAAAAAAGATCTTCAAAAGCCAAAACGCCTTTTGAAGATCTTTTTATTTTGAGTTGTTTTAATTTGACTTTTTAAAGCCCAGGTTAGTTTTGTATCGCTACCGGTGAGGCATCCCAGGTGTCGAAAATATTGCGCTGATACCATCTGAACATGAAAAGCTCATAAGCCAGACAGAATACTTCGGAAATGATAAATCCATACCAGACCAAGTCCAGACCACCGGCCTGAGCCAGCAGATAGGTAACCGGCAGGAGTACCACCATCTGCCGGATAAAGGATGCAATCATGCTGACATAGGCTTTGCCAATCGCTTGAAAGCTGACCCCAATCATAATCGAGATCCCGGCCAGGGGAAAGGCCAGACTGATGCTGCGCAGACAATTGATCCCGATTTCCATCATCTCCGCCGACGGGTTAAAGGCCATCATAATCTGGGCTGGGAAAATCCAGAACAGTAGCGTGCCAATCGTCATAATCGTCAGGGCGGCGGTAACCGCCACCTTCAGGGTTTCATTAAACCGTTCCCGATTTTTGGCCCCAAAATTGAAGCCGAAGATCGGCATGGCGCCCTGACCCAAGCCAAAGATGGGCATAAAGATGACCGACTGAATTTTAAAGTAAACGCCAAATACTGCCACGGCCGACATTCCGAATCCGGCCAGAATCAGATTATATCCGGTAATCATCAGCGACGCCAGCCCCTGCATAATGGCTGCCGGCAAGCCGACTTTAAAAATATCTTTGACTATTTCTGTTTCATAATGAAACACCTGATAGTCCAATTTGAGATAATTTTTACTGCTTTTGAAAATTACCAGCAGCATATAGGTCATCCCGAAGAGCTGACCGATTACTGTTGCGATGGCGGCACCGGCCACTCCCAATGCCGGGAATCCCAACCACCCGAAGATCATAATCGGATCGAGAATAATATTGGTAACTGCACCAATAATCTGTCCCACCATCGGCTGGATCATTTCACCACTCCCCTGCAGCATGGAATAAGCCGCTTGAGTAATGAAACTACCAAAACAGAATACGGTGACGATCATTAAATAAGCCCGCCCCTGGGCTATGATGTTGGCATTGTCAGTAAACAAACCGATAAATGTTTCTGCCGTAAAGAAACCCAGGATTCCCAACACCGCGGCGATCAGAATCGCCAGTAAGAAACCATGTTCTGCCACATTGGCGGCTTCGCTTTTTTTATTCTGCCCCAGTCGTCTTGAAATGGCCGAATTAATTCCAATTCCCATGCCAACAAAACAGGAGATGATGATCATCTGAATGGGAAACGCCAGGGAAACCGCAGTCAGTGCTTCTTCCCCGATTTGGGCCACAAAGATACTATCAACAATGTTATACATAGCCTGAATCATCATCGAAATAATGGCCGGTATTGACATCGAAAAGAGTAGCTTCGGAATTGGAACGACCCCCAATTTATTCTTTTTTTCTGCTTGAGTGTCTTTCATTTGGCACCTCCTCCTTATTTTATTTAAAATGTACTAAATAATACAATAATGAAAAACCTGGATCCAAGGACAAAGTCAGCCTCAAACCCAGGTTCTATTGATACGTTAATTATTTCTTCTTTTTAGAAATTTCAACTTTAACTTTGCGTTCTTTGATTATTTTTCCGTTTAATTTCTTTTCAACTTTTTTTGCCTGTTCTTCATCGACATCAACAAAGGTAAATTTGTCGTACATGTCGATATTGCCGACTGCTGAAGACGGTATCCCGCATTCGCCACAGATCGCACCCAGGATATCACGTTTTTGAGCATGATCCTTTTCGCCGACACTGATGAAAAGACGCTTGGTTTTTTCTGGACCAGCTCGACGGGAACCGCCATCTCTGGATCCGCCATCGCGACGGCCGCGGCCATCTCGGCCATCGCGGCGAGGTGCTGAATCAGTACGTCTTGGTCGTCGTTCAATGGTGTTAAGGTCTTCGGCTTCTGACAGCGGCAACTGGGCCTGCAGTAAGACAGCCGCAATGGTTTCTGCGGTATAGCCTTTTTCGACCAGTTCGTCAATGATTTTTACATAGGTGTCTAAGGTACCCTTTTCCGATCCCTTATCCGCGCGAATCTTAAAGCGTTCATGGAAATGAGCAATCTTGATGTCATTAATGACTTCGCTGGTGGGAATTAAATCCCGTTCAATACTTTTTTTGGTATAGTCGGTGATTTTCTTCAGTCTGAACTGATCTCTGGATCGTGCCAGGGTCAGGGAAATTCCGCTTTTCCCGGCCCGGCCGGTTCGACCGATTCGATGGACATAGTATTCTTCGTTATCCGGCACATCGTAATTAAAAACGATATCCACATCATCTACGTCAATTCCCCGGGCTGCTACGTCAGTGGCAACCAGGATATTCAGTTTACCACGGCTGAAATCTTTTAAAACCGCCATTCGGGACATCTGACGCATATCACCATGAATTTTATCGACTGAATAACCCAGTTTTTTAAGATCATCCGTAATTTCATCCACATATTTTTTGGTGTTACAGAAAATCAGGGATCGCTGGGGTTTGTAAACATCCAGCAAGCGGGTTAACGCTTCGAACTTGTGGTGATCGTTGATGTTGAAGTATTTTTGTTCGATACTGGTTGCGACCATATTTTTAGGTGAAATTTCCACCAATACCGGATTTTTCTGATAGGTTTCGGCGATTTTTAAAATTGGTTTCGGCATCGTTGCCGAGAATAATACGGTCTGAATTTCATGAGCAATTTCGTCAAGGATCAATTCAATATCTTCCCGGAATCCCATGTTTAACATTTCGTCGGCTTCATCTAAAACTACCATCGAAACATCGGTTAATTTCAATGTTTTTCGGCGCATATGATCCATCACGCGGCCGGGCGTACCCACGACAATCTGAACCCCGGATTTAAGATCACGGATCTGGGCTTCAATAGAGGCACCACCGAAAATCGGCAGTACTTTAACGCCTTTTTGATATTTTATAACTTTTTTAAACTCGTCTGAGACCTGTACTGCCAACTCTCGGGTTGGGCATAGAACTAAAACTTGTACTTTCTTTATGGAAGGGTCAAGCTTTGTAATGGCTGGAATAGCAAACGCAACAGTTTTTCCTGTTCCTGTTTGTGATTTTCCAATGAGGTCTCCTCCCATCATCAATTGTGGTATCGCTCGCTCCTGGATTTCGGTCATTTCTACAAAGCCCATTTCTTCGATGCCTTGCAGTAGTTGTTCATTAATTTCTAATTCTGTAAATTTCATTTAGTATCCTTTCTCGAATATATAACATCTTATTCTAAACCAAGTTAAGCAATAAAGCAAGTTTGTTTTAATTGTTATTAAGAAATAATGCTTCTGACTCATGTCCAATTCAAATTATTTCCGGCTTGGCACCTTTGTATAAAATTTCTGGCTATCAAAGATATAGATGGTGTATAATCTGGGTATACACATATCATGTGTTTATCTTATTCATTCATACTGAGATTATGAATATTTTTGGAGGAAACACCATGTCTACTTTTGGAACACGATTAAAACGACTGCGAATTAATAAGGATATGACACAGCAGGATTTTGCTGAACATTTTGATTTAAACAAGAGCTCGATTTCCAAGTATGAGAAGGATAAAAACCTTCCTGAAAACCAATTACTGGTCGAAATTGCCGATTATTTTGATGTATCAGTCGACTATCTACTCTGTCGAACTGACAACTCTACCTCACTCAATGATGCCAAGCTCAAATCCGAGGGTTCATTGAACTCAGCCGAACAATTAGTTAAACCGTTGGATATGAAAGATCTACTGGGACTTTTTGGATATGCCATGACCAGTGATGATGGGAAAAAAGAAATTCTGGATTTCATTAATTTCAAACACGAAGTCCTGATTCAACACTACGCTAAAAAAGAATAACCAAAAAAGAAGCTGTTTTCGAACAGCTTCTTTTTTAGTTGCCGATAAACTACCGTACCGACCAATTATTAATCTGTTGTTCGCCACGGAATCGGACACTAATAAGAAATAAAATTTCTTGTTAGTCGTGGGCAGTCGCCAACTACAAGCCAGCTTGTGATTGGCTCGTTGCCTCCACGCAGGCTATGCCGTGTCCGCTCCGATGCGTACAACATGATGTAATAATTGTCGGTACTGGGTTATCTTTTATGCAGCTTCTTTTTTAACAGCTTAGCTGATCGGTTCCATTTTTTCCAGACTCTTGAGCCATTGGGTGGCGTGGGCATCGGCAGGCATTCGCCAGTCGCCCCGGGGCGAAAAGGAAACCGAACCCACCTTTGGACCGTCGGGCAGGCAGTTGCGTTTAAACTGCTGGCTAAAGAAACGATGGTAAAAGCTTTTCAGCCATTTAAAAATCACCGGCTTTTCATAGACGCCATCAAAAGCTTTGCAGGCCAGGAAATATACTTTTTCTGGCGAAAAGCCATGACGCACCATTTGATACATAAAGAAATCGTGGAGTTCGTAGGGACCGACGGTTTCTTCTGTTTTTTGGGCGATTTTTCCATCGGCATCCGGGGGCAGCAGTTCCGGGGAAACCGGAGTGTCCAGAACATCATAGAGAATTTTTTGTATATCCGCCTCGGGAGAATGATCCGCCACCCATTCCACCAGGTAGCGAATAAGCGTTTTGGGCACACTGCAATTGACGCTGTACATCGACATATGATCGCCGTTATAGGTGGCCCAGCCAAGCGCCAGTTCGGAAAGATCGCCGGTCCCAATAACAATCCCGCCTAGTTTATTGGAAAGATCCATGAGAATCTGGGTTCGTTCCCGGGCCTGAGAATTCTCGTAGGTGACATTATGAAGTTCCATGGGGTGTCCGATGTCCTTAAAGTGTGCGGTACAGGCGGCAACAATGGAAATTTCATGAAAGGTGGCACCGAGACCCTTGATCAACGCCACGGCGTTATCGTAGGTGCGGTCAGTGGTACCAAAACCGGGCATCGTTACGGCATGTATTTTTTCCCGGGGGATGTTGAAGCGGTCACAGACACTGACGCAGACCAGCAAGGCCATGGTGGAGTCCAGTCCGCCGGATATCCCCACCACCATTGGCGCATTGCCGATATGAGCCAGGCGGGTTGCCAAACCCATGGTTTGAATGTTAAATATTTCTTCACACCGTTCACTCCGGCGATTTGGGTCAGCCGGAACAAAGGGCTGCGGATTCACCTCCCGGTCAAAATCATTGGTGCCCGGGGTTTCAAACTTAATGGTTCGGTAGGAATGGTTATCGAGCAAATCAATCGAGTCTCCAAAACCATGCTGCATTTGCCGATCATGATTAAGTGATTCAACATCGATATCGGTAATCAGCAGTTCATTTCCCAGGTTAAATTTGGGCAATTCCTTTAATAATATCCCCCGTTCACAGATGATCGCATTGCCGCCGAAGACCAGATCACTGGTGGATTCACCAAATCCTGCCGAAGCGTAGAGATAGGCGGCGTTGCAGCGACCAGATTGGGAGCGGATCAGCTCTCTGCGGTAATCACTTTTCCCCACCACCTCATTGCTGGCTGATGGATTAAGAATCACCGTTGCGCCAGCCAAAGCGTGAAAGCTTCCTGGTGAAATGGGCACCCACAAATCCTCGCAGATTTCGATCCCCACCACAAATTCTTCCCGATGGACATGCTGAAAAAGAAGATCAGTTCCGATCGGAACCGTTTGAGAACAAATGGTTATTTCTGTTCGATTCAGAGCTTTTGATGAGGCAAACCAGCGCTTTTCATAAAATTCCTGATGATTGGGAATATAGGTTTTGGGGACAATTCCCAGAATTTTTCCGTCATTCACTGCTATTGCACAATTATAGAGGCTCCCACTGATGGCCAGGGGCAGTCCCACAACCAGGAGCATCTTCTTTCCGTCGGACCATTGACAAAGGCTGTCCAGAGCCTTTACAGCGTTTGTTTGCAGTTCCCGTTGAAAGAATAGATCACCGCAGGTATACCCGGTGATCCCCAACTCTGGAAACAATAATACCTCAACGCCCTGATCCCAGGCTTTGCTTGCTAAAGTAATGATTTCACCGAGGTTATATTGACAATCTGCCAGTTTTAGTTTTGGAACAGCACAGGCCGTCCTAAAAAAGCCATATTTATGCATATAATTCACCTTATATCTTTTTATTTTTCATTTATTTTTAGTGGATGACTTTCATTATATCCCCATTTATGACTTGTGACAATCTTATTTTATTTTCCACAGCCTGTGTGCAACCGCATTTTTTTTATTAACAATTGCCTTGTTCATTGTTTTTCCATTACATTGGCGCTATTGGGGGTTTCCCTGTTCAATCAACAAGGTTATCCACATTGTCCACAGGGAAAACCGATGTTCTCCACAGTTTTATACAAATACTATCCACAGTTTTTGAGTTATCCACAGTTTTCCTGTTAGTATATCTTGTGTATCGCGCCATAAAAAAAATCAAGATCTGGGATCTCGATTTTTTTATCAACTATTTTTTTGCTGTTAACGCGGCTTTTACAAAGCTCTGAAACAACGGATGGGGTTTATTCGGACGGGATTTAAACTCTGGATGAGCTTGAGTAGCCACAAACCAGGGATGGTCTTTAATTTCAATCATTTCAACAAGAACTCGGTCAGGTGACATTCCTGAGAATACCAGACCCTTTTCTTCAAGTTGTGGGATAAAATCATCATTAACTTCATAACGATGACGATGTCGTTCGCTGATATTTTTCTCGCCATAGGCTTCCATGGCCTTTGAACCTTCCAGCAGTTCGCAGGGGTATAATCCCAAACGCATGGTGCCGCCCATATCGATGATTTTTTTCTGTTCTTCCATCAGATTGATAACTGGGTAAGGTGTTTCCGGATCCAGTTCAATACTGTGGGCACCGGCAAGACCGGCTACATTTCGGGCAAACTCAATAACTGCCAGCTGCAGACCCAGACATAAACCCAGGAACGGAATCTTATTTTCTCGGGCGTATTGGATCGCATGAATTTTGCCTTCCACCCCGCGGTGACCAAAGCCCCCGGGGACAATGATACCATCCAGATCTTTTAGCATTCGGTCGACATTTTCCTCATTGATATCTTCGGAGTGAATCCATTTGATCGCAACCTCGGAATTATTACCGATGCCACCGTGACGTAATGCTTCGGCAACTGAAAGGTAGGCATCGTGAAGTTCCACATATTTTCCAACCAAACCGATGGTTACCTTGTTTTCCAGACTTTTGGCCTTTTTAACCAGGTCTTTCCATTCAGTTAAGTCCGGTTCTTTACAATCGATATGCAGTTTTTCGCAAACTAATTCAGCCAGACCTTCTTTTTCAAGCATTAAAGGCACCTCGTAAAGTTCTGCGGCATCCATATTGACAACCACTGCTCTTTTATCCACATTACAGAACAGTGAGATTTTTCCTTTTAAGCTGTCATCTACTTCTTTTTCCGATCGGAGGACGATAATATCGGGTTGAATCCCAATACTTCGGAGTTCTTTGACGGAATGTTGGGTTGGTTTTGTTTTCAGTTCCCCGGCTTTTCCCAGGTAGGGTAACAGTGTCACATGGATGTACAATACATTTTCAGCGCCCAGATCACCCTTGAATTGTCGGATCGCTTCCAGATAGGGAAGACTTTCGATATCCCCAACGGTGCCGCCGATTTCGGTGATGACCACATCCGGATGGCTGTATTCGGTGACCCGTAGAATTCCGTCTTTTATTTCATCAGTGATATGAGGAATAACCTGAACGGTTCCCCCCAGATAGTCTCCCCGGCGTTCCTTCGAAATAACATTCCAATATACTTTTCCGGTGGTGACATTACTGAACTTGGACAGGTTTTCGTCAGTAAATCGTTCGTAGTGACCCAGGTCTAAATCAGTTTCTGCGCCGTCATCGGTAACAAAAACTTCTCCGTGCTGATAAGGACTCATGGTTCCGGGATCAAAGTTCAAATAGGGATCAAATTTCTGGATCGACACTTTGAGCCCTCTGGACTTAAGCAATCGCCCCAATGAAGCACTTGTAATGCCCTTACCTAAAGAAGATACTACACCACCAGTGACAAAAATATACTTTGTTTGCATTAATTTACAGGCTCCTTTTTCTTTTACATTTTCTTGATTTTCCAACAAAAAAATCACTGCAAAAAATGAGTTTTTTTTTTGCAGTGATGCAATTAACAATACTATTAGTTTAACATTTTTTTTTTGAAATTCAATAAAAATTTTATTTTTAATATCAATTTTTTAATAATAACATTTTTTTCTTAAAGAATAAAGAAAAAAACGCAAATAAAATGACAAAGGGAACCTAAAATTACAAAAATGTGAAACAATTCGTGAAAACCGAAATTTTCACCGAAGTTTGGTTTTTTGATCGCATAGATAACCCCGCCGATGGTGTACATCACGCCGCCGCCAACCAGAAGCATAAATCCCGGCAAGGGCAGGGCCTGATAGAGCGGTCCTAAGACAAATAAAGCAAACCACCCCAGAAAGATATATAGTCCCGTTCCCAGCCATCGGGGCATATTGATCCAGGCCACTTTGAGAATAATTCCGATCAGGGCTACCCCCCATATCGCCACCATCATCGCCACCCGCATGGTTCCGGTCAGGCATAACAGACAAAATGGTGTATAGGTTCCGGCAATCAGAATAAAGATCATCGCATGATCCAATTTTTTCAGATGCAGAATTTTTTCCTGGTCCCCCTGAGCGGCATGATAAGTAAAACTGGTACCATAGAGACAGATCAGCCCCACCCCAAAGGCCAGCACGGAGATTAGGGTCAATGGGGTCACATTATCTTTCGCAATAATTAAAATCACCATCGCAATAATCCCAAAAACCGATAAAACTGCTCCAATTAAGTGAGTTAGCGCATTCATTGGTTCTCTAAACTGATTCATATTTTGTCCTTTCTGTTACTGAATAGTTCTTTTCTTTCACTATACCACACTTTTCTAAGTTGATGCAACTACGATTCCACTTCGCTCCTTCGCACAAAAAACACCCGGAAAATCAATTGCTGATAGAACCAGGTGTTTACTTAACCGTTTTTTTAATTGCTCACACTTTTCGAACTGCTACCCCATCAAAATCGTCATGGGTGGTAAACTGACCGGGGGGAATAATACAAAAGCCCTCATGCCATTGCCCGGTTACCATTTTTTCCAGCGGGGTAATGCTGCCCTGATCGACTACCACCTCCAGACCGATGAGTTCGCCGATATCATTGACCCGGGGCAGATGATCCGCCACCGGGTAGGCTCCGGTATCAATGAGCATCAAATTTTTATAATTTTTGAACATGATCTCCATAACCCGCCGCGCCCGGCTTTCGCCGTATTTTTCGAGATTGTGCTGGAACTCCTTGTCTAGCGACTTTTCGCCCTTTAACCATCCCTGGGTTAAGAAATAGGTGGATGTCCGGATCCGTTCGAGGTTTTCTTTTTCTGAAAGAAGGATATCAATGCAATCCCCATAGCGGGGAATAATCAGCGTCGCCTTTTCGCTTTTTAGACCCAGGAGGCCATTGCCACAATTGCCATAGGCAAACAGCAGCTGGTCATAATCATCTTCGGTTTTGTCAATTTCTTCCTGGAGGGCATTTTTCAGTCGTTCCGGGGAGTCATGGAGCAGATTGGACATCCAGATGATTTCCAATTCCGCTCCGGTTCGTTGTAATGCCATTTCAACCTCATCCCGGATGGTTTCACAGGCGATTAATAATCTCTTCATTTATTTTTTACACCTTTTTTCTGTTTACTCCGTTAAGAGTATTATTTATGTACTATTTTTCTGCACTATACCCAGTATAACCAAGAATCCTTTGTTTTCAAGCAGAAATTCAGATAAAATTTCCCCTCGATAATTTTTTGTCCACATCCGACTTTATGTTATAATATCATCGTCAATTAATCTTAATATTAGGAGAAGAAAATGGATAAAAGTTTGTTCCGAAAAGAAATTCTGGCACGTCGTAAAGAAATTTACTGTGCTGACACCGATGCTAAAATTATCGAACAATTCCTCGATAGTGATCTTTATAAAAACGCCGACTGGATTATGGCCTATGTCAGCTTTGGGACCGAAATCTACACCCATGATTTTATCAAGCGCGCCTTAGCCGATGGCAAACACATTGTGGTTCCCATCTGTAACATTGAAGACCATACCGTTACTTTGTCAGAACTGATCAATTTTCCCGATGATCTGGAAGAAGGCCACTACGGAATCCTGGAAGTTCGTGAAGATTGTATGCGGATTGTCGACCCCAAAAAACTTGATCTGGTCATGGTTCCCGGTTGCGCATTTTCGCCCTCTGGCCATCGGATGGGTTTTGGTGGTGGCTATTATGACCGCTTTCTGGAAACCATCAGTGACGACTGCATCACCATTGCGCTGATTCGGGAAGACTTTATCTTCGAAAAAATCCCCATGGAAGAACATGACAAAAGCGTTCAGTTCATGGTGACCGAAAAATGTGTCAATTGTTGTCCCATCCAGGAGGCCTAATTTAACATGAACGTTACAGAAGCCATCAGCTACATTGAAGCAACCCATAAGTTTGGCACCCGCTTAGGTCTCGAAAGCATGAGCCTATTGCTTGATGCCATGGACAACCCCCAGGATAAACTCAAATTTATCCACATTGCCGGCACCAATGGAAAAGGGTCCACCTCCACCATGATCGCCACTATCTTAACCACCGCCGGATACAACACCGGTTTATTTACCTCACCCTTTCTGGAAGCCTTTAACGAACGGATCCAGTTAAACAACGAACCCATTGACGATGACAGCCTGGTCGCCGCCACCATTTTTGTTAAGGAACGGATTGAAGTTCTGATGGAACAGGGCGAGCCCCATCCCACTGAGTTTGAAATGGTTACCGCAGTCGGGCTCCAGTATTTTTATCAAAAACAGGTGGACTTTGTGGTTCTGGAAGTTGGTTTGGGCGGGCGGCTTGACGCCACCAATATCATCAAAGATCCACTGGCGGTGGTGATCATGGGCATCAGCAATGATCACACCGATTACCTGGGAAATACCCTGGCTGAAATCGCCTTTGAAAAAGCATCAATCATCAAGGAAGGATCCGATGTGGTGGTTTATCCCCAGGATCCGGAAGCCTTAAAGGTTATTCTTGATTTTGGCGCCTCAAAAAACGCCAATCTCGTTTTGGTTAACCCGGATGATATTTCAGTTTTAAGTCATACCACCCGCAGTCAGACCCTGAAATACCTGGGTGATCATCTCTATCTTGATGGCTTTGAATTAAAACTGCTGGGCGACCATCAGTCCCTGAATTGCCTGACAGCGTTGGAAGTCATTGCCCTGCTTAATCGCAAAGGCTATGATATCAACTCCGGGCATATTAAAAAAGCATTGGCTACCGTTGTTTTTCCGGGACGTTTTGAAATCTTTCTGGAAAATCCGGTGGTCCTCATTGATGGGGCCCACAACAGCAACGGCATTCAGGCCTTTGTCAACAATATGAAGCAATACTTTCCCAACCGTACCATCAACTTGTTTTTTGGGATGCTGGAAGATAAGGACATTGAAGAATCTTTATCTTATCTGGTTCCCATCGCCAGCACCATTCATACCCTGACCCCCAACAGTGACCGGGCGATGCCGGCGGAAAAAATGGCCGCGCTGATCCACAATACTTACGGAAAGAGTGTCGACTTCTACGATACCATGGCGGCCGCAATTAACAGCATAGACTTATCTAAAAAAGACGAGATTAATGTTTTTGTGGGCTCACTCTACATGATCGGCGAAGCCCGCACCCTGATCCGAAAAAATTTACTATAAAACTAAGCTGAAAATTTACAATCATTAATAAAAAAGTAGGGGCGATCGCAGATCGCACCTACTTTTTTATACGTTTTTATTAATTTATTATTGTGTCAAGGCACTAGTCAACAGTTTTATTACCGCTTCTTTATCCGGCGCATGAAAGAGTTCGTTGCGGATGACGGTAGCATGATGAAGACCCTTGGTATAGGCCGCCAGATGCTTGCGCATTTCCCGGAGCCCGGCGTCTTCATTTTTAAGGAGCGCCAGCAAGTCGATGTGCCGAATGGCGACCTGAACCCGTTCATCTGGCGTCGGTTTGTCCAGCACTTCACCCGTCTGCAAATAATGGTTGATCTCCCGAAAAATAAAGGGATTGCCAATGGCTGCCCGACCAACCATCAGACCATCCACCCCGGTGGTTTCAAGGGCTTTTTGCGCCGCTTCACCGCTGTTGATATCGCCATTTAAGATAATCGGAATCCCGGCATTTTTTTTGACCTCGGCAATAATACCCCAGTCGGCCTGACCCGAATAATAAGCTTCCCGGGTTCGTCCGTGGATCGTTAGGGCCGCTACCCCGGCTTCCTCCACCCCTTCTGCGATGGCCCGGATATTAATGCTCTGATCATCCCAGCCGATTCTCGTTTTGACAATCAGTGGCTTTCGGGAGGCTTCCGCCAATGCTCTGACCACCTTAAAAAATAGCTCCGGTGTTTTTAACAAGGCCGAGCCTTCACCATTTTTGGTAATCTTGGGGGCTGGACAGCCGGCATTGAAATCCAAAAAGGCATAATCGGTAGCATTGATTGTATCGCTGACGACTTCAGCCAGAATATCCGGATCGGATCCGAACAGTTGAATCCCCGCCGGCGCTTCTTCTTCACAGGTCAGCATTAAATCAGCCGTCTTATGGTCTTTATAATACAGACCCTTACCGCTGATCATTTCTGAAAAGACTACTCCTGCCCCAAACTGTTTGGCAATCAAGCGAAAGGGCAGATTGGTATAGCCTGCCAGCGGCCCCAAAAAAAGAGGGGTCTCAATTGAAACATCCCCAATTTTCAGTTCTTTATTTTTTTGTGCTCGTTCTGATTTTATGTTCATTGTATGTCCTGTTTATCTGAAATTTTTGTCATGGATAATCTTCAATCCTTTTAGTGACAATTGCGGATCATAAACGTTGATGGATTTTGTTTCCTGGTAGAAAAGACGGCCATAACCACCGGTGGCCACCACCTTCATATCCTTGACGCCAGTCTCTTTTTTAATCTGTTCGATGATATACTCCACCTGACCAATATAACCATAAACCAAACCAGCCTGCATGCTGGTGACCGTGTCTCGCGCCAGTATCGAAGCGGGTTTTTTGATTTCAATATTGGGCAGCTTAGCGGCATTCTTCCACAGCGCGTCGATGGAAATCTGAATTCCCGGGGTAGTCACCGCCGCGGCAAAGGCCCCATCCTTGGTGACATAATCAAAGGTGGTTGCGGTTCCAAAGTCGGTCACAATCACCGGTCCACCGTAAATGCTGTAAGCCGCCACGGCATCGACAATCCGGTCTGCCCCCACTTCGGATGGATCCGAGGTGTGAATGGGCATCCCGGTTTTGATGCCCGGTCCTACTACCATCGGTTCCAGGCCAATATATTTTTTGATGCCATTGGTCAGCGAGTACATGATGTTTGGCACCACTGAAGCAATAATCACACTGCTGACTTCCTCTACCGATATCTCCGAGTTTCTAAAAAAGGATTTAATCAATACCCCATACTCATCTGAGGTTCGCGGTGTTTTCGTGACAAATCGCCATGAATAGGGGATTTCATCACCGATCAGTACCGCCAGTTCTGTATTTGTATTTCCGACATCAATACCTAAAATCATATTTCCTCCTAAAGACTGGTTTCCAGCTTTTTCAAAACCTTCTCGTTGAAGCGGGCTTTGTCTACAATAAAGCGCTGGTGAATGGCTTCGCCGATTTTTTCTGCGGTATCCCAGGCTTCAATGTCAAAATTCAGAGCCCGCTTTTCAATGGATACCAGCGTCGCTTTGATCCGGATTTCCATGCCCACTGGTGAAGCCGCCATATGCTTTAATTCGATGAAAGTACCCACGGTAGTGTTCTCGTCCAGCTGGGTAGCTTCCACCCCTTCAAATGCGGTGTTTTCCATCCACGCCACCAGTCGCGGCGTCGCCAGCACGGCTTCGCCGCCGCTGCCTAAAGCCAGGGCGGTATCTTCTTGATTCACAAAAAATTTCTTTTCATAACTGGTTCCAACTTTCAGTTCTTCCATTGCTTCCTCCATGTCTTGTTTTATCAATTTTATCCGATCTCACCACTTAATATCTTAAGAACAACATTTTAAAAAAAGCCGTTATTAAACGGCTTTTTTTGTCCTAATTATTCAATTTCAGCTTCGATCTCAATTTCAACCATTTTTTCTGCTTCCGGTTGTTCTTCTTCCGCATGTTCTTCGAACAATGCTTTGAATTCTTCACCAGTTACGGTTTTATCTCTGAGTAATCGGGTCGCAATTTCTTCAAGCTTTTCCTGATGCGTTTCGAGAATGGAACACGCCCGTTCAAAAGCATTTTCCACAATGGTGCGGATTTCCTTATCAATGACAGCGGCTACTTCTTCACTGTAGTTACGGGATCTTCCCAAATCCCGGCCTAGAAATACTTCGCCGCTTTCCGGATGTCCAAAGGTCATCGGTCCCAGATGTTCACTCATTCCCCATTCAGTTACCATACTTCTGGCAATGTGAGTCGCCCGTTCAATGTCATTGCTGGCGCCGGTACAGATATCATCGAGGGCAATCTTCTCAGCTGCCCGTCCGCCCAGTAAGCCACAGATGTTTTCCAGTAATTTGCTTTTGCTCATATGCTGACGATCATCATCCGGCAGCGACAGGGTGTACCCAGCCGCCATTCCCCGGGGAATAATCGAAATCTCATGAACTGAGTCACAATTGGGCAGGAGATGCATGACAATCGCATGTCCAGCTTCGTGATAGGCAGTGATATGTAAATCGTCCTGATTGACAACCTTGCTTTTCTTTTCCGGTCCGGCAATTACCCGTTTAATGGCTTCTTCCAGTTCAACCATGGTAATCAGTTTTCCGTTATGTCTGGCTGTCAGCAGTGCTGCTTCGTTCATCAGGTTTTCCAGATCTGCTCCGGTGAATCCTGGCGTTCCTTTGGCGATAGTACCCAGATCTACTTCTGGAGCCAGTGGCTTATCTTTTTTATGAACATTGAGAATTTCTTCCCGGCCTTTTACATCGGGTACGCCGACTGTTACCTGCCGGTCAAAACGTCCCGGTCTCAGTAACGCCGGATCCAGAATATCCGGACGGTTGGTTGCAGCGATGATGATGATACCTTCGTTGACACCGAAACCATCCATTTCCACCAGCAGTTGATTCAGGGTTTGTTCCCGTTCATCATGCCCGCCGCCAAGGCCAGCGCCACGATGACGACCCACCGCATCAATTTCATCAATAAAAATGATGCAGGGTGCGTTTTTCTTGGCATTTTCAAAAAGGTCCCGAACTCGGGAAGCTCCGACCCCAACAAACATCTCGACGAAATCTGAACCACTGATGGTGAAGAACGGCACTGCCGCTTCCCCGGCCACCGCTCTGGCCAGAAGGGTTTTCCCGGTTCCCGGAGGGCCGACTAACAAAATCCCTTTTGGTATCCGGGCGCCCAGTTTTCGGTAACGATCCGGCGCTTTTAAGAAGTCAACAACTTCTTCAAGTTCTTCTTTTTCTTCATCCGCACCAGCCACGTTTTTAAACGTGACCTTTGTTTCTCCTTCAACGTGAAGTTTTGCCCGACTCTTTCCAAAGGACATCACTTTACCGCCGCCACCGCCAGCTTGTTGGCTGAAGACCAGGAAAAACACCACCATTAAAACAATTAGCACCACGGATGGAATTAAAGAAATCCACCAGGAATCCTGCTGTTTGGTAATGGTTACCTTGACATCATTCTCTAAAATATACGGTGTTACCTGTTCATCTATTACATATTGCGGTACCACTGCCTCAAATGTTTCGCCACTTCGCAAAACGCCAGTGACATTTGAGTTGTTTATTTCAATCTCAGCGACCTGATTGTTATTCAATTCGGTGAGCAACTCGCTATAAACAATGGTTTTAACCTCTTCCTTCATGGGGTTTAAAAAGGTTACCGCGACAATAATGATTAATAGAATTACTAAATAAAACCCAATCATCTTAAGGTATTTATTCAAAAAACATCACTCCTCTCAAGTTCGAATTTTTCTTTTCACTGCTATGCTTATTCATATACTTCTCGTTTTAAAATCCCGATAAAGGGGAGGTTTCGATACTTTTGGGCATAATCCAAGCCGTAACCCACCACGAATTCATTGGGTATTTCAAAGCCGATATAATCGGCAACGACTCGTTGTTCCCGACGCTCCGGTTTATCCAGCAACGAACAGACCTTCACATCGGCTGCCCCCAGGCTTTCGAAGCGGTTCAGTAAATATTTCAGCGTGTTTCCGGTATCAACAATATCTTCAACCAGCAAAATACTCCGGCCTTTAACATCCATCGATAAATCGGCCTCCAGCTCAATAACTCCGGAGCTGCGAGCTTCAGCACCATAGCTGGATGCCTTTAAAAAATCAATTTCCACTGGAATTGGGATTTTTCTAATCAGATCGGCCATAAAAACCGATGATCCTTTTAAAATCCCGATCAAAATCGGGTATTTCCCCCGGTAGTCTTCTGTAATCTTTTCTCCAAGTTCTGAGACACGCTTTTCCAATGCCTTTTCATCAACCAAAATTTCCTGAATATCGGCTATCACACTTTTCTCCTAACATAAGGTATGTTACCCTAATTATATTTTTTGTATCATCATCGGCCAGGAATCGTTGGTTAATGGCATAACCCAAAATCCACAATACCTCAGCCTCCGTCGCCAGCAGCGGAATTTCATCCCTTTGGTTACGGTCGATTTTTTTATCGATATAATACTTTTTAATGGATTTCTTGCCCGCCAAACCCGAGGGATAAAAATAATCTCCGGATTGTCGGCTACGTAAAACCAATATGTCCTTTATTTTATCATAATCAAAATATTTTTCACTATGATTTTCCATTTCTTTGGAAAAAAAACACCTTTTTTTTCTAAATTCATCCTGGGTAACAAATTTTGTCTCCAATATCAGACGTTCTTTAGAAAAAAGATAGGTTTTATTGGGGAGAATCCGCTTGGGTGGTATTATTGCACCCTGATATTTTTGTTTTTCTGCCACCATAACCCGGTCATAACGGCGCATTATTTGAATGTCATGAGGGAAGTGGATTTCCCATATCGTTTTATCGCTCTTTAGTAAACTATAAAAAGCAGTGATATGATTGTACTCAATTTCCTTTAAACTACCCTTAAATTTAAAAATAGACCGGCGTAAAATTTCTTTTTGAACGACCGGTTCTTCTCTTAACCACAAATCACGATCAATGACTACCCTATTCTCTTTTAAGGCCAGGATCTGATCTTCAATCTGATCCACATATTTCTCGAAAAATGCTTCATATTCATTGGCAATTTTTGTAAATTCATTAAAATGGACTTCCGCCCTGGGATTGATCTCTAAAATCATGGGCATAATATCCAGGCGAATTTTATTGCGAGTATAATCTCTTTGAAAGTTGGTAGCATCGGTACGAAACGCCAGCTTATGGATTTCACAATAATTCAGGATTTCTTTCTTCTCCAGACAGAGAAATGGCCGGATGTATAAATTGTCCCGGCTGGATTTAATGCCGGACACACCCTTAACCCCAGTACCCCGAATCAACCGCATCAACATCGTTTCAGCCTGGTCGTTGATATGATGCCCCATGGCAATCCGATTATACCCGTGATCCTCGGCAATGACGCTAAAAAAGTCGTAACGCTCTTTTCGTCCTGCTTCTTCAACGGAAATCTTTTCCGTTCGGGAAATCTCCGGGATATTCCGCTGCCTTGAGAAGCAGGGAATGTTTCGCTCCTGACAGAAGCTTTTGACAAACATTTCATCCGCATCGGCTGCCGGTCCGCGGAGGCCGTGGTGAAGATGGGCCACGCCGATGGCAATCTGAAACAGGTCGGCAAATTTGTCCAAAAAATACAATAAAGCCAGCGAATCTGCTCCACCGGATACGCCGATGAGAACATGATCGCCAGCCTCTAAAATACTCTGTTCTTCAATATATTGAATTACTTTTTTCTCCATGGTTTCACCACTTCAATAAAATTCTCTATTCTAATTCTAAATAAAAAAAATGGTGGTCGCAACAGGGCTCGAACCTGTGACCCCCTGCTTGTAAGGCAGGTGCTCTCCCAGCTGAGCTATGCGACCACGAACAAAATCTGGAAATTATATTATGTTGTAATTATACAAATTAAGTGGTGACCCCTAGGGGACTCGAACCCCTGTTACCGCCGTGAAAGGGCGGTGTCTTAACCGCTTGACCAAGGGGCCACAGATTGTATATTTTTTTATGGTAGCGGCGAACGGAGTCGAACCGCTGACACTACGGGTATGAACCGTATGCTCTAGCCAACTGAGCTACGCCGCCATGAAAAAAAGGATTTGTTTAATTGGTTGCGGGAGCAGGATTTGAACCTACGACCTCCGGGTTATGAGCCCGACGAGCTACCAAGCTGCTCCATCCCGCGATGTAATTAGTGAGCAAGTTTTAAAGTGGCAATTTTAAAAAGTGTTTATTTAAAAAAGTGGTGCCGAGGACCGGAATCGAACCGGTACGGTCGTTAGGACCGCAGGATTTTAAGTCCTGTGCGTCTGCCAGTTCCGCCACCCCGGCACTTTTTCGTCTGTCCCCTTGCTCAAGGGACAAGTGTTATTATACGCCCATTCAAACCTAATGTCAAGCTTTTTAGAGAAAAAGTTTTTTTATTTATTTTCCATGACAAAACGGCTGTACGCTGCGCCTTCAAGGTTATCATAATCACAGACGGTAAAAATAGTTTCGCCGGTAATTTTAAAAATATTTAAAAGTAAAAAAGCCCCGGCTAGAATAATGTCGGCCCGTTTTGCTTCCAGACCCACCATATTTTGCCGTTCTTTGATGGTTTTACCGGCCAAACTGTCAATCATGCGTTCCAGCTCGTCTTTGGTAATGGTACTCTCATGAACCATCTCACTGCAATAGGTCTTCAGTTCCTGTTTGATAGTGGAAAGACTGGTGGCGGTTCCGCCAATGCCAATGAGTTTATACGGTTTTGTCGGCAAAAATCCCCTGGTTCTTTGCTCAAATTCAGCATATATCTTCTCATTCATCCGTTCCAGTTCCTGAAAGGTCGGCGGATCGGAAAAAAGATATTCTTCGGTACAGCGAACACAGCCCAGATTGATGCTCATCATTCTTTTTAGTTCGTTGTCTTCCCCATAAATAAATTCGGTGCTGCCGCCGCCGATATCAAAAATCAGGATTTTTTCTTCAAAGCACTGGGATACCCCCACAAAACCAAGCTCAGCTTCTGCTTCTCCAGAAATAACTTCAATTTCAAAACCCAGTTTCTCTTTGACAGCGTCAAGATAAGCCGCCGTATTATCGGCATCCCGCATGGCGCTGGTGCCAAATAAATAAAACTCTTCCACCCCATAATCGGCGGCAATGTTTTTATATTCTTCCAGGGCTTCCATATTTCGTTTTTCCGCATCCGGATGAAGTCGCCCGGTTTTATTTACGCCCTGGCCCATCCTTGTATAGCGAACGGACTTATTAACCCGAACCAATTTCCCCTGGTCATTTCGAAAGACCAGCATCCGGGTGGAATTGGTACCAATATCAATCACGGCCAGATGTCGTTTTTTTTCTTTTTCTTTTATTTCAATCTGATCCTGTTCAACACCATCTAAAGTACTGTCACATTTATTGTTCAACTGTTTGCCCATCGCTTTCTGCAGCATTTTCCTGGGTTTCCACAATGACTATGGTTTCATCCGGATAATATAAACCAAGATATTTACGCGCAAAATTCTCCACATAATTCTTGCTGCCCATTTGTTTGACCTGTTCATCTAGTTGATTGCTTCTTATCTTTTCATTTTCAATTTCTTGTGCAATCTGGATCTTTTGTTGATCCAGTTCATAGATTTTTATAGCATTGGCCAGATAGATGTAGGCGGTAAACAGAACCGTCACTACGATTGCCAAGGCGATGATCATTCGACGCCTGATTAGACTTTTCGTTTTTTCATTCATCTTCTTTTCTTCATTTCCGGTGGAGCAGTTTTATAATTCCCGGTACATATCTCCTGCTTTTTCCTTAGGAGCATGTTCCAGACATTCTAGTACCTCCACCTTTTGTTCTCCGTCTCCATAACGGATGGTAATAATATCCCCGGGCTTCACCTGATCTCCCGGTTTAGCGACATTGTCGTTAATGGAAATACGCCCCCCATCACAGGCGTCTTTTCCGACGGTCCGACGTTTGATAATTCTGGCATTTTTTAAAAATTTATCAATTCTCATGGTTTCCTCAGTATTCTAAATCAAAAAGCTTAAAACAAAACCCTTAATAAAACAAAAAGCCAGAGCATCGCCCCGGCTTCTGTAACTTCGCTTACTTATTTACTTCATCCTTAAAGCCTTTGCCTGCTTTAAAGCCTGGGGCTTTAGAGGCTGCTATTTCGATGGGTTCTTTTGTTCGTGGGTTAAGACCTGTACGTGCTGCACGTTCTCTAACCTCAAAGGTTCCAAAACCTACCAATGACACCTTGTCTCCATTTTTCAAGGTATCTACCACAGTGTCTAAAAAAGCACCTAATGCTTTTTCTGAATCTTTTTTTGATAAACCCGACTTTTCTGCCATTTGGGCAATTAATTCTGATTTGTTCATTTTTTCCTCCATCTGATAGTTTCCAGTATTCTATTGTAATATTATAAGCGTGTTCACATGCAAATTACAAGTTTTTTTTGCTTTTTTCCGTTTTTTCCACTCTTAAAGCCCTTTTGACCGATTCCAGGCCTGGTCTAATTGCTCAAAAGTATAGTCTTCTAGAGATTTTTTCTCTTGACTGGCAACTTTTTCCATTTTTTCAAACCGTCCAATGAATTTTTCAGTCGCCTTTCTTAGCACCATCTCTGGCTGAAGTTTGAGCAACCGGGACACATTGACCACTGAAAAAAGTAAGTCACCCAGCTCTTCTTCGATCTTTTCGGGATTATTTTCCTGCAGCGCCGCTCTTAATTCAAGGGTTTCCTCATCGATTTTTTCCAGCGCGGCCGTTGGCTCCGGCCAGTCAAAGCCGACTTTGGCAGCTTTTTTCTGAACCTTATAGGCCTCCATTAAAGCCGGCAGAGCCTTGGGTATTTTTTTCATTTCCGCTGCCAGCCCGGGGCTTTCCAGCGATTCTCCCGACTCGCCCTTTTCCAGCCGTTTGATGGCATCCCAGTTGGTTTCGACCTGATCTGGATCAAAGCTGGCCTTGTCAATAAAAACATGGGGATGGCGTCGGATCATTTTTTCATTGATCCCGCTAATCACCTGGTTGATGCTAAAACGACCGGCCTCACTGGCAATTTCGGCGTGAAAGACAATCTGAAATAAAACATCGCCCAATTCTTCAGCCAGATTATCCCAGTCCTGATTATCGATGGCTTCTAAAACCTCATAGCTCTCTTCCAGCAGATAACTTCTCAAACTTTCATGAGTCTGGCTCCGATCCCAGGCACAGCCGTCGCTTCCGCGTAGGGTTTTCATCAGCTCAATGGTCCCCTGAAACCCCTGATAGGCTTCATTTTCAGCCGGAATATAAAGGCTGGTCAGGTGATTGATGGCCTCCACCCGGTCCAACTCATACAGACAGATTTCCAGTGACTTTTCGGTCTCGGGAATTCCTGAACCGATCAGCAGAACCACTTTTTTTTCGGGATCATAAATTTCCATTAATTGCAGTTTGAGCTCTGAAGCCATATGCTGATCGTAAACCTGGGTTATCAAAGCCCCGATCCGAGGATTGGGAGGATTTTTCCCGCAATCAAAGGCGTCCATGATTTTAAGTCCATTGATCGGGTCTTCTTCCAGACTGTTCAAGGTCACATCGACGAAGCTTACGCCCGGATAAATCCGATAGATGATGCCTGCGGCTTTTGCGGCAACAATCAGTTTTTCGACGGTTTTTTCACCAAACAGAGGGTTGCCGGGAACCGCATAGACCAACTTTTCAGTTGTTTTAGCCGTTTCGATAAGCTTTGTGACGATTTGATCATAAACCGCCTCAAAAGAGCCTTCCTGCTCATAATAGCAGTCAAAGCTTTGATAACTGATGGCTTCCTTCTCAATAAAATCCATCACCGGATGAATTTTTGTTCTAAAAAAATTGGGACTCGCATCTTTTAATAATGCTAATGTTTCCAGCGTGATCTGGCCCGGGCTGCCCGGCCCCAAACCAACAATATCGATATGGTGCATGCTTTTATTTCCTTTCTGAATCGATTACTGATGTCGGATCCGCCGTTTTTTGCGACCGGGTACAAGTCGCTCAAGCCAGCGAAAAAAGCTTAATAAGGTTCGGCTGCCCGGCAGTACCCTTATTTCGTCTGCCGTGATGCCTTTGATCAATACCAGCACAAAGGAGTAAATGAAGATGCCGATGACGACCGCCATGATAATCCCGAAAAATCCGCCCAGCAGCGCGGCAATGCCCTTATAAGCAAAAAATACGACAATTCCCATCACCGTGGCAGCAACCAACGGTTTCAGGGCGGTGTGGATAAAATCCACCTTGATGCGGGTGTAACGCTTAACCGATGCGTAGTTGGCCACGGTCAAATAAATAAAGGTAATCATACTGCTGATGACAATCCCCTGAATATTGAAAAAGGGAATCGACAAAAATATCCATCCGGTAATAAAGCGGATAATGATGGCCACCCCCAGATTGATCAGTGGAATCCGAAAGCGGTCGATGGATTGGAGGATGCTCTGAAAGGTGTTGGAAAGCATCATAAAAATTGTCGCATAGGAAAAGGTGCATAAAATAAATCCGCCGTAGGGCGATCCCGGAAAGAGCAGATCAAAGATGCCGTAGGACAGTACCGACAAGCCGATACAGGACGGAAAAGCCACCAGTAAAATAACCCGAATGGCCAACACGATCTTTTCATTCATAGCTTTGCGGTCCCGCATCGCAAATGATTCGGAAATCGCCGGGATCATCGCCACCGCCAGATTACCACTGATAATCAGAGGAATCGTGATCAGTATTTCCGCATTGGTAAAGTCGCCAAACATCATCGTGGCAGTGACCTCATCGATACCGGCCACTCCCAACCGGGATACATAGATAAATGAGTCCACGGTGGAAAACATCGCCACCAGCGCCGATGTCAAGGTGACCGGAATGGAGATAATCACCAGCCGTTTGAGTAGCGCCCGGTTGGAGATCTGCCGTTTTCTGGTTCTTGTTTTCAGCAATCGTTTGTTTTGGGTAGCAAAGTTATAATAAAGATAAGCCAATAAAATGGCCGCTACCAGGCCGCCGGCGGTGGCGCCAAAAACCGCCCCGCCAACGCCTAGACCGATGCCAAATTGACCCACAAAAGCCCAGCATAAAATGACCCCCAGAAAAACCCGGACAATTTGCTCGAGAATCTGGGAAACAGCGGTGGGTGTCATAATCTGAAAACCCTGAAAAAAGCCCCGAAAGGCTGATACAAAGGAAATAAACAAGGGTGCCAGGGCGATGGCCACCAGAGCTGGATAGCTTTCCGCTGTCCAGCTTGCTGTTTCAATGATCCACTCTGCCCCGAAAAACAGGAACAGGCTGGATAGTGCTCCCAGAACAGCCAGGATCATTATCGATAGCTTGAAAACCCGATGGGCGGTTGCATATTCATTTTTGGCAATACTTTCGGACACCATTTTTGAAATCGCCACTGGAAAACCCACGGTGGAAACCATCAGCAGCAGGTTGTAGATGCTGGTGACATTGCCATAGATCCCATTTCCATAGCTACCCACCATCTGGTACAGAGGGATCTTAAAAAAGAGGCCTAACAGCCGGGATAAGATCCCCGCTGCGACCAGAATACTGGCACCCTTTAAGTAATTTGATGTTCGCTCAGACATAGATAAACCTCTTTTATACATTGTTGCAAATCCCCGATGGTACTTTGCAGATTGTTTTTTATTATATCCCATCAACTATTCATACACAACCAAAAAGCACTGAAACTCAGTGCTTTTTGCGGTGATGTTTAAATTGAATTTAGATTTTATTTTCGTAAACTTTAACATTCAACTCGGTTTTTAGTTCTTCCAGATAAGCTGCCGCCGGAGTGACGATGTCGTTGATTTTAACTTTGAATTTGTTCATCAGCTTGGTTTTGAGCTTGTCAAATTCTTCGGTGACTTTTTCACTTTTTAAGGTTTCGGTAATTTCTTCTTTTTTATCTTCCAAACTTGGTGTTTCACCGGTTTTTTTATCATAAACATAGATAACATGGTAACCGTAGTCGGTTTTAACTGGCTCGCTGATGGTATTCACATCCATCCCGAAGGCGGCATCGGAAAATTCAGTAACCATGGTTGACTTTGTGAAGGCCCCCAGATCGGCGGCTTCCTGAATACCGTCGGTAGTCTGGTATTTTGCCATTATCGCATCAAATTCTGCGACTGTTTTAGCATTCTTGGCTTCGGCGTAAACCTGATCGGCCAAGGCTTGTTCGGTGGCTAAAATATGTTTGGCCGAAACGGTGCTGGTGTCGTAAGACGCTTTGTTTTCATCGTAGTATTTCTTAATCTCGCCATCAGTGACTTTTATCGTACTTTCCAAATCAGCCTGAACGGCTTTGGAAACAGCAGAGGCGGTGGCATCCTGTTTCATGAATTCTTTAAATTGGGCAATGGTTAAAAATTTAGTATCTAAAAACTGTTGTAATGCTTCATCGCCAGGCAGCAGATAATTGATAAATGCTTCCTGGGTGGTCACATAGGTGTCGATATTTGTTTGATCTGTTGTCAATTTCTTTTCTTCGGCATATTGGGCCAGGGCTTTTTGTTCGGCGATGGTATTAAAGATGGTTTCATTGGTGGTTTTCATGGTTTCATCATCAGTTCCCAAAGCCTGTTGAGTTTGGTAATAGGTCAGCAATTCTTCATTAGCCAGACGATAATTGTAAACATCTTTTTTAACCTCATCTTTGCCAACAGTTCCCACAACAGTATCTAATTCTTTGCTGGGATCTGCTTTTAAGGTGTTGTTATAATTTGTTTCCATGGTGTTGGCATAGCTATAATCTAACAGGAATTTATTTAAAAATGCCTCAAAAGATGCCGAGTCAGTATTATAAGTTTCTAAAACCGCTGCATATTTTTCTTCGCCCAGGGTTGTTTTCAATGATTCCAGCATACTGGTCGCATTGGCGGCAATCCCCGTTTCATCGACCGTAACCCCATCTTTTTTCGCTTTCGCGGTGAGCGTTTCAACCCGAACCAGATCATCCAGGATATCTTTTTTCAGCTCTATCAGCTCTTTATCGGTGGGGAATGTCATACCGCTGGCATCAAAATACATCTGATAATATGCCATATAATTATTGAAATTCTCTTTTAACAAAGGGGTTCCATCAATGACTGCGATTTCCACCTTCTTATCCTGTTCAGGATTTACCTTAACCAAACTGCAACCTCCGGCAAAAAGACTGACACAGATAACGCTTGTCAGCATCAAAGCCAGAATACGAGATTTCTTCATTTTTGTTGTTCTCCTCTTCTTTATTAATATCATATAAATTAAAACCTTGCCTAGTTTAACATACGACAACTGGACTTTACCTTAATTCTTTGACGAAACCAAACGCCCCAGAAATTCACCTAAGGCTTTCAGGTAAGCCTGATCCTGGTCATGTTTTAAAACAATCCGCCAGCGGATCTGATCCCCTTTTCCGGCATTGAACTTAATATTGTAGATGTTAAATAGTTCCTTCATCAGTTCAGGATTGGGAATGGGGATTTCTCTGGTATTGTCAAAGGTGAATAAAACACTGTTTCCCCGTTCCCGGATTTCAGTCATTGCCAATGATCGGCCCAGGTGTTTGATCATCGCCAAAGCCATCAGATTATAGACTCCATCGGGGATTTCCCCAAAGCGATCCAACAACTCATCCTCCAGCTCGTCGTAATCATCTCTTGATTTAACGTAGGACAGCTTTTTATAAATATCGTATTTAAGTTCTTCATCCGAAATATAATTCTCGGGAATATAACTGCTGACATTGAGATTGATCATCAGCTCACTGGCCGTGAAATCCATTTCTTTACCGAGCCGTTCATGGATGGCCTGATCCAGAATTCGACAATAAAGTTCGTAACCGATGGTGGCCAGATTACCCGACTGGGCCGCTCCCAGAATATTTCCGGCCCCTCTGATTTCGAGATCCCGGAGGGCAATTTTAAAACCCGAACCGAAGGCGGTAAAGTCTTTGATGGCCTTTAAGCGTTTCTGGGAAATTTCCGAGAGCACCTTGGGCCGATGGGTCACATAGGTGTAGCCTTGAACATCCGACCGCCCCACCCGTCCCCGGAGCTGATACAATTGCGACAGACCCATATAATCGCCATTGTCAATGATCAGGGTATTGGCATTTTTGATATCCAGACCTGATTCAATGATGGTGGTGGTCACCAGGATATCATACTCCCGCTCTAGAAAATCGACCATGATGTCTTCCAGCTCCTGACCGGTCATCCGGCCATGGGCCACCACAATCCGTGCTTCGGGAACCAGCTTCTGAATTTTTCGGGATACTTCAAAGATATCGTGGATCCGGTTGTGAACAAAATAAACCTGCCCCTGTCTGGCCAGTTCCCGCTGAATGGCATCTTTGACAATGGCTTCATTATATTCCATAACGTAAGTCAGCACCGGCCGGCGGCCGGCTGGCGGCTCGTCGATAACGCTCATATCGCGAACCCCGATCATCGACATGTGCAGGGTTCGGGGAATCGGGGTAGCGCTGAGGGTTAGCACATCGACATTTTCTTTAAGCTGTTTGATCCGTTCCTTGTGTCCCACCCCAAATCGTTGTTCCTCATCCACTACCAGTAACCCCAGATCTTTGAAGATGACATCTTTTGACAACAGCCGATGGGTACCGATGATCAGATCCACCTGGCCGGCAGCCAGTTCCTTTAAGGTTTTATCCTGGTCGGTTTTAGACCGGAACCGGCTGAGCAGACCAATGCTGACCGGATATTTTTTGAACCGGTCCAGGGCGGTCTGATAATGCTGTTGGGCTAAAATAGTGGTCGGTACCAGAAAAGCCACCTGTTTGCCCTCCATCACCGCTTTAAAGATAGCCCGCAGGGCGACCTCGGTTTTGCCATACCCGACATCGCCGCAGAGCAGCCGGTCCATCGGCCGGGTCGATTCCATGTCTTCCTTAATCTCGTCGACGGCCTGGAGCTGATCGTTGGTTTCCTCATGAGGGAATGAGTCCTCAAACTCCTGCTGCCAACTGGAATCTACTCCAAAGGCATAACCCTTTAGATTCTGGCGTTTGGCATAAAGGGCAATCAGTTCATCAGCCATTTCTTCAACCGCGGCTTTGACCCGGGATTTGGATTTACTCCAGTCATTGGTTCCCAACTGGTTGATCTTCGGCTTTTTCTCGCCGGTTCCCACGTAAACCTGGATGGCATCCATCTGATCCACCGGACAATAGAACTTGGCATCATTAGCATATTCGATGACCAGCAAATCTTTAATGGTCTCATCGATTTTCAATTGCTCAATGCCCCGGTAGACTCCAATACCATGGGTATCGTGGACCACAAAATCGCCCTGGTTCAATTGGGTAAAGGAATCGATCTTTCGTCCTTTTTGACGACGGCGTTTTTTCCCCCGGCTGGATTCTTTGATGATTTCACTTTGATTGATACAAATAAGCTGCTCACCGGCCAGTTCAAAGCCGCCGCTGATTTCACCAGTAACCAGCTGAACCCCCGGTAACGGCTCATTGGTAAAGCGGTGAATATCGGCATCGGTCAGTAAGCTTTTGAGTTTTTCCAGTCCTGCTTCATCCCGGGCCCGCAAATGGATGATGGCGTCTTTTTCCAGCTGCTTTTGAACAAATTCAATAAATAGCGGGATCTGGCCTAAAAAAGAATCGTTTTCCTTAACCCCTAAATCAAGGGCGAGCCCTTTTTTAGCCCGGGAGGTGAATAAGTGGAGTCTTAACTGGGTTTGACTGTCCAGTGCTTTTTCAATTTTTGAAAATGAATAGAATTTGTTTTTCTCTTCGGGAAACATCAGCTGTTCATCCATCAGGGTCTGAAAATCACTGTGCAGTTTATTGATAAAAACAGCCTGGGCTTCTTTAATCCGGGGCGGTTCATCCCAGATAACCAGAGCATCTCCCAAATAATCCGTGAGCATTCCTTCCGACTTGATAAAGGCAAACAGGGTCTCATCATGGCCCCCCGGATCTTCGCTGATCCGTTCAATCAGCGCCTGATAACCTGGCATCTCGCCATAATTTTTAGTGATTTGTTTCAGCGCTTTGGCCCGTTCGTCTTGATCCAGAATAATTTCCCGACCAGGCAGAATGATCACCTGATCCACCGAATCGGTCGACAGTTGGGTTTGGGGATCAAAGGTTCGTAGGGATTCAATGGTATCGCCAAAAAATTCAATTCGATAAGCTTCCTGACCGGTGGTTGAAAAAACATCGATGATCCCACCGCGATGGGCAAATTGTCCCCGGGCCTCAACCTGGGAGACCGGTTCATAACCCAGTTCAAAAAGCCGGTTGGTCAGGATAATCGGGTCCCAACTGTCTTCCACCGCCAGCGAAAAACCAAAGCCCTGAAATTTTTCTCTGGGCACTTGTTTCTTTAACAGGGTTTCCGCTCCCATTACCACCACAAAGGGCTGATTTGACAACAGTTGTTCAAAGACGACCAAGCGCTGGTGATTGATTTCCTGGCTGTGCACGTCGGCGAAATAGTCATGAATCGGTTCGGCCGGGCAGTAAAGCACCTGATCTCCGAGAATTTTCTGCAGATTTTGAGCCGTTTTCTGGGCCTGATAATCGGTTGCAGAGACATAAAGAATCCGGCTCTTCTGCTGCCTGAAGATCAGCCCGGTAAGCACTTCTTTAAAACTGTTGTTGACATTGGAGAGATTGATGATTTCTCCCGGGGCCAGGTTATTCAATATGGTTTGGATCGATTCGACCTTCAAAAGGTTTTGATAAAGTAATTCCATGATCTCTTCTTTCATTTTCAAACACGGATAGCCCGGGTTTTAAACCCGGGCCCCTGTTTTTTATTCTTTTTCGCGCGTCTTAACTGCTGTCTTTTATTATGATTTATTCTGATCTTGCTGTTCGTTTGTTTCTGCGGTCTTTTTCTCTTCCGCTTTTTTTCTGATATTAATCCGGTTCATGGCCAGATCAACGCCGTCTTTGACAAAAATGTCCACCCCTTTTGCGGCTTCCATCACGGCATTTTCCATCGCCGGAAATTCGCTTTTGGGAAAACGCCCCAGGACATAGTGAACCAATTCCGAACCCAGCCGGGGTCGGCCGATGCCGATCCGGATGCGGGAAAAATCCGGATTTCCCAAATGCTGAATAATCGAACGCATCCCGTTGTGGGTTCCGGCGCTGCCCCGCTGGCGGATGCGCACATCCCCGGTGGCCAGGTCGATGTCATCATAAATTACCAGCAGATTCTCCAGCGGGATATCATAAAAATTCATCAGCCCGGCCACACACAGTCCGCTGTTATTCATATAGGTGGTCGGCTTGGCCAGCATAATTTTTTGTCCCTCTTCACGATAGACGCCGGTTACGCCGTGTTGTTCTTTCTTGGTGATGGTGACTCCTTTTTTATCGCTGAGATAATCAAGGATTTCAAAGCCGATATTATGCCGGGTTCCATCGTATTCTTTGCCAATGTTTCCCAATCCAACAATCAGATGCATCGGCTATCCTATACGTATCTTCCTACAAAAAGCTTACTCAGTGATCGACCAAAATGAACGTAGTCAATGGCCCGGCCGAAAAGCGTTCCGGTGGAAAGAATTTTTATTTTGTCGATTTGTTTTTCCTTGGGAATACATAGGGTATTCAGAGTAACCAGTTCTTCAATAGCGGAATCCTGAATTCGTTGGATCGCCGGACCGGAAAACACCCCGTGACTACAGGCCGCAAACACCGAATTGGCGCCAAGATCAATCAGGGCATTGGCACCGGAGGTAATGGTGCCGGCGGTATCAATCATATCGTCGATCATGATACAGTTTTTCCCTTTGACATCTCCAATAACATTCATAACGGCGGTTTCATTGGGGCGGGGACGTTCTTTATCAATGATAGCAAAAGGACAATTCAGGTTTCTGGCTAGCTTTCTGGAACGCTTGACACTGCCCACATCCGGAGAAACTACAACCATGTTTTCCAGTTTCTTGTCGCGATAGTATTCAGTGATCAGAGCCCCACCTGATAAGTGATCCAGGGGAATATCAAAGAAACCCTGAATCTGATTGGAGTGAAGATCCATGGTGATGACCCGATCGGCACCGGCGGTGGTTAACAAATTAGCCACCAGTTTGGCGGTGATGGGATCTCGCGATTTGGCCTTACGATCCTGTCTAGCATAGCCATAATAAGGGATAACGGCATTAATTCGTCCAGCCGAAGCACGTTTCATGGAATCGATGAGAATCAGTAATTCCATTAAATTTTCATTCACCGGGGTTCCGGTGGACTGAATAACAAAAACGTCTGCACCACGAACCGATTCAAAGACGTTCACGCCGATTTCCCCGTCACTAAAGGAGACCACCTCAGCGTTACACAGCTGGACTTCTAAATATTCGGCAATTTCCTGTGCCAATGCAATATTTGAGTTCCCAGCAATAATCTTAATTCCACTATACTTTCCATCCATACGTTTTATACCTCTTCTTAATCTTCTCTATTTTCTATTTTTTGTTAATGATGTGATGTGTTACTTTTTTAAATAACCAACCTTGTTGACCTGTCGGGCCCTGGCAATCGCCAGACTGTCTTCAGGGACGTCGTCAGTGATGGTCGAGCCGGCGGCGATGTAGGCACCTTCCTTAACGGTTACCGGAGCAATCAGATTGGTATTGCACCCAACAAAAGCATCTTTTTCCACAATCGTCCGGTATTTTTTCTTGCCATCGTAATTGACAAAAACCGTACCACAACCCAGATTGACATTTTCGCCGACGTCACCATCGCCGATATAGGTCAGGTGGGAGGCTTTGGCACCGTCACCCATGGTAGAATTCTTAACTTCCACAAAATCGCCAACCTTGCAATGCTTGCCGATTTGGCTACCCGGACGAATATAAGCATAGGGTCCGACGTTGGTGTAATCGTCGACGCTGCTCTCCAGAATAGTCGAACTCTGTATATTAACCTTATTCCCAATTTTTGTGTCAACTAACCGACTATTTGCGCCAATGACACAATCTTTTCCAATCATGGTCGCGCCTTCCAGAATGACCCCGGGATAAAGAACCGTATCCTGACCGACCAGAACCCGGGCGCCAACATAGGTCGTGGCCGGATCGATGATGGTCACACCGGCATCCATCAGTTTATGGTTGATGCGCTTACGCATCACCGCTTCTGCTTCAGCCAGCTGAACCCGGGAATTGATGGCCTGGATGTCTTCCGGATCCGGGGTCACATAGGTACCGGTGGTTTTTCCCATATTCCGCAGGATCTCGATAACATCGGTGAGATAGTACTCCCCCTGGACATTATCTGTTTTTAATTCCGCCAGCGCCAGAATAAGGGCCTGGGCATCAAAACAGTACATCCCGGAATTGATTTCTTTGACCTGTTTTTCAGCCGCAGTGGCATCCTTTTCTTCCGCAATTTTAAGCAGCTCACCGGCACTGTTTTTAATCATCCGGCCATAACCAGAGGGCTGATCAAATTCGGCCGTTAAAACCGTTGCGGCATAACCGCCGGTTTCGTGGGCTGCAATCAGCCCGGTCAGGGTTTCCGGACGGATCAGCGGGGCATCGCCGACCAGTACAATCAGGTTTCCCTCGAGTGCCTCAAAAAAGGGCAGTGCCTGCAGGACTGCATGGCCGGTACCCAGCTGTTCGGGCTGGAAATAGGTCGCGATCTGTGGTGACAGGCTTTCTTTGACCTGTTCGGCCTGAAATCCCACAATCACTCCAATCTCCGAAATTCCTGCCGCTTTACTAACCTCAATCACATAATCCAGAATATTCTCCCCGCACACCTGATGAAGCACCTTGGGTTTTTGGGACCGCATCCGGGACCCTTCTCCAGCGGCCAATATGATAGTTTTTGAATGGTTCATTTTCATCTCCGCAACTTTTAATTATTATTAACAACAAAAAAAGGGAAGCGCTCCCCCTTTTTTTTTAAACTTTTTTAGTTTTTTATTCTTCTTCGTAATCTACTTCTAGTTCAACTGTTGCTTCTTCTTCATTGGTTACTTGGTTATCCTCTTCTATGGCCTTTTCGTAAGCGTGCAGGACACTCTCCTGCATGTCACGACGGGTACCCATGTTAATGGGATGTGCAATATCCTTGAATTCGCCATCCGGCGTTTTTCGGCTGGGCATCGCAATAAAAAATCCGCTTTGACCCTCAATTACCTTAATATCATGAACAACAAATTGATCATCAAAAGTAACTGAGACAATCGCTCTCATTTTACCCTCTGGATACGTTTTCCGTACTCTTACGTCTGTTATTTCCATCTCGTAAGCCTCCCCTTTGAAATAAAGTCACATGTCTGATACTAGGTATATACTAACACAAATTCAACTATATTAAAACAAAAACCTTAAATTTTTTCCATTCTAATTATTTTCAAAAAGGGTTAAAAAAAACTAAGAACTTCTGTTATTAAAGGTACTGTTTTATTCTGTAAATTATGTGTTCAGACAACGTGCTTATTTCATTTTTCAGCTTTCAGAATGCAGGGAAACCTGTAAGCCGGCTTCCAGGTTTTCGTCATCCATCCAGATCAGCGGGGTAAAATTATCAACCAGTTTTTCTGCCGGGGATCGGGTCACAAAAATAACACAGATTCCCATCACCTCAGCACCTACCTCTTCCATCAGATTGGTCATACCTTTGGCGGTTCCGCCGCCTTTCATAAAATCATCGATGACCAGTACTTTTTTATCTTTCAGATCAATCCGCCGACTCAAGTACATGGTCTTAATTTTATTCGACGACCCGGAAATATAATTGACACTGGTGGTTGCCCCCTCGGTTACCCGGTTGGAACGTCGGATCAGGCCCATCGGCACATTTAAATAGTGGGCTGTTTCCATAGCGGCAGGGATACCCTTGGTTTCGGTGGTGACGACATAATCAATCCCCATTTCACCATATTTTGAAGCAATAATCCGACCAATATTCTTAGAATAGCGGGGATTCGAGAGGATATCGCTGTAATAAACAAAACCACCCTGAATTTTTCGGGCTGGCGACCTGAGCTGATCGGCAATTTCTTTGAGGATACTCAATTCTTCTTCCCTGGTAACCTGGGGATGATAGACCACACCCCCGGATGCCCCGGAATAGGTTTCGACATAACCGGTACCGGTCAGTTCAATGGCATTTTTGACAATGGCAACATCTTCGCAGACGCTTGATTTTCCAGCTTCCAGTAAATCGGTAAAATAATTATAGCTAAAAACCTCGTTGGGATGGTCTGACAATATTTTTGTGATAACACTGATTCTTTCATTCTTTTTCATTTTCCACCTATGAAGGATTCGATTAAAATCCGAACATTATTCTCAATATCTATAATATTATTCATATTTCAATGAAAGTGCAAGTTTTTTTTAATCTTTACTCAGCGGAAACACCTGTGTTATAATTCGGTTTAAAGTGTTTTTCCCGATTTTGAATGGTATTTTGATTATTTCATGCATATTCTTAACCAACAAATAAGCACTTTCAGATGAATCATTAAGAAATAATTAAGATTTTATTACCGAATTAAAGGAGCTAATTATTTGAAAGCACAACTAGAAAACAAATTCAACCGACCCATCAATAAATTATTCTTCATTGGAATTGGCGGAAGCAGCATGAGTGGCCTGGCTACGATGGCTTTATCCCAAGGTTTTTCCATTGAAGGTTCTGATATGATTGCTTCATCCTACACTGAAAAACTGGAATGTCTGGGCATCAAGGTCCATATCGGGCACAACTACGAAAACATCCCCGCCGACACGGATTGTGTTGTTTATTCTGCTGCCATTCATGACGATAACCCGGATATGGTTAAAGCTACGGATTTGAATCTTCCCAAAATCGAACGTTCGAGTTTTCTGGGTCTTTTTTCCCACATCTTCGATAAAACCATTGCGGTTGCCGGAACCCATGGCAAAACGACAACCTCCTCGATGGTTGCCTGTCTGCTCCAACATGCCGATTTGCGGCCGAGCCTGAGCATCGGTGGCAAGCTTGATGAATTCGGCGGCAATGCCGTAATTGATGGCAAAGAGTTCTTTGTTGTCGAAGCCTGTGAATATGTGGACAGTTTCCTGACCACTTCACATTCCATCGGAATCATTACTAATATTGAAGAAGACCATCTGGATTATTTTAAAGATGGTATCAAACAGATCAAGGAATCCTTTACTAAGTTCGGCAAAATCCTGCCCGCCGACGGCTTGATGATTGCCTATGGCGATTCCCAGGATGTTCTCGATGTCGTGGCTGATTTAGCCTGTCCGGTGACTACCTATGGTTTAAAAAAAACCAACGACTGGTACCCCGCCAATATTGTTTATGACAAGGTTGGCAAACCCAGTTTTGATGTCTATAAAAAAGGAGAATTTTATGGCCGTTATCAATTGATTATTCCCGGCCAGCATAATGTTCTCAATGCCCTTTCAGCCATTATCTGCGGCGACTTCCTCAGTATCCCGGTGGAAACTTCCATCACTGGGATGGCCAAATTCAGCGGCGCCAAACGCCGATTCGAATTCCGGGGCGAAGTCAACGGGATTAATGTCTATGAAGATTATGCCCATCACCCCACCGAATTAAAAGTGGTCGTGGATGCCTGTCTCAATTATGAGCACAATAAACTCTGGGTTGTTTTTCAACCACATACCTATTCACGAACTTTCTTTTTCTTTGATGATTTTGTGGACGCTTTTGCCAAGGCTGACTATGTCATTCTTAACGATATTTATTCGGATCGGGAAGGCAATGACTGGAATATTTATTCCGAAGATCTGCAAAAAGCCATTGAAGCAAAATATGGCATCCCCACGGTTACCATTTCGGCTTTTGCGGATATCGTCAATCATCTGACTGACCACTTACGCCCGAACGATCTGGTTCTCGTGGCCGGTTCGCAAACCATCAATCATGTTGCTTTTGATCTGGTGGACAAGTTAAAAGAGATTCATAAATCTTGACATTTTTTCCCAACAAGAGTATTCTAAAGATAGAAATAATTTTACTTTAGGAGGCTTATATGGAACAGTATAACAATAAGGCCATTGCTTCCCTTGTGTTGGGAATCGTATCCTTGGTTTGCATCTTTTTGGGTTATTTTACCCTTATCGGTATTGTTTGTGCCATTATCGGTTTGATTTTTGCTATCCAAATCCGTAAAGCCGGCGAGTTGGAAGGCTTTAAACCAAACGGTATGGCCACTGCCGGTTTAGTTCTCAATATCATTGGTCTGGGCTTATGCGCCCTGGCATTCATTGCCTGTGTGGCCTGTGTTGGATTATTAGGCACTGCCGCTTATATCAGTTAGTTTCAATTTTCAGAAATAGACGACTCCCATCGTCTATTTTTTTTATCTAAAGTCAAAAAACAGTCAACTTTCTGGTAAACATCATTTTATTTTCGTGAACAACCGGACTTTGACTATCATTCAGAAAAGGAGTCTTATGTATCCCATTATTCATATTTTTGATTACGCAATCCCGACTTTTGGAATCATGTTTATCATTGGAACCGGATGCGGATTTCTCCTGGCTATTCCAGCCGCCAGGAAATATGGCATCACCACCATGGATGCGATGTTTTTCGGTCTCTTTGGCATTATCGGCGGGATCATTGGTGCGAAACTGCTATATATTATTGTGGATTTGCCCAATCTGATCGCCAGCCCGGAAACCGCTCTGATTCGCCTGGCCACCGGCGGCGCTGTTTTTTATGGCGGACTGATCGGTGGGATTCTGGGCGGCTATTTTTACACCCATATTTATCACCTTGACACCATCCAATTTTTCGATATCGCGGTGCCCTGCTTAGCCCTGGCCCAGGCCTTTGGTCGGATTGGCTGTTTTTTCAATGGTTGCTGCTATGGGATCCCCTATGAGGGTCCCGGCGCTGTTCATTATCCGGTTGGTGCCTATCCGCCATCAGGAATCGGGCTGTTTCCCGCCCAGTTATCCGAATCGGCCTTTCTTTTTGCGCTCACGCTGATGCTGGTGACGGTGCTATGGAAAAATAAAACTCCTGGTTTTACCACCGGCTTCTACTTAGTCGCCTCTGGTCTCTTCCGCTTTATCAATGAATTTTTCCGGGCCGACCCCCGCGGGGCCATCGGATTTCTCTCCACCTCTCAATTTATCAGCCTGCTGATCATTGGTTTGGGGATCCTGTTTATGCTGAAAATCCCCCAACAGATCTATGAAAAACACTTGAAAAATTAGTTATTTGAATGACTTTAGGGTATAATTAGGGTATTAGATTTTTAAGGAGGTTTATTATGCATATGTATGATGATTATCTGGGAGATATTTCTTCCCAGCCTGACAGTTTTATGGCAATCATGCCAGTTATTATGTCAGTTCTTGGTATTATTTTAGTCATTAGTCTTGTGATTGGTGTAATTTGCTATGTTTTTAATGCCCTTGGCCTTTACGCGATGGCAAAAAACCGAAATATTGATAACCCCTGGCTGGCCTGGATTCCCTTCGGCAGCCGCTATCTGATGGGCGAACTGATCAATGATGATGTTTCCATCAGCACCTTGCATATTCCCTACGCCAAGCTCTTTCTGCCCCTGATGGGTCTGGCCTTAACCATTGTCATGATGATTCTTGGCTTCATTCCCTATCTGGGTACCTTTATGACAATCCTGTTGTCACTGGCGTTGAGCTTTTACTATTACACCGCCCAATTCTGGCTCTACAGCATTTATGATCAGGATCACCGGGTGCTATATCTGGTTCTCAGCATTATTTTCCCTTTCCTGGGCCCGATTTTTGTCTTTATTATCCGCAATCGGGATGCCTACGATGAGCGTTATCCGGAAGGAGTTATTGCCGAGACGTACGATTCCAAATCAATCCTGGCCCTGTCACTGGGGATCTTCTCAATTGTCAGCTTTATCACCCTGATGGGCAGCGGTTTGCTCACCGGTGCGGTGGGTCTTATTTTTGGGATGATTGCCATGAAGGAACGAAAACTTCAGGGTCTGCCCACCGGCATGGCCATGGCTGGTCTGATTTGTTCCATCATTGGAATGGCCTTTACCGTGCTGATGATCTTTGCCTGCATAACCTGCATCGGATTAGGCGGTATGGGAATGCTCGGTGGTCTGATGAGCGAAATGTACTATTAATCAGTTTCATACGATTCTTTAACTAACATTTCTTAATAACAGCGAGGTGAACATTAAATGTCGCAGCAACAGTACGGCCTGGTTCTCAGTGGCGGCGGTGCCAAAGGCGCCTTTGAAATGGGTGTATGGAAGGCTCTCCGAGAATGTGATTACTCCCTGGGAGCCGTTATCGGAACATCCGTCGGGGCATTAAACGCCGCAATGATTGCCCAGGACGATTATGAAATAGCCATGGAGTTCTGGTCCAAACTAACCATTAACCAGGTTCTTGATTTGAATAAAAAAATGACCAACACCTATGTCGATGAGTGGTCAAAAGAAAACTTTGATGTTTTTAAAAATGGTTTTTTAACATCACTTTTTTCCGACGGTTTGGATATTTCGCCGCTGCGTCACAATCTGACCCAGTTGATCTCTGAAGAAACCATCCGGCAATCAAACATTCGGTTCGGACTGGTAACCGTTGATATCACCAGCCTGAAACCACGTCAGCTGATGATTGAAGATATTCCAGAAGGCCAGCTGATTGATTATTTACTGGCCAGTGCCGCCCTGCCCATTTTTCAGAAACAGGAAATTGATGGTAAAACTTACCTTGACGGCGGTTTTTTTGATAATGTTCCAATCAATTTTATGCTCGAGCAGAATTTCAAGCAGATTATTTCCGTAGAATTCCCGGCTCCCGGGATGCGAAAATGGGTACGGGATAAAAATGCTGAAATTATAACGGTTAATAATTCAGAATATCTTGGCGGGATCATGAATTTTGATTCCCGACAAATCGAACAGAATATTCAATTGGGTTATCTGGATGCCATGAAGGTATTTGGACTTTTGGAGGGCCGCCATTTTTATCTGAACATCAACAAAAACAATACCTATTTCAGGAAGTTTAACAGCACCTTGGGTCTGCCGTTATCAAATCTGAAACAGTTACAAAAAATGTTGGCACTGCTCAACCTACCGACCGATGCCAGTCAGAGCGATATTTTAAGCGCGCTGGAGAACCTGTTGAAGAAAACGCCTTTCAAAAACCAGCCCCTTGGCCTTTCAATGCTGGAAATTGCCGGAAAAAGCATGGGCGTGTCCCGATTGGAAAACTATCCCGTTGATTTTTTCATTCAAGCCATTCTAAAAGAACTGAATCGGCTTTTGGATGAAAACCTCACCCTATTGGATAATCCTAAAATCATTGGAACCTTTTTAACCCCATCGAACAGTAATTTTCTGCGCTACAATTTTATTACCTTTTATATCGTATTTTTGAGTATCCGGAGTGATCTCAGTCCTGAGCGCATGTCAACCTTTTTAAGTAAATTTTCACCGGATATCGCCCTCTCAATGATTACTGTTTTTTATATTCATGAAATAATCAACCACTAAAAAAAGAGCTTTCGCTCTTTTTTTATGTACTAACGGCCGCAGCACTTTTTATATTTTTTACCGGATCCACATGGACATGGATCGTTTCGGCCCACTTTCACTTCATTGACCACGGTTTTTGAGCGTTTATAATCTTTTTCCAGCTCAATCCGCTCGTCCTCTGTGAAAAAATTATCCCATTCTTCCAGGGTATAAAGCCATTCCGCCGGAACTGCCAGCATATTTTTATAAAGCTTGGCAAAATCGATTTCCAGCTTGATTTCAGAATCCAGTTCAATGGTTTCAAGATCTATGGGTGTCATCAGACTTTCGCTGATGCCGTCCAGAAAACCCATGTATTGGGGCGGAACCATATTGCTTTCGTTAACCAGGTCTTCGACCTTACCGGAAATGGTTGTGATTTTCTCACCGAGAATCTTCTGATACAGAACTTTTTCATCGGCACAGTATTTTTCCCAAAATTCATTTTGCTCTTCCTGGGTGCTGCAATTCTCTTCTATGTAGTTTTTCCACGCATCATATAAACTCATTCAATTTCTCCTCATAGTAATCTAGTCTTATTATATCCCAAAACCACTGGGAGTTAAACCATTTTCTTGCAAAACCTTTTATATTACTTCACCAGTTCAATAGTAATGAGATTCACAAAGGGCGGCATGCTCATCCCGACCTGTTTTTTTTATGATCAATTTAAATCAAAGCTCCTGTTGATTATAATCGCATTACAGTTTACAATAATTGTATGATAAAAACACGAAGAAAGGAATATTAAATTGAAAAACAACAAACCAGACCAGCCCAGAATAAAAAACCGCAAGAATCGACCCGATGAGGAATTGGTCTCGGTCTTGATAAAATATCTAAGTTTTACCTTAGTTGGTGCGGTTATCTTAAATCTTATCTTGAATCTCATTCTGTTACCCTTTTTGGGTGACAACCCGTTTTTAAGTATCCTCTTCACAATTATACCCAACTTATTGGTTTTTATTATGATCTCCCGTTTAATCCGCAAGAAATTAAGCTATCTCAAGACTCTGCAAAAGGGCTCTGCGCAAGTCGCCGCAGAAAACTTTGAATCTTATATTCCGCTGCAGGGAAATAACGAGCTCACTGATATTGCCAACAACGTGAATCTGATTCATGATTTATATGAAGCGAAAAACAAGGCCGAATCCCTTGCCAAGATGGAAAATCACCATATTATCACTACTGTTTCCAATGAAATCCATGCTCCCTTATCCGGGATCATCGGCTATCTTGAACGGATTCAAAACCCCAACGAGCATGATCTTTCCAAAAAAGAAGCTTACTTGAAAATCTCCCTAAAAAAAGCATATCAGGTCATCGGCTTTATTGACGATCTTTTTGAACATGCCTTTACGGATAACGGCAAAGGATACTACCAGTTTAAAGTCTATAACGGAAAACCACTGATTCATCAACTACTGAATACGTCCACCCAAACTTTGAAAGAAGCCGGATACGAAATTATTGAGGAAAATTGCATCGAACGTGATTTCTCCCTGTGGGTCGACCTCGAACAGTTGCAACGGATTTTTGACTATCTGACTTCCAATATTATTAAGTATGCCGACCCCGACAAGCCCGTCGATTTTGGCCTGATCCTTAATAAAAACGAGCTCTGTATTATTCTGCGTAATAAAACGATTAATAATCCCGATGCCGCTGGCAAAAAGATCATGGACGCAGAGGGGTCCAGTCTGGACTCCTGCCGAAAAATCATCACCCGCCATCAGGGCCGCATCGACTACTATCAGCTGAACCAGCTGTTCAAGGTTGAACTGATTCTGCCGATTCATCAATAATTATCTAAACTTTTTAAGGCTCCGATCCGGGGTCTTTTTTTATTGTCAAAAAGTCTTAAGAATTTGAGCGACCTGATCTTCATAATTAAAGCTTATACTTAAACCATCTTAATAAACAAATGAGGATTAGTGATTGTGAAACTGCTGCTCGTTTTGTTGTAAACACTAAGTAAAATTAAATAAAGTGCTTGACAATCATCTCAACTCGTATTATTGTATTAAGTAATTAATACAATAATACGAGTTGAGACAGCAAGTAACTCGTTTTTAAATTTAAAACCAAGGAGTAACAAGGAGAAGTTATGAAAAAAAGAGGAATTATTTTATGTGTTGTGATTGGGGTAGCCCTATTGGTTGGCGGGGGTGCCTATGTTTATGCCAATTCTCAGCCTGCCGCGGCGGTTGCTGTTAAAACTGCCCCGCTTTCAAAATCAACCCTACAAAACACAATTTCGGCTACCGGTGTGATTGAAAGCTATAGCAAAGTTAAAATCAGCGATACCAGCAATGATAACATCGAAAAAATTTATGTTTCGGTTGGTCAATGGGTCGCTAAAGACGATTGGTTATGTCAACTCTATAATAAAGCCGATGACAGCTACAGTTATGTCAAGGCCACCACCAGCGGAACCATCACCGCCATGAATGCCGTTAAAGGAAACCCCGCCAATGGCGAGCTTTTTACCATTGAGGATACCAACGACCTTAAAGTCCGGGGTAAGGTTAAAGAAGCTGATTTGAATCATATCCATGAAAACATGCCGGTACTGGTAAAATCCGATGCCACCGGGGATAAGATATTTCCAGGCAACCTGACTAAAATTGCCCCAACAGCCATTAAAACCGAAGCAACTGCCAATTCAGCTTCAACCGCCACTAAAGCCGAATTCGAAGTTGAAATTGACCTTCCCGCCGATTCTACCGGATTAAAAATCGGGATGACCACCCGCTTAAGCATTGTCAGCGAAGAACGCGCTGATGTGTTCTGTGTTCCCTTTGAGGCGCTGGTGATGGATGATTCCGGTCAATCCTGCATTTATGTGGCCAAAGAAAATCCCGTCGAGCAGGGATCCTTCACGGTCGAATCAATTCCGGTAACCACAGGTCTGGAAACCGATTCACTGATTGAAATTGCCGGTGATCAGCTCAGTGATGGGATGGCCATTATTTCTCAACCGCAGACTGTTCAGCCGGGAATGGCAGTTTCGATGGAAACCGGGGTATAGATGATGCGAAATAAAATTATCGAAATGAGGGGGATCGTCAAATCCTATTATTTGGGAACCCCCAACGAACTGGAAATTCTCCACGGGATTGATCTGGACGTTTATGAAGGCGAGTTTTTATCGATTGTCGGCGCTTCCGGTTCCGGCAAATCCACCTTGATGAATATCCTGGGGGCCCTGGACCGCCCCACTAAAGGCCACTATTATCTCGATCATCTACCAATGGAAAATGTCCGGGATGACGGTTTATCACAAATCCGGAACAAAAAAATTGGCTTTGTCTTCCAAACCTTTAATCTGATTCCCCGTTCAACGGCTTTAAAAAACGTGGCCTTGCCGATGCTTTACGGCGGGGTGCCCCGCAGCGAACGATCACGACGAGCCGCTGAATTACTGCAGTTAGTGGAGATGAGCGGTCGTTCCCATCACCGCCCCAATGAATTATCCGGCGGACAAAAACAGCGGGTGGCGATTGCCCGCGCAATGGCCAACGATCCGGCCATTATTCTGGCCGATGAACCCACCGGTGCCCTGGACACGCATACCGGCCGCCTGGTTATGGATATCTTTCACCGACTTCATCAGGAACAGGGCAAAACCATTATTCTGATTACCCATAATGCGGAACTGGCTGAAGAAACCGAACGAACCATCCGGCTTCGGGATGGTTCGATTGTCGACAACCGCATGAATGGTCATTATCAATTGGAGGGCTGCTATGAATCTGTTTGAAAATATCCGGCTGGCCCTGGAGGGCTTGCGGGCCAATAAGATGCGGGCCCTGTTAACAATGCTGGGCATTATCATCGGGATTGCTTCGGTTATGGCCATCTCCACCCTGGGTTCGGCCATGACCGGATCGGTCACCAAAACCATGGATAAAATCGGCGGGAAAAATATTATGGTTTCCCTGGCACCCAAAAATTATGATACCCAGTCGACCCTTCAGGAAGAAGATCTGATTACCCAGGAAGAACTTGATGCTTTTAGAAATACCTATGCCGATCAGATCAAGGCCATCAGCTTTTCCACCGGGATGGGGTCGGGTCAGCTTAACAGTGGCTTCATTCATAAGGATGTCAGCATCACCGGAGCCAGCCCTGATTATGGTCTGGTCAACAATGTCAATCTGGTTCAGGGCCGCTTTATCAGCGACCGCGATATGGATGGAACCCGAAATGTCATCATCATCGATACCACCCTGAGAAACAATCTGGTCGGCGTCGACGGTGATGTGATCGGTAAGGAAATCCAGGTCGATACCAAGTCCACCAATGAGACCTACACCGTTATCGGCGTCTACGAAAAAATGGTAATTGACAACCCCTTATTTTATATGGGTGACGATACCCGTGTCGAATGCTTTATTCCCATCACCACCGCCAAATCACTAAATCCGGATACGACCAATCAGAATGGTTATGAAAATTTCACCATCATGGCCACCACCAATACCGACTCAGCGGCTTTCGCTCAGACCACGAAGGATTATTTTATCAAGGGGTTAGGTTCATTATCGGACTTTACCATTCAAGCTGAAAGTCTGGAAGCCATTGCCAGCGAGGCCACCGGTATGCTCGCCACCTTATCCCTGGGAATCTCAGTGATTGCCGGCATTTCGCTGTTGGTCGGCGGGATTGGTGTGATGAACATTATGCTGGTGTCAGTCACCGAACGAACCAAGGAAATCGGTATCCGCAAGGCCCTGGGGGCCCGTAATTCGGCGATTCGCAGTCAGTTTATCATTGAGGCGATTATCATCTGTCTGATCGGTGGCCTGATCGGAGTGGGACTGGGCTCCGTCCTGGGAATAATGGGCAGTACCCTGATGAAATTCCCGTCAACACCGCCCATAGGCCCAATGCTCATTGCTCTTTGCTTCTCCATGGCCATCGGCGTCTTCTTCGGCTTTTATCCGGCCAATAAGGCGGCTAAGCTGGATCCGATTGATGCGCTGCGGTATGAGTAGATCCACTGCTTCACCTGCTGTAAAGATTTTCGGAAATTATATTTGAAATTTTAAAAGCTTCATCCAAAGCTCATGTTAGAGTGATGGATGAAGCTTTTATACGTTAAGGAACCTGGTACCAGGTCTAAGATGCCTGATCAGGAATATCCTGAGCCCCATCAGTCAGCCGATAATATACAAATGCCTGCTTGCGTTGCCCGTGTCATAGAGATTTTTTCCCATTCTCTGCTCTTTAATCTTATCCTCGTACAGATCAAAATTCCCTTCGCTTTTGAAAGCATCTTCACGCGTTTCCAGAGCGCACAGTGACTTTTCGTACAATATTCGTTCATTTTTACTGTAATCAATCATTTCATAGGGAACCTTGAGCTTCTTCAAAATATCGGCAACTTTTGTGAAATTGCCCTGTAATATACGTTTTTCCAACGCATGATCATCAAACAGATATTGTGAATAGAACAAATAAATCCGATTGTTTTTAACGCCGCACAAAGACCGCATCAGCCCCTCCGGGTCACGGCTGAAATAAATGCTGTCAACGGATAAGGTAACAGTCGGATGCAGGTCAAAATCATCAATGTCGTCAATATCACCGCATAGATATTGCGGGTTTTCACTTTCAATTTCAATTGCATCACTGTCGAGCTGGTCGATACCGACGCCTGAGCAGCCACTTTTTTTCACCAGCCCCTTCAAAATACTACCCGAACCACAGCCCAGATCCAAAACTGTGTCGTCCGAAGATATCGGTATTGATTTAAAAATGAAGTCAAGCTGCTCCTTATCCATCATGTTGAAAAGATACATCCGATATCCATACACCTCTTCGCAATAATCCAGATATGCTTTGCTTTTTGTCAGGCGATTGATCTTATTGTCAAATTCCCGTTTGATGCTGTCATCCAAATAAATACCCCCTTATTAGTTAAATGAAGCCTGCTACCGGCGGTTAGGATGCTCTCCTAATTTCCCTTGCCTCATTTGATTTAGAAAAAATACAACGATGTTGCGCCGTGTCTGCACACTTTGAATTCCCTCTTCAATACTATTTCTTTTTTCGTTTCATACAGCGAATCCGCACCTTCATCTCCGGATTTACCTGTCGCGATTCGGTGATTTTCTGCAATGCCTTATTGTAGGTAAAGTCATCGAGATCGTTGGCTTTGAGATAGATCATCGTCATTTCCGGGAAAACCGTAAAGCAGCTGGTAATTGCCCAGGACACGGCCATCTTGACATAGTAGTTGTCGCAGTCAATGGCGTTGAAATTCCGAAACATTGGCTCCAAATAACAGTCTTCGAGGAAATAGGTTATAAACATCACTACCCCAAAACGGATCTCATAAACTTCATTGGATTGGAGGTAGGGTTGTAAAAACAGCCATACCTCTTCTTTATGTTGTTTTGTGAATTTCAGGCCGGTACAGAAACTGTCGCAGATTGACCAGTTGTCAATCTTGGGAAGATAGGCTTTGATCTGTGCCAGTCGTTCGGCCAGTTCCATATCGGCATAACCGATGACCATCCCCTGCAGCAAGGTCTCCTCAAAGCTATCATCCCGGGCTGTTTCCAGATAGCTCCGCCAGTCTGTTTTGGCAATTCTTTTGCCAATCTTCCTAAGCGCTGGCAGGCGCACCCCTAAAATATTATCAGTTCCCGGCGTTAAACGACTGGAAAATTTCCGGTACTTTTCGTCAGCCAAAGCCAACAGCTCGTCTTTCAAAACTTTTTGATCCATCGTAATTTCTCCCTGCTATTTCAGATAAAGTAAAAGCCCTTTTCAGCAGCAATCATGATTGCCGCCAAAAATGGGCTTGTCTGTCACTTATTTTAATTTCATCGGTAAGCCCGCCACCAGCAGATAAGCTTCATCCGCCCGGCCGGCCACCAGCTGATTCATCCGCCCGGCGATATCCCGGAAATAACTGCCCAGCTTGTAGGCCGGCACCAGACCTAAGCCCACCTCGTTGGAAACAACAATCAGGGTTTTATCCTGACAGACGTCCAGCAGTTTTTCCACTTCCTTCTTAATGGCATTTTCGATTTCGCCCACCTTTTCCATGTCGCAGTTGTCATAATCTACCGGAAAATCCAGCATATTATTGGTGGTCATCACCGTCAGGCAATCAAAAAGAACGATCTCAGCTTGTTCGAAAATGGGATTTCCTACGATTGTCTGAAAATCCTTATATTGTTCAATCGTTCCCCAATGATCCGGCCGTTGCGCCTGATGCTTGGCAATGCGGTCCTTCATGCCATCGTCAAAGGCGATTGCTGTGGCAATATAAGCCACGGGTCTGCCCGATTCCCGGGCTAAATTTTCGGCATAGGTACTCTTGCCGCTGCGGGCACCGCCGGTGACAAATATTAACTGTCCCATTACTCATTCCTCCAGTTTTTAAGAAAAGTCAAAAGCTTGGTATTATCTGTTTCTTTTTTGATGGCTATCCGAAAATATGAATGGTCCAGACCGATAAAATCTTCGCAGGTGCGCAGGGACATGCCTTCTTTTTCCAGGGCGATCTGCAGCTCGGCTACGGTTCCCTGTAACAATCGACAAAGATGAAAATCGGTGCCGCTGGGATAGACCTTCAGGCTTTTAATTTGGTTTAAGGCTTCAAAGACCCGCTGCCGTTCCTTCTGAATATAGGTTTTGGTATTCGCAGCATAATCTTTTTCATCATAAACCCCAGTGGCTGCAATCAGGCCCAGCGCATTGATGGTCCAGGGCTCCTTAAAGCCTTCCATTTTTGCAATAATCGGGGCCGCCCCGACCCCATAGCCAATTCGCAGTCCTGGTAAGGCATAGAACTTCGTCAGGGATTTTAAAATAAAAACCGTCTGTTTTGCTTCTTTGACCAATGACAGGCTGCCGCTTTCGTCAGAAAAATCCATGAAGGATTCATCCAGAAACCAACTGATTTCCGGAGCCGAATGCTCTAACATCTCTCTGATAAAGTCACTTCCATAAACCCGGCCGGTGGGGTTATTGGGGTTGCATAAAAATACCGCCTGGGGCTTTTCATTTTTTATGACCGTCGCTAAAGTTTCCGGGTTAATGGTAAAATCATCCGCCTCGGTTAAGACATGGTGGACCACATCCCAGCCGTATAGCTTAAGTGCCCGTTCATATTCATTAAAGGTCGGCTGCACAATCAGTGCCTTCCCCGGTCCCATGCTGCGGGCAAAAAGATAGATCAGCTCAATGGCACCATTGCCGAGAATGATATTTTCCGGTAATACTGCCAGATCGTCGGCGATCTTCCCAATCGCCGAAACACCGGTGATCTCCGGATATTTCACCAATTCGTCAATGCCGGCGATCAGCTTTTCCCGGATTCCCTCTGGTATTCCCAAGGGGTTAATATTGACGCTGAAATCCAGCATCTTTTCGTTTTCACCCTGATATCCGCCGTGTTTATTCATGTTGATACTCCAATTATTTTAAATTCGATGATTTACCAGATTTCTAAAAAGAATAGATTATCACTGCTACTAAGGTCGCAAAAACCATCAAGACAACTTCGCTACCATACATAATGGTAATGGTTTCGCGAATATCCAATATTTCCAACGGGGTTTTAGCATCACCAATGGTCGGTTTTTCCAGAATTTCGCCAAAATACTGGTTGGTTCCGCCCAGCTGTATCCCCAACAGCCCGGCCACCACCGATTCCGGATGGGCCGAGTTGGGACTCTTGTGATTGCGGCGATCCCGCTTGAAAATTCGACAGCCGTCATTAAAAGTATATCCTAAAAGCATCCCGGCCACCAGCATAAAAATGCTGCCGAGTCGTGCCGGAATCAAATTGACCAGATCGTCAAATTTTGCTGAAGCATAGCCAAAATCCTTATATGGTTCCTGGATGTAGCCAACCATCGAATCCAGGGTGTTAGTGGCCTTATAGAGCATTACCAGCATCACCGGATTCAGCCAGGGTACCGGCAGCAACACGCCCAGCAGCATATAGAAAATCGGGGCCAGGACACCATCAATGGTATTTTCGGCAGTGGTTTCCACCGTCGCCCGGATAATTTCCTTTTCTTTGAGTTCTGAAGTATCGCGACCAACCAGATAACCGACCTGTACCCGGGAGACTTCAATATCGCCACCCATTAAGGCGGTCATCACTTTTTGCACTTCAACTGCCAGCGTTTTGGCCGCCAGGGCGGTGATAATCAGATAAAGGTTAAAGATGATGTAGAGATAAATGTTGATGCTATATAACAGCCATTGCAGACCAAAGACAATCGCCCCGGTGAGACCCAGAACTAAAAATAACAGTAAAAAGCCTTTGGCCTTGCGATGCTTGCCACGATTCAGTTTTTTATTTAAAAAGCCGATGGTTTTTCCCATGGCGATGATCGGATGGGGCAGCCAGGGGGGATCCCCGATCAGCCAATCCAGCAACACGCCGATGAGTATCAGTAAAAACCAAAAGCCTCCCCCTAAACCCAGGGGAAGTCCTTCAATTAGATTCAATTTGCTATTTCTCCAATGATTTCCATTATTTTTTTCATATCCAGATTCGCTTCCACGGTTTCTGCCAGCAGATCATACTGTTCTTCTTTAAAGGCCTTAAAATCAAAGGCAGTGGGACCGGCTTCGAGGTTCTTTTTGACCCGCAGGGCTTCAATGATTTTTTCCCGTAAACCATCGTTGTCAAAGATACCATGAAGATAGGTACCCATCACGGTGCCATCTTCGGCAATCACGCCATCGACGGTGCCATCTTCAAGAATTGCAAAGGGTTTGGCATTATCCAGGGCTTCGCTGGTGCCCATGTGAATTTCGTAGCCTTCCACTTCCATGTCAGCCAGTTCCATTCCCATGAAGTTACCTTGAACCTGGCCGGAAGTCCGGACGGTTCGCTTTTCTTCTTCAATGGTAGTAACAATGTTTAAAAGGCCCAATCCTGCGATACTACCCTTGGTTGATTCCACCTGGAAGGGATCCCGAATTTCTTTGCCCAGCAGCTGATAACCGCCGCAGATACCGACAATCGGCACGCCGCAATCGTGAAGCCGATGGATTTCATCGCCCATTTTGCTGTTGATAACATGGCAGGTGTCGTCAATGGTATTTTTACTGCCGGGAATCACCAACAAATCCGGGTTGGCCAGCTGCAGATCGCGCTGGTTTCGGTAGTATTCCACCTTCACATCGGGATGCATTTCAAAGGCGGTGCAGTCGGTAAAGTTGGAAAGATGAGGTAAGTAGACCACGCCAATCGTGATCAGACCTTCGGAATTATTATCAAACCGTTCACTGACGCTGTCTTCGTCATCAATGACAAAGCGTTTGTAGGGAATAACGCCCAGGCAGGGCACCTTGACCAGATCTTCGATCATTTTGATGCCGGGCTTTAACAGTTCCACATCGCCCCGGAATTTATTGATGATAAAGCCTTTAATGCGGGCTCGTTCTTCGGGTTGCAGTAGCATAATTGTACCATAAATGGAAGCAAAAACGCCACCCTTGTCGATATCGCCGATCAGCACCACCGGAGCATCGACCAGTTCTGCCAGTCCCATGTTGACGATGTCGTTGTCCCGCAGGTTGATTTCGGCCGGGCTACCGGCCCCTTCAATGACAATGACATCTTTACCTTCAGCCAGCGCGTCATAGGCTGAAACCACGATCTCCACCAGCTTGGGTTTATGGGCGTGATAGTCCATGGCATCCATATTAAATTCGGCTTTTCCCATCAAAATGACCTGACAGCCCACGTCCGAGTTTGGTTTTAACAGTACCGGGTTCATTTCAACCTGAGGCTCCATCCGGGCGCACTCGGCCTGAACTACCTGAGCCCGGCCCATTTCTTTGCCATCTTTGGTGATAAACGAATTAAGCGCCATATTCTGGGATTTATAGGGTGCCACATGATAGCCGTGGTTATCGAGTATCCGGCACATGGCCGCAGTAATCAGACTTTTTCCTACTGATGACCCGGTACCCATAAACATAATATTTTTTGCCATGTTTTCTCCTTTTTTTCTTAACTTTCTATGATGAATTATTTTAGATCGTCGAAACCCCGTACCGACCAATTGTTAATCTGTTGTATGCTTGCAATTCGTACAGGTCTACAACCTGTTCGCCTTGATGCATACAACATGATGTAAGAATTGTCGGTACTTTGTTCGTCTATTTAAATTTAAGTCAAAATTCTAATGATTTTTCAATGCGCAGACCACGGCGTCTTCAACGGACGAGATGACTCGGGGGTAAGCAACAATGGGTCGGCGGATGAATAGAATTTTAGCGTCGACCAGCCGGGCCGCTGCGACCTTTTCTTTAATGCCACCAACGTCGCCGCTGTCTTTGGTGACGACGAAGCCGATGTGGTATTCTTTCATGGTGGCGACATTCATTGCTACCGAAAAAGGACCCTGAAGGGCCAAGATATGTCGGGGCTTGTAGCCCAGGTTTTCGCATTTTTTTAACACCCCTGCAGTGGGCAGGACCCGAATATAGGTGCGCTCTTTGGGCAGTCCTTCAAAGGCTTCCAGTTGACGGCTGCCGGTGGTCAGTAGAATATTGCGGTCGCTCTTTCCCATCGCCCCGGTCAGATAATCCCGGGCTTCTTCATAGGTGTTATAGGCGACAATATCCTCTCCCTCATCAATATTCGATGGTCTTTCCAGCCGAATATAATCGATATTCATGGCGTCACAGGCCCAAATAGCATTTTCGGAAATTTCCCGGGCATAGGGGTGGGTGGCATCAATACAGAGATTGATATTGTAAATGGTAATGGTTTCCCGCAGCGTGCCGGCATCCAATTGTCCTGAAATCTTTGTCAAAAGGGGGTTTTCCGAGATCTGATCGGCCGCGATATTGGTCAGCGACGAATAGCAGACTTCTTTCCCTTCTTCAAGCAGAAGATCGGTTAATAATCGGCTGTCAAGGGTTCCTCCCAATACCAGAATCACAGCTGATAACCTCTCGGGGTAATCATTTTTAATTGATCGCGGGTCACATAGGTTTTGGAATTGCCGATGATAACCATGGAAAACATATCAATATCTGCTTCGTTCATTTTTTTCAGGGTCGTAATCACATAAGACTCATCTTTACGTTTGGCATTACGAACAATCCCCACCGGGGTTTCCGGTGCTTTATATTTCAACAGAATTTCCTGAGCACTTTCGATATTGTGGGGACGGCCCTTGCTTTTTGGGTTATAGAGGGTAATAATAAAGTCCCCTTCGCCGGCACAGTGCAGCCGTTTTTCAATGACGGCCCAATCGGTCAGCAGGTCACTGAGGCTGATGACGGCATAGTCATGCATCAGCGGCGCGCCCAAAGTTGATGCGGCGGCATTGGCGGCCGAAATCCCGGGAATAATTTCAACTTCGACATCGCTGTTTTTTGCTTCAACGATTTCCAGCATGATACCAGCCATTCCGAAAACGCCAGCATCACCGCTGCTGACCAGACAGATTTTTTTACCTTGTTCAGCCAGTTCCAATGCTTTTTCGCAACGGTCAATCTCCCGACGCATCCCGGAAGAAAGCACTTCCTTATCGCCAATTAAATCGGCGATAATATCAATATAGGTTTTATAACCGACAATAATGTCCGCATCTTCCAGGCTGGCTTTGGCCGCCTCGGTCATATGTTCATACAGTCCGGGACCAATCCCGGTGACATAAATTTTGCTCATTTGTTCTCCTTTTTTTAACAAGGTAAATTTTTTCTAATTTTCATCCAGCCAGACCGACAGGGTGATTCCGCCCAGTTTTTGTTTTTCCAGCAGGCATTTCCCAAAGCCGGAGGCGACAAAGCCGCAGGGTTCAGAAACGGCATATAGGCCGGTTGTTTTAAAAACAAACTCCGATGCTTCAAAACGGCTTTGAACCATTTGCACCATTTCATTGGGGATGATGACTTTTTTTGCTTTAAAGAAAGTACAGGCTTCAATAATTCCCGGTTCATCGGCTTTCAGACCGATGGTAGCCAGGGATTTGATGCCTTTTTCATTGAGATTCAGCGACGCTAAAGTCTCCTGAATGGCCTGGATAATCCGTTCTCCCGGGGTGTCCCGGCGACAGCCCACACCCAGCACCAGTTTCTTGGGAACCAGCTTAACGCTGGGAATTGGCTGCGCTTGTTTTTTGGTATCCAGTGTTGTCATAATGACACCCTGATATTTATTTAAATTATTTAGATCAGTTAAATCGGCCACCACTTCGATGTTATTAGGCAGAATAACCGCATCCAAATCGCAATTTTCCTGATTCACAAAGGCCACCGGATCGGCGTTTAAAATCAGGGCGGTCACATCTTTGGCATCGGTAAAATTATCAATCGTGCAATTAATTTTCTGGGCCAATACATCCACCGCCATGGTTCCCTTAACATCAGTGCCGGTGGTAATCACCGCCTGAGCATCCAGTCGTTTGGCTACCAGACGAGCAGCGTCATTGGCGCCACCCAAATGGCCGGAAAGCAGACTGATGACAAACTCACCATTGGTATCCATGACCAGAATGCCCGGATCTGAAGACTTATGTTCCAGATGGGGGGCAATCGCCCGGACCACAATGCCGGTTGCCATGATGCAGCAGATGATCTGGTACGCTCCGATGATGCTGCCCATAAAGGTAGTAATATCGGTGGTGATGATTTTTGTGGTTTCGTTGGCGTATTTTTCTTTGGTGTAGATGTGGCATTCCCGGTCATCCAGATGTTCTGCTAACCGGTTTGCCAAAACCATGCCATCCTGGGACAGGGTGACTATGGCCCATTTTTCTGTTTTCACGGTTTTATTCAACCCCTTGACGGTATTCGTGAGTGAAACTGGGATCATAAAGCTTGGATAAGCTGTATTCGTCGCCCAGGAAATCACCAACTAAAATTTGGGCGGTCTTGGTGATATTTTCGTCTTTTACTTTTTGAGCAATGGTTTCCAGGGTTCCCATAACAATTTTCTGGTCTTCCCAGGTTGCCCGTTGGATAATCGCAATCGGCGTCGTTGGCGCGTAATGTTTCATTAATCGCTTAACCACATCATCAATCATTTGCACTGACAGGAAAATACACATGGATGCCTGATGGGATGCCAGATCTTCCAGCTTTTCTTTTTCCGGCACGGGGGTTCGGCCTTCCAAGCGGGTCAAAATAACGGTTTGGGATACATCTGGCAGGGTAAATTCTTTTTTAAGGGCTGCCGCTGATGCCACAAAGGAGCTGACTCCAGGGATCACATCAAAAGGAATTCCCAATTCGTCCAATCGGTCCATCTGTTCCCGGATGGCGCCATAAATGGAGGGGTCACCAGTATGAACCCGGGCAATTTTTTTGCCTTCTGCAGTTCCCCGTTTAATCACGGCGATAACATCATCTAAAGTCATCGATGCGGAATTAAAGATTTCGGCATCCGGTTTGTGACCGGCAATAATGGCTTTGTTGACTAAAGAACCGGCATAAATAATAATATCTGCTTCGTTGACAATTCGTTGACCCTTAACGGTAATCAGTTCCGGATCTCCTGGGCCTGCACCCACCATATACACTGTATTCATCAATAATTTCTCCTAAACTTTATTTCTAATTTTAGCACTTTTGAATCCATTCCTACATTTCTGTAACGGGTTGTGCTTTCTTTAAATGATCTAAAAACATGTTCTGAATGCCGGCATATTCACCCAGGCCTTCCAGGATACATTCGACTTTAAAACGTTCATCTTCAAGAACGGTTCGCCAGGAGTCTTCTTCATCACTGGCCATATCATTAATCGCGTGATCGCCAGCTACCAGCATAAAGGGCGCCAGATAAATCTTTTTATATTTCTTTTCCAGAAGCAACGGCACAATGTTTTCCAACTCCGGAAAACCTTCCACGGTTCCCACATAAACATCCTCATAACCCTTCATTTTAAACATATAATCCAGACAGGGATAGGTGGAATTGGCGTGGTGGTCACTGCCATGGCCCATATAAACCAGGGCTTCGCCTTTTTTGAGCTTGGGCATCTGCTTCATCACGATGTCCACGGTTTCTTCGTAATCTTCTACCGTGGTTAGCAGTGGCCGGCCCAGGGTCAGAGATGCAAAGTCTTTTTCAAAGGCCTTGAGTTCTTTTAACGTAATGTCGTACTCATAGCCATTGATGATATGGGTGGTTTGACACTGCACGTGGGTATAGCCGGCTGCTTTAAGCTTTTTCAGCACTTCTTGCGGGGTATCCACGCTTTCGTTGTCCCGGGTCTTCAGTTTGTTGATGATCATTCGGGATGTGAAGGCTCGATAAAAATCATGGTCCGGGAATGCTTCTTTTAAGCGGTTCTCGGTAGCCTCGATGGTTTTTTTTCGGGTCTCAGGGTAAGATGTACCAAAACTGATGACCAGTAACGCTTTCTTTTCCATTAAATGGTTCTCCTATTTATGTTTTTTAGGCCCTAACTAAAGTGCCGTGAGCTTCGCTGCCAGTTTGCGCGAAACAATTTCTACACTGTACGGCGTACAGTCTACCGACTGTTCGCCTACACGTTACTAAATTGTTTGCGGAAACCGACATCAAAGCAATTATTGTTCGTTTCTTTTAATTTTGCGATTATATTATTTTAAATTTAATAATGCCTGATAGTGATCGGCGATGGTTTTCTCAATGTCCGCTTTGGTGTGGGCGGCAGAGAGGAAAATACCTTCGAATTGGGCTGGCGGCATGAGGTTGCCGGCATCCAGCATGGCTTTGAAATATTTGGTATAGGCTTTGGTGTCCGAGGTCATGACGGCGGCATAGCCATCGATGGGTTGGTCGGTAAAGAAGCAGCAGGTCATTCCTTTGAAACGAACCATCTGAGCTTTAACGCCGGTTTTTTCAATGTTGGCCTTAAAGCCGGCTTCTAACAGCTTGGCGTTTTCTTCCATTTCGGTATAAACTTCGGGATGATCCCGCAGGTAGGTCAGGGTGTTCAACCCCATTTTCATCGCAATGGGGTTTCCGGACAGGGTTCCGGCCTGATAAACGCCACCTAGGGGTGCTACGGTTGCCATGATATCCCGACGTCCGCCATAGGCGCCGACTGGCATGCCGCCGCCAATGATCTTGCCGAGGGTGGTCATGTCTGGTTTAATATCCAGGACTTCCTGGGCGCCGCCGTAAGCTAAGCGGAATCCGGTGATGACTTCATCAAAAATCAGTACCGTTCCTTCAGCTTCAGTGATCGCCCGCAGTTCTTTCATGAACTCCAGATCGGGTGGCACAACGCCCATGTTTCCGGCCACTGGTTCGACGATGACGGCGGCAATTTCGCCGGGGTTTTCGGCAAAGAGGGCTTTGACGCTGGCAATATCATTATAAGTTGCCACCAGGGTGTCCCTGGCCGTTCCCGGGGTCACCCCGGAGCTGGTCGGGACCCCAAAGGTCAGGGTGCCGGACCCGGATTTAACCAGCAGTCCGTCGGCATGGCCGTGGTAACAGCCTTCAAATTTGATAATCTTATCCCGTCCGGTATAGCCTCTGGCGACCCGTAGGGCACTCATCGTGGCTTCGGTTCCGGAACTGACCATCCGCACCATTTCCATGGAGGGATAGGCTTCGGTGATCAGCTTGGCAACCTCGACTTCAATGGCGGTTGGGGCTCCAAAGCTGGTGCCTTTTTGCAGGGCTTCCTGAATCCCTTCAAAATAAACTGGTGAGGCATGACCTAAAATCAAGGGACCCCAGGAACAGATATAGTCGGTGTATTCGTTGCCGTCGACGTCATAAATTTTAGCGCCTTTGCCGTGGTCAATAAAAACCGGTGGCATTTCTACTGATTTGAACGCCCGCACCGGACTGTTGACGCCGCCAGGTATATACTTTTCTGCTTCGATAAATAATTTTTCTGATTTTTCTCGATTCATAATATCTCCATTTTATAATGATCATATTTTTCGTCTGAATTCCTGATTTTTATCAGGAAGAATTCAGCCCAAAATTATGTTAGTTTTTACACCAGCCACACGCTCGCGCTTAGTGGCTTACCAAATTTAAAAAATTTGGGTAAAAACGTCACTGATAATCTTTCAGCATCGCCTGCAGTTCTTTGGCAAAATAGGTGATGATGATGTCGGCTCCGGCCCGTTTGATGCTGATCAAGCTTTCAAAAATAGCCCGGCGATCCATCAGATCGGCATCGACGGCATTTTTAATCATGGCGTATTCACCACTGACCTGATAGGCGGCCATTGGCAAGTAGGAAAGTTCCTTGCCCTTGGCGATAATATCCAGATAAGGCATGGCTGGTTTGACCATCACAATATCGGCGCCTTCATCAATATCCAGAACCATTTCCTTCAGCGCTTCCCGGGAATTGGCCGGATCCATCTGATAGCTGCGGCGGTCGCCAAAGGATGGGGCCGAGTTGGCAGCATCCCGGAAGGGACCATAAAAACTGGAAGCAAATTTAGCCGAGTAGGCCATAATCGGAATCGATTCATAACCGGCCCGATCCAGGGTTTCCCGCATATGGTCAATGCGGCCATCCATCATATCGGAAGGAGCGACCATATCGGCTCCGGCTTCGGCGTGGCTGAGCGCCGTTCTGCTTAAGGTCTCCAGGGTCTGGGCCCGGCGGATCTCGCCGTTTTCTTCAAAGAAACAACAATGTCCGTCACTTTTATATTCGCACAAACAGACATCGGTGATCACATACATTTCCGGATCAACCTTTTTGATCACCCGAATCCCTTCCTGGATCAGACCGTCCGCTACAAAGGCAGGCGTGGCTTCGCTGTCCTTTTCGTCGGGGACGCCAAACAAAATGACATAACGGATCCCCAGTTCTTTTAGCGCCAGGGTTTCCGCCCCCAGCATATCTAAAGACAGATGATACTGATCTTTCATGGAGCCGATTTCTTTACGCACTCCCTGTCCGTCGACTATAAACAGCGGATAAACCACATCATTCATGGAAAGCTGGGTTTCCCGGATTAAATTCCGAACTGCCGTATTTTTTCGTAATCGTGTTGGCAACATATTGCTGACCTCCTAATTTACTTCTTAATAATTACATGTCCCGCACCGACCAATTTTTAATCTGTTATCGGTACTCGTTCAGCTCTTTTACTCAAGTCTTATTTCTGAGCATCCTTTAAAATCGCATCCAGCATGCCCTGGATGGTGTATGTTTCAGCTTCGATGTCCACATCAATGCCCAGTTCCAGACATTTTTTTGAGGTTTGGGGGCCGATGGACACTGCTTTTGCAGAGTTGATGGCGTCAATGTGGGCGGCGCCGATTTTTTCGACAAAAAACTCGACGGTGGTGGAGCTGGTAAAGGTAATATAATCAATTTCTTTGTTATTTAACATTTCCAGCGGATCAACCGTGGCGTGATCTTCCCGGATGGTTTCGTAGCTTTGGACCTCGTCGACCGGACAGATCTTCGATAGTTCTTCGACCACATAGATCCGGGCATTTTTTGACCGGGGGATCAGCACCCGGCTGTCTTTGTTAAGCAGTGGCGCCAGACCACTGACCAGTTCTTCGCCGACATATTTATCCGGTACAAAATCGGCCTGTAGACCTCGGGCTAAGAGAGCATTTTTGGTACCTTCCCCAATGGCAGTGATATGCAGATTGCCAAAGGCGCGGGCGTCTTTGCCACAGCGGGCCAGGGAATCAAAGAAGATTTCCACGCCGTTGATGCTGGTAAATATAATATGGCTGTAGTCTTTCAGGACTTTTACCTTTTCGTCACAGGCTGCTTCGTTAATGGGGACAATTTTGATGGTTGGGAATTCGATGGCATTACCACCCAACTCACTGATTTTTTCAACCATCTGGGAGCTCTGTTCACGGGATCTGGTGACGATGATGTTTTTTCCAAACAAAGGTTTTTCATCAAAGAACCGCAATTTTTGACGTTTATTGACGACTTCCCCGACCACAATCAGGCTGGGAGCGGTGATTTTTGCTGCGGTGGCAATGTCGTAGATGGTAGTCAGGTTTCCGGTCACGACCCGCTGATAAGGGGTGGAGGCCCGATGGACCACAGCCACTGGCATTTCTGGATTCATGCCATTTTTAACCAGTTCGTCGCAAATCTTTTCCAGATTCTTGACCCCCATTAAAAAGACGATGGTGCCTGTGAGCTTGCCCAATACCGGCCAATCCAGATCTGATGCACCGTCGTAGGCGTTGGATTTTAAATGCCCGGTGATGACATGGAACGAAGACACACAATCCCGGTGGGTAATGGGAATCCCGGCATAGGCCAGTCCGCCGATAACCGAGGTAATCCCGGGGATCACTTCAAATGGTACCCCGGCGTCGTAAAGGTCTTCGCCTTCTTCGCCACCCCGGCCAAAGACGTAGGGGTCGCCACCTTTTAAGCGCAGAACCAGTTTGCCTTCCAGGCCTTTTTGGACGAGTAAGGCATTGATATCTTCCTGACGCATGGCATGGTTGCCGGCCCGTTTGCCGACATAGACAATTTCGGCATCGGCGCGGGCGTCGTTTAGAAAACTTTCATTAACCAGGGCATCATAAACCACCACATCGGCTTTAGTTAAAATATCTTTGGCTTTAACGGTTAAGAGACCGGGATCCCCGCAACCGCCGCCGGCCAGATAGACCTTGCCCGGTTTTGTATGTACATCTTGATAACATGTTGCTGCTAATTGTTTTCCCAAATTTTCTGCCTCCTCGGGTGCTCCTTCAATGGATCGGGTGACCACATGACTGCCGTCTTCCAGACCATAGAGTCCATATAATATAATGGTGTCTGCAGTCATTTCACAAAACGCCCCCACCGGAATATGACAACTGCCGTTGAGTGCATTTAAAAAACTCCGTTCGGCATTCATCTGGATGATGGTGTCTGGATCACTGATGGCGGCCATCAGTTCTTTGACCGTTTCATTGTCTTCCCGGACTTCCACCGCCAGGATTCCCTGGGCTGGTGCCGGGATAAAGGTGTTCTCCGGCAAGGTCACGGTTTGGTAGGCGGGATCGGCCAGACGGCCAATCCGTTTCAGACCGGCAGCGGCCAGAATGATGCCATCCAATTGCTGTTCTTGCATTTTGCGAATCCGGGTATCGATGTTGCCGCGGATCCCGACGATTTCCACATCCGGCCGCAGCTTTTGCAGTTGACAGATCCGCCGTTTGCTGCCGGTTGCTACCACTGCGCCTGGTGGCAACTGATCCAAGGTGGTAATCTGATGGGGTGTCAACAGGACATCCCGGGGATCTTCACGAACGGGTGGAACCGACAATACCAGGCCTTCCGGCAATTTTGACGGCATATCCTTCATACTGTGGATGGCCATATCGATCTCACCGGATAATAGCGCATCTTCCAGCTCCTTGGTAAACAAGCCCTTGTCACCGATTTTATCCAGCGGTTTATCCTGAACCAGATCGCCTTTTGTTTTAATAATCACCATTTCGAAGTTTATCTGCGGGTGCGCTTTGGCCAGCACATCAATCAGCCACTGGCTTTGGGTGCGGGCCAGGGTACTGCCCCTTGTTCCAACTTTTATATTCATTTCTCTTATCTCCAATTGTCAGTTATTTCCTAGTTTTGACCTGAGTTCCGCATTGGAACATCGGGACAATTCTTTGAGTTTTGCGGTTTTTTCCTGTGGGGACCCAGCACCGGCTAAAATGGCCTGACGCAGTAATCGCAATAAGGCTGTTTTTTCGGTATAGCTGTCATCGTAGCGGTCGGCCAGCTCGTCGACAATGTGCTTCGTTAAAAAAGGACTGGCCCCTTCGGTACAGACCGACAGGGTTAAATCGCCCCGGCGAATGACGCTGGGAAAAATGAAATCCGAATCCTCGGGATCATCGACCCGGTTACACCAAATTTTTTGGGATTGGCAGTCCCTTTTAATCTGCCGATTCAACGCGCGATTGTCGGTTGCTGCCACTGCCAGATCGATGTCCACAAGCTGCTCCTTGTGATAGCCGGCACTAATCAGAGTCAGCTGATTGTTCTCGGTTCTTTCGATCGCCTCAGAAAAATCCAGGCTCACCGCAATCACCTGCATGCCGTTTTCCAATAAGGTGACAATTCGTCTGGCGGCAACCTTGCCGCCGCCGACCACCAGGGCTTTTTTATTATTTAAGTTAAATAACAGCGGTGTCATCATGGTTCTGTTCTGCCAATGGTTTTTTATCCTGGATTCCCGGGAACAGGTAGGTCACGGTTTTTTCGATGCCGATAATTTCCTCTTCACACTCCAGTGACTTAAGCTGCTTAATCGGCGGCATCACCATTTCCCGGAACTTGGAGCGGATCACCTTGGCCAGATAGACTTCTTCTTTTTCAGTCAGGCTTAACCGGCCACAGAGGTTTTCAATGGTTTCCTCAGCCAGTTGCCGGGAGGTTTCGTTTAAATCCCGGACCATATTGTCGACCTTGGCGTGAGTCACCCAGGACAGCAGTCCATCGATTTCATCCTGAATTTCGGCCGCTATTTTCTCTGCAATTTTGACCCGATAAGCCATTTTTTCATCCATGATGTTTTTAAAATCATCAATGGTCAGCAGTTCGACCTTGTCCAGGCTGCCGACCGCTTCTTCGACATCCCGGGGCAGTGCTAAATCGATTATCGTCAGCGGTTTGCCCAGCGGCTTCATTTCATCAGCCTTTAAAATAACATGGGGTGATGCGGTGGCGGTAATGATCACATCCATCTCGGTAATGATGTCATAGCGGTCTTCATAGTGGATCATCTGGACGTTTTCATGAATCGCTTCGCATTCATGCATGTTATGAAAGGTCCGATTGGTCATGTAGGGATTCTGAAAGCCTTCCGCCTTCATATAGCGTAGTGCCAGCACACCCATTTTCCCGGACCCGATGATCAGTATTTTTTTATCGCCATAGTCTTCGGGATACTCCCGTTTGATGTGCTTTACTGCGGTTGAACTTAAGGATAAGGGGGTTTCGGATATTTTATAGTCTGTTTTAACTTTTTTTGTAAAGGTAATTGCTTCGCGAAACATTTTCGTCAGGTATTTGCCGCAGCCCTTAACGGCCTGGGATTTTTCCAGGGCATCCTTGACTTGGCCCAAAATCTGATCTTCCCCCAGAATCATGGAGTCCAGTCCGGTAACCACCTCATAGAGATGGACCATCGCTTCCCGCTCTTTTTTGACAAAAAGATAGGGTGCCAGTTCCGCTGATTTTTCACTGAGATAAAAATCGGTTAAAATTTTCCCGGCCGCGTCGATATTTCGGGTTGATACGTAGATCTCACTGCGGTTACAGGTTGACAGAATGATCACCTCGGCAATGTCCGGCTCACTCAAAAGGGTCCGGATGGCCTCATTCAGGGTGCGATGGAGAAAAGCCCCTTTTTCCCGAATTTCCAAAGGCGTATCCTTATGATTAATTCCCGCTACTACCAATTTCATCCGTTTGAACCTCCTTTTTCTGATTCCTGATCGCTTCTTCCAGGGCGGCAATGCTGCGAAACCCTTTAATCCCCAGGCACTGTTCCAAGCGGGTCATCGTTGCCTGTTCCAGACTGGCCGTTTCCAGCGCTTCGGTGTTTTTGAAAACCGCGGTGGTTTCACCTTCCACCAGCACGCCACCATGATGGAGCACATAGGTATAATCACAAAATTCATAAATAAAATCCATATCATGACTGGATAAAATAATCTTGATGCCTTTGGCTAAAGCCCCTTTGATAATGGCTTTGACCCCGGTCTTGCTTTTAGGGTCCAGTCCCAGGGTCGGTTCATCCATCAGGATGATCTCCGGTTCGACGGCTAAAACCCCGGCCATCGCCACCCGTTTCTTTTGGCCATAACTGAGATAATGTACCGGTCGGTCGGCCAACAGCGAGATTCCGGTAGCTTCCATGGCCGCCTGCACCCGCTGATCAATGACCTCCGCGGCCATGCCCATGTTTCTCAGGGCAAAGGCCACATCATCATAGATGCCGGAATAAAAGACCTGCTTATCCGATTCCTGGATCACCAGCCCAATCGATTTGCGAAATTCATAGAGATTTTTTTTCTGATAGGATAAGGGTTCTTCTTTAAAAAAAACGGTTCCGGCGGTGGGCTTGATCAACCCAATCAAGGCCGACATCAAGGTCGATTTTCCGGCCCCGTTCTCACCGATCAGGGCAATGCAATTGCCCCTGGTTCCGTCAATGGACACACTTTTGAGAGCGGTGGTGCCGTCCGGATATTGATAAGTCAAATTTTCTGTTTTAATCATTTTTAAGACCTTTCCGATAGCTTACATGAAAGTCTCCCTGATATTGCTTTAATTCCAGGGTTTGGGTCATCTCCTCGTAGCTCTGGATGGCCATGAGAAATAAATTGCTTAACATCATTGCGATGGATTGGATCGCGACTCTTAAATTACGATAGCCAAACCGCAGTTCCTGAGCGGTTGCCATGAGTTTAATTTTATCCCAGTAATCAAAGATGAAGCGGTAGGTTAAAATAAATATTTCTAAAAAAGTATTGCTGATATGGGCTTTTTTCATGACTCCGGCAATCTGCATCACCGGGGTTGTATAAATTAAAAAAAGCATACAGGAAACCCCTGACATGGCTCGGCAGAAAACCAGGCTGGCCAGCACCAGATTGGTGGTGGTGATGCCGATGGTAAACTGAAAGAAGTCAAATGCAAACAAGTAATCACCGCCACCTCTGGAGATGGTAAACAATAGCGCCAGGGCTCCGGGGATAATAAAGATGGAATCAAAAATCAGGGTATGCAGATAAATCCGCACCGGGATTTTTGCCCACAGCAGGGTACAACCCACCATAACACCAAAAACCCCTGCCATATACAGGGGTTCATTGATAAAAAACACCGAAAGAAGCATGACTAATGAAACCACTACTTTGACAGTAGGATTGGCATTGCTGAGTTTATTGGTGTGGGCAAAACGATCAATCATGTTAGTCTCCTTCTAAGCTGCTGTTTATTATAATTCAGGCTGATTTGTCTGGTTTCAGACTGTCAAAAAAGATAACCTAGTACCGACAATTGTTACATCATGTTGTACGCATCGGAGCGGACACGGCAGAGCCTGTCCGATTCCGCGGCGAACAACAGATTAACAATTGGTCGGTACGGTAAGTCTATCGACAACCTCTAGGCTGATTTGTCAGCCTTTTCATTTTTCTTCGATTTTTTATAAAGGTAGAAAAAGCAGATTCCCAGTCCACCGACGCCTAGTAGCTGTTGGAAATGGAATAGACTTTCTTCCATTTCGCCGGGATCAAACAAGCTTTCAAACCAGGGTACGTAATTTTCATCGATGGTGGTGATGGCGGTTCCGGCGGCATCATCGGCGCCTGAAAACTCGGCGTCTGGCAAGGCAATTTGCGGGATAATAATCAGGGCGCCAATCAGCAAAACGAGAATAACTTTAGTTATCGGTGAGAGTTTCATTTGAAATAATCCCCTTTTCTTTATATTGGTAGATGGCATTGACCACCAGTACCGTTAAAATACCTTCGATTATGGCCAGCGGTATCTGGGTGATCGCAAAGATACTTAAAAACTTAACCATGGAAGCCGCAATCCCACCGATCGGGTCGGGGAAAGCCAGGCCCAGCTGGATGGATGTGGTTACATAGGTTGCCAGATCGGCGATAAATGCTGCTAAAAAAACGGTTAAGGCCTTGGGCACATTGAGTTTTGACAGCCCTTTGTAAATTCCGTAAGCCACAAAAGATCCGACAATGGCCATTGAAAAGGCATTGGCTCCTAAAGTTGTCAGCCCCCCATGTGCCAGTAGCAGTGCCTGAAATAACAGCGCGATGGTACCAACTACAACGGTGGCAAAGGGTCCCAGAACAATGGCGCCCAAACCGATCCCGGTCATATGAGAAGAGCTGCCGGTTACCGAAGGCAGTTTAAAAGCTGATAAGGCAAAGGTGAAAGCTGTGGCAATAGCTAAAAGCACTTTTTGTTCGGGTTTGTCTTTGAATATTTTTCCTACCTGATATAATCCAAATGCGATAAACGGCAGGGACAGTACCCACCAGAAGACCGCCCAGCCAATCGGCAGAAAGCCCTCCATAATATGCATGGCGTTGACTGGCTGTGATGCCAGAACGACCATAAAAAACACAATACCGGCAACGGTCATGGTTCTTTTTGTTTTTTTCATCTTTACTACCACCCTCCATTTTCTATAACTATCCGAAAAAAAAACCTTTCACCCACATTGCTATGGGAAAAAAGGTTTTATCATTACACGTATCCATTGATTCCGATAACTCAATGCCACCGAACCAACTTATGTTAATGTTACTAACTTCCCTTTTCCCTGGAAGGACACTTTAGTACATCATTTTAGTAGGTTTCCTGACTTATAGCTTTTATTCTCCTCGCCTTCCCAGACAAAACGTGCCCAGTGACATATTAAGGAGACATAACTAATTACAGTGACCGGATCGTTCTGGATTCTAACCAGATTCCCTCAATGAAATTTTTCATCCTAAATGATTTTTTACATTTCTTATTTAGTTGTGTTTATATTATAACATGGATAATATAAATGTACAGGTTTTTTTAAGTGCTTTAAGGCTAAAAAACGGCTCTTCAGACTGGTTGCCGGTTATTTATTTTTTAAACATACCCTTCTATCTATCGCATTAAGGCCCGGAAAATGCTACAATAGAGCAAAATGACTGTAATCCTTTAAACAAAGAGGTAGTATAATGGATAAACTCCAATTTAAACGAACCATGCCCGCCGTGTTTGAGCAATTAAACGCCGCCGATGATCCTTCGCGAATATTGTATTATCAGAATATGATATCCTGTATGCTTGCTGCTCCACTGCTCTTTTTCGGAGCCTTTGCCAACTTGATTGTCGTTTATTTTTTATGGGGCAACGATTTAACCGCGGTACTGGTCAATAGCGGGATCTTCTTGTTGCTCGGCTTTATTTTTGAACTGATTTCCCGGAAAAAACTGGGCAGTGACTTATTTGATCATCTGATATCCCTTTCCCAATCCCTCTGTCTGGCTTTTATCGTTGTCCGCTACTACCACATCATTGGCCCGGCAGTATGGTCGGTTGCTTTTGTGATGATTATCATTGCCATGATGCGGCTGAAAATAACGATGCTCTATTATATCGCTGCAACAACTTTTATCTGCGGACTCTATGTGACCTTCCTCCTGCCTGTTGATGGTTTCCAATTTGCTCCGGTTTATTTTCTGATTCAGAATGTTCTATTTACTTTCGTGTTCTGCCTGGCTGCCGCAGCCTTTTACATGAACTTGAATCGCTACGATAAAGCCATGGAACGGTTGAATGCGGTGATTACTCAAAAAGAAAAAATCGCCGCACTGTATAAAAAACTGAATCTGACCAAACAGACCCTGGCAAACCAGAATCGCGAGCTCCAGTCGTCGAATGAAGAAATCCGAAAAAATGAAGAACGCCTTCATTTTCTGGCTTATTATGATGGCTTAACTGAACTCCCTAATCGCAAAATGATTCTGGAACGCTTGCAATTGCTTGTCAATCTTTCCGAAAATGAAAAATCAGCCTTTTATGTTGTCTTCATCGATTTGGATAATTTTAAAAAAATCAATGATACCATGGGGCATCTTTATGGTGATGATTATTTAAAATACACCGCCAAGCGTCTGCAGGAAATCGTTCATGAAGATGATTTACTGGGTCGAATGGGCGGGGACGAGTTTGCCCTGATTATTCAACGGAACATCAAAGAAGATGCCGTCTATAACTATGTGGAAAGTCTCCGCAATGAACTTTGTGATCGCATTAAAACCAGCTGCTCAGAATTTAAAGTCAGCGCCAGTTTCGGTATTTCGGTCTTCCCGCAGGATGGCAAAGATCCCATTGAACTGCTCAAGAGCGCTGACACATCGATGTACAAGGCCAAAGAACTGGGCCGGAATAACATCCAATTTTTCAGACCGGATATGAAAGATGAAATTCTCAACAAGATTCAAATGGAATCCCTGCTCTTAAAAGCCTATGAAAACAAGGAATTTTTCATTGAGTATCAGCCCCAATTCAATGCTGAGGATCATCGCATCCGTGGCTTTGAGGCTCTGATTCGTTGGGACTCCCCCCACTATGGTCGGGTTGCCCCGATGAATTTTATCCCCCTGGCAGAAGAAATGGGACTGATCATCGGCATTGGCCAATGGGTGCTGTTGACCGCCTGTCATAAATTTAAGGAATTGGATACTCGTTTTGATCAGAATCTTTGCATTTCTGTAAATGTTTCGGCGGTGCAGATGCGGGACAAGAATTTTGTCGACATTGTTAAAAACGTTCTTGATGAAACCAGCATGGACCCCAAGCAGTTGGAATTGGAGATAACCGAATCTCTCTTTATTGACCACATCGAAGAAACCATCGACATGCTCAATGAGTTAAAATCCTTAAAGGTCCGGATCTCGCTGGACGATTTCGGCACCGGATTTTCATCCCTGAGCTATTTACGACGGCTGCCTATTGACACCCTGAAAATTGACAAGTCCTTTATCGATGATCTCACCGATAAGGATTCCTCAATCCGCATCGTTGGGGATATCATTTCGCTGGGACATAATCTGGATGCCCATATTGTTGCCGAAGGCATTGAAAACAGCACCCAACTGGACTATTTAAAAAACCATAACTGCGATTGTATTCAGGGCTTTATGTTTGGCAAACCGATGAGCGTCACAGACGTGGAAGCACTACTGGAAAAAAATCCCCTGAAATAGGGGATTTTTTGTTTGCCGACATTATTCTTAATGAATCATCTTATAGTATGATCGGGCGGTGAGCAGATAGACGCCGGTATAAACCAACGCATAAACGACGACGCCGACCAGTGTGCATAAAAAGATCAGGGGTATGTTGGTCAGCCGGAAGGCGGCCAGCATTTTGGTGATGACCGGGAAAGCAAAGGCGACGTGGACGATGGCGCCGGCCAGAGGCAGGAAGAATACCATCAGAATCTGCTTGCCGATGGTTTTTTTAACCTCGGTTTTATCCATCCCCACCTTCTGCATGATCTCAAACCGTTCGCTGTCTTCATAACCTTCCGAAATCTGTTTGAAATAAATAATCAACACTGTGGCCATCATAAACAGGGAGCCCAAAAATACGCCTAGAAACAAGAAACCACCAAAGAAGAAATAAAGTTCCGTCAATGCTTCATAAAGGTTTTGGATATTGATGTCCGGATTGCTCTGGGTTAGCGCTGTCCGCAGATTGGCGGAAAAGGCGTTGAGAGTGTCCTCATCCCCATCCAGATTAAACATCAAGGCATGGAGGGTCGTCTGGGGATCATCGTCGTTTTTCATAGTCTGGTAAATGGCATCCATGACCCCCGCATCTTTGACGATCAGGTAGTAGGTATGGCCCATATCCTGGGTCTTTTTAAAGTCCATCGGAATGGCTTCAAGCTGCTCGGTAATCAGATACTGCTGATCGCCAAAAACAATAGTCGCTTCGCCATAGTTGTCACCGACCGAAAAGATCAGCATTTCATTCCCGGCCAGACTTTTATTGGCACCGGTTAAACGGTTATAGTCGTCCAGCGGAATCAGGGTTATGTTTGAGATCCGTTCGTAATACATAGCGTCGGTGCTTTCGTCCTCAACCATATCTTTCAGAAAGTGAGTGCCTTCCTGAAAAGCTCGAAAATGAGCCAGATCAAAAGAAATTTCATCATTGCTTGTCACCTTTAATTTATCTTTTTCTGATTCAACAATCGTTTTGATTTCAGCGAAATCAGTATTGGCCACTTCGCCAACAATACTGACATCCAGCGGATAAAAATCCCGGCGCATCCCTTCCTGACCAATATACAAAGACACGGTGGTGGACAGGGTGACCAGCACCATGGTGCTCAGGATACAGATATTGGCCAGGCCCACGGCATTTTGTTTCATCCGGTAAATCATCCCCGACACGGAAATGAAATTCCGGGACTGATAATAAAACTTTTTATTTTTTTTCAGTTGTTTCAGTAGGGTGATGCTCCCGGAGATAAACAACGCATAGGTACCGATGATGACAAACACCACCGCCACAAAGAATAGCAGCAACGCCTCAAGCGGGGTTTCCACCGAAAGAGCAATCCCATAACCAGTGCCCAGAGAAATAATCCCGATCAGAGTGACAATCCAGGAAGATTTTGGTTCCTTCTCGCCATGTTGCCCGCCTTTTAACAGATCGATGGGGTTTGAGAGTTTCACCTGTAAAAAGTTCGTCAGCAGGGTCAGGCCAAAGATCGCCAGAAAAACCCCGGCGGTGATTAACAGTCCCCAATAATCAATATGAAAGCTTAAGGGACTTTTGAAATGAACGATATTAAGTAGCAGCAGGAACAGCAGTTTCCCAATCAGAATCCCCCCGATCAACCCCAGTGTCAGGCTGATGACTGTTACAAAAATGGTCTCATAGAATAGCACCCAGGCAATATGCTTCTTTTCCAGACCCAGGATGCTGTATAAACCCAGTTCCTTTTTACGGCGCTTGATTAAAAAACTATTGGTGTAAAAAAGAAAGATAACCGCAAAGATACCAATCACGATGATACCCAGAAAAAGAATGGTTTTCAAGTTTATCGACCCGGGCATTTGATCCAGCCCCTTGTTGCTATGGATCGAAACCATGGTATAAAAAGCAATGATCGATCCGATGCAGGTCAGAATATAGGGAATATAGGTGTTCCCGTTTTTCTTGAGGTTGACCAATGCCAGCTTGGGATAAAAAAACTTATTCAAGTTCCTCACCTCCGGAAGCCAGCACCGACAGGGTAAAGGATATTTTCTGATACATATCGTCGTTGCTCATCGAACCCCGATAGATCTGATTGTAAATTTCGCCGTCCTTGATAAAAAGGACCCGGTTGGCATGACTGGCCGCCGCCACCGAGTGGGTGACCATCAAAATCGTCTGACCCAGATCGTTGATGCTTGAAAAGATCTTCAGCAGATTCATAGCCGCCTTGGAATCCAGGGCGCCGGTGGGTTCATCAGCCAGCACCAGTTTGGGCTTGGTGATCAGCGCCCGGGCCACCGCAGCTCGCTGTTTTTGCCCGCCAGAAACCTCATAGGGGAATTTTTGCAGAATCTCTTCGATTTCCAATCGCTGGGAAAGGGGCTGGAGCCGGTTGTTCATTTCCTGATAATTTTTCTGGGCCAGCACCAGCGGCAGAAAGATATTATCCTGAATCGAAAAGGTATCCAGCAGATTAAAGTCCTGAAAAACAAAGCCCAGATTATCACGACGGAAGGCCGAGATCTCACTGTCCTTGATGGTGACGATATTCTTGCCATCCAGAAACACTTCACCGCTGGTGGGTTTATCCAGGGAGGCCAGAATATTGAGCAGGGTTGTTTTTCCCGAACCGGATTCTCCCATGATGGCCACGTATTCGCCCTGCTCCACCGAAAAGTTGACGTTGGACAGCGCCTGGACCTGATTCCCACCGAACCGGGTGGTATAAATTTTCTTTAAATTCTTTACTTCGAGTAATCGCATTATTTTTCTCCCTGATCTGAAATTTTATTTTATCGATAACCAAAGTATAGCGAAAAAGAGCATAAGCGGCCATCGCTTTGCCTTACATTTCGGCTGTTAATCTTACACTTTTGTAAGCTTGTCTTATAAGGCTTCAAACCCTCGGGTTGCCAGATCAATGCTGACCCGGGTACCCTGGCCCACCTGGGAGGTTACGGTGATGGTGTGGGAAAGTTTATCAAGCACCTGCTGACCCAGATAAAGACCAATGCCGGTGGATTTCTTATCCATTCTGCCGTTATAGCCGGTAAAGCCGCGGTCAAAAATCCGGGCAATGTCTTCTGCCCGGATGCCGACGCCGGTATCTTCAATGATCAGGGTTTTTTCTGCCTGCTGATCCAGATAAATAGAAATTTTTCCCTGATTGGTGTACTTCAGGGCATTGGAAACAACCTGTTCCAGCACAAAGACCAGCCATTTTTCGTCGGTTAGAACCCGGCAATTCAGTTCTGCCAACTCCAGCGATATTTTTTTATTGATAAAAATAATGCCATATTTTTTCACAGCCTGTCGGACAATGTCCGCCAAATCGTATTCAACTAAAATCAAATCGGAGGACATGCTTTCTAGCCGTAAATACTGGAGTACCATGTCCACGTATTGTTCGATCTTAAAAAGCTCCTGCCCATAGGTGCGGGTGCGTTCCCGGTCACCCTCTTCGGTCTGGAGCAGCAGCCCCATGGCCGAGATGGGGGTTTTAATCTGATGGGCCCATAGAGTGTAGTAGTCAATCATATCGGTTTGCCGGTTATCAAACTGCGAGATCAGCTCAGCACGGTTCTCGGCCAGCACCCGGATCAGGGTTTGATAGTCGCTTTCTAACAGATCCCGGGGCTTGGGCAATTCCCCCACCCCGGCCGTCGCCGCATTGATCGCGGCTGTCAGACGCTGATGTTTTTGATAAAACTGCAGCCAGTCCAGGCCGGCAAAAATCACTGCCAGTGCGGTCACCAGCTCCGCACTGTAAACAACCGGCTCCAGTGGCAGATGATAGAGGGTGTAGACCAGCGCAAATACCAACATAAATAAAACAAAGGCTGCGATTACCTTAATCCGACTTTTCAGATATGCTCCAAATAGATAAGCTGTTTTCATTTTAAACCTCTATTACTTCTTTATTAATCTCCAATTAAATAGCCAATGCCTTTTTTGGTGGCAATAAAATCTGCCAGTCCAGCCTCATCCAGTTTTTTTCGCAGCCTGGCAATATTGACCGTCAAGGTATTGTCGTCGACAAAACAGTCACTGTCCCAGAGCCGTTTCATGATCACATCCCGGGATACCACCTTGCCCTTGTTCTCCAGCAAAATCTGTAGGGTCTTAAACTCATTTTTGCTCAGTTCCACTTTTTGATCGGCATAGAGTATGCTGGCATCACTCAGATTCAGAATCGCGCCCTTATGTTCCAGCAGGCTGACCTGTCCCTGAAAGGAGTAGGTTCGCCGCAACAGAGCCTGAATTTTTGCCACCACCACCGTTAAATCGAAGGGCTTGGCAATAAAATCATCCCCACCCATATTCATGGCCATGACGATATTCATGTTGTCGCTGGTGGACGAGATAAAAATTATCGGTACCTTGGAAATCTTGCGGATTTCACTGCACCAATGGTAGCCGTTAAAAAATGGCAAAGAGATGTCCAAAAGAACCAGTTGGGGATCATAGGTCACAAACTGATCCAGAATATGATGGAAATCCTCAACTATTTGGGTTTCCAGTTCCCATTTATCCAAATGATTTTTCAGTGCCCTGGCAATAATCTGATCGTCTTCGATAATTAGTATTTTATACATGCGAACCATCCTATCATTTTCTGATCGCAGGCAAAGCAAAACACACGCGCTTCGTTGCCGCTTATGCACCATTATAAATCAAATCCGCCAAATTTCAAAATCCATCTGAATCATTGTTGTTTTTTATAAAATAACTGGCCCATCTGCCATATAAAAGAGATTTATGGGTATAGATTTAATATAGACCCTGCAGATTTTTCTCATTGTCAATTGCTGGCCATTCGTTTCAAATTTTTGGAACCGTAACTATTTTGCGTTTTGATTCCAACCCGGACAAGGAGGGTTTAAAATGAAGGATCACGAACACCAATCGGATAACCATAACGGCTCACCGGCTAATGACGAATTAGATTGGGCTGAACTGGAACGGACAGAAGTTGATTCAACTCAAAACATTCCACCTGAGAATATTCCACCGCCAAAGAAAAGCAAAAAAACGCTGATCATCATCCTGGCAATTGTCGGGGCGGTACTGATTCTGGCCGGTCTCACTTTTTTTCTTTATAATCAATTTGTCGTTTCAAATCTGACTAGTGAAGAAAAAATTGAAAAAACCACGGATCAGGCCGAATTAAAAAAGCTCTATGATGAATTAATCAGTTCTTACCTCTCGTCGGGAAAATCTGAGGCCGAGATTCTCGCTTTGCTGGAACGGGCCGCCACAGAAACCGGAGATCAAAGCTATCTCACAAACAAGGACAACTATCTGGTTAAAAAGCCCAGCTTCAACCTGGCCCCGGGCACCTATGAGGGCACCCAGAATCTGGAAATCATCAAAGGCAGTGCTGACGATGCGGTCTATTATACCATCGATGGCAGCCTCCCAAATCAGGCCTCGGCCAAATATACCACGGCGATTCCCCTGGCGATTGGCGAAACCACCGTCAAGGCCATGGCGGTGAGTGCCAAAGGTTTTTCCAGTCCGGTAATTGAAGGGCACTATAGCCTGACCAGCCCCCCAACCACGACCCAATCGGTTCTTAGCGAAGAGGAGTTTATCAATAAATTATATGGGATTTGGTATAATTCCGACTCTGGAACCGTTTTATCGGTTTCGCAAACTACCTATCGGGAATACATCCCCACACCGCTCAGTGTGGCCAGCGGTGATTATGTTGTTGTCTCAACCACTGAAAATGGCGGCACCATCAAGGTTCTGGATTTCACCTATGATGGCTATAATGCCGGCGATACGCTGGTAGAATTCGATTTCGGAACAATCGGAGACAACCAGATCCAACGCCGCTATGCCGGTAAATCCTGGTTGAATTATACCGCCGCCGAATACCTCGGTGGCGGCCAGTATCGGATTCCTTTTTTATTCGCTGGTCAAGATATCTTCACCTTTGATTAGATCTCGTCGCCATTAACGTTAAAACTCCCAGCCTCTTGACTGGGAGTTTCTCAGTGTTACAGCGATTAAGTTTTACTCCACGCTCCAGGCTTCCACATTGGGGATGGTGAATTCCTCACCAGCTTCAGTGGTGTAGGTATAAAGATATTCAACGGTTCCCCAGACTGTTACCATTTGGCCTTCAACCAGAGGGGCCTCATCAACATTTAGGCGATAATATACCTGAACCATCTGATTGGGATCGTCATTTGCATCGATGATAAAATCACAGAAATATTGCTGATTTTCATAATTTTCATAAACCTGAAAAACCCGACCAGTCAGCTTGACCTTTTTACCGGTTTCATTTTTGGCATTGTCAAAAATTTCAGCGTATGAGATTTCTGCAGTTTGCGCTTTAAACGGATCCAATCGGGCCTTTCGCTGGGCCGCCGTTTCATTGTAGAAACCCAGAACAAAATCGCCTTCGTAAATCACATCGCCGTAATAATTATAAAGGATCCCTTGTCGATCATACTGGTTTTGGTCAAAATTCCCTTCATATAAGAGATTGCCATCCAGATATTCCTTTCCTTCTCCCGATAAGTAATCATTTTTATAATTTCCTTCCTGCATAAACCCATCTTCCCAGACAGTTTCCCCGATCCCCTGAAAATGACCTTGTTCCCATGCGCCTTCATAGGTCCAGGCAACTTCATCCTCATTGGAAACCGTAAAGACACCATTACCCTGGGGCAAACCCTTGACCAATTGACCGGTATAGGTGCCGGTTTTCTCGCCAAACGACAAGGCCAGGGTGATTTCCTGATTTTTTACCGACTCCGACTTATTGCCAAAAATCCCCGGGATCAGCGAACAGCCGGACAGGAACAGGGCTAAACCAATCGCTGCCAGGATCAACATTAATTTTTTCATGATTGACCACCTCTTTTCTTGTTATCAGAATTGCTTTTTCTATTTATTACCATTTCTCAAACTAAAAATGATTATCGCTTGTAAAACATCAGTATTCCCAGCCCCGCTGATTCATCTCTTCGATGGCGCTGGCAACCAGCTCGACAAAGATCTCCAGCATCTGATCACCTTTTTCAATGCTGGCTTTGGTGGGATCGCCGGTGGCACCGGTGGCGGTGAGTTCCTTGATGTCCCAGATAATGTCCACCTTTTCATTAATCTTAATGACGTTTTCTGGCACCTGGGATACCGCATCTTCCAGCTTGACCAGTTCCGGGCGTAGCGCCATCATAATCGAGGTTTCGCCTTCGCCACCATGTCCCAGCCCATTCCAGACCTCAAAACGGTCACCCATAATCGGTCCGACCTTGGTCCACCAATCTGGCAGATACAAAAACTTTGCCTCGCGATGGCGATTCTTGACCTTATGGGCGGCAATTTCCAGCGCCGGAATATTACCGTCATGGCCATTTAAAATATAAATGTGTTTGATGCCGTTGTTAATCAGGCTCTCGAAAATATCTTCGGCAATGGCAATTTCCGTTTCATAGCGCAGCGTAATCGACAGCGGGTAACGGTTATAATGAATCGAGGTGCCAAAGGGGACACAGGGCAGCACCACCACATTGTCCAACTTCTGCGCCACCCGTTTGGCCACCTCTGATGGCACGAAAAAATCCGGTCCCAAACAACAATGCCAGCCATGGCTCTCGCAGGAGCCAAAGGTCACAATGGCAGTAACCTGATCGGCATTTTTTAACATCTCCTGAACTTCCAGTGCGGTCATTTCGTTAAGCATTACCTTTTTCATCTTAAAATTCCTTTACACAAAATATTTTAAAACATCCTGGTTTATATTTACCCAAATTTTCACCAGTCATTTGTTGTGAAAGAAAATTTTTATTAAATCCGGCCTTCCTCAGTCAGTTGTTTCAGCTGGTCTAAAAAGGCTGCCATCCACTGATTGTCCTGAAGAATGTATTCCGGGTGAGCCAGGACTTCCTCCGGTAACAGTACATAATCACCGTGAATCATTTCATCGCCGCAATTTGCAATCAGATCTTTAATAATCGGCAGGGTGTTTTCCAGGTGAAACTGAAAGCCAAAAACTCTTTGTCGGTAGACGAAGGCCTGGTTCTGACAGGCGGCGCTGGCGGCAATGACCGTGGCTGCCTCAGGCAGCTCGATAAAGGTATCGCCGTGCCAGTGAAAGACCATCGGATGATCCGGGAAAAAGGCAAACAGTGGTGACGCTTTGGCTTTTTCCGAAAACGTGATCGGAAACCAGCCAATTTCTTTTTGTTTGTTTTGAACAACCTTTCCACCGATGATGTCAGCAATTAACTGACTGCCCAGACACAGGCCAATAACCACCTTATTAGCTGCAATGGCAGCTTTGATCAATGCTTTTTCGGCCTTCAGCCAGGGATATTGATCGTCTTCATAAATGTTCATCGGTCCCCCCATCACCACCAGCCAGTCAAAATCACTCACCTCCGGCAGCGCTTCATCGTTATACAATTGCGTCGAGGTGACGAGACCGTTATTGGCTTTGGCCCATTCCAGAATACTGCCGGGGTTTTCAAAGGAGACGTGCTGTAAATAGTGAATTCTCATCTGCGACCTTCCTATCTGATTATTTATCAGTATCTTTTTTTTATAGCAAGTATACCATTTTAGGCGCTTTTTCAAAAATCTTTTTTAATGGCCAAATGAATTTCTCACCAATAAAAAAAGCGCATCCATAAGCGAATGCACTTCTTTTATTAGTGCTCAAATTTTTGGCCAGAAAAATCTAAGCAGAGGAATAATTTTCTATACAAATGTAAATTAATGAAAGCTAAATAAATTCGGGGATGTCACACACCATCCCCGAGGAAGGGCATTAAATACTGACTTGGAGATGTCCTTCTATTCGAAGAGATTCTATTATTGGCTAGGAGAAATTAACCAACTCCCAGGAACCACACAATTCCTGGGTTCGCTTCCGGTCGCTGACGACTAGAAAACGAAAAAAAATCCTTCTCCAACGGAGAAGGATAAAAGAATCATACTTACAAATTTAAATATAATGCTCTTACAGTCCTCTAAATCGGAGGTGTATAAGAAATCACTACAAACAGGTCTTCTGGCTCAACAATCAACTTTCCATCTCCCTTCCCGCTAATTACTTAACAGTGGTTATGAGACGGTCATCATGTTTTACAGCTGCGATTACAGCAAAGGATTTACACCTTTTTCCCTTGAATATAGGACAAGTTCACTATTTAATTGAATTCATTTTACACTAAGAATTTCTTCTTGTCAATAGCAGTTTGCACCTTTGAATGATTAATTTAGTTCACGTCGCCCGTGATAATAAAAATCGGGTTGGCGGCCTTCAGCATGGTTAACCCACCGATGCCTTCGCCCCGGCTGATGCCCACCTGAATCAGTTCGACATTGTCAAAATACTGATTCATCAGCGTGGTGGCCTGGGCGGCGTTCTCCAGGGTAACGAAGTTGGCAATGACCCGGCCGCCGGTGCGGGTATTGGCCTTGCACCACTGGAACAGCCCTTCCATGTTACCACCGGAGCCACCGATGATGACCCGGTCCACTGGTTCTTTAATTTCGGCCAGTGCTTCCGGTGCTTTACCGGGAATAATCACCACATGGTCGGCGTTAAAATGCTCTTTATTTTTTTGGACCAGCTCCAGCGCCGTTTCCTTGGCTTCCACCGCGTAGACCTTACCCTGGTCGGCGGCATAGGCTGCTTCCATGGTGAGTCCGCCGGTGCCGGCGCCGATATCCACCACCACGTCACCAGGTTCAATCCCCAGCAGTGAAATGGTCAGGATGCGGATTTCTCGTTTGGTCATTGGGGCCTTACCCCGAATATAGGCGTCGTCCTTATATCCTGCGATCTTACTCATTGATTACCACCACTACTGCCAGTCCTTCCTCCTGATAGCTCAGGGCTTCTGCCACGGTTAAGCGGGTTATCTTTTCGTTGGGATAGGATAACTCCTCGCCTACATAAAGGATGCTGTTTTCACAACCGGCCGATTGCAGAATGCCGGCAATGAACGCGGTATTATTATTTTTATCGGTGAGAATGCCCAGCTTTTTATTTTCCGCCAGGGCGGCGGCTAAATCCTGATCCCGGCCATGCAGGCTCATCAGTTTGGCATCCTCCCAGCTGAAGGCCAGTTTGGCAAAAAAATACTGCAGCGAACTGATCCCCGGGATACAGACGATGTCCTTTTCCGGCACCACTTTTTTGGCATAAGCCAACAGACTGTAAAAGCCACAATCGCCGGAAACTACCAGCGCGGTTTTCCGGCTCTGGTAGCCCTTAGCAACCTTGTCCATCAGCTCGCTCAGCGGGGTTCCCTTGCCGATAAAAAGCATTTCTTTACCGCTGGTATCAAAGCTTTCAGCGTGACGGGTGCCACAGAGGATCACTTCCGCGGCCTCAATTTCTTTTAAGGCGATGGGCAATATATAATCCGGATGTCCCGGTCCCAGTCCAATAATTTTTAATGGGTACATAATCGTTTCCTCAACTCTTCTGCGTCTTTGCTTTGTCCGAGCAAGCCATGGATCTTGGAAAATAGCACGACTTCTATTTCAATGGTGCCATAAACTCGATCGGTGACCTTTTTTCGTACGACCTCGGCCAGATGGTTAAAATAGTCTGGCAGATTTTCGGCCAGAATAATATCAGTGGCTTCATCGGTGGTTTTGGACGCCATAATTTTTGCCATGGTTTCCCGGGTTACCCCGAGTAAACCGGCGTGGGCAGTCAGAATTTCCATTCGGCCGTCGGCAACGCTGCTGTGGGTATTAAAAATTCCCCCGGCCACTTTGACTAGTTTGCCCAGATGGCCGATCAGCAGAATTTTCTCAAAGCCCATCCGTTCGGCCTCATCCAGCATAAAGCCCATAAAATTGCTGGTCTTCACCAGCACATTTTCATCCAGCCCCAATTCGTCTGAGAAATCTTTCCCATAATTACCGGGGACAAAGATGATTTCTTTAAAGCCTCTGGCATGCAAAACGGACAGCTCCAATTTTAATGAAGCTGTCCAGGCCTCTTCGCTCATCGGCTCCACAATCCCGGTGGTGCCGATGATTGACAAGCCCCCTTCAATCCCCAGCTTGGGATTAAAGGTGCGTTTGGCCAGTTCCACCCCCTGGGGAATCGACAGCTCCACCCGCCAGCCTTTGGGTAAATCTGACCGCTGTCGTACCGCGTCAGAATTCAAAATCGTATTGATCTCCTGAGCAATCATTTCCCTGGGAGTGGGATTAATCGCCGGTTCACCGGGTGGAATACTGAGTCCCACCGAGGTCACCGTCCCGACACCAACGCCGGCGGCAAACTCGATTCCAGCCCGATCTGACGGCGTGATTTTAGCAAAGACCTTGACGCCATTGGTCACATCCGGGTCATCGCCGGAATCTTTGACCACTGAACAGGAAGCTTCGTGGTCTGAAAAAGTCTGATCATGAAGCACCAGATCCAGCACCCAGCCCTTGGGCGTATTGATTTCAACCGTTTCCCATTTCTGCTGATTTAAAAACATCAACAGCGCCGCCTTGGTTGCGGCCGTGGCACAGGATCCGGTGGTATATCCATAGCGCAGGGTTTTGCCGTTTTTTTCAATGGTTTTATCTAACATCGCTTACCTCCCTTACTGAAGGGGATAATTCTTTTTGATTAACAAAGTCGATAAGTATGGAATCTTGCCTTTTAACACATCAATATCCCGGACTACCTGCTGGGTTTCCATCCCGATGTTGGATACCAGCACAAAACTTTTTTCCAGCCCGCGGGCTTCCAGTTCTTCGGCCATCCAGGCATTGTTGGCGGAAATTTTCATCACCACAATGTTCTGATGGGCATCGAGAATCGCCCGGATTTCTTCCACCGGCTGAGTCATCGCCACAACGCCCAAAGATTCTTCGCCCTGGGTCAGCGGGATGTTCAATTGCGCACCCAGATTACAGAATGACGGCACCCCGGACAGGGTAATTATTTCAATATTGCGTTTTAACAGATATTCCATCACATAAGAATAGGTACTGAAGACCATCGGGTCACCCAGGGTAATAAAGGCGACGTCCTTGCCTTCATTTAAGAGCACTTCAATTTCGTCAGCATTTTCTTGCCATTGCTTTTCCAATGCTTCCCGTTCCTGAGACAGGGAAATCATCGGAAAATTCATTTCAACGACCTTTGACAGATCGGAAATATGACTTTTAACAATTTCAAAGGCCACACTGGTGCTGCCCATTTTTTTTACCGGGGTAATCACGACATCACAGGCATCTAAAACCTTGGCGGCTTTAACGGTGAGCAGATCCGGATCTCCGGGACCGACCCCGATGCCATAAAAAATTCCTTTTTTTGCTGCTGTCATTGGTTTTACCATTCCCTTCCCAGTTGATAAAGCATGGCGTTAAGAATAGCGGCCACGACCGGGCTACCACCTTTTCGTCCGTTGATGCGGATGATCGGGCTGTCTATCTGATCCAATGCTTCTTTGGATTCAGCCGCCCCAACAAAACCAATCGGGGCGCCAATGATCAGCGCCGGTTTGGCATTGCCCAGTTTGACCTGTTCAATCAGGGTATATAAAGCGGTGGGGGCATTACCAATGGCAAAGATACCGACGCTGTCGTCCTTCAAGGCTTTTTCCATGCTGACGGTGGAGCGGGTCACGCCCCGTTCTTTGGCTTCGGCAGCCACATCGGCGTCGTGGACAAAATTGACAATTTCAATGCCGTGATCGGCCAGGGCTTTTTTATTAACGGCGACCTGAATCATCCGGGTGTCGGCGTAGATTTTCTTACCCTGTTTAAGGGCTTCCATCCCGCTTTCATATCCGCCATTCAAAATTTCCAGTAAGTCGGCATATTCAAAATCAGCGGTGGTATGAATGATCCGTTTGACCATCGGGGCAATCGCTTCCGGGAAAACCTTATCGCCCATTTCAGCGGTGATAATCTCAAAACTACGCTCTTCAATTTCTCGGGGGTTGTTAATATATTCCATATTTTCTCACTCTCTTCGTTCAATTTTTTTATTTTTTGGTCATTTAAAGCTCTATGGTCACACCGCGTCGGTGGTAATTTTTATGCCGCCGGGGATCAGGCGATTCTGGTAGATTTCGGCGTAAACCGAATTGGGAACAAATTTTTTGAAGGCCTTGAGGAACTCCTCTTCCTGAAAATCATCATTGTCATACATAATCCCAATCACCGTGCCACTATGGCCGATGACGGTGCCCAACCCGCCAAAATCCCGGGACAGACTGATCAGGCCATCCAGATAATTCTTGTTTAACCGTTTCTGGTTAAGCAGGGCGCTTTGGGTACAGGCGGCGCCAATATCCTTGAGGCTGTTGGTGCGGACGCCTTTTTCAAATTGCGCCACAATTTCGGCAAAGGTGGCTAAATCTTCCGGGGAATAGTCATCCTGGGTTTCATTAAAGGTCATCGTATCGATGCCGCCGTGAAAATCAATAATCAGAATATCCGCTGCCACGGTGCCCTCAAATTCCTTTAATACTGCTCCGCTGATATGATTAAATAAATTCAATTCGGCAAACATCAGATTGTCGGACGGCTCAATGCCGGTACACAGCAAACCGATATCCGCCTGGGTCAGCTCCAGCCCAAAATAGGCGGAAAGTCCGGCGGCCATGCCGGCAATGTCGGCGGTGCTGCTGGCCATGCCCTTTTCCAGCGGAATGTCGCTGGCCATGGTAACATGCAAATGCTCCGCTTCCCGCTGGGGAATCGCAAAGCGCCGGAAAACCGCTTCGACCTGTTTTCGGGTTTTGGGTTTTAACGTCGCCAGATTCCCCGGTCCTTCGGCGATCGTGATCCGGGAATAGCGGTCAATCGGACTGGATACCAGACAGGGATTGCCATCATACCAGCCCTGAATATATTCGCCACAGGTGCCCGGGGTTTCGACCCTGACCCGCCTCATGCCTGCCCCGCTTGATGCTCCAGGACGGCATTTAAGAGACTGGTTAAAAACATCGGGTTGCTATAAAAATGAATATGAGGATAGCCGGCCAGGACGTTTTTCTGGCGGTACCCACAGGTCCAGGTTTTGCCTTTTTTGGTGATCACATAGGCGGTGGGCAAGGCTTCCGCGGTGGTCACCAGACTGTGATGAAATTCATGGCCGCGGATATCAATGGTTTTACCACCAAGATAGGCGGTAATATTCACATAGCCAAACCGCTGCAGCCGTTTGGTCATCTGGGAATCGGCCGCGAAAAAGCCCACGGCCGGATTGGTTTCGCCGCTGTTTAAGGTCATCGACCGGGTCAGATACATCAGACCGCCGCACTCCGCATAACAGGGTAGCCCAGCTTCCAGTTTATCTTTGATATCGGTGATCATCGCTGTGTTGGCCGCCAGCTCGGCGCCGAATATTTCCGGAAAGCCGCCACCAATATATAAACCATCCAGATGCGCTGGTAAAGCCGCATCATTCAAGGGACTGAAAGGAACCACTTCCACCCCGGCGTTGGCCAGAGCCATAAAATTGTCATCATAGTAAAAATTAAAGGCCCGGTCTTTGGGCACGCCGATCCGCAGCCCCTGATATTTGTCAGAGTAGTCTAAAAAAGGATCCACAAAGGGACTCACCACCTGGTCATGCTGACTGATTTCTAATAATTTATCGAGATCGATATGGGCTTCAGCCAGTTCCCCGGCCTTATCGACCTTGTCCCGAAAATCGGCAATCTCTTCGACCGGTACCAGCCCCAGATGACGGCTGTCCATGACGATATCGGGATTATTGGGAAAATAACCCAGGCAGATCACATCGTTATAGGCTTCAATCATTTCTTTTAATAAAAGATAATGGGATTCTGATGAAATCCGATTGATGATGATCCCGACGATATTGGCCTCGGGATCAAAATCGACATAGCCTTTTACCAGCGCCGCGGCACTTTTGGCCATGCCCCGACCATCGATGATCAAAATCACCGGGGCCCCGATGGTTTTGGCCAGATAGGCACTGCTGCCGACGTCCGATTCCAGACTATGACCGTCATAGAGACCCATGACCCCTTCCGCAATGCCCAGATCATCCGACTCCAGCCGCCTGAAAAAGAGACCCCGGATCGTTTCTTCGTCTAACATCCAGGTGTCCAGATTAATTGAGGGCTCCCCGGTCACAAAGCGATGAAACATCGGATCGATGTAATCCGGACCGGTTTTAAAGGGTTTTACCCGCAGGCCCCGTTTCTTGAAGGCCGCCATGATGCCCATGGTAACCGTTGTTTTGCCAACATTACTGCTGGCTCCGGCCAGCATAAAATAATTCATAATTCTGCCTCCTTTTTAAATGACACGATCTCTATTAGAAATTTCGCCGAGCGGCTGCCGATGCTGACATACCAACCCTTTGCCTAACTATTTTTCTTCAATCAGGGTCAACGCTTTGATTATTTCGATAAATTCCTGATGATCATCAATTTCGTTGACCTTCTTTTGCTTTTTAATGGCCGCCAGCCGCTTTTCCAGCTGGCCTTCGGTGAAATCATTGTTCAGACAATTCCGGTGAAAATAAATCTCACCGGTCAGCTTTTCCAGACCGATCAGGTTAGCAATGTTACCGTGACCAAAAGGCAGATCGGAAATCAGAATCACGTCACTCTCCGCCATCACGGCCAGATTTTCGGCCTGTTTTTCGCTGCTGATGGCGGTAAAGGGGCTTTCTTCAATCATCGGAATGCCCAGCACATCACAGATGGTCCAATCGTCACTGCCCTGATTGACCACCCCGGCAGTAACCTGATGACCCATGGCCTCCAGTTCTTCTAACACCTGGGAAGCCTTGTTGCCGCCACAGATGACATGAATCCGCAGACTACGGTAATCTTCCGATTCTTTAATCACCCGGAGCGGAATGATCTCCGGTTTTCCAAACAGCTTATTCTCCTGAATAAACATTTTCATCTCATAGACTTTTTTGAGATTGGCTTCGGTGATCACATCTTTGGGGGTGCCGTCCACAACTACCCGGCCGTCTTTCATTAAAATCAGCCGGTTGCAGTAACGGGCCGCCAGATTAATATCGTGCAGCACCGCTACCACGGTCATTGATTTTTTCAAATTCAGATTGCGGATCAACTCCATTACTTCAATCTGGTGATGGATATCCAGTGCTGAGGTGGGTTCATCCAAGAGGATGATATCCGGTTCCTGGGCAATCGCCCGGGCAATAATCACCCGCTGTTTTTCGCCGCCGCTGAGATTATTATAGAGCCGTTTTCGAAACTGGAGGGTCTTGGTGGCCCGCATCGCCTCGGTTACAATCGCATAGTCATTCTGACTTTCCTTGGTCCGATAACTCAGATAAGGGTTTCTTCCCATCAGGACGATGTCCTCAACGGTGAAATCATAATCGATATCAAAGGACTGGGGCACGACTGCAATCATTTGGGCCCGTTCCCGTTGGGTATAGCGGGTATTGTCCTTTTCTTCCAGGGTAATGACCCCGGATTTCACCGGCAACAGTCCCGATAAGCATTTTAACAGGGTTGACTTCCCGGTGCCGTTGGGACCGATCAGTCCGACAAACTCGCCCTGGCAGATAGTGGCGTTAAAGCCCTGCAGGATATCTTTTTCACCATAGCCGGATACCACTTCCTTAAAATCCAGCATGATTCTTGGCATTAACCGTTCCATCTCAGGCACCCCCTTGCTTGCGTTTTCTCAAGAGATAAACAAAGAAGGGTCCCCCGAAGGCGGCGGTGATAATCCCCACCGGGATCTCCTGGCCAGTCACGGTGCGGGCCAGGGTGTCGCACAGAATCAGAAACGCCCCGCCAAAGAGCAATGAAAAAGGAATCAAGACCCGGTGTTTCGGACCGGTTACCAACCGCACAATATGGGGCACTACCAATCCGACAAAGCCGATGATCCCGGTAACCGAGACCACGGCGGCGGTTAGCAGCGACGAGGTAATCAGAATTTTCTTTTTTAAACGCTCGGTATCGACCCCCAGCTGGGTAGCCGTTTCCTCGCCCAACAGCATGATATCCAGCTCCCGGACTGAGGTCAGCATGATTACCCCGCCGACAATCACATAGGGCAGCACCGTTAACACCTGGCCCCAGCCCTTGCCGTTTAAACTGCCCATGATCCAGAACATAATCTGGGTCATTTCTTCCTGATTGAAAATCATCAGCAGATACATGATCGCACTGATGGTTTGGCCGATGGCGATACCGCTGAGCAACAGTGTCGCCACCGGCACCTTGCGACCAACCCGGGAAATATTATAAACCACCAGAATCGATGCAAAAGATCCGACAAAGGCCAAAATAGCCGTGCCATTCATCCCAAATAAACTGCTGGAAAAATTCATCACAATGCCAATGGTCGCCCCCAGAGCCGCCCCGGAGGAGACCCCTAAAATGTAGGGATCGGCCATCGGGTTTTTAAAGATGCCCTGATAGGCAGCGCCGCAGATGGCCAGCACCCCACCGGTAATAAAAGCCAGAATAATCCGCGGCAGGCGGACATTCCAGATAATCGCAACGGCGCCGGCGCTGATATTCTCCATCCCCAGATCGATATGAAAGAGCTGGTCCAACAAAATTTTATTGGCATCCCAAAAAGATATCGATGCCACTCCCAATAAGGTACAGACGTAAATGATGATGATACAAATGGCAATGGATATGATAATGCTGTATTTTTTGACGCTGTTTTTCATGATTTCTCCCGTTGATCGTTTTATCTGTTCACCCCCTGAGTCTCTCGTTAAGAAAACCAGGGGGCGAACAGCCTTCGCCCCATAAGACAGATTTATTTAGTAAATATTTCCGGATAAATACTCTCCGCGATCAAGGCCATTCCTTCAATAATCCGGGGACCGGGGCGCTGGATCATATCACTTTCCGGGGTCAGATATTCAAAGTAGACCAGTTGATCATTGATAATTGCATTGATCTTGTCAAAACCTGGAGTGGCCTTAACATCCTCTGGTTTGGTATACAGAGAAATATAAACATCCGGGTTGTCGGCAATGATTTCTTCGGTGCTAAGCTGCGGCCACTGCTCCGCTCCGTCAGCGGCAATATTGACCGCATTCAGGTCGGTGAGCATCGAATCCAGGGTGGAACCGGGACCGGCGGTGTAGAATTTTCCGATATCAAAAAAGACTGATTTTTGAGTTTTAGCGGTTTTAGCCTTTTCGATTAACGCTTCACGATCGGTGTCCATTTTTTCGACGATTTCTTTAGCTTTATGATTGGCATTTGTCACTTCGCCAGCCTGAACAATATTGGCCAGCACCCCGTCGATATCGGCCGCATTAAAGGTGATGACCTTGGCGCCGGTGGCTTCCAGTTGTTGTTTGATATCATCAGAAACAAAATCTGAGGCCACCACAATATCCGGAGCCAGCTCAATAATTTTTTCCAGGGTCGGTGAGTTAAAGCTGCCAATATCGGTTACTGCCAAAGCCGCTTCGGGATAGTCACAGTATTTTGTCCGTCCCACCACCTTGTCGCCCTGATCCAGGGCAAACAGAATTTCGGTGGTGGCCGGCGACAGCGAGACAATCTTCTGCGGTTCCTTTTCGATAGTCACGGCGTTTCCGGCATTATCGGTTACGGTTACCGGGTAAGCGGTCGAACCACTTTTTGTTTCAACGCCCGCTCCATCCGCTGTCGTTTTGCTTTGTTGACATCCGCTAAAGGATAGCATCACGGCTAAAATAACGAGAATAGCCAATAAACTTCTCATGCTTTTCTTTTTCATTTTCTTCTTCATTTTCTTCCTTCTTTTTCTTTATTTTTTTGCATTTTTTGCAAAAATAAATCCAGCTTCCTGAGGAGGCTGGATACTAAACAAAAGGTTTAATCCTGTTCTTCCCACCGAAGAATATCAATGATTATGAGTGTCCTGACTTATGCGTATCCTTGGTTCTCCCTTCCCGTCCTGAGACAGTGGTACAAGAACCGCGTTGGCAATTACAGTAGCGGGGGCTGTAGGGGTCTTCCACCCCTTTCCTCATCAATTTTCTATTATATTAGTGGAAGTGTATCATAGAATCGGCAACTTTTCAATTGATTATTTTTGCCGTGGTTTTCCATCGTTTACTGCCAGACTGTGAAGCACTGCCCGGGCAAAATCCCGAGGCTCTTTTTCCTGCCAGGCTTCGTTAGCCAGCACCTCATAGGAAATGGTTGTAATGGTTGGGACTGTCAGAATTTCGGCCATCACTTCATCCAGTGGGATCTCACCTTCGCCGGGGATCCAATGACGGTCGGCCTGAAAGTCATTGTCAGAAAGGTGCAGGGCCTTGATCCGGTGCTTGTGTGTTTTTAAAATCCGGCCGCAGTTCTGCTCTTCCAGAAAATCGTGGGAGCTGTCATAACACATCCCAAACCGGGGGGCATCAATCTGCTCCAACAGATAACTAAGCAGATGCTGCCGGGAGACGTTTTCCACCGCCAGATCAACATCGTATTTTTCAGCGGCATCCGCCAGCTCCGAGAAAAAAGCGCGCCCCTTATCAAGATCCGGCTGAAATTCATCAAGATCATTGGTATGCATCACCATCGCCGGAATCTCAAAAGCCTGGCAGTCTTTTAAATAATCTTTGAACATCTGCAGCTTGGGCTGAATCTCCATCCGCGAGGCTGTCCAGATATCACTATAACCGATAAAGGGGGCATGAATATTGGTGATCTCCAACCCGTTTTTTCTGACCAGCTCCGGGAATTCCTCTTTCTTTAAGGCCCAGGGTTCAAACTCATCCTCCCAGGAAATCATCGCTTCTTCAAAACCGGCATCGGCAATGACTTTAATCCGATCCTCAAAATTCATAAAATAACCAAACCAGGAAAACATACTATAGTTCATAACGATCTCTCATTCTAAAATAAATTTTACCAAACAAAATTTTATTGCTTATATTTACCCCACGACCACAATTGAAACGCTGGTCAACTTTTTTAAACTGCGTTATAATACAATCAAAATCAAACATACAAAATTGGAGATAATCTATGAAAAAATATTCCAAGGGCATCCTGATCGGCATCGGTTTTATTACTCTATCCGCCATTCTTTATTATGCACATTTTTTAATCTTTAAAGATTCCCATCATATCTTTCTCTATCTCCTTGGCGACATTGCTTTTTTACCAATTGAAGTGCTGCTGGTTTCGGTAATTTTCCACAAAGCCATCGAAGATAAAGATAAAAAGGAACGTTTGAAGAAAATCAATATGGTCCTCAGTGTTTACTTTTCCGAAGCCGGCGTCGAACTGATGCAGTTCTTTTCCCGGGAAGATGACAATTTATCTGATTTTCAGGAATCCCTGTTAATTAAACCCCAATGGGATACCAGAGATTATAAAAACGCCCTAAAAAATCTGAAAGCGATCAACCATCATCTAAATTTTAGCGGGCCCTGTCTGATCAGTCTCCGCGACTTCCTCACATCTCACCGGGATCTTTTCCTAAAACTGCTGGAAAATCCGTTTTTGGTTGAACATGAAACCTTCACCGACCTGATCATGTCACTTTCCCATGCGGAGCAGGAACTGTCCAGCCGCAAGAATCTGCTGGAACTCAATGACAATGACTACCGCCACCTGATGACCGACATTGAGCGGGCCTATAAACTGCTGCTGGTGGAATGGCTGCTGTATATGAACCATCTGCGCAAGTCCTATCCCTTCCTGTACTCCTTTTCGATCCGGACCAATCCCTTTGATCCCAATGCCGAAGTCGAAATTCCCGGGAAGCAGGCTACTCGCTGATCGTTTCCACCGACTCGATGGTGTACTTCTGTTTGCTGAAGACCAGTTCCATCAGCATTGATAAGTATTTGATAATGACGGCCAGAATCACAAAGACGCCGAAGAAGCCAAAGACAATCACCAGCATCATCGAGGTATAGCCGGACACCACTTCTTCGGTAACATAGCTGACCAGGGTATAGATGCCGATGCCAAAGGTGGCCACCATCATAAAGACCGCCGCCAACAGGGTCATCTTATAGGCCACGTTGGTGAACAGGATCAGCGAATCAGCGGCCATTTCTTTGCGCTGATGGCGGGTTTCCTTGTCGTAGTCCTTGGTGCAGGAGCTATCATTATCGTACTCAATAGTGTCGATCTTCAAGCCGCAGTTGGCATAAACCGCCTTGCGGTAAGGGATCGTCTTGCTCATCGAATGAACCCGATTAATCGCCCGCCGTGACAACACCCGGAAGTTTTCCGTCCGCAGTGGATGGGGGCTGTGGGAGTAACGGTTGAAGACCGTGTAAAAAAGCCGGGAAGTCTTGCGCCCGCATTTTTTCGGGGCAGCATTGACAATATCAAAACCGGTCAGGCTGTGGTGATAGACGTCCATCATCAGCTCAGCCTCATAATCCATGACCATATTGTCAAATTCAAAAACAAAATCGCCGATGGACAGATCAATGCCAGCATTCATGGCCAGCTCGACACCCTGGCAAAAGCTCATATTGACGACGTTGATGACCGTCCCGGCAATGCTTTTACCAATCTCCCGGATGACCGCCAGACTGTTATCATCTGAGGCGTCATTGACGCAGATAATCTGATAGTTTTCAAAATTGGCGTTTAAAACCCCGTTAATCTTTCCCAGAAAATCCCGGATCCGTTCTTCATCATTATAAATATAGATCACTGCCGAGACAAAGTTCTTTTCTTTATCCGGCGCAACCCCTTTATTTTCTTGCTGTCTAGTCATTTTTCAATACCTCATCCAAATCGTAAACCGTATTTATTTTCCCCGACAATACCGAGACAAAGGTCGGTTTTTCGCTGACCTTGCGGACCACCGTGGGCCGCGAGTCGTCCACCTCGGAAGCCTTTAAGATCGGCTTCATCGAATAGAGCGAGCCGGCATAGCTAAAGCCATAATCTTCCTTTAGATATTTCTCGGCCATATTGGACATATAGGGCCAGGCGGATTGCGGTTTGGCAATGCAATCATTACAGTTTCCCAGTTGCTGGGGACTGCAATAGCCCCGGCTTTTTTCCTGACAGTTAAATTGGGGCAAGCTGTCAAAGGACGACACATGGGGCGTAAAGGTCACCGAAGTCAGGGAATGATACCCGGTTTTACCAAAGGGCATCACCGAAAAAAAGGGGCCGTCCATCACCGTGATACCCACCTCGGGCAGCTTGTTTTGCGGCTGACAGAGAATGATTTCACACAGTTCATACTTAATCTTAAACGGCTCAAAACCGGCCAGATCGAGGATCTGATTGGTTGATCCGTAGGTGGCATTCAACAGAAAACCGGTTTCTGCGACTGCGCCACTTGCCAGGGTCAGGGCATAGACATCACTGCCCTTATCAATGGTTTGAAGTCGAACCCCATATTTGATTTCAACATTAGTCATCTTTTCCAGCGCATCGATAAAATACTGCCCCAATATCCCGGCGTCATAGGTGTATTCTTTGGTCAGGTAGGCGCCGTCACAGAGTCCCTTTTTAAAATACTTCTCAGGAAATAATTCTTCACAGGGAATTTCCGCCGCCTGACAAAACTGGGTAAACTGTTCCCGGTTGGTCCAGCTGAAACTGTCGCTGGTGGCATAAACCTGGTCAAATTCACTGTGGATGCAGAAATCATAATCCTTGATAAAACGATTGAAATAATGAGCCGATTTGATTGCCGTGGCATAGGACCGGGGGTAGTGGTACCCCATGTGGACCCGGGCCTGGTTGATATAGGTGGCCCGCTGAAACGGTGATTTTTCCCATTCCAGCACCAGTACCCGCTCACCCCGCTCGCCGCAGGTCTTGGCCGCATAAAGGCCGTAAAGACCGGCGCCGATAATGATTTTGTCCCAGGTGTTTTTGTTGGATTTGTTTTTATTTGAATTGTTTTTGTGCGAATCGTTTCTATTCTCAGTCATCTTATGACTCCAGCAACCTGGGCACAAAGGCATTGATAGCGGTTACGACGGCATCAATTTCGGTATCAGTCATCCCATAGAACAATGGCAGCGAAAGAACCTGATCCGCCAGTTTTTCGGTAATTGGCAGACTGCCCCGGCCAATGTTCAGATAGGCATAGGCTTCTGACAAATGGGGTGGAATCGGATAATGAATGATGCTGCCGATCCCCGCGGTTTCCAGATAATCCTTCAGCTCATCCCGATAGGGGGTGGTAACGACAAACTGATGCCAGACCGTGGTGGCCTGGTCCCGCAGTTTAGGCAACGCAATCACCGGGTTATTCATCTTGTTGAGATAGGCTGTGCAAACGCGGTTGCGGTCAGCATTAAGCTGATCCAGATAACGAAGCTTGACGTTAAGCAGCCCGGCCTGGAGCTCGTCCAACCGGGAATTGGTGCCGACCACCTTATTATAATAGCGCTTCTCACTGCCGTAAAAACGATACATCCGAAAGGCCTGATCCAGTTCGGGGCTGTTGGTGGTAATGGCCCCGCCATCGCCGAAAGCGCCGAGATTTTTGGACGGATAAAAGCTGAAACAGCCGATATCGCCAAACGAACCGGTCATCTGACCCTGATAGGTGGCGCCATGGCTTTGGGCGCAATCTTCCACCAGATAAAGGTTATGCTTTTTAGCAATCGCCACAATCTTATCCATTTCGCAGCTGGTACCGTAAAGGTGGACCACCAGAATCGCTTTGGTCTTGGCGGTAATCATCGCTTCAATTTTATCCGCATCGATACTATGGAAAGCGTCCGGCTCGACAAAAACCGGGGTGGCATCGTTAATCGTTATGCCCATCACGCTGGCAATATAGGTGTTGGCCTGAACAATGACCTCGTCGCCGGCGCCAATGCCCAAAACACGAAAAGAAAGCCACAGGGCATCTAAACAGTTTCCCAGGCCGACGCAGTAATTGGTGCCGATATAGTTGGCAAAATCTTTTTCAAAGCGGTCCACTTCATTCCCGAGAACATAGTTGCCGCTTCTTAAAATTTCCAATGCTTTGTTTTCATATTCTTGCTGATGTTCTTGATAATGTCGTAGTAAATTATTTGCTGGTACCTTCATCTTGTCTCCTCTGCTGTCAGGATTTAGTCTTTTGACGATCTTCTCTGATAAATTCTGACTTTAAAAATTTAATCTGCTTGAGATAGGATACCACAGTTTTAACAACCTTTACCTTAGTATCATAATCATCTTCCCAGATCACCGGAATATCATGCACTTCAAGGCCCAGGCGCTCGGCGCGCAGCAGCAGCTCAACGCAATAAAACCAGCCATTGTCCTGGCTGGAAGCAGCAATCAACTGATCAAAGGTCTCTTTACGATAAAAATCAAAGCCGCAGAGGGCATCGGTAAACTGATTTTTAAACACCACATGCAAGAGGCCATTAAGTCCCCGGGAGGTAAATTCTCTAGAAGGCTTGCGTCCCATCACGGTGGAATTTTTCATCAGCCGGGAGCCCTTGATAATTTTTATCTCCGGCTGGTTTTCAAAAATATCCTTAACCTGTCTGAGATGCTCAATATTGGTGGAAAGGTCAATGTCCATATAGCCAATCACTTCACAGCTGTTGTCCGCCGCACCGGTTCGCAGGGCCACCCCTACGCCCCGATGTGGGGTCTTCAGATAATGGACCTCGGGATACTTTTCGCACAGCCGGCGGCTGATCGCCTCGGTGGCATCGGTGGAGCCGTTATCGATGATGGTCAGCTGATAATCAAACAGCTTGTTTTTTTTGAGGAAAACCAGGGTTTTTAAAATCCCCTTTTCCAGACGCCGTTCTTCATCGAGAACGGGAAATAATATATTTACTTTCATGATTCATCCTTTAGCTTTATTTTTATTCTTTCAGCTTGGGAATTCTTTAAGCTTAGGTATATTAATGTCATAGGGCGGATAAACCACACCCTTTTCAGTGATAATCGCCGTCACATTCTGGTGGGGGGTGACATCAAAGGCCGGATTTTCCATGGCGACCCCGTCCGGTGCCACCTGAATGCCGCAGATATGACTGATCTCGCGGCAGTCCCGCTGTTCGATGACAATCTCATCGCCAGATTTCATGGTAAAATCTATCGTTGAGGTCGGTGCTGCCACATACATCGGAATGCCATGGGCCTTGGCCAGTACCGACACCGAATAGGTCCCGATTTTATTGGCCACATCGCCATTCGCCGCAATCCGATCGGCGCCGACAATAACGCCGTCAATTTTACCCAGCTTCATCATCCAGCCGGCCATGTTGTCAGTGATCAGGGTGACCGGGATGCCGTCGGCGTGAAGCTCGTAAGCCGTCAGCCGGGCGCCCTGTAAAAAAGGCCGGGTTTCGTCAGCATAGACAGAAATATTTTTGCCTGCTTCGTGGGCCGCCCGGATCACGCCCAGGGCGGTGCCGTAATCAGCCGTGGCCAGGGCGCCGGCGTTGCAGTGGGTCAAAATGGTATCGTTCTGATGGATCAGCTCGGCACCATGTTTGCCCATATCCCGACACATCTGAATGTCTTCGGCACAGATGGCCTGAGCTTCATCCTTTAATATCGCAACCAACTCCACCGGTTGTTTATCGGCATTGGCCGCCATCACATCTTCCATCCGCTTAATCGCCCAGAATAAATTCACGGCGGTGGGACGGGTAGACGCCAGTAATTCGCAAACTTCTTTCATTTTATCATAAAAAACGTCTTTTGGCTCATTTTGATATTCCAACGCACCAAAATAAACACCGTAGCCAGCGGTTACCCCGATGGCCGGTGCGCCGCGAACGATCATATCGACAATGGCTTTAGCAATTTTCCGATAATCGGTATAAGCATGGACAATAAACTCGGTGGGCAGCTTGGTCTGATCAATCAGCTTCAGCTCCCCATCTTCTAAATAAACGGGTTTCAAGCCTACACCTCTAATTTATCGATGAGCTTAAAGATCAGCGCTTTAACTTTTTCAGTATTTTCATTTAATACCCGGATAACATCCTCATTGGTGACCGGTTTAATATCGGGATGGCCTTCCAGGCCGGAATCATAATCAGTGATCAGGGCAATGTTCACCACCGGGATTTCCTGTTCCAGACACAGATAACCTTCGGGATACTGGGTCATATTAACCACATCGGCACCCATCATCGCAAACATCCGGCTTTCGGCCACGGTCGAAAAACGGGGGCCGTTGATAACAATCACGGTGCCGCCGAAATGAGCTGTAATGCCACATTCTTTCGCGGCTTCCATGGCCATGACACGCAGCTTATGGTCATAGGGATGGGCCGAGCTGATATGATTGACCTTGGGTTTTTCAAAAAACGTATCTTTACGGCCAGAGGTCATATTGATAAACTGATCGGTGACTACAAAATCCCCGGGTTTCATGTCAAATTTCAGACTGCCGACGCAACAGGGTGAAATAATCGCTTTGACACCCAGGCTTTTCATCGCAAAAATATTGGCCCGGTAATTAATTTCGGAAGGATTCAAGGTATGTTCTTTGCCGTGTCGCGGCAGAAATGCCACGGTTTTTTCGCCCACCTTGACCAGACTGATATCATCCGAGGGCTTGCCATAGGGGGTATCCACTTCAATTTTCTTTACGTCCGCACTTAATTCATAGAGACCTGAACCGCCAATAACGCCAATATCTGCTGAATAATACATGATTTCTCTCCTTCAAATTGTTTTATTATTGTCTATTTATCAAAACTGGTGATGACTGCCATAGCGCAAATTAGATTGTGCCCGGGACGATACACCCATCCCAAACACAATCTAGATCATCAATTTTATTTTATTCGGGAATAACCAGGCTGGCCAGGGTGGATTTTTTGACGATCGGTTCATCGTCGTCCAGCGGCGCCTTAAAGCCCAGCCACTGATATTTGGAGTCGTCTTCTTCCTCAACTGGGTCTTCAACTGGCTCGGCAACAACTTCCGCAACCGCTTCTGCAACTGCTGCCGAACTGACCGCCGGTTCTTCTGCCGCTGCGTTATCCGCTGCCTTTTCCCCATCGGTTTTGTCATAATACGGGGTGCAATCTTCGGCTGGAACAACTTCCGGAGCAACTTCGGCCGCTTCCTGAGTATCCTCATCCGCCGGCACTTCTTCACCATCCAGAATCAGTTCGGTCATTTTAGGGATCGGCCGTTTGACAATTTCGTCGTCATCCAGCGACGCTTTAAAGCCCAGCCATTGATACTTGCTATCATCCTCTTCTTCAACCATTTCCGGCTCAGGGGGCGCTACTTCGACAACCGCTGCCACGGCCGCTTCTTCCGCTTTGACCTCCGGGGCGGCATCTTCATCATAGATTTTTTCAGCTTCCATTTCTTCCGCTGTTTTTTCCGGAATCAGCTCTTCTTCACCTTGAATCGTGACGGTGTAGCCCTTTTTCATGGCATCATCTTCAGGATTTTTTTCCGCCTTGTAGCCAACCCAGCTTTTCTGCGGTCGATAAGGTGGGATCTCATCATCGATGATTTTGGCCTTGGCCAGTACCGCGGCACTGCCACCGTGAATGGTTTCTTCCGGTTTGATGGTTTCCGAGGTATGAAATTCCGTCTCGGGATTTCGCTGATCCTTCTTTTCCCAGCTTTTCTTTTTATCCGGGAAATATTTCTTCAGGATCTCCTTGGGAATTTCTTCATTGCAGAGGATCGCCGACACCGACGTCAGCACCTCCGGCAGGCGGTAGGTGTCGCCCCATTTGATCGTCATCCCGACCTCGTATTTTAGCAGATCTGCCACATTAAAGCCTAACGACTCCAATGAAAAGCGCATCAGTTTGGGGTTACGGCAGGGTTGATTTATTTTTCGGGCACATTCCATTCCCTGGGTTTCACAAATCGGACAATTGCCGGGGATCAGGCCGATCACCCCATCCACCTCATTTTCAATTTCCAGCAGCGTTTTCCAGGTCATCACCTTGATCGCCTGGAGCTTATCGGTACAATAGTTTTTAACCGCCTCGGGATCGCGAACATTCCGCAGATCTTCCCGGGGGACCTCCATCTGTCTGCCGATAATATGCATATATTTAAACTGTTTTAAAAAGATTGCTTCATCAAATATGTAAGGAGGACAAGACCAATACTTAGAAAAATTTGGACATGCCTTACAAAAGCCCAGTGTTTTTTCACGATTGAAATACTCTTCCATTAAGTACTCCACTCGTTTTGCTCCCAGGCTAAGTTTGTTTTTCAATTCCATTCGTTTACATCCCTTCTCAATCAATCCGCGGATTAATCGACCAAATATGTATCAATATGTTTAATTAATTTTTAAGATAAGTTCCCGAACCAAAGATAAAATTCACCTATTTTAGGTTCTTGCCCTATTCTACATCGATTTCTCCATTTCATCAATTAAACTTTTTGTCCAATTCGGGTATTTTTCTCCGTTTCTTTAAAATGACAAAATATTACCTGTTTATTTTGAAATTTAAAGTTTATAATTAAAGGAGTAATTTTTTGAAGGGAGATTAATGAATGGAATATTCTCACGAAATTAAAAGAATGTGTACCGTTGGTAATAATGCAAACCACGGTTGTGCCCCAATCCCAGAGGAGGGAAAATGGGTTCAGGCAAAAGATGTAACCGATATCTGCGGTTTAACTCATGGTATTGGCTGGTGTGCCCCACAACAAGGCGCCTGTAAATTGACCCTTAATGTAAAGGATGGCATCATCGAGGAATGTCTGATTGAAACCATCGGCTGTTCGGGAATGACTCATTCAGCTTCGATGGCCTCTGAAATTATGCCAGGAAAAACGATCTTAGAAGCACTTAACACGGATTTAGTTTGTGATGCAATTAACACCGCAATGCGGGAATTGTTTTTACAAATCGTATATGGCCGTACCCAAACGGCTTTCTCTGAGGGCGGACTGCCAATTGGCGCCGGACTTGAAGATTTGGGCAAAGGTTTACGAAGCCAGGTTGGGACTACCTATGGTACCCTTGCCAAAGGACCTCGCTACCTTGAAATTGCCGAAGGTTATATCCAGAAATTGGCGTTAAACAAAAACGACGAGATTGTTGGTTACTCCTTCGTTCATCTTGGAAAAATGATGGAAAGTATCAATAACGGCGTTGAGCCAGCAGCTGCTTTGGAAAAAGCTTCTGGTAAATACGGACAATTCGACGATGCAGTCAAATACATCGATCCAAGAAAAGAATAGGAGGAGATCACATGGCATTATTTGAAAGTTATGAAAGAAGAATCGCTAAAATTGAAGAAGTTTTAGCTGCCAACGGCATTGCCTCTTTAGAAGAAGCAAAAGCTATCTGTGATGAAAAAGGCATTGATGTGGCTGGCATTGTTAAAAGCATTCAGCCCATCTGTTTTGAAAACGCCTGCTGGGCTTACACCTTAGGTGCTGCCCTGGCCATTAAACGCGGCATTACCAATGCTGCCGATGCATCCGAAGTGATCGGCGAAGGCTTACAGGCTTTCTGTATTCCCGGTTCGGTTGCCGAACAACGTAAGGTTGGTTTAGGTCACGGTAACCTCGGCGCCATGCTCTTAAGAGAAGACACCGAATGTTTCGCCTTCCTGGCCGGCCACGAATCCTTTGCTGCTGCTGAAGGTGCCATCGGCATCGCCCGCTCAGCCAACAAGGTTCGAGTCAAACCTTTACGGGTTATCTTAAACGGTTTGGGAAAAGACGCCGCGCTGATTATTTCTCGAGTCAATGGCTTTACCTATGTCAAAACCGATTATGATTTTGCCACCGGCGAGCTTAACATCGTTTCAAAAACACCTTATTCCGATGGCGAACGCGCTGCGGTTAACTGTTACGGATCGAATGATGTGCAAGAAGGCGTTGCCATCATGCATCACGAAGGGGTTCATGTTTCCATCACCGGAAACTCCACCAACCCGACCCGTTTCCAACACCCTGTTGCCGGCACCTATAAAAAGGAAGCCCTGGAACAAGGCAAGAAATATTTCTCCGTTGCCTCCGGCGGCGGTACCGGCCGAACCCTTCATCCTGACAATATGGGCTCAGGCCCAGCTTCCTACGGGATGACCGACACCATGGGCCGAATGCACTCCGACGCTCAATTTGCCGGTTCTTCATCTGTTCCCGCCCATGTTGAAATGATGGGACTGATCGGAATGGGTAATAACCCGATGGTTGGCGCAACCGTTTCTGTTGCGGTGGCGATTGAGGAAGCAAGTAAGTAGGCTAGACTTATTTGTTAGCGATATCATGCGATTTTAAGCGAGTTCGATTGAGATTGGTTTTAGTTGTATGACACATGTAATATAAAAATTATTAAAAAAACCAGACTATTACAGTCTGGTTTTTTATGTTTTAAACAAGCTTTCTAATTTTCTGTGATGGCTGATTTACCACTATCCGTTAGCCTGTACTTTTGCAAGCGACTGTTCGGTTTATCTGGGACAGTCATCTCAATGAGGTCTGCCACTATGAGCGGTTCGATGTGTCGTTTAAACGAGCGGGAGTCGCCGTTCATTCCGATTTTTCTTTTCGCGACAACGTTTTGTCTTGAAGCGATTTCAAAACGTCTATCTGTGCGCCTGTTAAATCGACTTGGTGCTTTACTTGGTGCTTGTCCTGTTCGACGATTGTATTGGATTTGACATTTCGTCGTCTCCTATGTGTACTCTTTTTAGTTGGTTTCCATCACCGAAGCTAACCAGAATTTTCCCAAGGTTGCCCGACTTGTGGATGAAAATTGCACTGCTATCCTTTTAAAAAACAATCCCCCCGCTATGACCTGATTGAGTTCAGCCAGTTTCAGGAAGAAGAAGTGATTGATAATGACGCAGTTGATGCCATTGCCAAACGATTTTTTAAAAAACATCAGGCTTCCTTTGAGGAATTGGCCAAATGAAACGCCTAAACCGGCGGCTGTGATGGCCTCCGGGATGAAGGACTGCTGGATTCTGCTCCTGGCTGACTTAGTCCAATAAGTTTATAAGTTGGTGTCGGGCACTGTTCCTTCAGGCGGATCCCCAACGTAATGGCAAGCCGCTCGCTCTGGCCGGCAGGCCAGGTCGAAGGCGGAAAACGGAACCTATCAGTAGTTCGGGTGGAGCGGTAGCGCAGCCCGCACGCAGACGACGCAGTAATGGTGGCCATTGTCGCACAGGGAGCCTCCGGCATGAAGAATGAAGCCGGCGGCGGGGGAAGAGGGCAAATATAAAAGACTGAATTATTTCAGTCCCAAACCTTGATTATTCTAATTTTGATGGTATAATGATATTAACAGAGTTGCCCGAGACGTTTTACGTCCTGTCGGGGACCAGGGCCGGCGTTTATGCTGGCCCTTTTTATTTGGAGGAAATCGAATGGGATTAAAACCACCCTTAAGTTATGTAGATCAAATTGAACGGTTAAAGAAAAACGGCGTTGAAATTCCCGATCATGAAACTGCTATGTCGATTTTAAGCGAAGCAAATTACTATCGCCTATCCGGTTATGCCCTTCAATTTAGAATCGACCCCCAAAAAAGCCGCTATCAGTCCGGCACCAGCTTTGATAAAATCCACAGTCTGTATTTGTTTGACACTGAATTGCGGAACCTCTTAAAACCTTATCTTGAAAAAATCGAAATCCTCTGTCGCACCCGCATCGCCTATGGCTTTTCCTTAAACAAATGTCAGTTGCCACCCCATGATGGTCATTATGAAAACCGGAATTTTTTTAATAAAGCCAGCCACAAAAAAATCATCAAAAGTCTCGAGCGTGAAGAAAATTACAATAAGGATTCGTTAATCGTCAAACATCACCGTGAGAAGTACGAAAATAAAATGCCTTTATGGGTCTGCGTCGAGATCATGTCCTTTTCCAACCTATCAAAACTGTATCATGCGATGTATATCAGTGACAAAGAAACCATTGCCACTTCTTTATCGACACGGCATGATATTTTATCCAATCATTTGCATTGTTTATCTAATCTCCGGAACAAATGCGCCCATGGTGCCCGTCTCTATAATTCGGTCTACAATCCTCCACCAAAACTGGGGATCGCTACGCTTAAAAAATACCCGGATTTAAAAAGCGATTCTTTTCTTGCCTATCTGATTGTCATCATTCGTCGGCTGACCCAAAATGAGGATAAGAAAGCCCTGGTTGATTCTTTTTTGAATTTAATCGACAAATACCATATTTATCTGGATCTCGATTTTCTTGGTTGCCCGGTTGATTATGAAATGATCTTGTTAGGTGAAGTAAATTAGCCGAAAAGACACGTGAACCAATGACTTGGGCTGCTTTTTGTTCACCTCCATGCCAGTTGATACTGGCATTATATATGGCTATTCACGTCATAGCAAGAAAGCTGTTTCTTGATAAACTTCCATCCCTAAAACATTCAGAAATCAAATTTCGAACATCTTTTTAGTAATACTCTCATTAGTTTTGGTTAAAATCAGATCATTAATTTTTGATTTCCATCTGAAATCTTCAATTCTATTTATTTTGAATTTAAAAATATATGTAAATTCCGAAATAACATAAAACGATTCAACATTTTTACAAAAGACAATTTTTGCACTTATGATTAATTCCTTGTTGTAAAGTTTTTTTAAGTTTTCATCAACAATAATGATTCTGCACGAAAATTTGTCATAATCTTGAATTTCCGTTATCACACTTTCTTTTTGAAATATTAAATCATCACTTAAAATATTAACCCCATTATAGCCTTCTTTAATTTCCAGATGTTTTATTTTGAATAGATCCGGGAAATTATTATTGTAGGTATTGAATGTAAGGTTTAATATTAACCTTGTATCAATTGTATTTTTCCTATAAATGCAGTAGGTGTTTTTATCTGGCCCATGGAAATGGAATTCACCAAGGGTTTTTGCTGGTTGATATATCGAAGTGTAATCAATTTTTTCATTGTCTTTTTTCACAAGAATCAGACTATTCTGAACTAATAAATCTTTTTTTCTCAATACTTTTGTTTGCCAAATTGCTACAACTCCAACCATAAAAGTTGCTATTCCTGAAAGCGCTGTCCAAAATACACCATTGTCAAACACCCCATCTTTACAGAATAATAAATCGAAAAGTGAAGCTACTATTTCTGGTCGCTCACAAAATACTATTAATCCTACTAATATCGCAAAGATTAATAACATTTTTTTAATCTCTTCACTCATTAATTTAAATACAAGCTATTCAATAATTCAAATAAAAATTCAATCTTTAACATATGCTCCCTTTCAATATTATTGATCTATAACTCAAAACAGTCTCTTTATCGATTGTAGTCGCAGTCCAAAAATAATTTTTGAGTTGTGTACTGAAAACGCGTACAATAAACTATTAACGAATCGAAAATTAATAATTACTACCTAACGTGATAGTTGCCTCTAAGTCGTTTATTTTGTCACACACATCTGATAAACTATATATGCCCGAGCTACTTATATCTTCTAATTTGCTGCATATATCAGAAATCGAGTTATCTACACTATATCCAAGAACATCATCCAATTTATCACATATATCGGTAATTGAATTATCTGAACCATATCCCATGATACCATCTAATTTCAAGTTAATCCCTTGCAATTCTGATAGCACATCCTGCATTATACTAACTAATTCGTCCATAATTTTACCTTCTTTCATATTTTTAATGTAATAATCCGCTTACAACATTTTCATTAGCAATTTCATGCCATTCAGATAAGTAGGGTCTATCAAAATTTTGTGCATTTTCCATTTCACAGTCAACAAGTTTTTCTTTTTCCCATTCCAGAAGTATTCTTCCAGCCGCTGCAATAACGCTCTGCTGTAACTCGCTGCCACTCGTCTCATCAATTCTTAGACTTTCCTCGGGTTCAATTTCATATTCAGTTAGTTCACGCATAACCCGACGCATCGTTTCCTCTGGTTCACCATAATACTCACTTCCCCTGATCCGAATAAAACGCCATCCCAGTCTTTCTAACACAGCCTGCCGCTCCATATCTTCACGGATTTTTTCATCACCACTATGATACAATTCCCCATCACACTCAATGGCAATTTTCTTATCCTGACAAACCGCAACCATATCAATACGATACGAACCTACTGGCCATTGCTGAACAATTTTATAGCCGTTTTTGACCAAGGCCTTTGAAACGGAAACTTCAAAAGGCGAATCGGCCTTTGCTTTTATTTTCTTTAACTGCTCCTGAAAGGCATTTGGATCCGTTACATATTCAATTAAATCTCTGCGCATATCACCTGATTTTAAATCTTTAGAAACATCCAATGAATGCACCACCCATATCTGATCTTTCGCACGGCTTACTGCAACATTATAACGTTGCTTAGTCGACTTACCGATACCTTCACCGGCCATTCTTAACGGGCCGTCGCCTTCGTTGCTGTCAACTAAAGTCAGGAAAATAATATCACGCTCATCGCCCTGAAAATTCGAAGCATTTCCACATAAAATACGCCGTTTATCATATTCATCCGGCATAATATTTTCAATGGCGAGTTTATTGATTTTTTTTGCCTGTTCATCACCTAGCAGTGTAATCACTCCGAAAGTCATGTTTTCATATTCTTTATGTTCCATACAAGCCATCATCAACGCCACAATTGTTTGTGCTTCCACATCATTTGTTTTCTTCCTGCTCTGTCGTTCACCATTTACCCGATATGCTATGGTAGCTGGTTTAATCAGGACCTGACTGTCATCTCTTAATGGTTTGATTTTATAATCATAGGAAAGGCGATTGCTGTAACCAATGATACTCGGCACGCATCTGAAATGTTCTTTTAACATCAGGGTGGGGAACGTTGTTTTGGCAATATCATAAAGAGATGAGTTCATGTCATAAAGATGGGCATTCGGAATAATCCCCTTGATTGTCATTTTAGCCAAATTAATCATTTTGTCCTGATCAAGGCCAACCGCTGAGGGACTGACCTGCTCATCATCTCCCACAATGATTATTTTCTTTGCTAAGTACATAATTGCCAAAGCGGAGATATCTGATTGGCTTGCTTCATCAATAATTACAATATCAAATTTGTTTTTTGTTGGATCCAAGGTCTCCAGCGCCTTATTAACCGGCATAATCCATGCCGGCACCGCCGTTTGGCATTTTACCATTAACTTCTGTGCTTCTCTTCGCAGTGCTGGAGCTCTTTTACCTGTCCCTTTTCCAATTTTCTTTTCTGTCATTTTCCAGCCTTGAAGCGCCTGTTTTTTACTGATATCACCTTCGATACGGTTCAACAAATGATACCAGGCGGAGTTTTCTGCAAGCTTGGAAGTGGCCGTCCGCAACTCTGCATTAAGCCCCACTAATTTCCGTTGTAACGCTTCAAAGGGTTGCGCTGTTATTTCGTCAATAATCCCGGCAAATTGTTTCCACTTCCATGCCTCTTCAAGGTTCTTCGGCAAGGTTCCCTGTCCATGTATCCCCACTCGGTTTCTGATCAGATTTGCCCACTCTGGCGCACCTTGCTCAATTTCATTTAAAATTCTAAAGCGTTCGGAAAGATAATAATATTTTGTATAAAGCGTACTCAATAATTCATACTGTTTTTTATACGCTTCACTATTTTTTTCTTTGATTGCTTCTCGCAGCTCTTTACAAACAAACGAATTCGTGACATCTTTGTCGTTCAATATTTGAATGCAATCTTCCAACTTTTTGTGGAGATTGGTTAACTCAATATAAAGCAATTCAGCAATTTTAACATACTTAGGAAATATTGTATAAATCTCATTGATCAGAAAACTTATTTCATCGATTGGCAACCCATGAATTTCGTCCTCTCTCATGAGCATTTTGTTAAAACCCGCTACAAAGATGCATTGTTTTACAGCCGAAAACGTATTTTTGTACCATTCAATACTTGCTTTGATCTTTGGTATATAGCTGATTCCCACTTGCTCCGGCTCATCGCCTAATTCTGAATAGGCGACACCATCATTTTTGGCAATTAATTCAGTCCATAAATTGCCAAGCAAATTTCTTTTGAGTTGCAGCTGACAAAGCGAAATCAAAACATCACAATCATCAGCCGTTTCAATCGATTGGTTATTGATCATAACGCCAGAACAAAGTTCTTTCCAGTCCTTATGCATAAGCAATGTAAAACCGGATAATTTTTTTCCCAATTCCAAATGGTTTTTTATTTCTTTTAGCAGACTAACCGTTTGTTCGCCGATCTTTGCACTTCCGGTTATCTTTTTCCCAATTGTAATTTCTGCGATATCACCCGCATAATTATAAGCATCCTCAATTGCATTTAATAAATTTTCCCAGACTTTTTTGAAACCGCCACCTTTTTTACCGTCCAATATTGCTTGCAATTGCCAGCTCGAGTAATTTGCACTTTCATTTTTGCCGATCAAATTTTTCAGTTGCTCTATTTTTTCTGGCTTGATATTTTCGCAAAGTTGCTGGCCATTAATGGTTGCTGTACGGGTGACCATGTCAATTGTTATGACATTTTTTAGGGTGCGGTTTATGTCATTTAATTCGTTCTCAATTTCAAAATATCGTTTAATTAACCGTTCAAAATCACCAGTCGACAAAAGTTTATTCGGATTTGGGAGTTCATTTTCAAGTTCTGTTTCTTCTTTTATTGTAATTTCATCATTTGTTTTATACACGAGCTCCAAATCGCTCATTGAAACTGGCAATGGTTTATATAAAACCACTTTACCTGGTATATATGAAAGCGCTTCCTTATTCTCAAAAACAAATCTAGCCGCTTCCGAAGGACTGTATCCCTTTCCCCCAAAAATGATGCTTTCATATTCCTTATATTTGATTGCAAATAATTTTTTCCTCACATCAGCTAAATTGCTTAAAATCTGGTCTCGTCTTCTTTTTAGTTGCTCGGTATTTTCTGCCAACTCCAGGGAAGTGTGGGATGAGATATATTCGGTAATTCCATCTATCGAACGTTCCATGTCTCTGTTGTTATCTTGCAATACTGAAACACAAAGGTTCTGAAGTTCTGGGACAACTTTTTCTTTCACCACCGATAATGCTTTTTTGGTGTGGCTGGTTACTAAAATATTTTTACCCTGGGCAAGAAAATGGCCCACTAAATTAGCAATTGTATGTGTTTTCCCGGTTCCTGGAGGGCCCTGAACGAGTACGGCATTATAGTTTTCGATTTGTTTAGCAATCTCCAACTGTTCACGATTTGCTTCTTTTGACAGTAAAATATCCTTGTCTTCGCCATTAATCGCGGCCAGACTTTCACTTAAATCTAAGGTTTCCATTGTTTCAGTCAGCTGAGAAACATTTTCTCCAATTAAGTTCAGTAACGGACCTGACACTTCACCTGTTTCTTCAATTTGTCTGATGATCTCTTCGATTGCCTTCTCAACTCCGCCAGTTCTTTTTCTGATGAAAAAGACAGGATTGTTGTAAACAATGATTTTTTCATAGTCATTCAGAACATCATTCAAATCATCTGTATATTTACTTTCCGAATGGAGACGATGAACAAAGCTCTTCAGAAAATCAGGTGTATCATTTCGATCAAGGGGATGATAGAATTTTTCAGCCAATTCTTCTTTTGTTGCTTTAACGGCTGCATGATTAATAAAATCAATTCGTTGTAAAAGCATGGTGTATATTTCAGGATCAACATTAGAATCTACGATTCTTAAAATATTTTTACCTGAATCAAATTCCATTGAAACTCTTTTCAATAAAATGGGATGATTAATTCTTGTCGAATTTTCTGTGGTACAACTTAGCAGCCCTTGTCCAACCATTAACTCAATAATCTCAGAATCATTTTCCAAATCGCTATAAACAAAATAAAGCTCATTAAAAAACCGTCGTATTTTATCGATTTTCTGTTGTATTTGAATCCATTGTTCACGCAACGTTAACCATTTATTATAGTCCTGGACTCTGTTTGGATCATCAGTAAAATGCTCCACTTTCATAACATCATTAATTATTTTTCCCTGGTGTTCCTTTTTTACAACCATATTCGCAAATCGCTGCCAGCCATCTACAACCCAATTTTCTATGGTTTTCGGGATCACTGGACAACTGTCAAATTCGGGTTTCTGTACTTCTAGAATAATGCTTTGGCCTTCTGTATCTTCTTCATCATCACTTGTTCTATCCAGAAAATTCAAATTGATATACTCATCATCTTGGGGAATATCACTGATCAATTTATACCATTGTTGACTTTTTACATCTGTCACAATCTGATACTTTTGACCATACAATTCCTTGATATATTTAAATAGACTGATTACTTTATCGGTGCTTTCCAATGCTATATCCACCTTCCAAATCCAATTAATTTTCTATATGTTACAACTTTTCTTAATATTTAATCTACTTCTGATTATACTCCTGGGTTTCAACATATACAATGATATTATTTTTCAGCTTAGTTCTATAGTTCCGACTATTCCATTCCTAAGAAGATAAAGGTAGGTTATGGAATTTTTGTCAGCATTCTCTTTTAGTCAACATAAGCAACCAAAAAAAAACACCCGAAGGTGGCCAAAGAAACCAGTAAAAAAGTAACAGGGGACAATGCAAAGGTGCTACTAGGGCCCAGTGTCAAACATATCCTCAATGTTACTTGGTTTTATTCTAAACGCATTTTAAAAAAATGGTAGAATGGGAGACATCGGGGGAGACATCGGGGACGTTTCGAGACATCGGGCGAGACATCGGGGACGTTTCAATTGTCACATTTCCCCAGCCCCTCTAAAAATATGATTCACCCAAAACAGTTGAGACGTTTCGGAACCCGAGAAAAAGGCTTTTTTTTTACTGAACTCAAAAAATTAAAAAAGGCCGGGATTACCGAACCTCTGTTTTTAGTCTGAAACCCTGGTTTAAAAACTTGGGTTTATTTTATATAACGATCCTGGTTAAACAACTTCATCGTTCAGAACGTTGATACCGGTTTTCCAATTCATCAAAAACTTCATCAAAACCGTAGCGGTCATTGTTCCGAACATTTTTTAAACCAGCATTGACAAAGTTTCTTATTCCCATTTTTGCTATTTCTTCCGGCGTGTATAAAACTCTTGCCGTTGCGCCCATTTCATACCCTCCATCTCATCGTTCTTAACTACATTATAGACGGTTATGCTAAAATTTAAAATTGCTTTTTCAGAATTGCCACGATGTCAAAGTGACACTTATTCCATCAGATCAAGCTGACCCTCAATCAAAACTTTGGAAATATCCATTGCTTTGATTAAATTTCTATTACGGCGATAATGAACGGTTCCTTCTGCAAATTTACTCTGTGCTTTTTCACACTTACTGATCACCGAAACCACTGGTCTGAGTGCTTCTGCTAATTCTATTTTGGTATACTGCTCCATAACATTTTTTCGATCAAGATCCAATTTTTTTACCGTATCATCGGATTGATCCCTAGTCGCCTGTTTTTTGCTGGAAATTTCGTTTTCGATCAATAACTTTGAGATAATCATTGCTTTGATTCTATTTCTAAGCAGTGAATACTGAGCGGTTCCTTCCGCAAATTTGCCATGGATCTTTTCACATTTGCTGATCGTTGAAGATACTTCCCGAAGTGCTGCGTTCAATTCTTCATTTGTATAATTACTCATAATATAGCTCCTTTTGTTTAGCAGCACAATGCTGCAAAACCTTTATTCATCGTCAGCCCCAAAGGATGTTATATCCAACAGCAAAATCAGAACGACCGATAAACCAATCTCCATGTTATGGTTACTGTGATCTAATCACCGTTCTCACATAAAATCTTTGATACAATAAGAAACATTCACTTGATTTATCAATTTTTTATTCGGAGGTATAAAATGTATATTAAAATAATAATCGGCTCACTTGTTGGTGGCGCATTGGGACTTCTCTATTACAAACTGGTTGGCTGCCCCAACGGCAGTTGCCCCATTACTGCCAAACCCCATCGCACTGCGATTTATGGCGCCATTCTTGGTTTTATGATCAGTTCTTCGCTTTAAATTAAAGGTGCTGTTGTATGAAAAATAATCGATTCTTATTCCTCTTGGTACTGACTTATTTTGCTTTGGGATTTGTCAATATCCACTTTGCCATTTTGGGTCTCGTCTGCATGACGTTACCCTTTATTTTATTATTTAAAAACCGCAAAAAAACCTGGTGTCAAGGCTATTGCCCCCGGGCCAGCCTGCTGAGCACGACCGGCAAACTTACTTCGAAATTTTCGTTGAAAACGCCAGCCTTTTTTATCAAGGGTAAGATGAAATGGATTATGCTTATCTATTTTGGCATCAGCCTATTCTTTATCACCATGTCCACCATTCGTGTTGGACTAGACTTTTCACCCGCTTTGGAATACCTGCGTTTTCTGATTGTGATTCCCCTGCCATTTGAAATGCCTCAATTGATCATCTTTGAAAGGCTACCAGCCTGGTTGACGCATCTGTCCTACCGTTTTTATTCCATGATGCTGACTACCACGTTTATCGGTGTGATCTTGTCGCTGGTTTACAAGCCGCGCACCTGGTGCACCATTTGTCCCATTTCAACCATTTCCGGTGAGTATATTAAATATACGCGTTGACCTCTAGCAAAGACGTATAATGAGACATCGGGGACGTTTTGTTTCATTTGTCACATTCCCCCAGACCCTGCTAGAAATATGATTCTCAACGAACATTGGCTTCCTCGAAACGCAATTCCAGACGTTCTTTCGTTTGTCCGATCCGTCCTACACATCCCTTTTCGCAACCGCCAACTGCTGGCGGGCGGCCTCAAAATTAATCAGCCGCTTTTCCTGGCGCTTATTGCTACCGTCAAAGGCCAGCGGGGTGCATTTTTCCAGAATCCGGTCATAGATCCGTTTATGGGCTATTTGTGCCGGAGTCTCCATCTGCTCCAGGGTCAGATTGGTGGTAATAATCAGCGGTTTGTTGCTCTTATAGCGCTCGTCAATGACGGTGAAGAGATTCTCCAGGGCAAAGTCGCTTTTGCGTTCAACCCCCAGATCATCAATAATCAGCAGCTCGTAATAATTAAGCGTTTCGAGATACTTGTTCTTATCCAGCTGATTAAATAATTCGTTATTGATCTTGGCCGCACTGGTCATCAGGGCCGGAATCCCCTCGTTGATCAAAGCATTGGCAATGCAGGCGGCCACATAACTCTTGCCGGTGCCAACATCTCCCCACAGCAGCAGGCCGCTGCCTTGAGGATAAAAAGTTTCGCTGAAGGTTGCGGCATAGATTTGAGCAATTTTGATGTTTTCCGGGTTGCTGCCGTCGGACTGCTCAAAGCTGCACGCCCGCAGGGCCGCATCCTGGATGCCCCGGGTTCTCAAATTTTCAAGGTAATGCTGCCGGTCTTTAAGTTCCTGTTGCTTTTTTTGATCGTCCCGTTCCTGTTCCCCACATTCACAGAGACAGGTCTGCTTACGCGCCTCGGGGACAAAAGGCAGTACCACCTCTTTTTGCGTATGGCACTTATGGCAGTATAGCAACCCGTCTTTGATATAATCCCGGGGATCAGCGTCAGAGGACTGCTGGCTGCGGGTTGCGATGGTCTTCAGGCAGGCGTTCATAAGCTCCGTTCTCCTTTCCCGGCAGGCGCAACTGAGCTCACCATTCTTGGTGTTGTTGTCCAAATGAGAAGAACGTTGTTATAAAAAATCAGCGCAGATATATGACATGGGCATGACATGGCGTCGTTGCTTCACTTCGTCTTTTCACTTATCTGACGGCTTGTTTCGCTTCCGCAAAGCTGGGTCCGCTATTAATCCAATAGACATATTCCCCGGCATAAATCATCCACAAAACCAATGGTTTACAGGTTTTTTTGTAGGACTGTTGATTCTTGCTGGTTGCCATTGTTGTCTCCTTTTTTGCCGGTCGGATTATAGCCTTCAAATCGCTTTACTCGCCAATGATTTTGACCAGCACCCGCTTATCCCGTTTGCCATCAAATTCGAAATAAAAGATCTGTTCCCACTGACCAAAATCCAGCTTGCCGGCGGTGACAGCCACCACTGTTTCTCTGCCCATAATCGTACGCTTCAAATGAGCATCGGCATTATCTTCATAACCATTATGACGATACTGACTATACGGCTTTTCTGGTGCCAGTTTTTCGAGCCATTGCTCATAATCCTGATGTAAGCCACTCTCATCGTCATTAATAAAAACACTGGCCGTAATATTCATCGCATTGATCAAAATAAGCCCTTCCTTTATGCCACTTTCTGCCAGCGTTTTTTCAACATCTCTGGTAATATTGACCAATCCTCTTCGTCTTGGTAAATTAAAATGCAACTCTTTGCGATAAGAAATCATTTCTACTCTCCTTGTTTTTGTTTATTCTACTACAAAAAGCAGCTCGCGTGAAGTCATCAAATTCCTGCAAAATCCAAATTTCTTTGTCACAGCGACTTTTTTTCATCTCCTAGCTCAATCAAATCCTTTTCGCAACTGCAAACTGCTAACAGACGGCCACAAAATTAACCATTTTACGGTTTTTTTGTTGCACTTATTGCTAAGATGTGTTAAGTTAGATTTAATACAGGTTCAAGAAACTTTGACAATTGAATGCTTCATAAAAACGATAATACCTGGTTGAGTTTAGGAAAAGAGGGAGAATTGATGAAAAGACAGTTAAAAAGAGGTATCAGTCTACTTTTGGTATGCCTGATGCTGGTGAGCTCAATTCCGTTTAATGTTCTGGCGGAAGAACAGCAAGTCGCTGAACCGCTTCCGAAAGAGACGGTTGATGCGGTAGAATTGAGTGAGGCAATACCGGGTGATGACAATCCCAACGCGGCAGTCCCGTCTCAGGAGATTCAGCCGGAAATAGCGGCACCCAACACGGAGGTACAAGGTGGCCAAAATTTGGCGGCTGAAGAAAGCATCACCACCGCAGCAACCGAAGATTTGACGGTTACCTTAAAAGCGGATAAAGCATCCCCGCAAAAACGCAACACGACGGTCGTATTTACCGCAACCGCAACCGGTGGCGTTGCGCCATACAGCTATGAATTTACACTTAACGGCGAAATAATTGAATCAACAGCCGATACTGCCACCATCGAGTTTACCGAGGCCGGCACCTATAGTATTGAAGTTACCGTAACCGATGCGACTGAAGCTGAGGCCGAGACAACATCGACGGCGCTTGAATATCTCATCAGAGACAACCCACTGGCAACTTTAACCATCGACCCGGATGAAAATAGCAACCATTATGTCAATGAAACCGTAACGCTTCAGGCTGTTGTTGATGGTGGCACCAGCCCCCTTAGCTATCGTTTTTATTATCAGCTGGGTTCGGCGAAAAAGGTGGAAATTAAAAATCCCACCATTGTCGATCACAATGCCCAGGTATCCTTTACACCGGTTACCGCCGGCAGCTATACCCTGCTGGTGGAAATTACCGATAAAGATTATCTGAAAACAACTGCCAAAACCAATTTAACGGTACTGGCTCCCGTTTCGGCCAAAAGTTTTACGGTTGATAAACCATCCGGCCAGAATGTTGGCACCACCCTTAAACTGACGGCCAACGGCAGTGGCGGAAAAGCCCCGTACACCTATGAATTTGAGTATCAATTAGCCGGCGGTGCCGCAATTCCCATTGCGGTTGAAAAAGAGCCCGCCGCAAACACCGTTGAGTTTACTCCGGAGACTCCGGGCATCTACACCTTTATCGTGACAATTAAGGATAACGAGGGGCTTGAAGATGAAACCACCAAGACCGTTGAAAAAACCATTGATAACTATCACGTTGTCAATGGCCCGGTAATTGAAGATTTCACGGCTACAAATCGAAGTGATCCGGAAAAAGCGACCTATGTCAATGATTCGATTCTGCTGAAAGTGGATTTGGCAGAAGGTACGGGTACCGTAGCCGATGCGATCAAATACACCTATACGATTAAGAACGGTTCAAAAACCATTAAAACAATTACCCAGTCCGAGGACCGCTATGAATTTACGCCAGACAGCCCGGGTACCTACAATTTTACGGTCAAAGCAGTCGATTCTGACAATTTATCAGCGACAAAGACCACCAGCCTGGTCGTGTTAAAACCCGTTAAGGTGACCCTTAAAGCAGATAAACCATCCGGCCAGAAAATCCACACTGATATAAAGCTAACGGCCACTGCCAGCGGCGGTGAGGCCCCGTATAGCTTTGAATTTGAATACGAATATCAGGGCGAAACCAAGGTTTTGCAACGCGCATCCGAAACTAAAACTACAACTTTTACCATCGACGATCCGGAAAAAACCGGCAAGTATAATCTGCTGGTTAAGGTGACGGATGCCAATGGTGACCCCGCAGACCCAGCCATTGCAGAGTTAATTGATTATCGGATTACGAATCCACCGGTGATTGATAGCTTTACCGCGGACCCGGCCAAAGGCAGTGCTGTTTACGCCGGACAGGCGATTACCCTGAAAGCCTCCGTGACAGAGGGAACCGGCGAAAAGAATTCCCTCGATTATCAGTTTTATGTTAATGGTAAGTTGTTAACTAGCGATTCTGCAGGTGCTGATTTGACTCAGATTACCTCAGGTATCTGCAAATACAAACCCACAACCGCAGGCAACTATACCTTTGAGGTGGCAGTCTCCGATGGCGTGACCACAGTTAAACAGAAAATTACCAGTTACAAGGTTCTGGCCGGGGTCGAAGTCACCAGTTTAAAAGCAGATAAGCCTACCGGCCTGATCAAAGATGATACCATTAAGCTGACGGCAGCCGGTAAGGGCGGTGTCGGGCCTTATAGCTATGCGTTTTATTATGATTTTGACGATGGAACAACAACGACGGAGAAAAATCCGATTGAGGCGATCGATGCCAAGTTAAAAACGATTAGCCAGAAACTTGGTGAAGCCGGAGAATATACCTTTTATGTGGAGATAACCGATAAAAACGGAACGGTCAGTACCAATGGACTGGATAAGAAAATTGTTGTTAACGTCACCGATCCGCCCATTATTACCGGCCTGACGGTGACCGATGCAGATGATGCCAAGGTGACCAGTTCCTATGCCGGTGAGAAGATCACCTTAACGGCAACACCAGCAGATACCGAAGCAGATCTGATCTACAGCTTCTCCTATAAGATCGGTGCTAAAACAACTATTATCACGGATGAATTGGATGAGGATGGAACGGCTGACGATGAAAAAGCGACATTTACGCTGCCTGCCAGCGGTAGCTATACCTTTTATGTCACCGCCACGGACAACGATGATTTAACCGGCCCAGCCTTTAGCTTACAAAAATTTACGGTTTATAAAGCCTTTGCTGTAAAAAGCCTGACAACCAGCAAACCATCGGGCCAGAATACCAATACCGAAATCAAACTAACCGCTAAGGCTACGGGCGGCCAGGCGCCGTATACCTATAAATTTTCTAAAAAATTGCCAGAAGCAACCGAGTTTACGGCAATTACGAGTGATCCAACAAAAAATTACGTCATCGATCAAAATGGCGATACCGAAGAAACACAACGTGAAGCCGGCACCTATACTTATCAGGTGGTAATAAAGGATGCCAATGGAATAGAAACAAAACCATATACCATCGATTTTGACTTCATCAATCCGTTTACGCTTGCATTAACCGTGGATAAAGCAAGTCAAACCGTATATCAGGACGACGATGACGCCGATGACGATAAGGACAAGGTTACACTGACGGCGACGGTAGACACCGGTACGGATAAAACCAGTGAGCTCGATTATCGGTTCTACTGGAAAATGGGTACTGAAACCGGTGAAATCGCAACGTTAACTGATACGATTGAACGAATTCAAACGGCGGAATTTAAACCGCAAGCCCCCGGCACCTATACCCTCTTTGTGGATGTCATCGATGCGAATGACACCCTGAAAACCGCCAAAATTGCCAGCTACAAGGTGCTGGGAACCCTGACGGTTGACAGTCTTGTCGTTGATCAGGCCGCTCCCCAAAATATTGGCACGACAATTAAACTGACCGCCAACGGCAGCGGCGGAAAAACGCCCTACAAATATCAGTTTTATTATCAATTTGATGCCTTGGCAATAGATGGTGTTGATGTAACAGAGTGGAAAGAAATCGGCATCCCAACCACATCCAAGTCGATAACTTACCGACTCGCGAAAGCCGGTACCTATCAATTCAAAGTTCAATTGATTGATGGCAATGGTCATAAAACTGAAGTTGAAGAAGCTGATTCCAATGCGGTTTACCAAGACTATGATGTCGCCGACAAACCGATCATCACCCGTTTTACGGCCAGCCCTTCATTAAAACAATATGTCGATACAAACATCGTTTTAAGCGCCGCAGCCAAAGGTGGCAGTGGAACCTATGAATATGATTTTTCTTATTCATATGTCGATGATAAGGGTAAAACAATAACAACAAACATTACGGGAGACAAATCAGAACCAACGGTAACATTCAGTGATATCGAAAAACCAGGCACCTATCAATTCAAACTGACTGTGACGGATACAGAAAATATTGATGACGATACCAATACAGCTGAAAAGATCATCAACTATACAATCGTCAACAAACCAGCGATTAAGACCTTCAGCCCCGATAAGACAGCCATCAAGACCGGCAGCAGTGTTAAACTGACGGCGGCGGGACAGTATGGTATCGGCCGCTATCAGTATAAATTCTATGTCAAAAAAGATGACGGTGAGCCTAAAATGATCCGTTCATTTTCAAGCACCCCGACCTTTACCTACCGGGCTCCAACAGCAGGAACTTATACATTTTATGTCGATATTAAAGACAGTAAGATGATAACCTCTGGTCTCGCAGGTGAAGGAATAAAAGTTGTAGAAGTTGTCGTTACCGATTAGGTCGTTTGACATACCACCAGAAGCAATCAGACATCTAACCAAGCGACGAAACGGAAGTAATCTTAACCAAATTTGCTGATGAAATTCCCCGGGAGTTTTATCAGCAGAAAATTGAAGGAATTGATTAAGTTCATATCCGCCAGATAAACGCTTATAATAAAGAAAGCTTAAAAAAACAGAGCCGGTAATCCACCTGGCTCTGTTTTTATTTCGTTAATATCAAATAGGCTGCCTATATTTAACCGCGAGAGACATCGTGGGGATGGTGATTGATCTAATGTTTTCGACTTTTTTACAGGTTCCAAAACGTCCCCATGTCACAACGAATAATCTTTAAAACCGGTTTCTATTCGGGCTTAAAGAAATAGTGGACCCTACGTCTGCCTGCTCACCCTCAGGTAATGTGCTCTAACCTTTAGTAAACCGCGAAAGCCCCGGCTACTGTAAAAAGAGGGGGCACTATTATGATAGATAAACACACGGCCATAGCCTCGGTCGGCGTGGTTTATTGCTTGCGCCAGGAGCCGTCAGACCAGATGTAGGTGCCGTCTCCATTTGCCTGGTAAGTCTCCATAAAGCCACTACCATTGCTTCCTATCGTTGCCGCTTCACCGATAATAACCATATTGGCCGGCATCGTAATACTTGTCAGCGGCTGATTTCTAAATGCGTTTAATCCAACCACAAACGAAACTGTGCGATCTTCAACGATCAGGGTTGACAGGGTTTTGGTTTCCCCGCTTAGTCCTTCAAAAGCCGCCTCGCCAATGGCCACCACCGGCAGGCCGTTAATGACCGCCGGGATGGTAACGCTGCTGTCACTGCCCAGGTATTTGGTGATTGTCACCTGCTCAGCGGCTACACTGATCTGATAGGGCAGCACCGTGACCTCGCAGGTGGCGGTTTGATTGCCGTCAACCGTCGTGGCGGTGATCGTTGCCGTGCCAGCGCTGACTGCGCTTAGCGCCCCGGTGTCTGGATCCACCGCCACCACCTCGGAATCTCTGGAACTCCAGGTGACACCTTGATTGGCATCCGCCGGACTGACGGTGGCACTTAAGCTGTACGTGCCCCCCTTACTGAGACTTAAGGTTGCTGGCATGATGGCAACCGTGTCCACCGCCGCCGGGGTTGTCAGGCTAAGGAAATTGGACAGCCCGGGGGTATCCCCGTCGGTGACCAGCAGCTGGAAGTCATAGTGGGTGCCGGGCACAAGCGTGGTGGCGGTCGCACAAGTTGAGCTGGCATCCAGCGGGGCCGCCAGATTTGCTGACGTCCACTCGGTGGCCCCGGTAATTTTCTGCTGCAAGGTCAGGTTACTCGCCCCGGTCTGGGCCGCAAAGCTGAAGCTGGCGGTATTGGCCATCACCGTGGTCGTGGTCAAGCAGGCATTGCGATATTTAAGCACATAGCCGCCGGTCGTCCAGGGTGCAGCATCAAAGCCGGTGGCGCCGGCATAATAGGCCATGGTCGCGCCTGCCGGCAGGCCGGCGTTGCCCGCTAAGGTCGGGGCATTGCCGTCAAAACTCAGCGTTTTCAGACCGCTGCAGTAAAGAAAGGCATCCTCCCCAATCTGGCTAACCGAATTGGGAATAAGCAGGTCAGTCAGGGCAACGCACTCATAAAATGCATAGTCCCCAATGGTCTCAACTGCCCCCAGCGTCATGCTGGACAATGTGCCGCATTGGGCAAAGGCTGCCGAACCAATGCTTCTAACCGTGCCAGGCAGCGCCATCTGCTCCAGACTGTTACAGCCCTGAAACGCCTGGGGGCCAATGGCCGCCAGCTGGGAGCTGCCATCAAAGGTCACGCGTTTCAGATACTCGCATCCCTGAAACGCCCCGGCACCGATGGCCACCACCGGTTTGCCCTCAATCTGGGCGGGAATAGTCACGTACGTACTATTTCCATTACACTTCGTAATGGTCACCTGATCGTCCTCGACCAACGTCTCCAGCACCGGCTTGACCGTTACCGTACAGGTACCCTTAACACCATTATCGGCCAACGCCTCAATCTCGGCGGTTCCCGGCGCCCGGCCGGTCACCTCACCCGTCCTTATATCCACCGTCGCCACGTCCTTATTATTGGTACCCCAGTAGATGGTTTTATTGGCGGCATTGAATGGTTCCACCTGTGCCTCTAACCTGGTTGTGGAACCTGGGATCAGAGTCGCCGTTTCACTAGAAACTGTCACCCTGGTGACCGGAATATTCAAGTTTGCCATCATTTGATTGGACAGCAGCGATTCCCCATAGTCATCCCGGGCTTTGACAGCAAAATAATAGCTTTTGCTGCTATCCAAATCGGAAATAGGCGTCGCAAAAACATCACCCGCCACCGACACGTACTCATACCCATACAAACCCGCTGTTTCACTGCAATAAATATCATAAGCGGTGGCATGACTGACCGGTTGCCAGTGAACAATCACTGACGAGCTATGGCTATTGATAACTGTTACAGCAGCCAGATTCGGTGCTGCTAAAATATGCGCCTTCGTACAGCCGGTCCAGTCATCATAACCGTGATAGTTGCTATAATACTTAATCGTCGGGGTGGGCGTGGTCGGAATCGCCCCGGCACCAATCGTCGGCACATCGCCCCGGAAGATATAGCAGCGGCTGGCTGGTGCTGTTCCCGCTTCATAATCAAAGGCTTCGCTGCCAATCGTTGTCACCGTTTGCGGAATGGTGATCTCCTGCAAAAAAGAACAATTTTTAAAAGCTTCCGCCCCGATGGCGGTAATGATTAACCCGTCAATCATTTCCGGGATCTCAATCGTGGTGCTGTTGCCGTTCATCCCGGTGATCATGCCAATGCCATTGGCGGTTTTGATTACCGCAAAGCTGGTGGATACCGTTACGGCACAGGCCGCAGTTTTATTGCCGTCGGTGGTGGTCACCGTAATGGTGGCCGACCCTTCGCTGACGCCGCTGACCTTGCCCGTAGCATCAACGGTGGCAATGTCCGGATCGCCGGAAGTCCAGCTGACCCCCTGATTGGTCGCCGTCGCCGGCTGCACCCTGGCGCTTAGCTGGACAGCTTCGGATACCCCCACCATCAGGATGGGGCGATTGAGGCTGACCCCGGTCACGGCAACCGGCGCCGGCGGGGGACCGCCCACGCCGCCCTCCGGAGCCGGGAAAACCGGTGGAATGGCGACCCCTGGTGCTACGCTATAGGAATCCGGCGCCTTGTCAAAGACAACGCCATCGACTTTAACCTCGGCTTTCGCCACCGTACCCTGGCCCTTAACCGCTGTTTGGCCCGCCAGCACCAGCTCACTGACCGTGCTGCCGGCGGCCACCGTCACCGTACTGCCGGCGGCGCCTTCAGTCACGGTCATCGTCCCGATCGTGGTCGTGCCCTGAGTGATCACACTCATCCCGGGGGCATTGACGGCGACGCTGTCAAAGGCCCCTTCCAGGATAATCGTCTCGCCGCCGGCATCCTCGGCAATCACCACCGCCAGGCCAGTGGCGTCGGTGGCCACAATCCGCACCGCCCCGCTGGCGGTTTTTTCCATCACAATGGTTTTGTAAGACCCGCCGTTAATATGAATACTGTTAATCCCGCCGCCGCGGACAAAGGTATCGCCTGTTACGGTGACGTGATTGAGGGTGACGGTGCCGTCCCCGACCGCTTCGCTGATGGTCAGATTGCCGGCAATTACGAGATTCTGCAGGGTCACCCAATCCGCCGCGACGGTAACGTCGCCGGTAATGGTTTCACTGCCGCTGTCCGGGCCGAACGTCCCGGCACTGTCATAAACCACCGAAACCGGTGTCGGCGGATCAACCGCGGTTTTAACCACCGCCACCTGCAGCGCTTCTAACCGCAGCGAACTGCCCACCGTGCCCAGCTGCGCGCCATCCGCCAGCCACTGACTGGCATCCGCCGGCAGCTCGCCCAAATTCTGAACATGGCCGCGGTATCTGACGCTGTAGCTGGAAACCGCCTGGCCGTCAGCATCGGTCAGCACAATCTTAACCGCTTCAATCCGCAGGCTTTCCCCCCGGGTCCCGGCATAGTCGCCGTCCCGGGGCCAGCTGCTGGCATCGTTTTCATCATAAAGCCAGCCCTTGTTCTCGACATGGACGTTATAACGGATCATCATCCCGGCAGGGAGTTCGCCGGTCAGTTTGATCTCAAAGCCCTCAATCCGCTTGCTCTGGCCGACAGTACCGATGATCTTCGGGCTCTCAACCCAACTGCCGTCGGTGGGGTAATCCCCTAAATTCTCAATATGGCCCCGGTAAGCCACTCCGACTTGCGCTTCGGCGGCGGCCGTCACCGGCAGACATAAAAAAATCAGCATGATCAAACTAAACCCAAATTTCAATTTGTCTTTCATCCGCAATCTCCAATCGTATCTTTCCGAAATAACTTGCCTTCATCCTATCATGAAAACAAGCCGCTGTCCATTGACAAAAGCAGCAAAATTGGTACCGCTGAAGACGTGGGGGGAGACATCGAGACCGTTTCATTCGTCACCTTCCCCTAAACCCCTCTAAAAATATGATTCCCCAAAAAATATTGGATTCCTAAAAACGCAATGCCAGAACCAGTGGCTACTTACGAGACCGGTTGCCAGTCCTTACACAGATCAGACCAACCGGCACTGTTGGAATATTTTTCCAGTTCCGCGATTGTCAGTTCAATGGCACTATTACTGCTGCCACAGGCCGGAAAGACCGTCTCAAATCGTTTCAGCGAATCATCAAGATAGATCTCCACATTGCTGTTGACGGCAAAGGGACAGACGCCGCCAATACCATGACCAACAAGGTGCTCGACCTCTTCCGGCGAAATCATTTTTGCCTTCGTTTTAAAATGCGCTTTAAATTTTGAATTGTCGATTCTGGCATCACCAGCCACCACGACGAGTACACATTTTTCCGCCAGTTTAAAGGACAAGGTTTTGGCGATTCGTTCCGGGGCACAACCGACCGCTTGCGCCGCCAGTTCCACCGTTGCCGATGAGGTCTGGAATTCCAGGATGCGGGTTTCAATATGCCATTGTTTGAAATAATCTCTTACTTTTTCGATTGCCATTTAAATTTACTCCTGTTCTGATCGATCATTTTTTCTTTTTCTTGGGTTTGGGCATAGGCAGTTCCTGATAGCTGGCCCGCAGCAGTTCGGCCAACCATTCCCGGTCATCCAGCGAATCAATCAAAAACTGTGGCTTGGCACCCGGGTATGGCAGCCCTTCTTCAACGGTTCCCAAGTGTTCTTCAATCATCACTTGCCCTGCTTCGGTTTTCTTTAGAAAAAACTGATTATCGCAGATCAGTCCGACAATCTTTTCGTCAAGATAAACGCCATATTCGCCAAACATTTTTTTGCAGCTGATGTTACCCGCTGCCATTAACTGATCGCAAACATAGTCTGCAAATTCTTTACTGGTTGCCATTGTTGTCTCCTTTTATGTTTAAGATGTCGCCGCACTATAAACTGCCGGAATTGAAATATTGCCAGTATTATCTTCGATTGATAACGCGGATCTGCATGCTTGCCATCACATCCAATGCGGCCTCGTTAAGGCGGTCGTCATTACTGGCGACGCAGCTGGTATCAACAATAATTTCCGCTTCCGGCAGGGCCGCCTTGGCCAGCACGGCGTCCGAGATCAGACAAATATTTGACACCACCCCGACCAGCTCGACCCGGTCATACTGGTTCGCCGCCAGAAACTCGGCCAGTTCCATGGAACCAAAGGCGATCTTCTCGATGCAGGTATCCGTATCCAGCCGCAACTGGGCCACCTTGCCATAAAGCTCCCACCCGTCAGTTCCTTTGAGACAATGAACCACCGGTAAATTTCGGCCTTCCTGGGTGTTCAGATAATCGGCGGTATGGGTGTCATAGGTAAATAGAATTTCCTGCCCTTTAGACCGATACGCCAAGATTTTTTGGGCAATCGGCTCCTCAAGACAAAGTGCCTGGGGAAAACCCAGCGCCCCATCGACAAAATCGTGCTGGTAATCAATGACCAATAGAATGCTCTTCATCTATTCTTCTCCTCGTTTTTCTTTATTCTACTACAAAAAACGGCTGCCGTGAAGCGATTCAATATTATGCCAAATCCAAACTGCTTTTTAAGATCCCCATCATTTCATCGATCTGTTTTTTCTCGATCACCAATGGCGGCAGAAATCGCAATACGTTTGGTCCGGCAGTGATGATGATCAGTCCCCGTTCCTGGGTTTTTGCGATGATATCTGCAACCGGGCGATCCAGCTCCAGGGCTTGTATTAGTCCCATCCCGCGGCGTTCTTTGACTCCCGGATAGTCGCTGACCAGTTGATCCAGTTGCGCTTCCAGATAGCTGCTGACCGCTTTGACATGATCCAGTAAAGCCGTCTCCTTATAGATATCCAACACCACCGCAACGGCGGCACCAGCCAGGGGATTAAAGCCATAGGTGGTGCCGTGATCGCCTGGTTCTAATACTGCTGCGGCTTTGCCCCGGGCCGCAAAAGCCCCGACCGGAATGCCGCATCCGAGGGCTTTGGCTGAAGTCACCACATCGGGGATAATGCCATATGCCTGATAAGCAAACATTTCTCCGACTCGTCCCATGCCGCATTGGATTTCATCCAGCATCAACAGCAGATCATGTTCTTCACAAAGCTTTTTCACGCCACTGACAAACTCGGCGCTGGCCGGATACAATCCGCCTTCGCCCTGAATGGTTTCCATTAATATGGCACAGGTTTTTTCAGTGATCTGTGCTTTGACACTGGCCAGATTATTAAACTGGGCAAACTTGATATTTGGCATCATCGGGCCAAAAGCTTCCTGGTATTTGGGTTGTCCGGTAACCGCCAACGCCCCCATGCTGCGGCCATGAAAGGACTGCTTCATGGCAATGATTTCGCCGGTGGGACTGCCGGTCTTGTTAAAATAATATTTACGGGCAATTTTTAACGCCCCTTCGATGGCTTCGGTTCCCGAATTGGTAAAGAACACCTTCTCCATCCCCGATACCTGGGCAAACTTCTCAGCCGCCTCGGCGGAGGGCTTGTTATAAAACAAATTGGAGGTGTGAATGAGTTGATCGATCTGTGTTTTCAAGGCTTCGTTATATGTTTTGTTTTGATAACCTAAGGCAAACACGCCAATGCCCGCGGCAAAATCAAGATATTTTTTCCCCGCATCGTCAACGAGATAAACACCTTCTCCGGATTCCAATACAATCGGATAGCGATTATAGGTCTTCAAGAAATAATTTTCGGCTTTTTCGATGGTCTGATTCATCTTTAACACGTCCTTTCAAATTTGCTTGTAATTGTAACACACGGTTATTTTAATTGCAAGTAGCAACTATTGTTTTTATCAAACATTGCAAATGCAAATTAAACATGCTACAATAAACCCATCTTAAAGGAGGTGCTATTATGAATCGAGCACAACCAAAACATTTTAGAGAACAAATCCGCATCCTGGAGCGAAAACTGGGACTCTTAAAAAAAAATAATGGCAGCTGCTGCGCCGCCGTTCTAAGTCTGGCTCAATGCCATGCCTTAGTGGAAATCGGGCGGGTTAACGCCATTTCTTTAAAGGACTTAGCCGTCATCCTGGCCATCGATATGAGCACCACCAGCCGTACCGTCGACGGACTTGTCAAAAAGGGCTATGTCCAACGCATCCCTTCACGTGAAGACCGGCGCAGTGTTGAGATATCTCTGACTGAAGCTGGCATGGTTATCTTTGAAACGATTGAAAGCAATAATGATACTTTCTTTGCCGACATTTTTGCTAACATTCCCAATGACGAAAAAATGAATGTCCTTCATGCCCTTGACGTCATGCTGGCCGCGTTCGATCAGGAATCTTAAGCCCGTTCGATTTGGCTAAACGATTTAGCTCAATCCCCTAAGCCAAAATCGGTATTCTAAAATTACAGGGAGTTTGCAATGAAAATTCGCACTGATTACACCTGCCCGCTTGAGATTGTCCATGACATTATCAAAGGCAAATGGAAAACCATTATCATTTTTCAAATGAGAGCGGGTTCTGTTTCGCTTTCACAACTGCAAAAAAGCATCGCTGGTATCAGCCAGAAGATGCTCTTGCAACAATTAAATGAGCTGCGCCATTTTGGCCTGGTTGCCAAAGAAAACGCTCCCGGTTATCCGCTTCATGTTGATTACTATCTCACCGCCCGGGGCAAGCAGATCCTCGCGGCCATTGAAATTATGCAGGACGTTGGCATTGACTATATGGTTGAACATCGCCTGACTGACAGCTTGGATCAAAAGGGCATCTGTTATCCCAAATAATTGCGCTGCTTTTCCCCTATCGATAAACATACCCACCAAAAAGTGGGTAATTTACCTTCTGATTAAGATGGCTTATACTGTCAAAAACGAGGAGGTTTAATAAATGAAAAAAGCACTCATTCTAATTGATATCCAAAATGATTATTTCCCCGGTGGCCGTTTTGAACTTAATCAGCCCGATGCCGCGGCCCAAAACGCCAAACGCGTTTTAGCTTACTTTAGAAAAAAAGAGCTGCCCGTCTTTCATGTTCAGCATATCAACATGAACTCAGGAGCCCCCTTTTTCAGCGCCGATACCGCTGGCGTCAATATCAATCGCCTGGTATCGCCCTTTCCCGGAGAAAGGGTGATTGTCAAAAACACCCCGGATAGTTTCTTCAACACGGATTTACTTCCGCTGCTGAATGAATTGGGCATCGAACAGTTGGTAATCTGCGGCATGATGAGCCATATGTGTGTTGACACAACGGTGCGTTCCGCCAAGCGACTGGGCTTTGCCATTGAATTATTGAGTGACGCCTGTACCACCAGAGATCTGCTCTGGGAAAATGCTCCGATTCCCGCTGAGCTTGTCCACACAACGTTTATGGCGGCTCTGCAAAACACCTTTGCTGATGTAAAGCGTACCGAGACATTTATAAAATCCGGCTCCTGAATGTGGCCGGGTATTCGTCAAGACTGTATCGGCGCACCCTGAGACAAACGCTGATAATTAATTATCGCTTTTCCATTTGCCGCAATGGTTTCAGTTGGTGTATACTCAGGATGGTTACGCAAAAAATACTATCCATTAAAGCAGGTGAATCTTATGCCAGAACTACCAGAAGTCGAAACCGTTCGCCGAACGTTGAAGAACTTTATTATCGGCAAAGAAATTAAAGAAATCCGGGTTCATTACGATAAGATCGTCGTCGGAGCTACGGATAATTTTGTGACGACGTTAACCGGTCAAACCATCCGCGATATCGATCGGGTCGGGAAATATTTAGTTTTTATTTTGGATCGTGATGCCTTTATTTCGCATTTACGAATGGAAGGCAAATATCATATTGTCGACGCATCAAAGCCGCTAGGCAAACATGAACATCTTAGCTTTGTCTTTAGTGATGGCACCGCATTGCGCTATCAGGACACCCGTAAATTTGGGCGTTTAGAACTGGTCAACAAAGACAGCTATCGCCACGATTTACCGCTTTGCAAGCTGGGTCCGGAACCATGGGATGCTGATCCCAAAACGATCTATGCCAAAATACATAAGAGCAATCTGCCGATTAAAGCCTTGCTATTGGATCAAACCATCATGACTGGAATCGGTAATATTTACGCCAATGAAATCTGTTTCACAATGAAAATGGATCCCCGAACCCCTGGGAAACGGGTCAGTAAAAAGCGGGTGGTTGAATTAATCGCCGTAGCAACAGAAATTCTGGCGCAGGCCATTGCCCAGGGCGGCACAACGATTCACTCTTTTGATGCCAATGGCATTACCGGTTTGTTTCAGATGCAGTTACAGGTGCATACCCAAAAGGTTTGCGCGGTCTGCAATGGCGCCATCACCAAGGAAATGGTTCGTGGCCGCGGCACCTACTATTGTCCGACCTGCCAGAAAAAGAAAGGTTAGACGCCATTGTGATCCAGATGGTTTTTAAGTGTTGCTTTATTCCTGGCCGGCACTCATTTCATTTTCCCGAATCACGGCTTTGTCCAGAGTTCGGGATTTTTTTCTGATCAGTCGCAATAGCGTTAATACGGCACCAAAAAGACTGATCACCGCCGCCGTCAGATAGACCGTTCGCATGCCGTTAATAAAGGCGCCATTTTGTCCGGCTACATAATCGGTCACGCGATAGCCCAACTCGCCGCTCATGCTGCCGTAAAGCAAGGTGGTGGCCAAAGCAATCCCGCAGACCATGCCCATATTTCGGACCAGGGCATTGATGCTCCCAGCAATCCCCAGCTGATGCCGACCCACAGTTGACATGATCAGAGAATTATTGGGCGATTGAAATAAGCCCATCCCCGCCGATAAAACAACAATAAAGATCACCATGGTCATCAGGCTGGACTGTTCGGTCAGGGTGGACATCAAAAACAAACCCAGACTGATCAGCAACAAACCGATAAAGGTTAACAATTCCGAGCCAATTTTGTCGGATACATGACCGCTGACGGGTGCCAGCACGGATAACACCAAGGGGAAAATCATCATAATCAATCCCGCCTGCTCCGGTGCATAGTTCATGACATCCTGGAGATAAAAGGGTTGGATAATACTGTTGCAGAAAAGCCCCACAAAGGTAATAAAGGCACAAAAGATACTCAGCGAAAATAATTTATTCTTGAAAATCGCCAATGAGATCAAGGGGTTGTGACGTTTTTGTTCAACCACGATAAAGGCGATAAATGATAGCACCGAGACAATAAAAGCGCTTAGTATCAGCGGATTGGCAAAACCGAGACTGGGTACCTGACCCAGAGCCACAAATAATGGCACGATGCTGAACATAAATAGTGCCGCACCCAGAACATCCAGCCGGTCGGTGGCTTTTTTATTACTTCGTGGCAGTAGCTTGATGGCAAAAAATAGGACCACCACGCCGACTGGAACATTGATCAGAAAGATATATTCCCAGCTGGCGGCGCCGACAATAATCCCCCCCAAACCGGGACCAACCAGCGATCCCAAGGCCACCGATGTGCCGGTTAAACCCAGCGCCTTGCCCCGCTCCGTGGCCGGAAAAACCTGGGTAATAATGCCCTGATTGTTGGCCATGGTTGCTGCGGCACCAACTGCCTGAATAATCCGGGCCCCGATCAGCACCGGAAAAGAACCGCCGATTCCACAAAGCAGTGAACCCAGCGTAAACATGGCAATACCGAAGGTGAAGATCCTGGTCTTACCCAGCATATCCCCCAGTTTTCCAAAGATCAGGATGATCCCGACAATGACAATCAGATAACTGGTCACCACCAGCTGGATCTGAGCGGTATCAACATCCATCGCCCAGGCCATCTGGGGCAGAGCGACATTGACGATACTGCTGTCCAGGGTGGCCATAAAGGTCGACATGACCACAATCAGCAGAATCGGCCATTTGTTTTTCTCATAAGTTTTTTCCATCGATTTCCTCCTCGACTCTTAGCTGCTGGGTTCGCATAAATATTTTTTTCATCGCTGCCAGGGTTATGTCCTTTTCTTCCAGCGATAAATCGACCGAAATTAAATCCACAATCTCCTGAATTTCCCCGTGCATCTTAGGTAATACTGCTTTGGCTTTATCGGTCAGATATAATTGATAGGCCCGACAGTCCCCATCTTTCCCGACTTTATAAACATATTCCAGTTCGATCAGCCGTTTTATGGTGCGGGTGGTCATGGCCTTATCATTGCCAATTTTTCGGCTGAGCTGATGAAGGCTGACGCCTTCGCTTTTTTCTAAAATGAAAAGATAGGGCATTGAACCACTGCTTAAGCCATATTTTTTCATCACCTTATCCAGTTGAATCTGGTTGTTTCGGAATATTTTATTGTTGAGCATAATAAAATGCATGTTTTCAATTTCCAATATACTCACTCCCTTTTTGATTGACTAGTCAACGTTATTATAAATTGTTTATGTTGAGTTGTCAACTATAATTGTTTGTCAATCATTCAGGCTGTTAATACAACCATCATGTGCTTTAAAAAACGGTAATGGTTACTGCAAAAAAAAGCGCAAAAAAATCACCAGCCAGCATTTGCTGTAACTGGTGATATGTCTGGTGATTTTTTATTTATACCAATCGTTTTAATCCGGCCGCGTCAATAAGACGGTTGACGAGATCCGAGCCAATGCCGATGACGGTTTCCTCATGGGTAAAATCGGTAATTTTTTCGTCAAAAAGAATGGTGGCCTGGGCGGGCAGTTCATCGTCACCATCCCAAAATAGAAACCGGATGGGCATACAGACAAAGGCCATGGCCTGAAAGCCGGCGTCTGAATTTGGTAATCGTTCAAAGCCCAGTTTTTCTGCGGCATCAATCAATTGCTGGGTTTTACCTTCAAATGTTTTGGCAAAAGGAGTTAGCGTCGATTTTTTAAATGCCGGGCTAAACGGCGCGGCGCCCCGGAGTTCGTGGAGGGGAATAAAATTACCGGAATTTCGCGGTGCTTCTTGTGAGAAATGAAATAAGTGGTAGATGGCTGATTGGGTATAAAAGTCCACCTCTTCTGCCGGTTGATCGACCCGGATAATGCTGGCATCGCTACGGTTAATTTGGTAGTTCACGCCAAAATAAGTGATTGGTAAATTATTTTCATTATATCCGGGCAGCCCCAGCGCGGCATAGCGTTCTTCGTAGTCAAACTCCAGCGCCTTTAAGCGCCAATATTCACATACTTTTTTGTAATTATCTAGTTCCATCATCATCTCTCTTTCTGATTTTTTTCATACATGGCTATAATATCTTAAGGGTGATGGTTACCAAACCACCTTGGGCCGTGTTGCCAATGACAAGCTGACCACCAAGCTGCTTCACAATGTTATCGGCAATATAAAGTCCCATCCCGTGATGTTTGTGATCGGTCCTGCTGCTGTCCGACATGAAGAATTGCTCTTTCCCATGGCGTAGCGCCTGGTCTCCAAAGCCTTTTCCACCATCACGAATGGTCAAGATCAGTTTCCAATCCCTTTTTGCGCCGCTACCGCAATGGTTCCCTGGGGCGGCGTAAATTCAACGGCATTTCCCATCACATTCATAATTGCCCGGTGTAACTTTTCCCGATCAGCTTGAATCGTTACGCTAGCCAGATCCATCTCCTGCCAGGTGAGTTTAATGTTCTTTTTTATGATCATCCCGCTAGTCTGCTCATGGATGCCATCAAGTAAATTCTTAACCGCTACCTTTTTAACCGCCAACGCTTCCGGTGTTTCCGATTTTGAAAGCTCGACCAATTTATTAATATAGCCTTCTATTTGGGTCGCATTTTCGATAATATATTTCTGATACAGCATTTGCTCCTGGTCTAAGACCGTTTCGCCTAAAAGCTCCACATTCCCCTTGATGATCGTTAATGGCGTTTTGATGGGCTCTTCTTTGCTTAATGCAAATTTACCGCGAATGTTTTTGACATGTTCGACAATCACGCTGTTGTCACTCTCGCCAAAAACGCCAAACACCGACTCATAAATCTGTTCTTTGGAAAACACCTGACCATGATGTAACGCCAACAGCTCTGATATTTCATACTCGCTTTTAGTCAGTGCAACAGGTGCATCACCAATGTAACAAGCTTCCCGGGATATAAAAATGCGTAATCGTCGTCCAGGTAAAACGGATGCTCCAGGCACAGGGGAAATAAGGCCATCGGCCATCCCCCATTCCGGTTCTGAAAAGGGCCACAATGAGGGCTTCAAAGATCCCCATACCGACAGAAACCGATTTTGAAAAACGCAGACTTAAGAATAAATGAAATGCATATAAAAACAGACTGCGCCCAAATAGAATGCCCATCAATGCAAAATAAGTTCCGATCGGCAATGCGGTTATCATTTGCGACATACCAAGATAAAAACCAATCACGGCAATCACGGTACTCAGCGCCCCAAGCACAATCAGTACCAGGTATTTACTCATCAGCGCCGACCACTTGACCGGATAGACGTTCAACAGATTGCGATAATTCCCGGCCTGGTCTTCAGCTTCGGCCACCATCGCGGTAATCACGCCAATCAGAATCGGAAACGCCACGCACATCACCGTAATATAGGTTTTTTGTTTCATAAAGCCGTCCATCGGACTCACCGAATAATAACTCAAAAATACCATCAACCCAAGCATCGGCACCAGCAAGTGCAACCACAGAACCGGGGTTGATTTAAGTTTCATTATATCAGTAATCAGCAGATTTTTAAACTTCATTTATTTTCCCTCCCGATCTTTAAAGGCCCAGGCCGTTGCTGCCACTAGCATGATAAAAACGATCATACAGCCCAGTGCCGCACTTCCGATGCCATTGTTAACTAATAACGGACTGCTTTCCGGAACGGGTAAACCATTTGGCAAAATATGGAGAATCGGACACATTAAGGTCACACCGACACCATATGGGGAATACGCTATAATTGATTCCGTTCCAAATGATACTACCGATAAAATAACCATGCCGACGTTAAACAGCGTTGCCACAAAAAGATTGAATCGATCCGCCAGAAACATGCAAATCGGGATCTGAAAAAGAAAGGTTAAAATTAATATACTCATGGCCAATAAGTTAGCTGGCAAAGAAATCGTCGCTTGATCAAATAATCCCATCATGACAATACCCAACATAAAAATCAGACTGGAAAACAAAAAAAGTAGACTCACATAGAGTGTTTTGCCAATCCAGAACAATGCTTTTTCTTTTGGATAGAGAAATAGCCCTTTATATTCAAGATTCTTATCCCGACCGATGATCATCGCCGCTAAAATAGCGATAAGTCCGGGTAGAAACATGACCACCCACCAATTATAGGCGCCATTTTGTCCCCCTCCTAAAATATAACAGAGCAGGAGCGTCATAATCGGTGCCACAATTACAAATTTGTTCACCGCTGACCGTTTACTTTTCTGAAACTCGGATTTTATGATGGCTAACATGCGCGTTCACCCGCACTTTTTCGGATCACATCCATAAATATCTTTTCCAAGTCCTCACCTTTTTGGACGGCGCCCTGATAGCCCACAACCCCATTCGCGATGATTGATACCTCATCTGCAACCAGTGCCACTTCGGATAGAATATGACTGGAAAGAATGACCGTGATCCCATGGGATGAGAATGAACGGATTAATTCTCGCAATTCTTCGATCCCCACCGGGTCAAGGCCATTGGTTGGTTCATCCAGAATCAGCAGCCGGGGATTATTAATGATGGCTAAACCGATTCCTAACCGTTGCTTCATACCCATCGAGAAATTTCTGGTTTTCTTTTTGCCGGCACTTTCCAGGCCAATCAGCGATAACACTTCCTCAGCTCTTGAGCTGGGTAGTTCATAAAGGGTACACGCCACCTTTAAGTTTTCCATGGCCGTCAGATTGGGATAAATGCCCGGGTTTTCAATCAGGGCACCAATTTTAGCTAAGTCTTTTCTTTCCCAGGGGTTTCTTCAAACAGGATCACGCCATCCGTCGGCCTGATCAGTCCGGTGATCATTTTTAACAATCTTAAAATAATCGGCTCTTCTAGAAATTAAGCAAATCATTAAATTCTTTTTGAATTTTACTAAATTCTAATTTACCAAAAACTTTATTTTCTCGTTTATTAAATACATGTTTTGCATATTCATCAATTATTTCACGATTGTTCTGGCTTGCCTTGGCTTTTATAAATCGCAAAGATTTAAATCCTGCCACCACAATGGATACATCCTTTTGCCCATAAAACATAATTTGATTATAGGCATCATACAGCAGCACTTTAAAATCAAAAGCTTCGTAGATTATAAAGCCAAATTCATTTTGATCTTTTAAGATAATATATCCTTTTTCGATATTTGCTAAATTTCTTAACAAAACACCGATGATCTTAAGACAATGAACTGCCGTATTTGGATCATTTATCCCCGGCGAAAGTGCTTTTAAAGCGATTTCAACGATCTTTTGAATTGTAAAACTAAAGTCTTGAGCCTGCGTTTTTTTATTTCCGATCAAAATACATTGATGAAGTTCATTTAATACGATTTCAGTAAAATCTTCAAAACCTTCGAAATAAATTATTAAAATCCTCGTTTCCGTTGAAACGAATTGCCCGACAACTTTTTTAAAACAAACAATACACTTATATTTCTGTGCAAATTTTTTTAATCTTTGGTAATTTATTTCTTGAATATAACCATCGGACCGAGCAAATATTTTAATAAAATTTTTTTTGTCTGTTATTTTTTTCAATTTGACTTCGGAAATAATTTCTGACTCTTTTGCAAAATTAGTATACTTTTCAATTTCTCCGATTGCTTCTTCATGAAGTCTAGATATTAAATCACTGGCTTGAATATGGGTTGAAACATTATTGATGAATAATAGGAAGTATACCAGACCGACTATGATATAAATAACACCTACACTGGCTGCAATTACAAGATTACCATCTTTATTTGTGTCAATAAACAACAACGAAGTAATTGCATAGATAAATCCACTCAGAAAAATACCAAAAGATTTCATTGTTGTCTTATTATTTAAAAAATTTTCTACAACGCGTGGTGTAAACTGTGAAGAATACATCGTCAACACTACCATCGTTGTCGAAAAAGTAAAGGTCGAAATTGTAATAAACGCTCCTGCAATAATACTCAATACTGCCTGAGCTAAAGAAGATGTCGTATAAAATAGCTCATTTACATAGTTCAATGATTCATCAGTACACGTTTTATCGATGATTGTAATACTAATCGAGAGTACGAACGCAAACAAACTATAAATCGTTGGATACAACCAGATGCTTGTTCGAATCTTGTTAATTATTTTTTTCATTCAATCATCCTACTTTCATTATTTATCAAACGCATTTTTTATTTATGCATAAGAACGGCGACAAAATCGCCAAAATTTGCCATTACTTTGATTCGCATCAAAACTAAAACCACCTATGGGCGATTGATCTCATTGTTGGATTTCACTTCAATGGGGGGCATTTTTGTTAACGCAAAAGTTGCTGAGGCAAACTTAACCTGACCTGAATTGCTTTCTACCCTCTCAAGGATTTTTGTGAATAGCTGATCCTTTACACCCACACGCATTTTATAGTTCACCACATATCGAAGGCTAAACTCCACCCAGTTATCATTGGCAATAATATTTACCATGGGATGGGTTGAGGCGTTTTCAATCAGAAATTTTTGTACCATGATCTCCCAATGCTTCTCCGCTTCATCAGAATAGTCGCTTACCACTTCCTGGGCTACATCATAGAGAATTTCTCTTGCCAGAGTGTAATTACTTCCATATTGAATCGGAACTTTAATCTCATCCCATAAAAAAGGAAAATCTGCAGAATAGTTGTATACGGGTTCCTTGAATACAAAGCTGTTGGAGATTCTAACAATTCTGCCATTGTATAAATCCCCTTCTACCCATTCACCTATTTCCATAATGGTGGTTCGTAGCACACCGACATCAATCACGTCGCCTTTGATTCCGCCCATCAATACCCGGTCCCCAGATTTATAAATGTCGCTGGACAAGATCGCCATCCATCCTGCGATGCTTGTAATAACTTCCTGTAGTGCAAAAGCAATCCCAGCTCCGGCGATCCCCAAAAAAATTGTTAACGATCCCAGGCTCTCGCGATAAATAATTGAGATCAACAGTAGAATGAGAAAATATCCCACAAGGTTAATGGCCTTTCTGGTCCGATAGGAATTATTTTGATCGTTGATGCGTCTGCTCAGGCGAGACTGAATCAAGTTTTTCGCCGTCAAAATTACGATCACGCCCGCTACAACCAGAACCAGTTGCAAAACGCGAGGATTTTGCATCACAATGTCGAAATATTCATCCATGGAAACCTCCTCTATTTTTGACTGTTTCACCTACACTATCATATTTTTTATTATAGCATTTATCGTTGTGGAATCACTGTATTTATTATCACTTTTCAAAATTGGCACAAAAAACAGCCGACTGATCTAAAGTCCGCTGTTTTTTCCTTTGGGTGAGGTGGCTGTTATTACCTTAATAATCTAATCCCTGAACCTTGAATTAAGGTTGAAAAAGAATGCTATCTTATAAAACTTGATTAAATAACCTTGTCGATCAGGGGAAAATTCCTTTGATTTCCTCGGCGTAGATCAATCGTTTTAGGGCGATGATATAAGCGGCCATCCGCAATGAACACTGGGATTGCTGACTTTCTTCGATGATCTCAATAAAAGCCGCTGACATAATCTTTTCCAGAGTTTTATTGACCTGATCCCGGTTCCAGGTTAAGATCTGAATATTCTGGACCCACTCAAAATAAGAGACGATGACCCCGCCGCTATTGGCAAAGATATCCGGTACCAGGACGATGCCCCGTTCTTCCAGCAAAGCATCGGCGGCCACGCTGGTTGGTCCGTTGGCGCCTTCAATGATATAGGAGCATTGCAGTTTTCCAGCATTTTCAGCATTGATCTGATTCTCCAGCGCCGCCGGGATCAGGACATCACAGTTGCAGGTCAGCACTTCTTCATGAGAAATATGGCTGACCCCCGCTTTCTGATAATCTTTTAACTGCTTGCCTTTAGTCTCTAAAAACTCCGATATTTCATCAGCATCCAGACCGTTTTCACAGTAGATGCCCCCGGAAACATCGCTTAAGGCGACTATTTTACTGCCCCGGTGTCCGAGAATCCGGGCCGCATTGCCACCGACATTGCCCATCCCCGAAATCGCCACGGAGACATCTTCAAGCTTCTTGCCATCCCGTTCCAGAATCAGTTTGGCACTGATGGCCACGCCGCGGCCGGTGGCTGAATTCCGTCCTTTGGAACCGCCCAGTTCCAACGGTTTGCCGGTGACCACCCCGGGGCAGGGCTTGCCTTTTAACATACTGTAGGTATCGAGAATCCAGGCCATCGTTTGGGCGTTGGTGTTGACGTCCGGGGCCGGGATGTCGGTATCGGCACCAATCAGCGGTTCGATGGCAAAGGCGTAGCGCCTCGTCAATTTGCGCAGTTCCCGTTGGGACAGGTTATTGGGATCAACCCGTACCCCGCCTTTGGCTCCGCCATAGGGAATATTGACCACCGCACATTTTAGCGACATCCAAGTTGCCAGGGCCTTTACTTCATTTAAATTACAGTCCTGATGAAAACGGATCCCACCTTTAAACGGTCCCCGGATATTGGAGTGCTGAACCCGGTATCCTTCAAAAACCTGCACTGTTCCATCATCCATTTCTACTGGCAAATATACCTTTGTTTCCCGCTGGGGATTCTTTATGATATCAAACATATATTGATTCATCCCACCAATTTCCATTGCCTCTGTCATTACATCTACCACGTTCAAATATGGATCATAGCATTCTCTCATACAAATATCTCCTGTTTATGAATTGTTGCGGCACATCAACTGAAAACAATCATAAACTTAAAGCATTTGCATTGTCAATCACTCAATGTAAAACGATGATACCTAATTATTTTAAGTGATCCAGCTAATTTAAAAAGTTTTTTCGCTTTTGAACTTAATTTAATTATGCTACAATATTGTAATAAATATCCGCTCTTTTACATTAATAATTATTTTCATTTATTTTCAAAGATGTCAGGAGATTAAAACTATGAAAAACAAGTTACTGGATGCCATCGATCTGCAGATATTAAATCTGCTCCAGAAAAATGGGCGAATCTCAATTAAAGAACTGGCCGCCCAGGTCTATCTTTCCTCCCCGGCGGTTTCTTCCCGGATTGAACAATTGGAAAAAAACAACTATATTTGCGGCTACCAGGCGGTGGTGAATCCCATCAAAATGGGCTATCATATTAAAGCTTTTGTCAATCTCGAAGTGGAGCCGGTCTGCAAAAAAGAATTTTATCCCTATATTCAGACCTGCAACAACGTTATTGAATGCAATTGTGTCACCGGTGATTATTCGATGCTGCTGGAAGTTCTTTTCCCCAGCACCAGCGAATTGGATAGCTTCATCGGCGAACTGCAACGATTCGGCCGGACCAAAACACTGATTGTCTTTTCGACTTCGGTGGAACACCGGGGGATTGAGTTTTCGCTGGAGTAAGCACTTAGCGGGCTTTGGGATCGCTTTACATCATCGGCGGATAAACCCTCTGTGAATCCTAAAGAGATGCCGATCCACAAGCGCTGATAAGAAAACTGTTTTGATTCATTTTGCCGCGCTTATTTAAGCAGCATCTTATTGACCGCATTAATCAGTGCCAGGGCACTGGCCCGCATCACGTCCTGTTCGATGGCTTTCCCCGAGAACAATTGGTCATCACAGCGAATCTGAGCTGTGACCTTACCCAAACTGCCTTTGCCCCGGCTTAAGCTGTTAATCCGATAATCGATCAGTTCAACCGGCGCCCCGACGGCTTCCATAATGGCTCCGTAAAGGGCATCGATGACCCCGGAGCCACTGTGGCTGATCATCACTTCTTTCTCACCCCGGGCCAGCTTTACCGTCGCTGCCGGCAAACCGCTGGCCACCTGCAACTGATAATCGACCAACTGCCATAATTCCGGGCTATTACCGCGGCTGGGGACGCCACTGTTTTTCAGCAGCGTCAGCACATCATTATCGTAGATTTCTTTTTTGGCATCGGCCATGGACAAAAACTGCTGGTAGATTTCCGCCACCAACGTCTCAGGAATATCAAAGCCCAGACGCTGAGTGACGTGGATAAAAGCATGCCGACCGGATCTGGCGGTAAGCACAATTTCCATTGCCGGTGCCCCGATGGTTTCCGGATCCATAATTTCATACACATCTTTGGATTTAAGCAACCCATCCTGATGGATCCCCGAAGAATGGGCAAAAGCATTTTCCCCGGTGATGGCTTTGTTCACCTGAAGATCCAGCCCCATGGTAGCACTGACCATCCGCGAGGTTTCATAGATTTTCCCGGTATCCACCGTGGTCTGTCCGCCATAATAAGCCGGGTGGAGCGAAATCCCCATGACCACTTCTTCCAGCGCGGTATTCCCGGCCCGTTCACCGATACCATTGATGGTGCACTCCACCTTATCCGCCCCGTTTTTCACCGCTGCCAGGGTATTGGCGGTAGCCAGACCGGTATCATTATGACAATGAACACTGAGCATCACCTTAGGGTCGAGATTTTTTAACCGGTCATTGATGCGGTAGATCAGCTTGCCAAATTCTTCGGGAATGGCAAACCCCACTGTGTCCGGCACATTAATGATGGTAGCCCCCGCCTTCACCACGGCTTCAATGGTTTGCCAGAGATACTCAAACTCCGAGCGACTGGCATCTTCCAGCGAATACTGAACCTGGGGCAGCAGGCTGCTGGCATATTTAACTGCACCGACCCCCATTTGAATAACCTGCTCCGGTGTTTTTCTAAATTTCTTGGCGACATGAACATCCGATGACCCCAGAACAATATGAATCAGCGGATTCTCAGCCGCCCGGATACTCTCATAAATGCAGTCAATATCCGCTTGCACCGCCCGACCCAGGGCGGCTATCCAGACGTCTTTTCCGATTTTGCGACTGATCGCCTGAACCGCCTCAAAATCCCCCTGGGATGAAGACGGGAAGCCCACCTCCATCATATCGACCTTCATTTTAGCAATCTGCTCGGCCACCTCCAGCTTTTCGGCCAGATTCAATTTGGCCCCCGGTACCTGTTCCCCATCCCTTAAGGTGGTGTCAAAAACATAAATCTTTCGCGACATACTCTTTCTCCTTTTATGAATTTTATAGTTGATGCAAAAAAGCTCCCTTATCATCTCAATCAGAGACGAAAAGGGAGCTTTCCGCGGTACCACTCTTATTCATACAGCGATCTGTATGCACTTTATCGATACCCTTTATGTTGCCCATGAAAAACTATTTATATAAAAAACTGTATAAAAAAACGCCTGTCTCAAACGAGACAGACGAAAAATCTGCTATACCACTCTATTTTATATAAGTCTTCAATACGGGTTTAATAAAACCGATATCCATCCCCTGTAACGGTGGGCTTCCGTCTTAACCTAGTATCACTGACTTTGTCAGCATTATTTCAGCAAGCAACTCCGAGGTGAGTTCATCATCTTCTGATTTCTGCTTCACACCACCCAGCAGATCTCTGAAAATCATCCAATCACTACTATTCCTCATCAACGTCTTTTTGATATTTTATTTATCATAAACGAATCAAACCGATTTGTCAACCCAACAAACAAAAAAAGCAGCCGTTCAATGAACAGCTGCCAAAGATAGTGAAGTGAAAAAAGATGTCGAAACTTTTTCCACTCCATAGATTTTAACTTGTTAAGCTTAACTTTCTCTGTAAGTTTACATTTATTTAAGCATATGTTAAAGAAAAATGAAAACAAGCAGAATATTTCTTATGCAAAGGGGGAATCCGCCTATCCTGCCACAAAATTATTTGTTAAATATATTTAACAAATAACCTGTTAATCTTGATATTTTTGGGTATATTTTATAATAAATCTAATTTATTTATAGGAGGTAAATTTATGGCACAATATCACGAACCAATTGAATTATTGGACGAAAAAACCATGAATATCACCCGTGCCATCAACAGCTTAAAAGAAGAACTGGAGGCTGTTGACTGGTACAACCAACGTGTGGCTGCAACCAATGATCCGGAACTGAAAGGAATCATGGCTCATAATCGGGATGAAGAAATTGAGCATGCCTGCATGGCCATTGAGTGGTTGCGCAGAAACATGGACAAATGGGATGAAGAACTGCGCACCTATCTTTTTGCTGAAGGCTCGATCCTGGAAGCTGAAGAAAGCGCTGGCGAATCTGAGACCACTACTTCATCGGGTATTCATATTGGTAATCTTAAGTAACTCAAACTTCGCATATTAAAAACACCTTAAACCGTTGATGCAAAACGTTTTT
>NZ_JBDODG010000032.1:0-27388 GCF_039830195.1 Acetobacterium sp. | reverse complement strand
CGTAACATCGGAATTACAATGGTTTTAGACGATTATTATGTGCGAAGTTTGAGTTGTTAAATAAAAACTTTGGAGGAAAAAAGATGCGTATTGCAGAGATGTTTGTCAAACCCATTGATCGGGATATTAAAGGCGTCATTAAAGTCGGCCAGGACGATGATGTCAACATTTATCAGGAACTGGATGAATATGTTGTTACCAAAGAGTTGCTAAAACATTTCCGCAGCTTTTTCGAAAGTTATAAAAATGGCATCACTGGCTATACCGATAAAATGGGGGTCTGGATTTCCGGTTTCTTTGGTTCCGGTAAGTCCCACTTTCTCAAGATTTTATCCTATCTGCTGGAAAACAAAGACGTCAACGGGAAAAAAGCCATCGAGTTTTTCACCGACGGCAGCAAGCTGGACGATTCCGTAATTATGGCAAACATTCGCTTGGCCGAAAATGTCTCAAGTGACGTAATCCTCTTCAATATCGATTCCAAAAGTGAATCCAACTCCAAATCCGCAAAAGATGCGATTATCGATGTCTTTATGAAGGTTTTCAATGAAATGCAGGGCTTCTGCGGTTCACTGCCTTTTCTGGCTGATCTGGAACGTAAACTCGCTGATGACGGAAATTTTGAAAGCTTTAAAGCCGCCTATCGTCAAGCTTACGGCAATGCCTGGGAGGATGCCCGGGAAGACTTCTATTTTATTCAGGACGAACTGGTGGAAGTTTTAGCAAAACAGGGGATTATGAGTGAGGAAGCTGCCCGAACCTGGTGTGAAAAAGCCGCTGACACTTATACCCTCTCGATCGAAAAGTTTGCCAGTTTGATCCGACACTATTGTGACAAAAAGAGCAGCAACCATCATGTCGTCTTTATGGTCGATGAAATCGGCCAGTACATAGCTGATGATGCCCGACTGATGCTCAATCTTCAGACCGTCACCGAAGATCTGGGCACCGCCTGTGGCGGCAAGGCCTGGGTGATCGTCACCAGTCAGCAGGATATTGATGCCGTTGTCACCGTCAAAGGCAATGACTTCTCGAAAATTCAGGGTCGCTTTGATACCCGGCTCTCGCTGTCCAGCGCCAACGTAGATGAAGTTATCCGCAAGCGGATTCTGGAAAAAAATCAGGCCGGGATGGTAACCTTGCAGCTTTATTATGACCAAAAAGAATCGGTGATCAAAAATCTGATCACCTTTTCCGGCGAAGTGGAAAAGAAGCTCTACCGCAACCGTGACGAGTTCGCCGGGGTTTACCCCTTTATCCCTTATCAGTTCAACCTGTTAGGACAGGTTTTAACCGCCATCCGTAATCACAGCGCCTCCGGAAAGCATCTGGCCGAAGGGGAACGCTCGATGATTGCCCTGTTCAAGGAATCGGCGATGTCGCTGATGGAAGCGACCGAAGGAGCGCTGGTGCCCTTTTATACCTTTTACAACGCCCTGGATCAGTTTATTGACCACACCCACCGCATTGTCATTAAGCAGGCTGAAGAAAATACCCTGCTGGAACCGCTGGATGTGGAGTTATTAAAAATTCTCTTTATGATCAAACACGTCAAAGAGATTAAAGCTAATACCGAAAACATCACCACCCTGATGGTGTCAAACGTCGATGATGACCGGATCAACCTCAGAAAAAAAGTAGAGGCCTCGCTAAGCCGCCTGATTGCCCAGACCCTGGTTCAGAAAAACGGCGAGGTCTATATGTTTTTGACCAACGAAGAGCAGGATATTAACCGGGCGATTCAGAATGAAGCGGTGGAAATGGGCGAAATCATCAACGAAGCCGCCGCCATCATCTTTCAGGGAATCATTAAAGAAAACAAATACCGCTACAATAACCGCTACCATTTTCCCTATAACCAGATTGTCGATGGACGGTATTTTAAGAACAACCAATCCGAGGAAATGGCAGTTCAGATTATTACCCCCTATCATGATGACGACTACAAAACAGAAACCCTCCGGATGCTGTCCGCCCAGAAGCCCCAGGTGCTGGTGCACCTTCCCGGGGACGCCACCTTTCTGGATGAAATTATCGAGCAATTGAAAATCAGTAAATACTTGACTAAAAAAGGAGTGGAGCTGGAGAAGAACTTTGCCAGCATTAAACGGGCTAAAGAGGATGAACTCGGCGAAAAGAAACAGCGGATTCGGATTTTTATTGAAGAAGCGATTAAGCATGCTGATATTTACGTGTCCGGCGATAAGAGCAATATTCCCAACAAAGACCCGGAAAGCCGGATCAATGATGGCTTAAGTAAACTGGTCAATGCCCGCTACAATAAGCTCTATTATATGGAAACCCAGCCCCAGTCTGCGGACATTGAGCAGCTTTTCAAGTCAACCGGCCAGATTGCCATGGGTGATTCCAATGCCCCAGCGGCCAACAACCTGGCGCTGGAGGATCTATTAAACGCCATTGAGCTGCTGTCCCGGCACACCAAAATTTCCTTAAAATCGCTGATTAAACATTTTTCCGATGCCCCCTACGGGTTTATTGACTGGGACGTCCGGTGGCTGGTCGCGATGCTCTTTAAACAGGGAAAGGCCAGCCTGATTTTAAACAGCGAAACCCTGTCCCCCGTGGAAGCCGAGCCTAAGGAGCTGCTAAAGGTGCTGACCAAAACCGAGTTTGCCGACAAACTCCTGATTGAAAAGCGGGAACATCCCAGCGAGGCCCAGATAAAATCGGTCAAAGAAGTGATGAAGGGTCTCTTCGCGATGACAGCCATTGAAGATGAAGAAGATACCATCATCAAAACATTCAAATCCCGGGCAAAAAGTAAACTCAAAGAAATAGATGCACTGCTAATTGAATATCGCTTTGAACAACGATTCCCGGGTAAGACGATTCTTTTAAATGGCAAAGCGATGCTGGAAACCATCTTAAATATGACCAATGCCCTGCTATTTTTTAAACACGTCCACGACCACCGCGATGAGCTCCTGGATCTGGGGGATGATCTGGAACCGATTATCAGCTTTTTTAACAGCGAACAGAAAAAGATTCTCAAAACTGCCTTTAACTATCTCGATATTTATGAAAACAGCAAAAACTACATTGTCGATGAGGAACTCCGCGACACTATTGCAGAAATTAGGCAGGTTGCCCAAAAGCCCAGCCCCTACAATGATATTTTCAAACTGCCGGATGCCTTAAGCCGCTATGCCAAACGCCATAGTGCGCTGATTGCCGTGGAAGTCGAACCGATTCGGGCGCTTGTTTTAAGTGATGAAAGCGACGTGCTGGCCCAACTGACGCCGATGGAAGTTAAGGAAAAATTTGAAAGCCGCTATATTAAAACCTTTCGGGAACTGATCGATAAGCTGGAAGGTTCCAACGAAATAGCGACGGTAAAAAATATCCGTTACGAAAGCGAAACCCTGAAAGAACGCTTTATTCACGAGATTGTCGATTACAAAAACGCCATCGTGGTGGTTTACCCACCCTCACCGGTCGGGGGCGGAACGGTAGCAGAGCCACCGCCTAAAAAAACAAAGATCGTCAAGCTTAAAACCATGCAAATTCCCACGACCGTCACTATTGAAAAGGAAAGCGACGTGGAAGCCTTTATCCAGACCGTCAAAAGCGAATTACTAAAAGAACTGAACCGCAGCGATGACACCATCATCAATCTGACCATTTAAGGGAGCCCAGCACATGAATAAGACCGCCATTAAAGAATTTGCCGTAACGGCGCGAAAAAAACTGATTGCTTCGGTTAAAGACAAGGCCGGAAAAATTGGCATTACCGAAGACAACATCACCACGGCCATTACCACCGGAAGCGGCTTTGCCGTGTTTCCCACCCATTTTGGGACGGAAACAAAATTGGCCGGAAAAGAATTGATCCAGCGGGAAAACCTGATCAGGCAGATCAAAGAAAACGGCTATCACACCGTGATCGAAGAGGTGGCCTATACCTGGTTCAACCGGATCATCGCCATCCGCTTTATGGAAGTCAACGACTATCTTCCCACCCGGGTGCGGGTGCTGTCCTCGGAAACAAAAGACAAGTTTGAACCGGATCTGGTAACCTTCGCTCCTAATATTGAATTGGATTTTACTTCTGCCGAAAAGGATGAGATCCTGAGTTTAAAAATGAAAAACGAGTTGGATAATCTTTTTCGGATGCTCTTGATCAGACAATGTAACGCTTTGGGAGAAATCCTGCCGGAGCTGTTTGAAAACACCTCAACTGCCAACCGCGATTATACCGAAATTCTGTTAGATATTTCATATACTAAAGAAGACAGCGTGATTCGGGATCTGCTTAAGATCGATGAGGCAGATTTTCGGGATGCGGTGGAGATTATCGGGTGGATGTATCAGTATTACAACACCGAGCCCAAAGACGAAACCTTTGCCCTCTTAAAAAAGAACGTCAAAATTACCAAAGAACGGATTCCTTCGGCCACTCAGCTTTTCACGCCAGACTGGATTGTCCGCTATATGGTGGAAAACAGCCTGGGGCGTTTGTGGCTGGAGCATTGTCAAGCAGAAGCGGGACTATCAAACGAGTATTTAAATGCCAGCTATTTTGGCTGGAAATATTATCTGGAGGAAGCCGAGCAGGAGCCGGAGGTACGGGTACAGCTGGAAATGCTGCGCCAGGATGCCAAGAATCTCAACCCGGAAGATATCAAAGTGATCGATCCCTGCATGGGCAGCGGCCATATCCTCGTTTATGCCTTTGAAGTATTGATACAGATTTATGAAAGCTGCGGTTATACCCAGCGGGATGCTGCCAGACTGATTATTGAAAAGAACCTTTACGGTCTCGATATCGATGACCGGGCTTTTCAGCTGGCCTATTTTGCCGTGATGATGAAGGGACGAAAATATAATCGTCGGATTTTAACCAGTGAAATACAAATAAACCTTTGTAGCATTGAGGAAAGCAACGCGATTAAAACGGAGTTGATCAACTTTATTGCAGATGGGAATGAAAGTCTTTTTAAAGATACTCAGACACTTGTTGAGGTGTTTGCGGATGCCAAAGAATACGGCAGTATTCTGGAAATGTCGGAGATCGATTTTGAAGTGCTGAATAAACGGGTTAGCGAAATTACTGCAGCAGTTTATGACAACATTATGGATCGGATTATTCAGGAGGATGTAAGCAATCACTTGATACCGTTGTTAAAGCAGGCGGAGGTCATGGCAGAAAAATATGATGTGGTGATTACCAATCCGCCTTATATGGGAGGCAGCGGCATGGGACCGAAGCTGGGGGATTATGTTAAGAGTCATTATCCTGATAGCAAGAGTGATATGAGTACGGTTTTTATGCAGAAATCATTGGATATGTGCAAATCTAATGGAATGATGGCGATGATCAATATACCAGGTTGGATGTTTTTATCTAGTTATGAAAAGTTGCGTAAAACGATTGTAGAGAATAGCACATTTATAAATATGCTTCACTTTGGTCGTGGCGTGTTTGGCTCGGATTTTGGAACAACATCGTTCGTGATATTGAAAAAAAATGTTCCGTTTTTCAATGCTATGTATAGACGACTTTTCTTGAAACAGGGTGCAGTTGATAGCATCAATCAGAAAGAAAAATGGTTTTTTGAAGGACGTGGAAAACATATAATGCAGCAGGAGAACTTTGGGAAAATTCCTGGAATGCCTATTGCTTATTGGGTAACTGCGCATGAGTTTCTAATTTTTGAAAAAAACAAAAAAATTGGAAATTTCTATGAAGCAAGAGGTGGAATGACGAGTGGAAATAATGAATTATTTGTCAGAAGCTGGTACGAGATTGGATTTTCTAAAATCGGTTTTGGATTTGGAAACCTTGATAGTGTAGAAAGTGATTTTGTATGGTTTCCATATAATAAAGGTGGTTCATTTAGAAAATGGTATGGAAATATTGATTTTGTTATAAATTGGTACAAAGATGGAAGTGTGATCAAAGACTATAAATTAAAACAAAGAGAAACTAATCCTAATTATAACACTGCTATTGCAGCTTTAGGAAGTATGTTTAAACCGCAGATTTCATGGTCATTAATTTCTTCAAGTTATTTTGGGGCGAGATACTATCCAAAAGGATTTTTGTTCGATGTGGCGGGATCTTCGTTATTTGTTGAAGAAAAGGATGAGTTGTATTTATTGGCGTATTTAAATACAAAAATTGTATTCAGACATCTTCAAGTGTTAAATCCAACATTGAATTTTCAACCAGGGAATATCAAAAATTTAGTATTTCTTAAGAATCATGAAGAAGAAGTCCAAATGCTAGCCAAAGACAACATCGAGTTGTCAGTCAATGATTGGGACTCATTTGAAACTTCTTGGGATTTCAAACGTCATCCATTATTAGACAATGAAAATCGCTACTATGCCTCATTCGAAAATGAGGACAAAATTTTCCCAAAAGATGAAACTGATCAAATCCCATCCAAACACTCGCTTGCTCTAGCTTACAGCAATTGGGAAACCTTCACCGAAAACCAATTCGCCCAGCTCAAAGCCAATGAAGAAGAACTCAACCGGATCTTTATCGAAATCTATGGTCTGGAAGACGAACTCACTCCTGAGGTGGAAGACAAGGAAGTCACCATCCGCAAGGCCGATCTGGGCCGGGATATCCGATCCCTGATTTCCTATGCGGTCGGCTGTATGCTGGGGCGCTATTCTCTGGACATAGAAGGACTTGCCTATGCCGGCGGGGAATGGGAAGCAGGCAAGTACACCACCATCATTCCAGACGCGGACAATATCATCCCCATCACCGATGAGGAATATTTTGATGATGATATGGTAGCCCGGCTGGTTAACTTTGTCAAAGTGGTATACGGGGAAGCATCTCTGGAAGAAAATCTCGACTTTATTGCCGGTGCCTTGGGGAATAAGGGCAACACCGCCCGGGAGGTGATCCGGAATTATTTCCTCAAAGATTTCTACAAAGACCATATTAAAGTCTATCAGAAACGGCCGATTTACTGGCTCTTTGATAGTGGCAAAGAAAACGGCTTTAAAGCCCTGATCTATATGCACCGCTACGATCAGGACACCGTCGGTCGGGTGCGAACTGATTATCTCCATAAAATCCAGGCCAAGCTGGAAGATAGTCTTAACCACTGCAATGTCATCCTCGCCAGTGAAGCCCCAGCCGCGGATAAAGCCGCAGCAGTCAAGAAGAAGGAAAAACTGATTAAGCAATTAGCCGAAACCCGGCTCTATGATCAGGCCATCGCCCACGTCGCCCTGAGCCGCCTCGCCATCGATCTGGATGACGGGGTCAAGCTGAACTACGCCAAATTCCAGGATGTCGAAGTCGCCAGTGAAGGGAAGAAAGCGGTCAAGGTTAATCTGCTGGCCAAGGTTTAAACCAAAATTCTCGGATTTGTTTATGAAAAGAGGTTATATGGACACATTAACAAGAGAAAATAAAATTATCCTGTATCAAACAGATGAAGGCAAAGTGAAAGTTGATGTTTTTTTTGCCGAAGAAAACTTTTGGATGACGCAAAAATCTATGAGTGAATTGTTTGACGTTCAGAAGGCCGCAATATCCAGGCATCTAAAAAATATTTATGAAACAGGTGAGCTCGAAAAAAACTCAACTGTTTCCATAATGGAAACAGTTCAAAAAGAGGGCAATAGAGAAATAAAAAGAAAGCTTGAATTCTACAATTTAGATGCGATCATTGCTGTCGGTTATCGAGTCAATTCAAAAAAGGCAACTCAATTTAGAATATGGGCAACCCAGTCTTTGAAAGAATACATTCTAAAAGGGTTTGTTCTCAATGATGAGATGCTAAAAAATGGCAGACCTTTTGGACAGGACTATTTTGATGAACTTTTAGAACGCATTCGAGAAATCCGTGCTTCAGAACGAAGAGCCTATCAGAAGATTGCGGATGTCTTTGAACAATGCAGCAGTGATTATCAGTCTAATTCTAATGAGACAAAGAGTTTTTATGCTTTTGTGCAGAACAAAATGCATTTTGCTATAACAGGGAAAACCGCAGCAGAAATAATTCATGATCGTTCTGATAGTGAGCATCCCACAATGGGACTGACAAATTGGAAAGCATCACCGGATGGTAAGATTCTTAAAAGTGATATTAAGATAGCCAAAAATTATCTCAATGAAAAAGAGCTTGACCGGATGAATCGAATTGTTACAATGTACATTGATTATGCGGAATTCCAGGCGCTTAATGAACAAATTATGACTATGAAAGATTGGCTGGAAATTACGGATGAATTCCTTAAGTATAACCGTCAGAAAATACTAAAAGATGCCGGTAAAATAAGTCATATTGCAGCCATCGAAAAAGCACAAAGTGAATATGAAAAATTTAGATTAAAACAGGATGAGGTGTATATTTCTAATTTTGATAAGGTCATGTCGATTTATTTAAAGGGTGATAAAAAAGATAACTGAATGATACAAATAAATTGTGATATTTGCTGGAAAGGGAGTGACGTATGAATCTGCAAACCATCCAAGAACAAATAAATAAAAAATTACTGGGAGATGGACGAAGGCTTGTTTTCTGGTACGATGATAAGGGCGAGTTTATCAATGACATTGATCGTCTGGTCTTAGACAATGCAACGATCCATCGTTTAACTGGGGACAACACGCTGTACACCAAGTTTTTATTTGAGTGTGAGGATCAGACCAACAATTACCTGATCTATGCACCCTTCCCCAAGCCAGCGGACAAGGATAACCATTTGGCAGATACTGCTTATTATTCCCGGCAATTTTTCACGGATCGCGTGTCGCTGCTATGTAGTACCTATGCGATCCCGGAAAAGTATCAGGAACAGCTTTCCCAATACGGGAAATTCTGGAAATCCAATGAACGGATTGATAAGTTTGTTGCTTTAGGGATTGAAGAATATAATCCGGAAATCATTGAAATCGGACTGCTTGCCGTGATGGTAGGAGAGACAACCCCCAGTCTGGATGAGATTTTGAAAAAAATGATCAACCGTGGTGGATTAAAAGAGAACAAATATTTGTTTGAATTTGAAAAAATAGATCTGCTGTCCAGTTTCTGGGCCTTGTGTACTAAATATTATGGCTATAGAGAGGAAAACAAAACTTTTGAAAAGCTGGTCGCCACGCTTTTGGTTACCCATACGGCCAATTCGTTTACCGGGGAACTGCCAAAAAGCTGGCAGCCTTTTGTTTCGCATAAGAAAAACGATGTGGCTATTTTTGTGTCTAATTTTATGAATAATATTTACTTGCAGGATCGGTATGATGAAATCGCCACAGAAATTGGCCGAAAATTAAAGGTCGATGATTTTTTGGCTTCGGTACCTACTGAGAAATACTTTGAGTGTGACACCTTTGCAGCCTTTGATGTTCATATCATCAAGGCGATGGCCGAAGACCTGGTCAACCGGGGCGCTCTGCTGCCAGAGGAACACCGGGAAATGATCAGAAACCGTAGCGCTCGAAAACACTTTTCCCAAACCTATCAGCACCATTACAAAGCTTTGGATAAGGCCGATCAGCTGGTTGGCGGCATTCAGGCATTTTCACAGGAGCTGCTTGAAGCTGGGAATGCTGATAAATTTATTCAGCAGTATGCCACAAAATGGGAAAGCATTGACCGCTATTACCGCGGTTTTTATACGGCCTATGACAAGATCCCGGGTGATGAGGCATTGCATCAATTAAGAGACTGGGTTGAAAACTTGTATACGAATGCCTATCTGTTGAAGTTGTCGATTGCCTGGGCGGACACCCTGGTAAAGGTCAGTGGCTGGCATCAATTGGCCGGCGAAAAACAGTGGCATTTCTATAAGCAGCAGGTCGCAGCGGCGGTAAAAAGAGAAGTAACGGTGGTGATTATCTCCGACGCCCTCCGCTATGAGGCTGGGGTCGAACTTGATAAACGCCTGAATGAGCGGGCAAACACCAAATCGGAAATCAGTCCGATGATTTCGGTGCTGCCATCTTTTACCCGTCTGGGCATGGCGGCGCTGCTGCCGCATCAATCCCTGACCATTAATTCAGCCTGTGAAGTGCTAGTCGATGGGATGCCCAGTTTATCCAGTGAACAGCGGGAGAAGATCTTAAAAACCCGTCATCCGCTATCAGTTGTTGCCACCTATCAGGCGGTGATGGCGATGAATAGGGAGTCCATCCGCAAGCTGATGACCGGACAGGAGCTTATTTACATCTATCATAATCAGATCGATGCCCGGGGCGATCATATGGCCACGGAAAATGAAGTGTTTACGGCAGTGGATGAGACGGTCAGTGAACTTATGAATCTAATTCAAAAACTGACGGTTGATAAATCGATTACCAATTACATCATCACCGCCGATCATGGCTTTATTTACAAGCGGGATAAATTGGACGAAAGCGATAAGGTAACCTTATCGAAACAGTCCGGCGACTTTATCAATAAGCGGTTCATCCTTTCTAATGAATTGCCGGACTTAAAGGGCACGCTGACCTATCCTCTGGATTATGTCGGAGCCCAGAACAGCGATGTATTGGTTACCGTTCCCCGCGGTGTCGATATTTTCAAAACCCCGGGCGGCGGGCAGAACTTTGTCCACGGTGGGGCCAGTCTTCAGGAAATAGTGATTCCACTGATAAAAGTCAAGACCGAAAAAAGAAAGCAAAACGTCGAAAATGTCGAGGTTGTCCTAACCTCGGTGACCCGCAAGATTAACAACCTGATTGTCTATCTGGATTTTCTCCAAAAAGAAGCCGTTACCGATCGTCTGCGGCCAGCCAGGATTGAAGTTTACTTTGAAAGCGCTTCCGGCGATAAAATATCCGACCGGGAAATCATCGTCGCGGATCGAAAAGACCAGGACGTTGATAATCGCATGTTTAAAGAAAAATTTATCTTTAGAAATCAGAAGTATTCAAAAGATGAAAAGTATGATCTGGTCATGAAGGATGTCGGATCGGATATGGAAGTGGCACGACATGAATTTATCATCGACATTGCCTTTGCAGATGATTTCGGATTTTAGAAAGTAAGGTTGATAAAATGAATGCATTATCTGAAAAGCTAATCGAAAATTTTGCTGGGAAAATCGTGCGCAAGGATCTGACCAAAAAAATCAAAGAGGGTGCCAATGTCCCCATTTATGTGCTGGAGTACCTGTTAGGGATGTATTGCTCAACCACTGACGAAGAGCTCATTACCCAGGGGATTACGACCGTGAAGAATATCCTGTCGGATAACTTTGTCAGGCCGGATGAAGCACAGAAGATTATCTCAAAACTTCGGGAACGTGGCTCTTATACGGTAATTGATAATGTTTCGGTGAAACTGAATTTTCGCAATGATGTCTATGAAGCGGAGTTCTCCAATCTGGGCATAAAAAATATCCCGGTGCCGGAACAGTATGCCTCGGATTATGAGCGGTTACTCTGCGGCGGAATCTGGTGCATTATTCAGTTGGAATACTTTTTTGATGAAGGGGACAAAAGCCGTTGTCCCTTTATCATTCAAAAGCTGACCCCAATCCAAATGCCAAACCTGGATTTAGATGAGGTCATTCGTGGCCGGGAACGCTTTACCAAGGATGAATGGATCGATGTGCTGCTACGCTCGATCGGGATGGAACCGGATAAATTCAATGACCGGGTGAAATGGCTGCTATTAACCCGGATGATTCCCCTAGTTGAGAATAACTTCAATCTTTGTGAACTGGGACCCCGGGGAACGGGTAAATCCCATGTTTATAAAGAAATCTCACCCAACAGTATTCTTGTTTCTGGCGGTCAAACCACGGTCGCCAATCTCTTTTACAATATGTCCAACAAAACCGTGGGACTGGTGGGAATGTGGGACTGTGTCGCCTTTGACGAGGTAGCTGGGATTACCTTTAAAGATAAAGACGGCGTTCAGATCATGAAGGATTATATGGCTTCCGGGTCTTTTTCCCGGGGTAAAGAAGAAAAGAATGCCTCAGCTTCGATGGTGTTTGTCGGTAATATTAATCAGAGTGTCGATGTACTCTTAAAAACCTCGCACCTCTTCGAACCATTCCCCGAGGCGATGGCCTGCGACAGCGCATTTTTTGACCGGATGCATTGTTATGTTCCTGGTTGGGAGATCCCCAAATACCGACCGGAATTTTTCACCAACGACTATGGTTTGATCACTGATTATCTGTCTGAATTTTTGCGAGAGCTTCGAAAAACATCCTATTCGGATATGTTCGACCCTTATTTCAAACTGGGAAATAATCTCAATCAGCGGGATGTGATTGCCGTCAGGAAGATGGCCTCCGGCCTGATGAAGTTGGTCTATCCCCATGGTAAATGCGATAAGGATGGGGTTGAGGAGATCCTCCGTCTGGCCCTTGAAAGTCGTCGTCGGGTTAAGGAACAGCTGAAAAAAATTGGTGGGATGGAATTCTATGATGTAAATTTCTCTTATATTGACAATGAAAGCTTTGGTGAAGAGTTCGTCCCAGTACCGGAACAGGGCGGCGGGAAACTTATCCCCGAAGGTTTGCATAAGCCGGGGCAGGTTTATACCGTCAGCCGGGGAAAATCCGGGATGATTGGCGTCTTTAAACTGGAAACTGAAATGGTCGCCGGCTCCGGAAAATTTGAACGAACCGGTTTTGGATCGGATCGCGACGCCAAGGAAGCGATTGAAACCGCCTACCGCTATTTAAAGGCCAACAGTCGCAATATCAGCGGCACCATCAGCATGACCAGCAAAGATTATCTCATGCATTTACAGGATTTGAACGGGATCGGCATCACCAGTCAGTTGACCCTGGCAGCTTTGGTGGCCCTCTGTTCGGCGGCGATGAAAAAACCGGTGATCAGCAGTCTGGCGATTCTTGGCAATCTCAGTATCGGGGGAACCATTATGAAGGTGGAAGAACTGGCCAATGTGCTCCAGGTCTGCCTCGATAGCGGTGCCAAAAAGGTGCTGCTGCCGATTGCTTCCACCGTCGATATGGTCTCGGTGCCACCGGAACTGATGGGTAAGTTTAATCTGATTTTTTACCAGAGCCCGGAGGATGCAGTGTTTAAGGCGCTGGGTGTGGAGTAGTTCGAAAGGAGCTCAAAATGAATCAAAGTTTAAAGAATAAAATTGAAGCTAAAGACAAAAATATAAATTCTTTACTTAAAGATCAGAAATTTACCATCGATTATTTTCAACGTGAATATAGATGGCAGGAAAAACATATCAATCTTTTGGTAGAAGATCTAACTACTACGTTTCTGAAATCTTATAATGAGAATGACAAGCGTTCGGATGTAGCAAATTACCAAAGTTATTATTTAGGTCCTGTAATATTTAGTATTAACCCAAATAATGGCCAAAAATCGATTATTGATGGACAACAACGAATAACATCTATTACATTATTTCTTATATATCTTTATCATTTGCAAAATGGAAAAGGAAATAATGTATCAATAAGCGAACTTATTTATTCAGAAAAATATGGAGAAAAGTCCTTTAATATGACAGATCCAATAAGAGAACCATGCTTAAAAGCCTTATTTGATATTGGTGAATATACTCTGAAGGATACGGAGGATGAAACAATCCGAAATTTGGTAGAACGATATGATAATATTGAAGCGTCATTTCCAGAAGAACTTACTAAGGAAGCGTTACCATTTTTCATTGACTGGTTTATCGAAAATGTTGTTCTTGTAGAGATAACTGCTTATTCTGATGAAAATGCGTATACCATATTTGAAACAATGAATGATCGAGGGTTAAATTTAACCCCCACAGAAATGCTTAAAGGATATGTTCTATCAAAAATTACTGATGTTAAACAAAGAAATGAAATAAATGAACTATGGAAAATCCAAATACAAAAGCTTCACGAAAACGATGAAAATGAAGATCAAGCATTTTTTCAAGCATGGTTTAGAGGTAAATATGCGAAAACAATTAGACCAGGGAAAGCTGGCTCAGAAGATCAAGATTTTGAATTGATTGGTTCCAGATTTCATAACTGGTTCAAAGACAATCACAGAGATTTATTTAAACTTAATACATCTGATGATTTTTTTGATTTTTTTAAAAATCAGTTTCCATTTTATGTAAGAACGTATTTATATATTTTAAAAGCTCAAGAAACATATACTTTAAATTGTCCTCACGTTAATTATATTAAGCAATGGGGCGTTGCAGAATCCCTTCAAAATGCATTATTATTAGCTCCTATTTGTTACAGAGATGATCAAAATAATGTTGAAAAAAAATTAGATTTTACATCCCGTTATATTGAGACTTTTACTGTAAGACGAGCAATCAATTATCGAAAGTTTGGACAATCATCCATTAAATATTCCATGTTCAATGTTATAAAGCGCATAAGAGATAATGATTTTATAAATTTAGGAATTATTCTTTCTGATGAGGTTGAAAAAATACCTGAAAATTGGGATGGAATTAATGAATTTGGAATGCATGGTCAAAATAGAAAGTTTGTAAAACATTTACTTTCACGAATATCAGGATATCTTGATGAGCTAATAGGTAAAGGTAATACCTATGTCTGCTATCATCATCCGAATGGGAAACAATTTGAAATTGAACATATTTGGGCGAATAAATTTTCAGAACATACAGATGAGTTTTCACAAGAAAATGATTTTCAGAGTTGGCGAAATTCGATTGGTGCCCTCATTCTTCTGCCACATGGTACGAACCAATCCTTTAGTAGTGATAAATATGATGCAAAAGTTGACCATTACATAAAGGAAAATACATATGCACAAACACTCAATCAAAATTACTATTTAAAAAACCCGAATTTTTTAAACGTTCCTGAAATCAAAAGATTAGGGTTTAAACCACATAACCAATTTAAAAAAATTGATATTGAAGAACGAAAGAAATTAGTAAAACGTGTTTGCGAAAATCTATGGTCAACAGATTATTTTACAATTTAGTAGATGATTGATATACTGCTTTAACTTTTTAAAGGGTTGATATTATAGGAGGTATTATGACACGAAGAAGCGAGGGAAAAGAAACCTGGCATAGACTTTTGGAATGGGATCGGGGACAAGCTTCAGCCGAAAGATTAGCTGCAATAATACTGAGTAGTGATGGATTTCAAAATATAGATCCGTCACACCCATTGGGTGGACGTGATGGACGAAAAGATTTATTGCTTACTTTTAATGGTTCTAGTTGGGTTGGCGGTGTTTATTTTCCAAGGGGACAGAAGAGTTTTGCTGAGACAAAAGAAAAATTCAAACATGATTTTGATGGAGTTAGACAAAATGGTGGAAGTGGATTTGTGTTTGTTACTAATCAAGAGATACGCCTTTCAGAGCGAAAAGAACTAAGTGAGACAGATGCCCAAGTTGATGTAAAAATATATCATTTGGAACGAATCGCTAGTATACTCAATACGCCGGCTCAATACGGTGTGAGGATGGATTTTTTGGATATTGAGATGTCTAAAGAAGAGCAACTTGCTCTATTCGCCGTAAAAGATCAGAAGTTGACAAGAATAGAAAATGCTATGGAGAAATTATCTGTTGATTTGGAAAATTTCAAAGTAATCCATAGGATAATTGAAGACGATAATTTTGAAGATGGTCAACGGAGTGCGGATGAAATAACAAATGCAGAGGAAGAATTTTTTGATAAGGTATGGTTTGATAGACATCTTGGATTAAAATACCGTATTGAACAAGGGCAATCTGCAGTTGAACCTGAAATTTGGGAGGGGGCTTTGAACTCAGCAAAAAAGGTAGTTGAAAAGTATGGTGAAGAAAACCTAGGCCCATATAGTGACTTTGAGTGGGGTATGATAAATGGAAAGCTATCTGCAATACGATGGGTTTTAGGATCAGAGTGGGATATGCTAGATTCATAAATAAGGATAGGATTTGTAAAAGCGCTGTGTTCACAGAGAAAAAACCACTAATTTTACAATGAATCATTTTTTTACATGAAGATATGAAAACTCTTCAGTTCAACTTCTGCTAAGGGTTCTTTGCAGAAGTTGAACTTTTTTGAGGTGTGAAAACTTGAAATACGATACGGGGGTGCGGTCAATTTCTTGGATCTTCAAAAGCGATTCCAACATGCATTGAAAAATAACCGAAAAACGTTAAGACAAAGTCTCATGGGAAGAGTTTGAGTAATAAACAAAACTATTTAAAGTCAGATAAGAGTATAGCTAAAATAAAATTATTAAAATCAAGGAGACACAATGGGAATTCAGGAAGAAGCATTAAAATTGCATGAAGAATGGCAGGGTAAGCTAAGTATTGAGAGTAAGGTTCCGGTAAAAAACAAGCATGATTTGTCGATGGCCTATACGCCGGGGGTAGCGGAGCCCTGCCGAATGATCCATAAAAACAAGGAAGATGTGTACAAGTATACCGGAAAGGGAAATATGGTGGCGGTGGTTACCGACGGGTCGGCGGTGTTGGGGCTGGGCGATATTGGCCCGGAAGCCGCCCTTCCGGTGATGGAAGGAAAAGCCGTTTTATTTAAAGAATTCGGTGGCGTCGATGCGTTTCCGATCTGTATTCCATCCCAGGATGTGGAGGTCATCATCAAGACCGTCAAGATGATTGAACCGGTATTTGGCGGGATTAATCTGGAAGATATTGCCTCGCCAAGATGTGCCGAAATCGAAAGACGTTTAAAAAAGGAACTGGATATTCCGGTTTTTCATGATGATCAGCATGGCACGGCAGTGGTGGTGACGGCTGCCCTGATGAATGCCCTGAAGGTTGTCGGCAAAAAATGGGAGCAGGTGACGGTGGCCATGAGCGGCGCCGGAGCAGCCGGATCGGCGATCATCAAGATGTTGCTGAATGTTGGCGTCAAGGATATTATCGCCTGCAGCAGCAAGGGTATTCTCTCAAAAGACGAACAGTACAGTAACTGGGTTCATCAGGAAATAGCGGAGATGACCAATAAGCATCACAAAAAAGGGACCCTTGCCGATGCTATCAACGGCGCTGATATTTTTATCGGTGTTTCCGCGCCGGGCATCGTTACGGCCGAAATGGTCAAGACCATGGCTGAAAATGCCATTGTCCTGCCGATGGCCAATCCGGACCCGGAAATTGATCCGGAGCTGGCCATCCGAGCCGGCGCAAGGGTTGTCGGAACAGGACGATCGGACTATCCTAACCAGATTAATAACGTCCTGGCATTCCCGGGTATTTTCAGAGGGGCGCTGGATGCCAGAGCCAGTGACATCAATGAAGCGATGAAGGTTGCGGCGGCAAAAGCCATTGCCGACTTGATTGGGGATGATGAACGGAGTGCTGATTATATTATTGTGCCAGCCTTTGATCCCCGGGTGGGAAAGGCTGTGGCTGAAGCAGTCCATCAGGCCGCTGTGGATTCTGGTGTAGCCAGACTTAAATAACTAAAAAAAGTCAGTAATTTTAATTGTGTTCACAATGCCTAAGTGTTTATAATAATGTTGAAACATTAAAAAATCTGGAAGGAAATAATGAAATGAAGATGAGTAAAGAAGATAAAATCCGAATCATCATTGATGCTCTGGATGAGGTGATTCCGATTCCTAACCACAAAGAGGAGCGGATTAAAGATGTTTTGAGAAAAGCCTTAAGAACTATCGAAGAAAAAGAAAGTGAAGATTACTAAACAAATTGAAAAAGAAGCAGCCGGATTTGAGACTTTCATTTCCGGGGCTTCTTTTTTTTACAGTTTATTTCGATCCGGTAGGTAATCTGGAGAGTCCTGAATCGAGGCGTAAAAGAGATGGCTAAAAAGGATTATTGCGAATTGTTTTATTTCAAAATCCACTCATCCGGCAGGGCTTGAATTTCAGAAAAGAGGATGTTCTGAAAATCGACCCCTGCCTTCTCATCCTCGATGGGGACAAGTGCTGATTTCATTCGGCTACCTTCATTAAAAAAAGTATCGATCACTGATTGGGTCAAAACTGGAAAATACTTTTTCAATACGATTCTGCCGTTTGAAATAAAAAAGAGCTTCTCACCATCTCGTACCGGTATTTTCAAAAGGATATCTCTGGTTGTCAGGTGCTTATAAGCATGAAGATTATGGTTGATATAAGCCAGACTTTGGATCAGGTCCCGGTATGTGGTGGCTCGTTCGTAATGATATTGGGCCGACTCTTTATGCATACAGATCTTCAATTGATTGATTAAACAGTTTAGCTTGGCGTCTTCGGAAAAAATTTGAATCAAGGTTTGTCTATTTTTCATAAAAGTTTCCGGGTTCATAAGCTCGGGTAAAGTATGATAGTAAAAATCAAAACTGTTGTTATCTTGAACAATTGGAAAGAGGTGGGTGAGCATATCAATCAATGATTGGATTGTTTGTTTGCTCCGAAACGGTCCAAAGCTATTTTCTTCTCGTTCCGGGACAATCGATAATCCCTTAGAGTGGCCTGAATGAGTAACTTTCAGATAGGAATAGCGGCGGTCGTTTTTCATTTGCGAATTGAAATAAGGCTGGATCTCTTTAATCAGCTGACATTCCAGCAGTCGGGCTTCCAAATGGGTGTCCGTGACAATATAATCGATGTCGTTAATAAAAAAGACCATTTTTTCGATCTTTGGTGGTTTGGGAGATTTAGTGAAATAGGATTTCACTCTTTTTTTTAGACATTTGCTTTTCCCCACATAAATAATTTGACCGGTGGAATCCAACATCTTATAAACACCTGGAAGCGGTGGTATCTGATTTATTTTTTGCTGTAAATGGCTCATCGTTTCGGTTTCCATATCTTGCTTATTCAAATTTTTGTTGCAAAGGTTTTTATAACATATTCGTATTTATAACAATAACATAAGTATAGCCATAATTGTCCTGCTTATTTTGGACAATCATGGCTATTTATTTTCGATAATTAATTCTTCACGCCGGCGTTTCTGATCAGTACCCAGGTTAATCCCGTTACGATGATACTGAAGATTACCAATGAGAACATGCCAATAAAGGGGCTCTGGGCGGAAATACCCATGGACAGGTCTAAAAATTTCACAAGGATGGTCGAAATCTGACCTGATATGAACATATCGATGATCGGTAAAACCACAAAGATGACGATATAAAAACCAACGATATAACTGACTTTCTGTTTTTTATCCATCCGATAGAGGGCTACCGTAATCAAATAACCAAGAGCTTGAGCGGCAATAAAAAGAATCGTCAGAAATAGAAAACTGATAAGATATTCAAAAAGACCGCTGAATGAAGCATCTCCTGTGGATTGATAGATCATACTCAACAAGCTGGAATAGGCAATGCCGCTTGCAGGCGATTCGATTAATTTTCCGAGTGCCAAAAGTAACAGAGAAAAAAGCGCCATCGTCACAGCTAATGTCACTGCGACGTAGATCCGATTAACAAATAAAGACTTTCGGGAGATACCATTTTGCAGGGCAAATAGAAAATTTTCCTTAAAAGCGTTAAGTCCGCAAACGAACAGAAATACGGCGGGAGCCATATCGAGGCCTGCGATTTGGCTGGATTGATTCGTCGTCAGGATGTCAGATGAAAAGGTGATTTGCATCGGAACGAGCGCCATCACGGCCAGGATGACCGCGCAGAAGATTAGAACAGCTTTTCGGTGATCCGTAAGCTGATATTTATAAATTGCATTTAGTTTCATTGTTTTACTCCTCATTTGTTAGTTTGATAAATAATTTCTGTAAATCCAGGTTGGTTATCTCAATGCCGTCAGGCAGCGTGCTCTTATTAATCGATCCGATTATAGTGGCGGTTTTTAATCCACCCAGAATATCTTCGCCGATGACTTCCTTGTCCGCAATATAGGTATCAACCTGCTTGATTGCGCCGGTAACGGAATAGCCTTTACTTAATAAGGTTTCACAGGATTCGTTCACCAATATTTCACCGTTTTTGATAATCATGACATACTCCAGCAGATTAGCAATTTCATCGATTAAATGGGTAGAAATAATCGCTGTGAAGGCATTATCACTATACTTCTCAATCAATAACCGGTAAAACATTTCCCGATGATTGGCGTCCAGGCCCAATACCGGTTCGTCAAACAGGACATAGGGGGTATTGACCGAAAGAGCCACGATGATTTTAAAAATAGAAGTATAACCAGTCGACAACGACCGGATTTTTTTCTTGGTATTCAATTTAAACTGTTTGGCTAAGTTGAGTGCGTAATCCAAATCAAAACCCTTGAAAAATTGTTTAGTCCACTTGAATGCTTCATTACAGGTCATGCTCTCGGGATACAGATTTTTTTCTGACATCAGATAGAGCAGCCCCTGGGTCATATCATTTTCAACGTTGGACAAGCCATTGATGGTAACTTGGCCGCTGTCGGCAAAGAGCCGATTGGTGATAATATTCAAAAGGGTCGATTTTCCAGCGCCGTTTCGACCCAATAATCCATATATTTTGTGGGGCTCAAAAGTCAGGCTCACCTGATTCAAAGCTAATGTGTCACCAAATGTTTTTGTCACATCATTTATTTCTATTCCGTTCATTCCTGATAACCTCTTTCTACCATTCCCAATATTTCTTCATTGGTGATACCTAATTTTTTTGCTTCCTCGATGAGTTTTTTAATATAATGATCGAAAAATAATTCTTTGCGTTTGTCCCGCAGCTTTGAAACCGCACCGGGAGCGACAAACATACCAACGCCCCGCTTTTTAAAAATAATGCCCTCGTCAACCAGGGTTGAGATGCCCTTAAGCGCTGTGGCCGGATTGATTTTATAACTGACCGACAATTCAGTTATGGATGGAATCTGACCGCTTTCCTCAAACGCTCCAGTTAAGATGGCGTCTTCAATGCCATCGGCAATTTGAACAAAAATCGGGCGTTCATCTTCGAAATTTATTTGCAAAGGGATACCCCCTTTCAAGAATATTAGTTAGTTAGTTGACTAATTAACTACGATACTATTGTAAAGCCGGGTTGCTTTTTTGTCAATACCAATTTTATGAGCAATGAAATTTTTTATAACATTGAAATTTTTGCATGGGCAAATCCGACTAGGGGTGTTTTTTTTTAACCTTTTTATGCTATACTCACAAATGAAAAGCAATGTGCGTTGTCCGCTGATAATGGTTTATTTTGATTTTGGACGGAGAGCGAAAATTTAAAGCAAATGAAGAGGGGAAAAAGTTAATGTACGAATATTATTATAAAACACAAGATTTTGGAATGTGCCTGATGGAGAGCAAAGGATCTGGGGAAGAAGCGATCATTCCGAATGATCGAGATATTCTAATTGTCGGAGATGACATATTTAAAGGGCACAAAGAATTACTGCGGGTGGAATTTCCGGATACCGTCATTGAGATTGGCGGTTTCGTTTTTGATGGCTGTGAAAACCTGAAATTTGTCAAGCTTCCCGCTCGTCTCAAAGATTTCTGGCAATATGCCATGACTCGATGTGGTATCGAAGAAATTGACATTCCGGGAACGGTGGAACGGATCGCAGCTTTTACATTCAACGAGTGCACGCAACTGAAAACGGTAAAAATCAATGAAGGAACAAAAAAGATACTGGCCTGGGCATTTAAGGATTGTGTTAATTTAACAGATGTCTATTTACCAGCCTCCATTGAAGAAATCAGTGATAAAGCGTTTGAAGGATGTCCCAAAGTCGTGCTCCATCGGAAATGAACATTAAAAAATGATGTCTAAAAAACGATCGTTGTGTTAGAAAAAAGAACACAAAGTGCTTAAAAATTAATCACTTTGTGTTGAAAAAAGTATAAAATATTGGTTTTTGAATTGGCATAAAAATTGCTATACATCTAGCATAGCATTCATTTAGAAAAGTGCTGCTGATTAAAAGCTATTAATATGGGTATATATAGATATACTTGAATTGAATCAGAAAAGCAAAATTAAAAAATGAATACTTAACTAAGAAAGTGGAGGAAAAAATGACAAAAACAGGGAAATTATTAGACATGGCAAAAAAAATGGCAGAAGCGGCTGCTGAAAAAGCAATCCAAATTGATGTGCCAATGGTGATCGTTATTTGTGATGATGGCGGAAACATGGTGTTATTTAACCGGATGGAAGATTCGCTATTGGCCAGCATGGATATTGCTACCAATAAGGCTTATACAGCGGTAGCCCTTAAAATGAGCACCGATACAGCGGCAGATCTTGCCAAAGAATCTGGTCAGCTTTTTGGGATTGCATCCTGTGACAAAGGCAGAATGGTTGTATTTGGGGGTGGTTTCCCAATTGTAGAAAATGGAAAAATAATTGGTGGGATCGGCGTCAGCGGCGGAAGCGTTGCAGAAGACATGACCGTTGCTCAAGCAGGACTGGATGTCCTGAAATAAATCTGAAAATGGGCTTGGCTGATCCAGTTCATCTGAAATTTAGATAGGTATCGGGTCTGTGATTGCGCAGGTCTGATCCTGTTGGTTGAGAAAGTTTAAAAAAGTTTTAATTAAAATGACCAGCTACCCATTTGGGCAGACTGGTCATTTTTGATAGAGAAGTAAATTCGAGGATTTGGTTTTGCTGGTGCTTAATTAAAACCAAAAACAATCGGGAAAACAAAAGCGACAATAGCTAACCAGACCGCATAAGCATAGAGATAGGTTGTCTGCCAGTTCTCGATCTTGATAAAATCTATTTTTTTAAGGAAAAAGCGGCCATACAGCCAGGCCAATCCGCCCAGGTTAATCAGCAGAATCAGATTTTCTCCCAGCGCGGCCAGCTTATTCGGTGTTATCCCAAATGCGGATAACCGGAACAGGATGGCGGATAAAGCTACCGCATCGATAATCATCGCCGCAACAATAAGAGCCAGATTCAGATAATCAAAAAGCCGGTTTTTAGCGTAGGGATTTCGGGCCGATATGGTGTAAAGAACCAGACCGAGAACCAATGCCAGCATAAAATCAAAGGCGATCAGATAATCTCTTTCCATAAAAGGACTTTTCCCGGAAACGACCAGAACCAGCAGAAAAGCAATCATGATAATCAGGAAAAGCGGACTGAATATTTTGGCCAGAATCGGAGCAAAATTTTCGACCACGCTTTTCTTGGTCTCGACCAAATAGACAGTGATCATGGCCACTGCAGCGGCGCCATAAACAATTAAATAATTTTGAATAAACCAACTGGCATCAATTTGAATGGCAAAAAAGATGGCCTGGGTAAACAGGGCCAAAACGATGAGCCCACAGAAAATAAGGGTGCCGTAAATCACGGATTCACCGGTGAAACGAATAAAATTCATCCGTCCCTGGCTGCTGTGCCAATCCAAACCCAGATAAGCAACCCCGGTGATCAACCATAAGAACAATGGCAGATGCAGGGCGGTTAGTAGCTCGGTACTGTTCGGGGGATACGAAGGATAAGCGTTGACCAGGACGGCCGTACCGGCAAAAATGCCTAAAATCACGGTGACCATTTTTAAATTGGATTTGTTTTTATACAGAAAAAACAGAGCGATCAATGGCAGGATGAAAAAACTCAAATTTTTAAAATAAAAAATTTGGTATTGGGGGTCGTTGAAACTGTAACCTAAAAGTTCCGGAATTTTGAAAAAGGTACCAGCCAGAAACGAGAAGAGAATGACCAGCCCGATATAGCGTTGATTTTCGCTTGAGATTCCGGTGGGTTCGGGTTCTAACATCAATTGTTTCCAGAGGTTTTCGGTATTTACTTTTGAATATTCCCGGGAAACCGAGTGGCTATCGCCAAAACGTTTCACACTGATTAAAAAAGCTTCTTCCTCTGATAATCCAGCGTGAATCAGATCTTCGATTTCATCGTTCAGGTGACTTTCCAATTCGATAATGTCCGTTTCCTTAAAATGTCCCTGACTACGCAGGCAGTCACTCCAGGCACGGATATTTTTTTCTAAATCAAACATGGCAAGTAGTCCTCCTTGTTCATAATTTCAAACCAGGTTTTTGAAAGTGCGGTATGGATAATATCCCATTGTTTCTTTTGTACTTCCAGTTCAACCAGTCCTTCCTCTTTTAATTTATAATATTTTCGCTTCCGTCCCCCGTCAGAATTATTCCAATAAGACTCAATAAAATTCTTTTCTTCAAGACGATGGAGTACCGGATAGAGCATCCCCTCGGACCAGACTAGCTCGTCTCCGGTTAGTTCTTTAACCTTTTTGATAATTGCATAGCCATAACTGTCGTTCTCCTTTAAGATGGACAAAATAAAGGGTGTGGCAGAGGCCGCAATTAAATCTTTTGATACATTCATGATAACCTCCTGTATACATAGATCTATTAGGTATAGTTGAATTATACATAGAACTTCTAGGTAATGCAAGTCTTTTCTGCAATTGCTTTCATGGCGGTTGTTAATTTTCAAGGGCTCCATTCTATGTTAGAATAGAACCTATGAAACAAAAAGAGTGCGAATTAGCAGTGTGGCAGTAATTTGAGCGCCAGTTCAAATAGATAGTTGAGGTAGAGCAAATTGGAACGAGAAGATTTTTTAAACCGGCGTCCGGGAATGATTGGTGAAAGAAATTTCAGCCAGTATGCGGTACTGGTGGTTTTGGTGGAAACAGCAGTAGGGCCGGCATTTCTTTTTGAAAAACGCGCCGAGACATTGAGTCGTCAGCCGGGAGAAATCTGTTTCCCGGGGGGGCGGCTGGAAGCGGGGGAAACACCTTTAGAAGCAGCAATCCGGGAAACCATGGAAGAATTGTTGGTGGATCGTCGGCAAATTGAAATACTGGGACCCGGTGATGTGTTTATTTCGCCGTTTAATATGATGATCTCCCCTTTTATTGCGATTTTGCGAGATTACCAATATGGCTTCAGCCGGGAAGAAGTTGGTGATGTTTTTACCGTACCGGTGCGTTTTTTTCAGGAACATGAACCCAAAAAGTACCTTAATCATTTGAGTCATGAACAGCCTAACGATTTTCCCTATGAGTCTATTCCCGGTGGAAAGAACTATCCCTGGGTTAAAGGAACCTATGAGATAAATTTTTACACCTATCAAGAAGACGTGATTTGGGGGATGACCGCATGTATTGTTGAATCCACCGTAGAATTGATTCAGAGCTATCATTTATTAAATGGGATGTATAGGGGGGAATTAAAATGAAACTTGTTAAATTACTGATCAGTGTCATCGCAATGATGTTGACCTTTGTTTTTATTTACCTATCGATGGTTAGCGGAACACTGGATTTTTCATCTCAGACACCGGATATTTATGGATATGGATGGTTAGCTGGACTGGCTTTACTGCTGATTGCCGGAACAATCGGAGTAGCATCAATAAACAATGAGGACCGGAAAATTTTACTGACCGCCTCAAAATTCTATTTTGGTACTGCCATTGTAGTGTTTTTATTTGCTGGAAATGACAGCATGACTGCAACAACTGTCGTTTATGGGGTGTTGGCAGGGATTGTTTTTCTGATAAATGGCTTAATGACGAAGAATGAAGATGATCCAGAATTCGGTTGGGAAGAGAAGCGAAATTGGGGTAAAAGGAAAGATCTGGTAAAAAAAGACTCGGCAGATAAAGATTCCCGGGGAGAAAGTGATTTTAATGAAAAAACAAAAAAAGATCAAAAACGAAAATCACCCCGAAAGCCTTGGGTATTTGCGATCATCTGGACGAGTATTGTTATTATTGCCGGAATATTTTTTGGTATTGCCTTTCTGATCGATGAAGAGGAAAGTCAGTATGACAATGACTACTCGGAGCAAGTACAAAACGAAGAAACGATGACACAGGAGCCAGCCAGGGTCTATGGACCCGGAGAAACATGGACGGTAGATGGGGATTTTTCACTGACATTTACGGCCGCCAATGAGACTGGTTATAGAAATGAGTTCTCAGAGGCGAATCCGGCCCAGGTAATCGTGTTGACCTATGATTACGCAAACATTGGACATGAAAAGGATGTGATGGATCTGTATATTTCATCCGTCAGTTTTTATGTGTTGGATGAAAGTGGCGAGATGGCAGAAACATATCCAGTGACGGGAATATCCTATCCCCAGGAAATACCCATCGGAGCATCCAGTCTGGGAGCCCAGGAAGCATTTGGTCTGAAAAATACCAGCCGCGAAGTGATGGTTTATGTGGAGATCTACGGGAATGACTATGTGCCTTATGAAGCGTTTTTTAAACTGCCGGTTCAAGGTTCAGTGCCGACTGTATAAAACCGTGGTTGGAAAACATTTAGGGAATTGTTAAAAAAATCGAATCGAGGAAATAATGAAAAAAATCTATATCTATGTCTTTTTAACCGGAATGCTTTTTGGATCGATGGAGGTTGCCTTAAAAATTGGGGGGGCGACATTTAATCCCATTCAGTTGACCTTTATCCGCTTCTTAATAGGAGGGCTTTTTTTGCTGCCCTTTGCCATCAGCGATCTCAGGAAAAAACAGACAAAGCTCAGCAAAAGCGACCTTGGCTATCTTTTTACACTGGGATTAATCTGCATCTGCTTTAGTATGGTGCTTTTCCAGATTGGCTTAATGGGTATTAATGCCAGTCTGGCGGCATTGATTTTTTCGATCAATCCGGTATTTACGATGGTCTTCGCCCATTTTATTGTGCATGAAAAATTCACAAAAAAGAAGGCTATTGCGCTGACCATCAGTATAATCGGGTTAATTATTGTGATGAACCCCCAAAAACTCATCAACGGTGAAAACAATATCTGGTTTTTGTTGCTGACCCTGGTATCGGCGATTGCCTTTGGGCTTTATACTGCCTATGGTAAAAAGAGAATTGCCAAAATCGGCGGGGTGGCCCAAAACAGTTTCAGCTTTCTGATGGGCTCAGGGGTATTGCTGGTTATGTTGATTGCTAGCGGTCAACCTGTTTTTCAGGGTGTTAGTCTGGAAACCGCACCGCTGCTTTTTTATCTGGGCGTATGTGTGACCGGGATTGGCTATTACTTTTATCTGAAAACCGTCGAAATGGCCGGGCCTTCTACGGCATCGGTAGCATTTTTCATCAAACCGATGGTGGCGCCGATTTTTGCATTAGTTATTCTGGGCGAAACCATTACTGTAAACATTGGGATCGGACTGATTTTCATATTATTTGGATCGTTTGTTAACCTGACCGATGGCGATAAGTTGGTCAGGATGTTTAGATTGGAAAAAGTCTTTTATCGGCAGTGAAAAATTATGCAATGTTTTTATAAAAATCAGTTGACAAAGAGTTGAAAAGTCTTTATACTAACAAAGTCGTCAAAAACAGCGACGGCGAAAACAGAACAACACAGAAAACAACTTAAAAGAATTTCAAAAAACAGCTTGACAATCACGAGAAACGACGATATAATAGAAAAGCTTCTTAAGTAAGGAGCGGCGGTCATAGAAAAGAGAATAGTACCATAAAACCTGTAAAACAGCCGAAACATCCGCAAGGGTGGCAGATGGCTGAAATAGAAACAGAGAGATGCACTCTTTAAAACATCAGCTCGGCAGAGGAT
>NZ_JBDODG010000031.1:0-28047 GCF_039830195.1 Acetobacterium sp. | reverse complement strand
ACTGCGAGGTTTTCTCTGAATTAATACTTTATTAACTGTCAAAGTCGGGATTATATCACATCGCATTTAATTTGTGAGGAATTCCTGTTTTCTTTAAGCAGGGCAAAGAATTCTTAAAGAGTATAAGAAAAACCGGTTTACTGATAAAAAAACGGCGTAAAATCACGAGATTTCTTGATAAAACTGAAACTTATGATATAATAACCAATTGGATATTGCATATACACTTGCACTGAAAGGAATAAATATGGATGCTTTTATTATAGAAGGAGGTAACCCCCTGCAAGGCGAGGTTACAATCTCCGGGGCAAAAAATGCGGTACTGGGAATTATTCCGGCCGCGGTACTTTGTGCCTGCTCAAGTAAGATAGATAATGTTCCCGATATTAAAGATGTTAACAAAATGATTGTTATTCTTGAAAAATTGGGCGCTGAAATATATAGAGAAAATGATACCCTGATTATAAATACCGAAAAACCGATTTCATATGATGTGTCGGATTATGAAGAGGAAACCGGCCAGATGCGGGCCTCCTATTACTTGCTGGGCGCTTTACTGGGACGTTATCGCAAAGCGATTGTGCCATTGCCCGGCGGCTGCAACATCGGGGATCGTCCCATTGATCAGCATATCAAAGGCTTCCAGGCCTTGGGAGCAACCGTGGTGATTGAACATGGACAGGTAAAAATGGAGGCGCCGGAACTCAGAGGCGCCCATATTTTCATGGATGTGGTCAGCGTTGGCGCTACCATCAACATCATGCTGGCAGCCGTTCGGGCCGATGGTAAAACAATTATTGAAAATGCTGCCAAAGAACCCCACATCGTTGATGTGGCTAACTTTTTGAACCTGATGGGAGCAAATATCAAGGGTGCGGGAACAGATGTCATTAAAATCGTCGGCGTTGAAGAAATGCATGGCTGCGAATATTCGGTTATACCGGATCAAATCACCACTGGCACCTATATGATGGCAGCTGCGGCCACCGAAGGGGATGTTTTAATTAAAAATGTTATTCCCAAGCATATGGAGGCGATCACGGCCAAACTCAGTGAAATGGGGGTCATCGTCCTCGAAGAAGACGACGGGATTCGGGTTATCGGGAAGCATCCGCTGAAGGCTGTGAACGTGAAGACTATGCCTTACCCGGGGTTTCCTACAGATCTCCAACAACCGATGGCGGTGTTAATGACGATTGCCCAGGGCACCAGTACGATTACCGAAAGTATTTTTGAAAGTCGCTTTAAATATGTTGATGAATTGCGCCGGATGGGCGCCAATATTTCGATTAACAGCCGGACGGCAAGTATTACCGGGGTTAAGGCCTTATCGGCGACAAAAATCAGAACTACCGATTTAAGAGCCGGGGCAGCCATGGTTATTGCCGGGTTAATTGCCGATGGCGAAACAAAAATCACGGAGATTGTTCATATTGACCGTGGCTACGAAAATCTTCAGGAAAATCTGCGAAATCTGGGGGCTGATATCCGCCGGATTTCCGAGAAAGATCCTGCTTGCCTTTAGTAGAATTAAGGTTGACGAAGCAGTAGGGGACAACGATTACCTTAAATCCCGTAAAGTTAGGTTAAGTCAGGTTTAAGCATCATTCGCTAGGATAAACCTAACAATCCAGCTGGCCCTTGGCGCATTTAAAGGGATGTTTTATAAAATTTTTTAAAATGAACAAGGGAGCGACGATTGAAATTTTGTAGTTTATATAGTGGAAGTTCAGGAAACAGTTTATTTGTCTCAAACAACAGCACCAAAATACTGATTGACGCTGGCCTCAGCGGAAAACGGATCCAGAGTGCCCTGGACGCCATTGAAGAGGATCCCCGGGAAATCGGCGGCATTATAGTGACCCACGAACATAGTGATCATATTCATGGGGTTGGGGTATTGTCCCGGCGTTTTGACCTGCCGGTTTATGCCAATGAAAAAACCTGGGCAGCAATGATGAAAGATCTGGGCAAAATCGCCGAGCATAATGTTAAAATCTTTGATTTTGAAAAACCTTTTGATATTCAGGATCTTCAAATCGAAGCGTTTAAAACATCTCATGATGCGGCGGATTCGGCTGGCTTTGTCATCTCTGACGGAAAAAATCGGCTGGGAATCGCCACTGACTCGGGAATTATTACCATGGATATGCGTAATGCCTTATGTGGCTGTGATTTGGTGGTGCTGGAGTCCAATCACGACGTGTCGATGCTGGAGGCCGGATCATATCCCTTCTACCTCAAACAGCGGATAAAAAGCGACTTTGGTCATCTGTCCAATGAGACAGCTGGTGATCTGGCCCTGGCGCTGGTCGAGAAAGGCACCCGGCAACTGGTGCTGGCCCATCTCAGTCAGGAAAACAATTACCCCCTGTTGGCCTATGAAACAACAGCCCGGATATTGACTGGGGCTGGCGTGGTGCTGGACGGGGATGTAAAACTTTGTGTGGCAAAAAGAAGCAGCGCGAGCGAGACAATCGACCTGTAAAAGAACTTCACCTAAGATTGAGGTGAAACGATGAATGACGATCTAAAAAAAGAGAAAAAAACGAGTTCCCTGATCATCGGCATGATCGGTGCAATTATCGGCGGTGTGATTGTGGGCGCTTTATTTCTTGGTGTCAACTTTTTCTTTGATAACAGCACTGTGATACAGGGCGCCAAAAATGAAATTGTTGTCAGCGAGGGTTCGGCGGACACGGTGGTGGAAGCCATTGCCCAGACAGTGCCCCCATCGGTGGTCGGGATTGAGACAACCGGGGTGGCGATGACCACTTACGGACCTCAGGAAGCAACCGGAGTCGGTTCTGGTTTTATTTTAACCAGCGATGGTTACATTGCCACCAATCAACATGTGGCATCAGATGATATTTCGGCCATGAAGGTATCACTGGCTGATGGGAATACCTATGATGCCAAACTTGTCTGGTCGGATGCCAGCCTGGATCTGGCGATTATTAAAATTGATGCCAAAGATTTGCCTGTACTGGAACTGGGCGACTCAGACAATGTGGTTGTCGGTGAGTTGGCAGTGGCAGTTGGCAATCCGATGGGACTGAACTTTGAACGAACGGTTACCTCCGGAATCATATCAGCCCTGAATCGGAGCATTCCGCTGGATAATGGCTTGGCGGAAGATCTGCTTCAAACCGATGCTTCCATTAATTCGGGAAACAGTGGCGGCCCGCTGGTCAATAAAGCCGGTGAGGTGATCGGTATCAATACCTATAAACTGACCACCGGCGAAGGAATGGGTTTTGCCATTCCAATTAATATTTTAAAACCGATACTTAACGAAGTTGTGGCAACCGGTAAATTCAATTCCACAGTAATGGGCATCACCGCTTATGACCGGGCGATTGCCGATTATTATCTGACCGATAGTGATGTCAACTTTAATGAGGGAATCTATATTGCCTCGGTGCAACAAGGTGGCGGTGCCGCCAATGCTGGTCTGGCAGCCGGAGATATCATTAAAGAAATCAATGGGGTCAAAACCAATACTATGCTTAAGATGAAGGAAATTCTCTATGCCGTCAATGCCGGGGACAAGGTAAGTGTTACCTTTGAACGGAATGGCCAGAGTCAGACAAAAGATGTGGTCGTGACATCCGGACAATAAACGATAAATAGACAGGAGTCAATCATTCAATGATTGACTCCTGTTTCTATGAGTGCTATAATCTGATTTGCTGAACTAATTGAGAAGCAGCACATTAATAATATATAAAAAATCAACCTTAAATAATAGCGAAAAGGTTCAGTCGACTAGTCAATGAAGAGTAGCGGCGAAAAAATGAACCGGGTATATCATTTAGAGTATCAAAGGCGATAACAGTTTTTTTGTTGTCGTCTTTTTTTGCGTTGAGCGTCTGCAATTATTTTTTTAAAAGTCAGATAATTGCACCAACTTATCAAAGGGGATAAGCGTAGTGGCCGGCCTGTCAAGGGCTGGTTTTAAAGTGGGTTGATCGGATAATCATTGGACCGTTTTCAGTGATTGGCATAAATAACGATAACAGAGAATTATGGAGGAAATTATGATTAATTCTGGAGATGTGGCATTTATTCTGATTTGTACAATGCTGGTTTTTTTTATGACCCCTGGGCTGGCGTTGTTCTATGCCGGGATGGTGCGACGAAAAAATGTGCTCAACACCATCATGTCGGTGGTATTTTGCTGTGGACTGGCCACGGTGATGTGGTATGTGGTGGGGTATTCGATATCCTTTGGCCCGGATCTGGGTGGGTTTGGTTTTATCGGTGATTTTAGCAACGTTTTTTTTAGAGGCATCAGTGCTTCTGAACCGGGACCTTATGCCAGCAGTATTCCCGGTCAGCTTTTTGCCATTTTTCAATTGGTGTTCTGTATGGTCACTCCGGCCATTGTGGTGGGTTCCCTGTCAGGCCGAATGCGATTTTCAGCGCTGTTTATTTTTGTAACCTTCTGGATGCTACTGGTCTATTATCCGATGGCCCATATGGTTTGGAGTCAGGGTGGTCTGATTGCCGGTCTCGGCACGGTAGATTTTGCCGGCGGACTGGTTATCGAAGTCAGCTCGGGGATATCGGGTCTGGTGGCCTGTATTATTCTGGGTTCCCGAAAAGGTTACGGTATCAAGTCCTATCATCCTCATAACATTCCGCTATTTGTCATCGGCGGGGCGATTTTATGGGTGGGCTGGTTTGCCTTTAATGGGGGTTCCGCTCTGGCCGCCAACGGACTGGCGGTGCATGCGGTGGTGACCACCTTGCTGGCTTCGGCGGCAGCGATGTTAACCTGGATGCTGGTTGAAATGGTGGTTTATAAAAAAGTCACCGTCATGGGGGCCATCACCGGATCAATTGTCGGTCTGGTTTCAATTACACCCGGGGCTGGTTTTGTCCCAACCGAAGCGGCCTTGTTTATTGGCGCCGTGGTGAGCCCGATCTGCTTCTTATTTTTAACAAAGGTGAAGGTTCGGTTTGGCTATGATGATACCCTGGATGCTTTTGGATGTCATGGCATCAGTGGGATCTGGGGAGTCATCGCAACCGGACTATTTGCCCAGACGGCGATTAACCCGGTCGCTCAATGGAATGGTTTGTTCTTCGGTGATACCCAGTTATTTGTCGCCCAGATCACAGCGCTGTTAATTGCGGTGCTTTATTCGGGTACGATGACTGCGGTCATTATGCTAGCCCTCAAGAAGGTCATGGCCATTCGGGTCGCCCCTGAAGCAGAAGCGCTGGGCCTTGATATCAGTGAACACAGTGAAGAAGGATATCCGGCATTTTCCGGAATTGACCAGTAGCAGTTTATCAACTAAAATACGAAGTGGAAGTCAGCATCGGCCACCAGGAACACTCAACATAAAGCAGGATGTGCGAATGTTTTGAATTTCCTGATGACCGGGTTATTTTAAGCAAGAAAGGAAAATGCTATGAAACAGATCGAAGCGATTATCCGTCCCGAAAAACTGGAACCGTTGAAGGATGCGTTTTTGGCGGCAAAGATCAATGGAATGAACATTCGTCAGGTACTGGGCTGTGGCAACCAGTACGGTTGGATTGCCCATAACCGGGGCACCTCGGTGATGATGAATATGATTCCCAAAATTGAGATAAAAATTGTGGTAGCCGACGATAAGGTGGAAGAAATCGTTCAATTGATTATGAGCGTGGTTAGAACCGGCGAAATTGGTGATGGAAAAATTTTCATCAAACCAGTGGAAGAATGTATCCGGATCCGAACCGGCGAAAGAGGAGATATCGCATTATAAAAATGCAGTCTTCAATAAATTAAGAAAGCCCGCTCGTTGCAGAGGTAACGAGTGGGCTTTTAAACGTTTCTTTTTTGCAAAATCCTACGAAATGATTGACTTTTTCATCATAAACAATATAATTAAACAATAATTGCAAAATTTCAGAATCGAATAAAAAGCAAAGTATTAAATTGGCGAAGCTCGTGGTAGTGTCGCAAGGGCCTAAAAAAGCAGAAACTAGGAGGTGACCGGATGAAAAAGGTAGTGGATGATGAGCGTCTGATGGTGAAGATTTGTGAGATGTACTATAATCAGGACATCAATCAAAAGCTGATCGCAACGGAGTTGGGGCTGTCCCGGCCGACCGTGTCTCGGATTCTTCAGAACGCCAGGGAGCGGGGCATTGTCAAAATAATTATCGATCCTATTTTTGGCAACAATTATGTGGATCTGGAAAAAAAACTGGAGAGCCGCTATGGCTTAAAAGAAGTTTTTATCGTCGATATGAAACAGGATAACCGGGATCAGAAGGATGAGCTGGCCAAGGCCACGGCCAACTATCTGGAGCGGCTGATCAAAGATGATACCATTATCGGGGTTTCCATGGGTTCGTCGATTGGCCAGATATATCGTTTTGTGTCCAAGGGTACCTCAAAACGGGTGACCTTTATCCCGCTCATCGGCGGGATCGGACATCTGGGTATGGAGCTGCATTCCAATACCATTGTCGAAGCTCTGGCCAAGGCTTTTGGCGGTGTCTCCTATCTGCTGCATGCACCGGCCCGGGTGTCCGGAGTCAAGATCAAAGAGGAATTGATGAAGGAATCGGATATTCGACGGATCATCAAAATGGGTGACGGTCTGGATGTGGCGGTGGTTGGGATCGGGGTGCCCAATCGGGGATCAGCGATTATGGCCACCGGCTATTATGACGAAAAAGACATGGAAGTCATGCGTCAGAAAAATGTGGTAGGGGATGTCTGCATGCAGTTTTTTGATATCAATGGCAGCACCGAAGCCTTTGAGGCCGATAACTGTGTGATTGGGGTTGATATTAAAAAGCTCCGGCGGGTCCCTCATTCGATTGGGGTGGCCAGCGGTCCCGAAAAAGCCCAGGCCATCCAGGGCGCCATCAAAGGCGGATTCATCAATGTCCTGGTCACCGATGTGGAATGCGGAAAAAAACTGCTGGAACTCGATGAAGTCACCGAACCGGCAAGTGGGTCTGGGATGACAGAAACAGAAACCGAGGAGATTGACGAAAAATGATCATGCCGAAAAAAGATGCACTAAAAGATGTGAAATTATTTGCCCTGGATATGGACGGTACGGTTTATCTGGGCAATGGTTTAATCGACGGGGCGCTGGACTTTATCGAAGCCCTGCGCACCCAGCAAAAAGATTTTATTTTTATTACCAACAATTCATCCCGGGGACCCAGCTTTTATCAGGAGAAACTGAAAAATATGGGCTGTTTTGTGGAAGCAGACCGGATCATTACCTCTGGAGATGTGACCATTGAATATTTAAAAACCTATTATCCCGGACAATCCGTCTATCTGATGGGTACCCCGCTGCTGGAGGAGAGTTTCCGGAAGCACGGGATTAACCTGGTCCAGGAACAGCCGGATGTGGCGGTGGCCAGTTTTGATACGACCCTGACCTACGAAAAGCTGGAGAAAATCTGTACCTTTATCTTAAACGGCGCGGTCTTTTTGTCTACCCATCTGGATTTGGTCTGTCCTACCGAAACCGGTTTTATCCCCGATTGCGGTTCCATGTGCGCCCTGATCACCAAATCTACCGGGGTGGAACCCAAATATTTAGGCAAGCCCTTTCCCGAAACCATGGAGATGGTCCTGGCCATCACCGGGCATAAAAAAGAGGATGTGGCCTTTGTCGGGGACCGGATCTACACCGATGTGGCCACCGGCGTTAATAACGGCGGCAAAGGCTTTCTGGTACTGACCGGAGAGACTAAAATGGCGGACCTGAAAAATTCGGAGGTCGTTCCGGATTGTGTTTTTGACTCACTGAAAGAAATGATGAACTATTTATAAGACTGTTTATTTTAGCAGAAATGGGGAAGATAATAAGAACAAGGATCATCACAAGAATGTGACCGAAAAGAATAAACGGAAAGGAATGAAAGATTCATTAACAGGTAGGAGTATGCATTCGAAAACAGTTACAATTATTAATCCCACAGGTTTACACGCACGACCTGCGGCAGAGTTTTGTCAGAAGGCCGGAGAATTCAAAGCTAATATCGGAATTAAAAAATTAGGGGACGATCCCAAAGAGGGCGAGGCAAAATCATTGCTGAGTATTATGGCAACGGGGATTGGCCAGGGCGACGTGGTTGAAATTTTCGCCACGGGTGAGGATGAAATGCTGGCGGTGGAAACCCTGGTGGCATTGATCGGCAGTGGCTTTGGCGAAGTGTAATTATTATAGGACGTAAGAAGCACCTGGAACAGTAGCAGAATGTGAGGTTGGTGATAGTACCGTACCGACCAATTGTTAATCTGTTGTTCGCTGCGGGATCGAACAGCTTTATCAATCTGTTCGCCCCGATGCGTACAACATGATGTAACAATTGTCGGTACTGGGTTAGCATTATGACAAGCCCACACTGCCAACACAGCAGGTGCTTTTTTTATGTCTGAAATCAGGGCCGATCAGGCATACGCCAGTTTGCTTTTATAAATGATCGCTTTTAAATCGGCCTGTCGCCACTGGAGTTCGTCCAGGCTGATACCGAAGTCAAGTTGACTCTGGGTGGCGATCAGGAGGTGTTCGAGGTTGCAGTTGCCGGCCCGTTCGCCGATGCCGAAAAGGGTGGAGTCGGCATATTTGGCGCCGGACCGGAGTCCCTGGATGGAATTGGCCACGGCCATGCCCAGATCGTTGTGCATGTGCACCTCAATGTCGATGTTGTCAGGAATCCGGCTGATCGTGGCCTTGCAGAGGCTGGGCGACATGATCCCCACGGTATCTGAAAAACGCAGGGTGGTGGCGCCCAGATCCCGGGCGGTTTCAATCAACAAAACGACGAAATCCCAGTCGGCCCGGGAGGCATCCTCCAAACCGATGGTCAGTTCTCTTTTTTCGGCATGGATAGCCGCGGCGCAGGCACTCAGGGTTTCCAGCACCTGGTGTCGGGTGGTGCGCAGCTTCTCGCGAATCAGCAGATCCGATGCCGGGACGCAAACGTGGATAATGTCGGCGCCGCAGCCGATGGACTGGCTGATGTCAGAGAGATTCATCCGGTTCCAGCCAATAATCTGGGCCTGCTGACAGGCCAGCTTGATTCTTTCAAAGGCCCGGCATTCTTCTCTGCCCATGGCCGGGGTACCGGCTTCGATTCGGCTGACCCCCAGGGCGTCCAGAGATTTGGCGATGGTGACTTTTTCCCGAATCGAAAAGGCGATCCCGGGGCTTTGTTCGCCGTCTCTTAAGGTCGTGTCAACAATATATTTCTGTCTGTTTGTCATTTTGCACCTCACTGGCAAGGATTCGCAGTTCCCGATCGGACAGGTTTCGGCCTAATTGGGTGCAGCGGGATTTAATATGTTTTAAAATGCTATGGGCGGCCGATTCGGATAATTCCGAATCGTTTAGCTTATACAACAGGCTTTGCCGGCCGGAGTGTTTGCCCAGGACAATTTCCCGCTGGTTACCAACGGTTTGGGGATTAAAGGGTTCATAGATGTGGGGGTTTTTTAATACCCCATCGACATGAATACCGGATTCGACCTTGAAAATATCGGTCCCGATGATCGCTTTCATTTTGTTTACTGGCTGGCCGGCCAGCTTTTCATAAAGGTCACGCAGCTCACTTAAAACCGATAAGTCACCGGTAATCAAATCAGGCCGGCTTAGTTTCAGGCCCATCAACACTTCTTCCAACGGTGGAAAATGATGGTGGTTGGTAAAACCGCAGCTGATACTCTGGCCGCCGGCCAATAGCCATTCCAGGGCGATGGCAGTGGCACAATGCTGCTGGTTGCCGGGGCATAGGTCCAGGGTGTCAATACCGCTGTTCAGCAGGGCCTTGAAAACTGCTGGATAATCCCGGGTCATCAGGTCTTCCAGCCCGGTAATCCGGATTTTTTGATGGGTCCGGGGATTTAATTTGCTGACGGGGATATTTTTTTCCACCAACTCATTGGGCTCAAGTCTCCAGAGGGGTTTTGGTTTTTTTATACCCGGACCATCCGAAGCGAGGGGATCGGGAAGAATCTGGCTCAGGAAAAAACGTCGTCCCCCCAGCCATTGTTTTAAACCGGCAGCAGTGACGGGAAAATTCAGCCGGTCAACCAGCTCCGGGGTCAATTCGATTTTTGTGACGCCACAGGTAAAAAGCAGGTCACAGAAATGGTTAAGATCCCGGCCGGTCATCCCGGATGTATTAAAGGTTGTCAAGGTCCGATCAATAATAGTAACCATTTGTGTACCCCGCTTTCGTTTGTTCGCTCATAAAAGTTTGGCCATGATATCCCGCACCGACCAATTGTTAATCTGTTGTTTGCTGCGGGATCGGACAGGTTTATCAACCTGTTCGCCCCGATGCAAACAACATGATGTAACAATTGTCGGAACTGCGTCAGTGCGCTGTACCGAGGTTTAAAGTAGCATGATTCTTCTCAAAGTAAGGAGTTAAATAACCAGGTCTTCGACCACGTTGCCGCCTTCAATGTGTTCGTCCATAATCCGTTCCACATCGTCCACGGTCACCTTGCCATACCAGACGCCTTCAGGATAAACGACCACGATGGGGCCCTTGTCGCAGATCCCGAAACAGCCGGTGTTGCTTAACATCACGTCGCCGGATAATTCCCGCTCGTCGATTTCTTCAAGAAATGTCTGCAGGATTTTCACTGAATCCTGTTGAAAACAATACCCCTGTTGGGTGCCGTTGATCCGGCAGCTGGTGCAGATAAAAATATGATGTTTAGGACTGACCATTTTTAAATTCCTCCTGATACATTTAATAATTCCTGAGATTTTGACAGCTCGGACCTTAACATTTCCTGAGCTGCGGTTTTAACGGCATCTTCAATCCGGTCGTAGGTTGAGAAGACCTTGATGCCCTTGCTTTCCAGCCGTTTGGTGGGCAGGTCGCCAATGCGCATGGTGATGGCACTGTCGCAATCATTTAAGGCTTTCAGAATGGTACCGATCTTATCTTCCTTTTCGTCACATTCTTCTTCACCGCTGCAATACTTGCCGATCACCCGTTTTTCTTTAAACTGAACCTCATCGTCAAGGTAGTCATAGATATAAAGTTCAGAGGCTTGGCCGAAATGCTGATCCACCAGCATCCCGCCTTTGGAGGTGATCGCAAAGCGCAATCCCTTTGGCGTTGCCAGAACCATTGCTTCACTTTTGGTTTCGTTTTCCCGGAAATCGAGGGAGATGTCACTATCCAGTTTGCCGATGGCGTCGGCCCGGCATTGTTTGCAGTGATACATTTGTTTTAAGTGAACTCCGCATTTATCCCGAATCGCGTTGATTTCGTGGTTGGTGGCAATTTGCAGGCCTTCAAAGGCGGAGCCTTTCACGGGAATCAGGGGCATTACATTGGAGATAAAACACCCCATATCTTTCACCGTTTTGACCACTTCTTCGATGTGCGTGTCATTGATCCCCATCAGGGTTACGGTATTGATTTTGACGATTACCCCTTCATCGATCAGGAGCTTGATCCCTGAGAGCTGGTTGGCTAACAGAATTGAGGCACCGGCTTCGCCATGGTAGCGGTTCCCCATAAAATCCACATGTTTGTAGATTTTGGCACCAATGGCCGGATCAACCGCATTGACCGTGACCGTGATGTGGGAAACCCCCAGACTAGCCAGCTCTTTGGCATAGTAGGGAAGCATCAAGCCATTGGTGGAAACGCAGAAGGTAACATTGGGGTCATATTCATGGATCAGGGTCAGGGCTTTTCGGGTTTCGTCAAAGTTTGCCAGGGCATCTCCGGGGCCGGCAATCCCGACAACGGTGAGGTTAGGAACTTTTTCTTTAACCAGTTTGTATTTTTCAAAAGCCGCTTCCGGGGAAAGAATTTCGGTGGTCACGCCGGGACGGCTCTCGTTGGGGCAATCAAATTTACGGACACAGTAATTACACTGGATATTGCATTTAGGGGCGATGGGGAGGTGCATCCGGGCGTTTTTCTGGGAGGCACCACAGCTATAGCAGGGATGGTTGGCGGTTTTTTCTTCAATGGTCTTGGTTTGGGGTGTCGGCGGGTTGTTTGTCTTTATTTTATCCAGCACTTTCATTTTTGCCTCCGTTTCTGGCTCCAATCCGTATTTGGATTTGGGACCTTCATTATAATAGGTGTTGTACAGGGTTTCCCGGAATCCGCCTTCCACCGCTTTAAGAATGGTGTTGGTGATCTGGTCCAGGAGCACCTGGGAGCCTTCATAGCCTAAGGTCCGAACCCGCTGGCCGCCGATGCGGTCATGGATCGGGAAGGCACAGCGGATCAAGGGAATCCCGTGTTTTTCTTCAATCCGGCGGCCGTCGGAATTCCCCAACATCAAGTTAGCGCCCAAACGGATCGCTTCTTCTTCAATGGTTTCAAAGTCCACATCATTTAAGATCACGTAGTTGTCAACAAAAAGCACATCGGCCAGTTTGGAAAGCTCGGTAGCGATTTTTTCTTTGAGCTGGGGACAATTGGAACCAGTGGCGGCGATCACCGGCATCACGCCATTTTCACAACAGAGTCGAACTGCTGAAACGACAAAATCCGGTTCACCGAAGATGGCGATACGACCCAAGGCATTGTATTTATGGGAATCGACCATGCCATCAAGACAGCGCCCTCTTGCTTTGGTGATTTTTTCAGGAATATGGTTTTTCGACAGTTCGGACAAGAGCTCCATTAGAGCATCGGTATCCCGGAGTCCCATCGGCAGGTTCAGCCGTTTGTAGGGGACGCCATAGTTTTCGTAGAGGTAAACCCCTGGGGATTCGTCAGGCTTGATGGTATCGGATATTTCGATGGTAGCTCGGGCTCCGGCCATTTTCTGGATTTCCGAAATCGGGGTACCATGCATCGGCAGCCGATAATAAGAACTCTGGTGGACGCCGTCGAGGTTTTCGGAAAGATCTGGAAGGAGAATATACTCCAGCCCAAACTGATCCAGCACATCTTTTAAATAACGGGTATCCGCCGGGGAAACCATGGTCGTGATAATATTGATCTTATCATGTTTGGTGGGATCCATCTCGACATGGGAAACAATCGCTCGGAGTGCCCGGGTAAAGCCTTCAAATTGGGTGCCGCCGTAACCAGCGGATTTCACCGGGATAATTGTCACCTTTTCATCAGGATGAGAGGCGTAAAAATTTTTGATGATAAACTCAATGTCTTCGCCAATGGTCTCGGCCAGGCAAGTGGTGGAAACGCCGATGACTTCGGGCTGATATAACTTGATCAGATTTTCCAGACCGATGATCAGGTTTTTCTCGCCGCCGTAGACAGTGCCTTCTTCGGTAAGGGAAGAGGAGGCGATGTCCACCGGTTCATTGTAATGGGTGGCCATGTGGCGGCGGATATAGGTGCTGCACCCCTGGGAACCATGGAGGATGTTCATACATTTTTGAATGCCGTAGAAGGCATTGGCGGTTCCCATCGGCATACACATTTTACAAGGATTAACATTTAAGTTGACTAAATTTTTAGACATTTTTGATACCTCCTTGGGATATGATTTCCCAGACAGGACTGTTCATCGACAGGTTGATTTCTGAGGCAAAGTTTAGGGTACCTTCGTAGCCCGCCAGGGGATGCTTGCGTTCATGGTTGTGATCACAGAAGGCTACCCCCAGTTTATAGGCCAGCGGCCGTTCCTTGACGCCGCCGACTAATATATCGGCTCCCATTTCCTTCATAAAGGCTTCCAGTTCGGCCGGATTGGCATCGTCTAGAATGACGGCATCTTCGTCGACCAGATGCTGGATGACTTCGTAATCGTCCTTGCTCCCGGTTTGGGTGCCCACCATCACGGTGTTCATGCCAAATTCGTGAAACTGGCGGATCAGGGAGATTGCTTTAAAGCCACCGCCCACATAGATGGCGGCTTTTTTTCCTTCAAGATTTTTGCGATATTTATTTAAAAGAGGGATGACTCTATTTTTTTCTTCTTCAATAAAAATTTTGGCGCGCTTTATAACTTCTTTATCACCGACGGCATAGGCAATTCGCATCAGTGAATCGGAGGTGTCGGTGACGCCGAAAAAGCTGACTTTGATAAAAGGAATATCAAAAACCTCTTCCATCTGTTTGGCAAGATAGGTCATCGAGCCGGCACATTGAACCAGATTGAGTTGGGCTGCAGGGGCTTGTTTCAGGTCCTCGACTTTGGCATCGCCGGTAATATTGGCAACTACTTCCACGCCGATCCGTCTTAAATAATTTTTGATGATCCACATTTCCCCGGCCAGGTTAAAGTCGCCGAGAATGTTGACACCGGCAGTTTTGGCCGGTAAATATTCGGGGGTGATCAGGCTCATAATGGCGTTGCAGGCCATTTTATAGCCGGTTTTCTTGGTTCCTGAAAATCCCGGGGATTTAACGGCGATGACCCGGATGCCGTATTTTGCTTCAGCGTTGCGACAGACTGCGTCGATATCGTCACCGATGACGCCGACGATACAGGTGGCGTAGATAAAAATGACTTTGGGGGCATGACTGGCCATGATTTCATCAATGGCGGCCACCAGTTTTTTTTCACCGCCGAAAATGACGTCAGTTTCCCGCAGATCGGTGGAATAAGAGTTACGGTAGCCTTCTTCATCGCTGGATAAACTGCCGCGGATATCCCAGGTGTAACTGGCACATCCAATCGGGCCATGAACAATATGGAAGGCATCGGTGATGGGGTTTAAAACAACCCGGGCACCGCAGTAAACACAGGCCCGCTGACTGACTGCTCCAGAGACACTTTCTGACTCACACTTGATGCCGTCGCCGCTGCATTCCGAAAAACGGATCGACTGGGCTCTTTCTGGTAAAATTGCCGCATCATTTTTCATTGTACAGCCTCCTTTCAAATAAAGGGGAGGAAACCCTCCCCAGCTTTTATATAATGAGATAACCCAGTACCGACAATTGTTACATCATGTTGTATGCCTCAAGGCGAACAGTTGCGGAGCTGAAACTTTATAAGTTGATATTCCTTGTTTCGCAACTGTACGAATTGCGCGCATACAACAGATTAACAATTGGTCGGTACGGTAGTTGGCACTAGCCGATAGGGACAAGAACTGTCCTACTACATTACCATTTCTAAATCTTCGTCTTCGCAGTCGCGATCCTGACGGTCCATGAGAGCGTTGAGGATCAGTTCAGCCAGTCGGATGGCACCTTTGTAACCAACAATCGGCATGTAAGAGTGAACATAACGGTCGATGATCGGGAAACCAACGCGAACCAGCGGGATGTCTTCGGCACGGGCGACTTGTTTGCCGTGGGTGCCGCCGATTAATAAGTCAACCGGATCATTTTTAATCCATTGGTGAAGTTCAAATAAGTCACCGCTTTGTTTGGCGGTACAGCCTTCGACGCCGAATTTCTCCAGTAAGGCAGCAGCTTTCTTTTCAAAAGCAGCGCCGGGGGTACCGGTTACCATGTATTTGGGGATCATCCCCATTTCCAGGGCGATTTGAGCCATCCCTAGAACGGTGTCCGGATCGCCGAAAATAGCGACGGTTTTGTTGTTGGTATATTGATGTGAATCCAACAGGATATCCATTAACTGGCCCCGTTCTTCTTCAATTTCATAAGGGACTTCATTTTTAGAGAACTGGTTCAGAGCCATAATAAATGCATCAGTATTTTCTACGCCAATTGGCAGTGGCAGCGTTTTATACGGAACCTTGCATTTCTTTTCCAGAAAATCGGCCGGGAATTCTGAGGTCAGTTCGCCTAGGCCCAGGGTCATTTCACAGTTGCCGAGATCCCGGATATCGGGAATGGTAGTGCCGCCCTTGGGATACATGGTGTAGGTGCCGGTCATTGGGGCATCTAAAACGCCGCTGGTATCTGGCAGCATAATGAACTCAGTGCCCATCAGCTTCATCAATCGTTTCATTTCCCGCATGTCGCCAGGATTAACAAATCCCGGGAAGAGGGCCAATTTACCATTTTTTTCGCCGGTGGCTGTGGATAGATATTTAATAAATCCGGAAATCATGTTATAATAACCGGTAATATGTGAACCAACATAACTTGGCGTATTGGTGTGAACGACCAATTTGCCTTCGGGTACTTTCGCATCCTGGATGTAACCGTTAAGGTCATCCCCGATGGTTTCACTTAAACAGGTGGTATGAACCGCGATGATTTCAGGGTCGTAAATATCAAAAATGTTTTTAATCGCCGTTTTCAGATTGGAACCGCCGCCGAATACGGATGCGCCTTCGGTAAATGAACTGGAAGAAGCAATGGCGGGATCTTTAAAATGCCGGGTTAAAAACATTCGATGAAATGAGCAGCATCCTTGCGAGCCATGGCTGTGGGGCATACATTGGTGAACACCCAGGGCTGCGTACATGGCGCCGACAGGTTGACATGTTTTTATCGGATTGATCCGTAGGGTGGATCGGTCCGATAATTTTTTTGGGGTTAATTCTAACATTATTCCATACCTCCTAAGCTGCCAACTAACGTGGGTTCACTTTTCCAGGGGGCCTGAACCATATTCCAGACCGGGGTGTAAGTGGCCATTGTAATGTCTTTGGCGAAATTTAATGCTCCTCTGAAGCCAGCATAGGGACCGCTGTAATCATAGGAATGTAGTTGTCGTGAGGGAACACCTGATTTTTGAACAATAAATTTGTCTTTGATTCCCGAGAAGAAAATATCAGGTTTTAACAGTTTTAAAAATTCTTCAGTTTCAAAATGGTTGAAGTCATCGGTGATGATGGCCCCTTCAGAAATATCAGACCATAAGCCGTCATATTTTTCCAGCGGAACACCGGCTGCTTTCAATGCTTCAAGTTTTTCTGGACTATGGAAGGTTTTGTAGTTTGCTTCGTCCTTGGTGACCGTAATACTTTCAATGTTTTTAGAATCGGCATCGATTTTAATACTGGGAATCACATCCCGACCTTCGTAGTCGTCACGATGTCCAAATTCATAACCGGCCAGGACAACATCGACACCCAGGTATTTTAATAAATTGATGTAATGATGGGTACGAGATCCGCCGACATAGACAGCCGCTTTTTTACCATCCAGTTTTGATTTGTAATAAGCCATACCTTCTTCGATTTCGTCCAATTCTTCGGCAATAACCGCTTCTGTGCGGGCTAATAATTCCGGGTCGCCGAAGTAGGCGGCAATATCCATCAAGGATTTTTTAATACTTTCCAGACCGATGAAATTAACCTTGATCCAGTCCATCCCGTATTTGGTTTTCATCATTTCGGCAATATAGTTGATTGAACGGTGGCATTGAACCAGGTTCAGATCGGCGGTGTGGGCGTTTTTCATGTGATCATAGCTGCCATCACCGGTCATCACAGAAACAACGTGATAGCCAATTCGTTTTAAGATCCGTTCAACTTCCCAGCCATCACCACCGATATTGTATTCACCTAAAAGGTTGACTGAATATTTAACCGGTTCGGCATCGCCGGTACCGATGATGTATTTCATCAGACCATTGTTGGCAATATGGTGACCACCGGATTGGCTGACACCCTTATAACCTTCACAACTAAAGGCCAAAACTTTGATGCCATATTGCTTTTCAGCTTCAGCGGCAATGGCATGGATATCATCACCGATTAATCCAACCGGACAGGTGGAGCTGATCATGATGCATTCTGGGTTGAAGATTTCAACTGCTTCTTTAATAGCCTGTCGTAATTTCTTTTCACCACCGAAAACGATGTCGGTTTCCTGCATGTCAGTGGAAAAGCTGTATTGGGTAAAATCTTTGGTATTTTCATCACCCTTAGCTTTATTTCGTCGGGTGCCCCAGGTGTAGTAGGCACAGCCGATGGGGCCGTGAACGATGTTAACAACATCTTTTAAGGGCCCGATAACAACCCCTTTACAACCAGCGTAGCAGCAACCACGATTGGTCATAATCCCGGGAATCGCCCGGGTGTCAGCAGCAATGACTTGTGGTTCGCCGCCGTCAATTTCAATGACGTGTTCTTTTCGGTTTTTATATATTTTAGAGCTATATTTATCGAGTACCTTATCTCTTGAATCCATTCAAATCACCTCTTTCTAAAATGCATCGGCATTTTTTTCGCCACTTCGTACCCGAATGGACTCTTCAATTGGGATGACGAAAATTTTACCATCGCCAGGGTTTCCGGTTTGATTGTTGTCAATAATAATCGAGACAACCTTGCTGACATCTTCATCGTTACAAATCACGGTGAAAAACCGTTTCGGAATTAAACGGGATGATTCTGTTAATGCTTCACCAACCGTTGAGACGGGCATTTCCCCGGCATCAACAATATCCTGGATAATGGATAAATCAATGGTTTTCTTGCCGCGACCAAGCACCTTTAAACATGTAAAAGCAGGAAAGCCTTCATTGACTAGGGCTTCTTTGGTCTGGTTCACTTTATTCTGCCGAATAATCGCCATAACTTCTTTCATATCAATTCCTCCTTTTACAGGCCGGTTGTTCCAGTACTGATTGTATAAGCTTCTTCTACAGGAGAAATGAAAATACGACCATCTCCAAAAGTACCATCCTTGCCAGTTTTTGCATTTTTCATAATTATTTTACAAACATCGTCTTTGTCTTCGTCTTTAACAATACAGAGGAGCATCACTTTGGGGATTTCATCATAATAAACGTCCCCAACCTTGATTCCTTTTTGTTTCCCCCGTCCATATACATCCAGTTTTGTTACGGCTGAAAATCCAGCGGATAACATTTCGGATAAAACAACTCCTGTTTTTTCAGGTCTGATAATTGCGCGTACCATTAACATATAGTCAACCTACCTTTCGTGATTCAAATCTAAATTAAATTCTTAATTATATATCCATTAAGCCATGTTCCATCAACAGCTCTTCCAAACGATCCTGGTGCATTGGGGTGGGAACCACAAACATCTGATTGCCATCAACAGCGGTGGCCAGATTACGGTATTCCTGAGCCTGAACAGCGGTATCATCAAATTCCAGAACGGTTTTCTTATTAATTTCAGCTCGTTGAACCATGTTATCCCGGGGGACAAAGTAGATCATTTGGCTGCCCAGTTCTTTGGCAAAGGCGTCAACCAGTTCTCTTTCACCATCAACATTACGACTGTTACAGATGATTCCGCCTAAACGAACGCCGCCGCTTGACGCGTATTTCTGAACCCCTTTGGCAATGTTGTTGGCAGCATATAGAGCCATCATTTCGCCCGATGCGACAATGTAGATTTCCTGAGCTTTACCTTCGCGGATCGGCATCGCGAAACCACCACAGACAACGTCACCTAATACATCGTAGAAGACATAATCCAGATCTTCGGTGTAGGCACCTAATTGTTCCAGCATCCCGATGGAAGTGATAATCCCGCGACCGGCGCAGCCAACCCCTGGTTCAGGTCCGCCTGATTCCACACATTGAATGCCTCGGAATCCTGGTTTCAGGATGGCATCCAGTTCAATTTCTTCACCTTCTTCGCGAAGGGTATCCAATACGGTTTTTTGTGCCAGACCACCAAGCAACAATCGGGTTGAATCCGCTTTTGGATCACATCCAACTACCATGATGTTTTTGTCCATTAAACCAAGTCCTGCGGTGAGGTTTTGAGTTGTGGTAGATTTACCAATACCACCTTTACCATAAATAGCGATTTGTCTCATAATCGTTCCTCCTGAGTGTGAAAAATTTTAAGATCCAATGCAAGTTTTTCGGCAAAAAGTAAAGAAGTCTTTGCCTTTCACAACAGTGTAAAAGGTAAGACTTCCTTGTCTAAAAAAACTTATTTTGTTTTGCATAAACGAAAAGGTCTTAATCGGCTGCATTAATTAAGCAGCAAATTAAGACCTCTTTGTCTAAAGTGGGTAGGATGTGAAGGAAACAAAAAAGGTCTCAGCACTTACCCAATTGTAAGGAGCTGAGACCACATTGTCTTTTTCAAATCCGTATTGCATTGTTTTCTATGGGCTTATTATCCATGGAATTAGGGGATAAGTCAAGCTGCTTCGGTTGTAAACCCTTTTCAAAGTGAAATGGGTTTAAGAATTGGAATGGGGCGTGACCGTTTTTTTAGACCAAAACCGGGATTGTACTTTAGTTAACTGCTGTGTTTTTCATCTGATAGGCGGTGTGAAATCATTTTCACAGTTTTACAATGTTTTTGAGTTGGACTAGCTTTTTCTTGTTTAAATAAAACTTAAGTAATTCTTAAGTCGTTGGTTGATCCGAGGGGATCAACCGCAGCTAGAGCAGGAAGAACAGTCGCCGCAGGACTTCTTCATCGGATCATGAACTAGAATGGCCCGAACGGTGGCGTTTTTTAAATCCACCGTTACAATATCATCCTGAATGATTTCCATTTTGTCATCGCTAAAGACGATGGTCATTGGTTCGGGAACCAGTATTTCCGGATCCAGGGTGCCCGGTTTCATCAGCGGCTGGACGAACTGCTTCCCTTCCGGTTCGGTGATCATTAGACCGTTATTGCCAGTAATCAGGGATCGGATCACTCCAGCGGGGGAATAGTTCACTGAATTTTCGTCACAATTAATGCCATGGGCATTGCTGTCATAGGCGATCACAATCCCGATCGGGGTCACAATGGGTTCCGGCAGGGCGGGCTCAAAACTTTTCAATTTGCCATTTTCATATAAAGAGAAACCGTAGCGCACCTTCACCAGCCCATCGGGACTATTGATTTCGATGGTTTCCTGAGGCCACATGGTCAGACTCTTCAGAGCGCCACTTTCATAAAAGCAGAGGCTCACGACCTTGGCGGAAAAGGCCCCCACCGCCAGATCAAAGGCGATTGGTTTAGCCAAAGTGTATTCGTCATTCTCGGTCCAGTAGCCGTTGATCCGACCATTGAGGGGAAACAAACGGTGGATCCGGCCGTTTTCATAAAAGCTGATCCGCTCGGCGGACAGGGCTCCCAGGGAGGTGATCACCTCGGTAGCGCTTTCCAGATCGATGCTTTTAATCTGGCCGCTTTTGAAAAATTCCAGGGCCAGTCCCTCCCGATTTCTCAGGTTTGAAGGGCCATAGTTGGGAACCAGAATGCCCACAGGGGTATTGATAGTATTGGGTTCGTCGAAGGCACAGCCTTTGGGTGAACCGTCGGTATAGGTTTCTAAAAAGGTTATCCCGGTGAGGGAACCATATTTTTCAGTTTGGCAGGTTGACATGACGCGCTCCTTTTATTCACAGCCAGCATGGGTGATGACCACATGTTTGGTGGAATTATTTTTATTTTCGATCCGGTATTGCATTTTCATTGCCGCTAATTGGTGTTCGAACCATGGTGGGATATGGTCACAGACCACTTCCAGAGCGTAAAAGGGGGTTTCTTTTAAAAAGGGTAGCAGGGCCATTTTTGAACTCATTTCCGGGTGCTTTTTCTGCACCTGGGTTAAATCAAAGCGGTAATAACCAGGGACATCGGTTTCTTCGGGAGTCTGGGCCAGCAGACTGGCATCTTCTTTAGCTTCCCCGTCCTGACTGATCAGATCGGCCTGGATGGCATCCAGTAATTCCAGATCAAAGTCTTCGGATTCGCAGATAATAAAGCCGGAACGGTCAAAAACCTGATAAGGAATACCGATGATCGCTTTGGCGATGATGATCCGACAATCATTGAAGGCGCCCAACATCTGACTGATGTTTTCCCGGATTGAAGCTAATCCGCCCGACAGATCACAGCTAAAGGGAATCGGATCGGATTTGCCCCAGCCATTGTCGGATTTGGTATAGAAGACAAAATTGGTCATCTCATCAAACCGGGCAATCCGATGGGTATCATCACAAAAAACAGCCATTACATTTACATTTTTTTTCATTTATTCACCTCATTGAATCGAATCATTACGGATTATTGATTTAAAACAGAACTGTTTAAAATTAGTTGTAGTATAGCACAGAAATAAAAAAGTGCGACTGAATTAACACTAATTCGCTGAAAAAACGATTGCAGAAATTTGGTGGCTTAAGAATAACGATTGGTAGTCTTGGAACGAAAAGTGGCAAAAGCGGATAAAAAAAACCCCTGAGAAATCAGGGGGCGTGACCTAACAGAAAGGGACGGGACTAGTGCTGATCATCATCTTTGAACTGGTCTTCCAGTTTTTTCTGGCGTTTTTTTACCAGGGTGCCAGTGACGAACAGGGCGACAAAGATCAGGGCAAACAGCATGGCAAAGATAAAAGCCGTTAGAGCGCCCAGCGCCAGCAGATTGTCTTTTAAATAAGCGTTGTTCATGGACATCGTAATGGCATAAATTACCGCAAAGGCTCCGGAGCCGATGAGGCTGTAGATCAGGTAGTTTTTGGTGGTGGGTTTGCTGTAAAAATCCCATTGCCCTTTTTTATAACAGCCCACCATGACCCCACCGCAGCTGATCATAAAGACGGTCCATTCAAAACCCCACTGGCTGAAGGGGGCATTGAGAAACATCGACTGAACAATGATGCTGCCCAGCAGCAGCCAGAAAACAATCCAAAAACACACATGCTCTATCTTATACAGCTCCAGTTCCTGGCGCTCATCTACTACTTTTTTAAATTTTTTCATTGTCGTTTTCCTCCCAAAATAAATCGTTTAACGTTTTTCCCAGTGCTCTACAGATGGCAATGCACAACTGTAAAGAAGGGTTAAATTTACCGGCTTCAATCATGCCGATGGTTTGTCTGGTGACGCCGACCCGTTTGGCCAACTCTTCCTGGGAAATATCTTTCTCGGCCCGGGCCACCTTTAATTTTATATTTTTCATCTGATCACTCCTTACATTGCATATAGTACAGTATAAAATATAAAATGTCAAGTATATATTGCATAGTGGTAATTATAAAAAGCAGACAACGATCGTCTGCCGGTTAGGGAAAGGGCTTTTTGGGGGGGACCGCACCGATCAATCGTAAATCAGCGGTACGATTCCCCTAAAATAAAAATGACAATTGCTGGCTGCCGTGTTCTAATTTGTAACGGGCGACGATATCTTCCATTTTGTAAAGCAGGCCCTGGCGCTGGCATTCCCGGGTGAAGACGGTCCAGAGACTTTTAGCCTGGGAGCTGGCGCAACTGTAGGTGTTGCCGAAGCTGCGGAGATATTCTTTTTTAATGCCAGGAAAATGGGCATCCAGCTGGTCGTAAAAATAAAGGCGCTGGGAATCCCGGAGGGTCACCCCGAAGGCGGGATAAATAAAGCGGGCGCCATGCTCGGCCGCTGCAGCGACAATGCCCTTGATGTTTGCCGGGGTATCATTAATAAAGGGGAGAATCGGCATCAGTAGCACCCCGACAAAGATACCGCGGTCGGACAGCTCCTTGATGGCGGCAAAGCGGCTTGAACTGGGAGCGACTCGGGGCTCAATGATTTTGGCCAGCTGATCGTCGGCACAGGTAATCGTGATTTTGACAATCACTGGCGATCGTTGCTGGATGGCGGCGAGCAGATCGCTATCCCGGGTCACCAGGGGACTTTTGGTGGCGATGGCCACCCCAAAACCATAGTTTTTGAAAAGTTCCAGCGCGTGGCGGGTTAGCTGATGCTGTTTCTCTAGGGGATTATAGGGATCACTCATGGCGCCAGTACCGACAACACCTTTTAAGTTTTTGCGGCGCAGGTTATCCTCCAGAAGGTTCAGGGCGTTGGCTTTAGCCCGGACCTGGTCGAAGGCTTCAATCCCATAACAGTCACTGCGGCTGTCGCAATAGATACAGCCATGGGAGCAGCCGCGGTAGATATTCATATTATAGTCGGTGCCGAACCAGAAATTATTTTTAGTCCGGGTTAGCATATTTTTAGCGGGGATGGTTTCCATAAGGTCCCTTTCTTCGGTAGTACCGTGAGCTTCGCCGCCGGTTTGCGGAAATCGATACAAAAGCAGTTATCGCTTAACTATTGTTAAAAAATCAACTATTTTTAACGATCAGGCCGAGCAATTTGGCCAGTGCGGCGGCCTGGTATGTGGAGACAACGGCACCGTTTAATGCTTCGATAGAGACAATCAGGCCGTCGATCTGACTACTGGTGAAGTCCAGCCCTTTCAGTGGTGTTTTGAAAAAACTGGCGGCTTCGAAGTTGACTTCATCCAGCTGGATCTGTCCTAACTTGCACTCGGAAAAAGTGGTATGACTGAAATCGCACAGGGAAATTTCCAGGGCTTTGAGTTTGGCTTTGCTGAAATTGGCGTACTGGAAATTGCTCTCGGAAAAGCAGATGTTCTCCAATTGAGCCTGGTGAAAATCAACCCCTACCATTTTGCAAGAAATGAATTCGCAGCGATTAAAATAACCGTCGGTAAAGTCGCTATTGGATAGATTGCAGGACTTAAAACGGAGGTCCCGACAATCTGCTTTTTCAAAGCGGCAATCGGTTAATTCACAGTTTTCAAAAACGGATCCCCGGAAGGACAGCTGAGAAAAATCAAGGCCCGTCAGGGTCAAGTCCTTAAAATGTTTATTTTCCATATCTATTTCTTCCTCCCGGGCCCAGGCCATCAGCGATGGTAAATCCTCAGTGAACTCCAGATCAGGGGGGATGTTTGGTTTTGAGCGTTTCATACAGCCTCCAATATAGTGATGTATTTATGATCAGTTTAACATGATTTTAAAAACTGTACAATTAAATAGGCTTCAGATATTTGCAATTTTTATTGATAAAGTTTATAATTTTCACCAGAGTCATTGTGATAATACGAACAAACAGGAGAAAAAATGGAAACATCTCAGCGTATCCAAAAAATGGGTGAACCTGCCCTATTAAAATACTATCCGCTGGTGAGCGAAGCTCAGAAAAAGGGGAAAAAGGTTTATTTTTTAAACATCGGCCAGCCGGATATCAAAACCCCAGTTGGCTTTTTAGACAGTGTCAACTGTATTGATCAGGAAGTCTTATCCTATCAGGCCCCGGAGGGGATCATCGAGCTCCGGGAAGCGGCCTGCGATTATTACCGGCGGCTGGGCCTGGATTACGACATCGGTGACCTCTTTGTCACCAACGGCGGCAGTGAAGCGTTGCTGTTTACCTTTATCGGGATCTGCAATGCCGGAGATGAAATCCTCACTGCCGAACCGCTTTACAGCATTTATAAGGAAATGGCTGCAGCCACCGATGTGAATCTGGTTGGTTTTAAAACCTATGCCGAAGATGGCTTTGCCCTGCCCGATGCGTCAGTGATTGAAGCCGCGATTACCCCGCGAACCCGAGCCCTGTTAATGACCAATCCCGGGAATCCCACCGGCAAGGTCTTTTCTAAGGAAGAAATTGAGGTGATGGTGAAACTGGCCATCAAACATAATCTCTATCTGATCTCGGATGAGGTGTATCGGGAGTTTGTCTACGACAGCCAGGACTATCTGAGTCCGGCTCAGTATCAGGAACTGGCGCAACATTTTATCCTGATTGACAGTATTTCTAAGCGTTACAGCGCCTGTGGGGCCCGGATCGGCTTTATTGTGTCCAAAAATAAAACCCTGATGAATCAGCTCAAAAAGTTGGTTCAGATGCGGTTGTCGGTCTCAACGGTCGATCAGATCGGGGCGGTTTCGTTGCTGAAACTGGATGGCCATTTTTTTGACGGGGTCTTAAAGGAGTATACCTGCCGGCGGGAAATTGTTTATGCAGCCCTGCAGGAAATTCCCGGCGTCATCTGCAAAGAACCCCGGGGCGCCTTTTACTTTATGGCCAAGCTGCCCATCAAAGAGGCCTGCCATTTTATCGAATGGCTGATCAATGAGTTTGATTATCAGGGCGAAACGGTGCTCTTATCCCCGGCCAATGATTTTTATTTAAATCCTCAGGACGGTGCCGATGAGGTTCGCATCGCCTATGTATTAAATGGTGATGATATGAAAAAAAGTATGGAAATTCTAAAACATGGCCTGGCTGCCTATGCCAAGGCTTTTCCAGAGCAATGTAAATAAGCTGCCAACCGCAGCCTGAAGCTATAAATTAATAAAACAACAAGGAGAACAAATTGAAAATTAAGTCAGTACAGAAAGGTCAGGATTATCTTGGCTTTTTATTTATAAAGTCGCAGATGACCAAAACCGCCACCAATGGCAGCCGCTATTTTAACATGGTGTTGAACGATGCCGATTTTGACGAAATTGATGGCAAAAAATGGGACGTCAAACCGGAGGATGAGGAAATCTTCACCAATGGCAAACTGGTCAAAATTAAAGGTAAAGTCCAGGAATTCAACAGCCGGCTGCAGTTGATTGTCGAAAAAATGCGGCTGGCCGACGAGTCCGATGAGGTGAGTATCAATGATTTTATTGAAACGGTGCCGGTGGATATCGACGAAATGCTCGGCTATATCAATGATACCATTGATGATTTTGGCAACGCCGACATCGCTGCCATTACTAAAAAAATATTTGGTGACCAGACCGCGACCCTGAGTTATTTTCCGGCGGCCAAAAAGCACCATCATGCCATCAAGGGCGGACTGCTCTATCATACCTATTCGATGCTGCGAATCGGCAAAGGGTTGGTAGCGATTTACCCCTTTATCAACCGGGATCTGCTTTATGCTGGCATCATTCTCCACGATATCGGCAAAATCAATGAAATGGTCTCTGACGAAAACGGATCAGTTTCTGATTATACCCCGGAGGGCAAATTGCTGGGACACATCACCCAGGAAATTGTTGAACTGGAACTGGTGGGGCAGTCGCTGGGCACCGACCCTGAGGTCTTGATGATGCTCAAACATATGATTCTATCCCATCATTACCAGCCGGAATTCGGCAGTCCCAAACGGCCGATGTTCCCGGAAGCTGAGCTACTCCACCATATTGACATGATCGACGCCCGGATGTACACGATGGAACAGGCTCTGAACCGGGTGGAACCGGGCACCTTTACTGAACCTAACTGGAGTCTTGATGGCATCAGTCTGTTTCGCCGCAGTTTTGAATAGGAGCTTCTAATGAGCCTTGTTTATCAGGAAAAAAAGCGGGTAACCTGTTACGAATCTGATTCGACCGAAAAAATGCTGCCCACCACTGCGATGAACTATTTTCAGGAAGCTTCCACCAACCAGGGCAATCAGTTGGGACTGGGTGGCGACTATCTAAAAGCCAATAATCTGGCCTGGTTTCTGGTTAAATACCATGTTCGCTTTAATGACTATCCCCGCTATCAGGATGAGGTGACGGTGACAACCAGGGCCACCGGGATGGAAAAATTCTGCGCCACCAGGCGCTTCACGATCGAAGACGGGGCCGGAACCGAAAAAGTAATCGCTGATACTCAGTGGCTGCTGATCAATCGGGAGACCGAAAAGATGGAGCGCATCGACGACCATCCGGAGATGGCGGCTTATCAGTGTTTTGAAAAAGGAGAACCGATCTTTAAAAAAATTTCGAAAATCACTCGCATTGATCTGGAAAAATCCTTTTCGGTTCGATTTCTGGATATTGATTTCAATAAACACGTTAATCATGTCAAATATCTGGCCTGGGCCATCGAGGTCTTGCCTCTGGAAGTGGTTAAAACCATGGTGTTGTCGGAAGCCAAGATTGTCTACAAGGCCCAGTGCTTTTATGGGGATCAGGTCCGGGCCTTGGCCGAACAGCTGGCCGAAAAGCACTACCGGATTGATATTGTTAATCAGGACGATACCGTTATGTGTCAGCTGGAGCTGACCTTGACATAAAAAAATTGCCTTCGCCTCAATTTTGGCGGAGGCTTTTTAATTTGTCGAAAAAGTTAATGGGATTAATTAGTAAATAAATATTATTTTACAAATTATATAATAAAACGCTTTCAAAGAAAATAAAACGGGGTATTCGTAAAAAAATTGGTATAAAATTGAAAAACAAATCTAATAATAGAAATAAAATATACAAAAATCAAGAAAATGATGAATAAAAAGCATCTAGAGTAAAAAATGATACAAAACTAACAAAGGGAATCAGGAATCAGTCGAAAATAATAGTAAAATTTTATCATAACTATTGTTTGATTTTTATCATAGAATAGGTTAAACTTACATTAGTTGTTAAATATTTATCAAAGTATTGGAGGAAAAAAATGGGATTTAAATCAGATATTGAGATTGCACAAGAGGCTACACCACAGGATATTCGTGAGATAGCAAAGAAAT
>NZ_JBDODG010000030.1:0-156869 GCF_039830195.1 Acetobacterium sp. | reverse complement strand
TACGGTGGTGTGGGAGGTCGGCTGATCAATTAATGGTCAGCCTCCTACCCGATTGGGGATGACCACCAGAACCTAGGTATTCAAGTCCCGGCGGTTAAAGGCCACAAAGGTTAAAGTGAAAAAGACCAGCGACACGATCAGTAAAATTGCGGCGGAATTGAAGGAAAGCTGATCATTGATCATCAGGCTGGCACCCTCAAAATATTTGAAAGGGGTGAGGATCTTCAGAAATGCCAGCTTATCATACAAATTCACCACCACGGATAAGATGAAAAATCCCATCACCAGTCCGGAAGCCGCAGCTGTCGCTCTTTTGGTATTTTTTAAAATTGATCCAAACAGGGCCCCCAGTGCCAAAAAGAACAGTTGCAGGATAAAGAGCGCCAGCATTGTCAGGGAAACCTTGTCGATCAGTCCATCGCCATCGTTATGCTGAGCAATGAAAAAAACCGAAGCGGCAAAGGTCACCATGTTAAAAATCAGAATATTGATGACCCCGGCCAACAGCTTAGGGCTGATAACCTGAAACCGGCGCACCGGTTTGGTGTAGATAAAATCGGCACAGTGATCCCGTTCTTCCTTGGACACCACCACCGCCCCGAACATCACCGCATGAACAGCGGCCAGCAGCATAAAGTAGAGAAAGAACACCGAATAAAACCCGGCGACCTTGGTAATATCCACTGAACCGATCCCAAAAACAACCATAATTTCTTCGGGAAAGGCGTCAAACAGGGCGTTGACGTCCACCTGAGAATCAGAGAAACCCTGGTATTTCATCATTCCGGCAAAGATAATGAAAACTTGGGCACAACACCAGATGATCAACGACTTGATATTGGCCTTCATTTCTTTTTTAAATACGTTCATGGGTAGCGCCTCCTTTTAGGCTAGATCGACGGTAGATCTTTTCTGGCAAAAAGCTTGAAGGTCAGAAAAATAAACACGCCAACTAAAACAAACCATAATAGTAGGTTCAGAGAATCGTAATTCATGTTTTTGGATATCTCGGAGAGATTGAAATAATCAAAGGGTGAAATAAGTCCCAGTTTTTCATCTTTCAAGGTTTCGTTGAGCAGATGAATAATATAAAAAATAAAGACTACCCCCATACTGATCGGCAGAACGGTGCGGATTCGTCTTAAAAAAACAGACACAAACAGACCCAGACTGGCAAAGAAAATCTGGATAAAGAGCAAACTCAGGGTAAACAGGGTAAACAACTCGACATCGTAGGAATCGGTACTGAGCAGGGTAACCATGATCAGAGAAGCCGTAAAAACAACCGCATTGGTGATCAGAATCTGGATCAGCACAGCCAGGATTTTCATGGATACTACCCGGTTGCGGCTGACTGGTTTGACAAACAGAAAATCGCCGGTTTTTTCCCGGACTTCCGCAGAGATAACCGAAACACCCAGATTCATGGCCTGAATGGCCCCGGCCAGTAAAACGTACATCAGGGCAAATTGATAAAAGCTCAAAATACTGGAAAGCTCCAGATCAGCCACACCGAAAGCCTGCTGAAATTCAATGGGGAAACTTTCAAAGACCTTTTGGAAGTCCTCCAGTTGGCTGGAAATGGATGGGTAAAGCAGCATAAAAAGGCTTAATACCCCAATCAGTGAGATGCACCAGACGATCAGGTTTTTTCGGCCCATCCGCAGTTCCTGCTTTAGGATGTTCATGGCTGTTCCTCCTTCTGGTAATAATGCATAAAAATTTCCTCAAGACTGGGTTCCTCAACCAGCAGATTTATCAGGTTCTGACCCTGCAGGCGCTCAACCATGCGATTGATATCACCTTTAAATAAAAAATGCAGGGTGCTTTCATTAACCGTAAGATTGGTGACCCCTTCCAGGTTAAAGTGATGCACATCGATAACGCCCCGATAATCCAGGGTAAATTTTTTATAATTGTGCTTTTGCATATCGCGGATATTTTCAACCCGGACAATGGTACCGTCTTTAATGATGGCTACCCGACCGCACAACTTTTGAACCTCGGAAAGAATATGTGAAGAGAACAAAACCGTGGCACCTTTCTGGTTTTCCACCCGGATCAGTTCAAAAAATTTCTGCTGCATCAATGGATCCAGGCCTCCGGTGGGTTCGTCCAGAATAATCAGCCTGGGTTCATGGAGCAGCCCCTGAATAATACCGACTTTCTTTTTGTTACCATAAGATAGGTCGTCAATGCGCTTGTTCAAATCAAGGTCCATGATTTCGGCCAGACTTTGAATCCGGCTGGTGTCGACATTGTCATAGAAGCTGGCTGAATAGTTGAGGACCTCCCGAACCTTCATGTGCTCATAATAAAACACTTCCGAAGGCAGGTAGCCGATGTCCCGGCGGATTTCGCTGCCGTATTTTATACAGTCTTTTCCGAAAATTGTGGCCGAACCGCTGGTCGGATGGATCAGCGACAGCAGGGCTCGAATGGTGGTGGATTTACCAGCCCCGTTGGGGCCGATGAAACCAAAGATCTCGCCTTCTTCCACAGAAAAGGATACATTTTCAATGCCTCGATTTTTTCCATAATATTTTGTCAGCTGATTGATTTCAATTACATTCATGCAGATCCCCTTCTTTCAAATATAATCCGGATAATTTAGTGTGATGCAATTATTCTACCCTTATCAAGCAAAAATAAACAAGGGACAAGAGGTCGGAATATCCTGAAAAAAATTATTAATGTTTTGTTAGAGAGGCTGTTCAAAGGGAATATAGTATAAGTAATAGTTTAAAATCGGGAGGTCGAATATGAAAAAAGAAGAAACGCGGGCCTTGATTCTGGAGATATTTAACAATCGCTATACCTGCAAGGGTTATGATGCCGATAAAAAGGTCAGTGACGAGGATTTTGCCGTGATTATGGAGGCGGCCCGGCTGTCCCCCAGCTCGATGGGGCTGGAACCCTGGAAATTTATTTTGCTCAATAACCGAGAGCTCCGGGAAAAAATAAAATCTTACGCCTGGGGCGCGGAAGTCAGTCTTGATGGGGCCAGTCATTTTGTCCTGATTCTGGCCCGAAAACCGGTTGATCTGAAGCCAGATTCTGACTATGTGGAGTACATCATGAACGATGTTCAGCATTTTACCGACGACTTGCGAGCAGCCCGTAAAAATAAGCTGAAGAGTTTTCAGGAAGACGATCTGAAAATCGCCGGAAATGAGCGGGCTTTTTTTGACTGGGCCTGTAAACAAACCTATATTCCCCTGGCCAATATGCTAACCGCCGCGGCCATGCTGGGCGTTGATTCCACCCCGATGGAAGGATTTAATACCGAAAAGGTAGAAGCGGTTCTGGTTCAAGAGGGGATCCTGGACCCCGTCCATTTTGGATTATCCTGCATGATCGCCTTTGGTTATAAAAACCGGGACCATCGCCCCAAAACAAGAAGAAAAACAGACGAAGTCCTGGAAATCATTGAATAAACAGTAACACTTTAGATGACAAGTGAACATTTTAGTGCTTTTATTTAGATCACAGCGTGAGCTTAGGGGTTGGATGAGGAGATATAAGAATGAACGCAGCTGCGAGTATATTAGTGATAACTGGACTTGTTATTGCAGTCGGGATTCTCTTGATATTATTACATCAGAATAATAAAAAATTGAAGAAAAATAGTGAGGATACGAAAAGCATCAAGGATATCTGCGATACCTTCATTAACGGCCATGAAACGGTCATTTATTTGAAAGATGAGCAGTTGAACTACCTCTTTATCAATAAAGCAGCGGAACCCCATTATCAGAAATCGGTTGCGGAAATAATCGTTCAGGACGATCAGCAGTTGGATATTGAAGCCTTTGGTCCATCAATCATTGAGACCGATCAACAGGTTATTAAGACCGAAAAAACCACCGAATATGAAGAAAAACACAAAAATCGCATTTACAAGATAAAAAAATTTCCGGTGAAATTAAGAGAAAATCGGATCGGGGTGGGGGCTTTTATACGGGAAATTACGGATGAAGAAAAATTGATTAAAAAACAGGAAAGAGTGCTCTTCCGAAATAAGATCCTGGTTAATGTTTTAAGCAAGAATTTCCGAAATGATCAAAAGCAGCTTGATTATGTGTTGCACGAAGCTTTGAAATTGACCGAAAGCAGCATCGGTTATATCTGCTTTTATAATGAAAAAAGACAGGAATTCGCCCTCAGTGCCTGGTCAAAAGGACTGACCAAAGAATCTCAAATGGTGGAGCCACAGCGGATCTACCGCTTGGAAGAAGCCGGGTTATGGGGTGAGACCGTGCGCCAGAGAAAACCGATTATCAATAACACTGACGTCGCTGAACCAACATCAGAACAGGAACTGCCCGGCGGTGATAAAGTTACGGGTAACTCTATCACCATCCCCATTTTTATTGATGAAAAAATCAAAGCCGTGGTTGGTTTTGCCGGTAAAGAAGACCATTATGGCGATAATGATGTGTATGAAATTACGGTGTTAATGAATGGCGTGCTGACCAATGTGGAAAGACGAATCATTCAGAAAAAACTGTTTGAAGAACGGAGCAAATATTTCCAGACCCTGATCTCCATTGGCGATGGGGTCATGGTGGTTGATCCCGCCGGCAAAATCGAAATGCTCAATAAGGTGGCCCAGAGCCTGACTGGCTGGACCAATGAAGAAGCTAAAGGGAAGCATTATACCGAGGTTTTTGTATTGTCCCATGAAGACCGTCAACAGGAGATTCAGGATCCCATCATTACCGCCATGGCGACCGACGAGACCCAGGAACTTAAAAATCATGCGGTCTTAACGGCCAAGGACGGATCGGTTTTTCACCTGGAAGACAGCGCGGCGCCGATCAAAAATGAAAAGGGTGAAACGGTTGGCATCGTTCTGGTTTTCCGGGATGTTTCCGAGAAAAAAGAGCAGCGCGAAGAGATCGAGTATCTGAGCTTTCACGATGCCCTGACCGGACTTTATAACCGCCGTTTTCTGGAAGCCGAATTACTGCGGCTGGATACCGAAAGAAACCTGCCGATTTCGATTATTATGGGCGATGTGAACGGCTTAAAATTGACCAATGATATTTTTGGCCATGCCCACGGGGATATTTTTCTCAAGAAAATAGCCGATGTGATGCGCCGAACCTGCCGGGCTGATGATATCATCGCCCGCTGGGGTGGCGATGAATTTGTCATATTATTGCCTAAAACCACCATCGAACAGGCGAAACTGATTAAAAAGCGGATCAAAACCGAGTTTGCCAGAGAGGGGGTTAAGGTCATCAAAGGAAATATTTCACTGGGCTGTGAGGTCAAAACAGCCATGGACCAGAGTATTATGGAATGTTTGGAGTCTGCTGAAGAAAAAATGTATGCCATTAAGATTCTGGAACGGGATGATTTTAAAAGTACGACCCTGGATTCCATTATCACCACCCTTCAGAGTGACAGTCCTCAGGAAGAGGAACATGCCCAGCGAGTCAGTCAATGGTGTCATGATTTAGGTGTAACCATGGAACTCCCCCATGTAAAAATCAAACGGCTGAAACTGGCCGGCTATTTCCATGATATCGGCAAGATTGTCTTGCATAAAGATTTGTTGGAGCAAAGCAGTGAACTCTCCGTGGAAGAAATGACTGAAATCAAGAAGCATCCGATTATGGGGTATCGGATTCTCAATGCCTTTGATGATACCATGTCTCTGGCTGATGCGGTTCTTCACCATCACGAAAGATGGGATGGTAGCGGCTATCCCAAGGGTCTGAAAGGGGAAGAGATCCCATTTTCAGCACGGGTTGTGGCCGTTGCCAATTGCTATGACCGCTTGATCTCGGCGCAGGAAGAGGAAGTCCTGGGGTTCAATCAAAATCCCCTGCTCCATCTGGAAAAAATGGAGGGGCAATTTGATCCGGAAATAAAACGGGAATTTATCAATATGATCAGGAATCTTCCCAGTTAGAACAGTTTAGGAGAACAGCCCATTAAGATCTGCAAAAAGCCATCAGAGCAAAACCCCTGATGGCTTTATTAACGAGATAAGCGGTTTTAATCACATAAATCAAGGGGCTTCTGAAAGAAAAGATTGACTTTTATCACCAATTACCGTATAATCAACAAGCATGAAAAAATTGAATAATTTTTTTGTTCTACCTTAGGAGAGATGTCTGAGTGGTCGAAGGAGCACGCCTGGAAAGCGTGTGTACGTGTAAGCGTACCGAGGGTTCGAATCCCTCTCTCTCCGCCATTTAATTAAATGAAGAAATGTTATGATACAGCCGTTTGTGGCTGTTTTTTTTTATATCTATTTTAGCGTTACCCTTTAATTGACCCTTTAGCAATTGTCCGCCCATCAGGATAGAATAATAAAGCCCATCACTTGGGTTGGACCCGGATTTGAATCAGGTTTTTCACGTCTTCGAGAATCCGTTCAGAGGTAACGGGAATCATCAGCCAGCGACCGCCGGCAGCAAAGGGTGTCCTGGCAAATAAGGTCTGAATTTCCGGGCTGGCCTGGGGAAGGTAGGTTTCCGCTTCATTGAGTTCCTTGTTTCCGATTACGACGAGAGCGATAAAATAACCATCCATGGGGTAAAGGACACAAAGGGATTTACTGCTTTTCCGGTACTTCAGATTCCAGCCGCGCTGGGCGGAACAGCGACTGTAATTCATGATCGGCTTGATGTGATAGGCGGTTTCAATAAAGTTTTGTAAGGCAATCCAGAGGGGATTATCGACAAAACTGATCATCTCGGCCATGGTTGGCTCATGATTCTGTTCAAAAGACTGACTCCATTCCATAGGGAACCTCCAATATTTTTCTGGTAATCGCAGAATATAGGTGTCGGAGCAGGTTGAAAGCTCAGGATACTCTCCCAATCACCGATAAATTTTATAATTAAAATTTATCACCATGAGCCAAGGCGGTCAAGTTAATTTGATAAAAAATGGTTAGGAAGCAGTTGAGTAAAATTTTGACGTTTGTCAAGAAAAGTGAATCTAAAGAATATGGGTGGCGAAAAAAAGGAAAATACCATCGTTTTTTGATAGCGAGAGGCGTATAATGATAGCAATGATAAAAAATACATGAACGTTACCGGTTGCTTATTGAAAAACAAATGCAATTGGGAAGAATGGATTCTATTTATTCTAAAAGGAGTTGATGAATCAGCGACTGAAACGCTGATATTGGTGAAAGGAGTTGAAGACAATGACTAAAATCGAAGATGTTAACCCAATAGATGAGTATATTCGCCAGTTCCCTGAAGAAGTTCAGCTGCTTCTCCAGGAAATCCGGCAGCTCATCAAAGAAACGGCCCCCGAGGCAGAGGAAAAGATCAGTTATCAGATGCCGACATTTTTTCAGGACGGAAATCTGGTTCATTTTGCGGCTTATAAAAACCATATTGGCTTTTATCCGGCCCCGTCTGGTATCGAAAAATTCAAGCAGGAATTGTCAAAGTACAAGAGTGCTAAAGGATCGGTTCAATTTCCACTTAATCAACCAATACCTTTTGATTTGATCCGAAAAATCGTTGCTTTCAGAGTGGCAGAGAATCAGGCGACTGCGAAAAACAAGCAAAAAAAGAGCAAAATTAAGGATAAAAGCCCGGAATAGTGCATCAGGCGTCAACCAGAGGGCGAAAGGATACGGAGGAAAAAATGTCGGAAAGAAAGAAGATGTCAATAACAAGCATTAAGTGGATAATAACACTTCTGTTGCTGCTTTGTTCCCTATTGGTACTATCGAGTTGCGCCAATAGTACCGGGGATCTCGTTGGCAATTGGGAATTAGTGCCCAGCGAAGGGGCTTTAAATGATACGGCGATGACCGGATATGTCTTTAACGAAAATGGCACCGTCAGTTTTTATAATGGTTATGATGGGAAGCTGACGATTTCAGAAGGAAACTGGCAGATCAGCGGTAACGACAAAAACTATCTGGAGTTGTGTTTAGATGAAGTGGATACACCAGAGCGGAAGATCCGGTTTAAAATAGCGGATGAAACCCTGTATCTTTTTTCAGATTCTGGAGAAGGAAAAAGCGCTTATGATAGCCGTTATCAAAAGACCGAGCAGTTTAGCTTTGAAAACTTAATTGCCGCAGCAAAAAAACAGAAGGAGAAAGAAAAACAGAATGCACAACTGTTTTGCACGCTGTCACCGCAAGAGATCATTGATCAGCTGAAAGCAGCGGGTCTGCCGATTGGGACAGTGGTGGTTTATACCGATCCTGATTATGCGACCGGTTTATTAAAGCAGCCCAATCTCCAACTGGCCCAGGCAGCCCGCTTTGAAGACCGCTCCGTTGAACAAGTGGAGAATCAGATTGAACCGATCGGCGGGTCGGTGGAAGTTTATCAGGATTATGCGGTAGCGAAACAGCGGTATGATTATTTGACGGTTTTTTCTGAGGTGACAGGAACCACCTATCAGGCGGGAAATGTCCTTTTGCGCCTGGACAATACGGTACAACCGGAAAGGCGAACACAATATGAAACAGCACTTTTAGGGATTGTTAAATAATCCAATCCACAGGAGGGATGAGCAGTGACCTATTTAATCCAATTTTTAAAAGAGAAAAAAACGATGCTGTTTTTAATTATTCTGGCAACAGTGATCCAGTCTTTCAGTATGCTGGCGGTGCCCTATTTTGCGGCAAAAATTATCGATGACGGGATTCTCAAAAAAGATCTGATGGCAATTGTGATATTGGGTTTGCAGATGCTGGCAGCGGTGGGATTATCAGGCCTGATTTCCTTATGGGCCAGCTACCAGAGTGCGGATTTGGCGGCACTTTCAGGAAAGTACCTGCGCGACCGGATTTTTGACAAAACCCAAATCTTGTCAATCCGTGATTTTAACCATTTTAGTACCGCTTCAATGATTACCCGGGCGACCAGTGATATTACGGTCATTCAGCAGACGGTGATTATGTTTGCTCAAATGATTTTACCGGCACCGATTATCGCGATAACAGCGATTATCATGACCATTGGCGTGAGCCCGACACTGGTATGGATTCCCATCATTGTGATGGTCGTTTTTATGCTGGCCATTTATCTTATCTTCATCAAAGCCAGCCCGATCTCGAAAACCATCCAAAAACGGTTGGACGTCATTAATCGCATTATGGGTGAAGCGATTACCGGGGTTCGGGTAATCCGGGCCTTTGACAATTCGGAATTTGAACGAAAACGAACCAATCAGGCCTTTTTAAATTATGCCGATAACGTGATCCGTTTGAATAAGACCTTTGCGGTGTTTAGTCCGCTGATCTGGTCGATTGTCGGGATCAGTATGGTCGCAGTATTATGGTTTGGCAGTTTTCTGGTGCTCAATGGCGAAATTCAGGTCGGCGGCATTATCGCCGTTTCAGAATATACCATTCTGTTGTTGATTGCACTGATCATGTCATCGATGGTGATGGTAATGTTACCGAAGATGAAGGCCTGTCTGGATCGAACCCAGGAGGTATTGGATACGATCCCGGAAATTGCGGACGAAACCCAGCTGCCGGCCTTGCGAAACCCGGATAATCCGGCAAAAATCGTCTTTGATCAGGTAAGCTTCTCCTATCGAGGCGCGGAAGAGTCGGTTTTGGAAGGCATCAGCTTTTCCTGTGAGCAGGGTAAAACGACCGCCATTATTGGGGGTACCGGGTCGGGTAAGAGCACCATTGCCAGTCTGATGCTGCGTCTTTATGATGTGGCCAGCGGGGTGATTACCCTGGAGGGGACGGATATCCGTCAGATGACCCAGCATCAGCTCCGGGAAGCCATCAGTTATGTGCCCCAGAAGGCAATGCTCTTTAGTGGCACCATTGCTGACAATCTGCGGATGGGAAACAGCCAGGCAATCCCCGCGGAATTGGAACAGGCCGCCCAAATCGCCCAGGCGCATGACTTCATTACCGAGCTGGCAGAAGGCTATCAAAGTCCGGTGGCTCAGGGCGGTACCAATTTTTCCGGCGGCCAGAAGCAACGGTTATGTATTGCCCGGGCGCTGGTAAAAAAAGCCCCGGTATATATTTTTGACGACAGCTTTTCAGCCCTGGATTTTAAAACCGATGCGTCGCTTAGAAAAGCACTGAAAAAAGAGATGGCGGATGCAGCGATGGTGATTGTGGCCCAGCGGGTCAGCACCATTATGGAGGCCGATCAGATCATTGTGCTGGATGCGGGCCGGATGGCCGGTATCGGCCGGCATGAGGAACTGATGAAAAGCTGTTCCGTTTATCAGGAAATCGTCGCGTCTCAGCTTAGCGAAACGGAGGCTGACAGTTTATGAAGAAACAGCGAAAGAAACCACAGCAAGAGAATCAGCAAGCGCTTAATGCCGAAGATTTGCCTAAAATGGAAGATCTGACTGAAATGGAAGATATCCCCAAAAACTCTAAAGCTTCAGCCAAACGATTAATGGGGCTACTGTTAAAACAGAAGGGGGCCCTGCTGATCATTCTGCTAACAGCCGTGGTCAGTAACGGGCTTTATGCCCTTACCCCCATTATTATGGGGAAAGCTCTGGATCAGCTGATTCAAGCCATCAGCGCCAACGGCATCGGCGGCAGTTTTGAACAGTTGGCCGAGATCGTGGGGTTGCCCCTGTTATTGTTAGCGACGGCCTATCTGATAGGGGCGGCATTCTCCTTTCTCCAGGAATACACCATGGCCAGTGTGGGTGAAAAACTGGCCTTATCGTTGCGGGAGAAAATAAGTGAAAAGATCACCAGACTGCCCCTGCATTATTATGATGCCAATGAAACCGGCGTGGTTTTAAGCCGAACCACCAATGATCCCGATAAGATCGCCGAGATTTTAAAAACCGGGGCTCTACAGTTTACCAATGCGCTTTGCAACCTTGTTTTTAGCATTGTTATTATGTTTGTCCTGAGCCCTGTCATGGCCGTGATCATCATGGCCACGATGTCACTGAGTGTTTTTGCGACCAAGTGGATTTCCGGAAAAACACTGGCGATTTTCTATGAAAATCAGAAGGTGTTAGGGGAATTAAACGGAAAAATCGAAGAATATTATACCGGCAACCTGATTATCAAAAGCTTCAACCAACAGGAGCGGGTCATCCAAACCGAGCGGGAGTTAAGCGAGCGCCAGTATCAAGCCAACAAAAAATCACAATTTGTGATCTATGCCATCTATCCGGCGATCCGCTTTCTGACCCAGTTGAGTTTTGTGGTAACGGCCATTGTGGGTGGCATCTTTGCCATTAATGGCACCATGACGATTGGGACGGTGCAGGCTTTTTTGCAGTATGTCAATCAGATTGCCGACCCGATTACCCAGTCTTCCTACTTTATCAACTCGATGCAGGCCGCCCTGGCATCGGCAGAACGGGTTTTTGAATTTCTGGACGAACCTGAAGAGGTGCCTGAAACCAGCACGCCCAAACAGATTATCGAACCGGATGGGGCGGTGGCATTTGAACATGTCCGCTTTGGTTATCATCCCGATGAACTATTAATGGAGGACATCAGCTTTACCGTCAGACCTAACGAGATGGTGGCTATTGTCGGGCCTACCGGTGCCGGCAAGACCACCTTGGTCAATCTGCTGATGCGGTTCTATGAGCTTGATGGCGGCACCATCAAAGTTGATGGAATTGATATTAAAGACCTGTCCAAAAGTGGACTGCGGCGGATGGTCGGAATGGTCCTTCAGGATACCTGGCTCTTTAAAGGGACCATTGCTGAAAATATTGCTTACGGCAAGATGGATGCCACCCGGGAAGAGATTATTCAGGTGGCCAAGGCGGCCCGCTGTGACCATTTTATCCGAACCTTGTCAGAAGGTTATGATACGGTAATCTCCAATGAAGAAGGAACGGTTTCCCAGGGGCAAATGCAGCTGTTAACCATCGCCCGGGCGATGCTGGCCAATCCGGCGCTGATGATTCTGGATGAAGCGACCTCCAGCGTTGACACCAAAACCGAATTGCAGGTCCAGAAAGCGATGCTTTCGAGTATGAAGGGAAAAACCAGCTTTGTCATTGCCCACCGGCTGTCCACCATCAAGTCAGCGGATCTGATTCTGGTAATGAAAAACGGCACCATTGTTGAAAAGGGAACCCATCAGGAATTGCTGGCCGCGGATACCTTTTATGCGGATTTGTATAACAGCCAATTTAATAATCTGGTGGGGTAAAGAATGCCAAATAAAACGAGAAACAGTGGTTGGATTTAAGTAGGGAGGAATTTTGGATAATTTTGTGGTAGATGAAATGATAGAAAAACTAAAGTGTAAATATATCAAACGATGGTGGAGCACTGACAAGTGTTTCCCTGTTTTGGGCGAAGAAATTAGCATCAAAGAAAAAATGATCCGAGAAAAAGAAATGAATCAGTTTATCAATGACCTTTTTTCGCATTTAAAGCAATGCCCAAAGAATAAAGATCAGCAAACGGCCTGGAAAAATTCTTTATGGGCGCTGATAAAAAACTTTGGCGAACAAGTGGGTTTTACGGAAGAGTCGGTTAGTCAAGACTTTGCCGAAGCCCTTCCCACCGTAACGCATCAGTTTATTGGCAGGGTAAAAGCGTTTAACGCAGAGATGAAATTGGACAAAATGCTGCAAGCCCTGAGAAATGTCTGGATCATGAATTTGCTCCAGGTTTTGTTTCAGGTCAAGGTCGAGTATACCCCTGCCATTTTTGCTTATAGTATGCTTTATCCGTATACCGATAATTATTTAGACGACCCGGAAGTGTCCTTTGAGGATAAGCAACAGGTCAGTAAACGCTTTAGACTCCGGTTAGAAGGTGAACAAATAGAAGCGGATAATGCCTACGAAGCGGACTTATTTAATTTTGTTGGGATGATTGAGAGCCAATATACTCGAACGGGTTTTAAAGAATTATATGAAAGTCTTTTAGCTATTCACGATGCCCAATATAATAGTGTGATGCAGCATAATGAGATGACTTCCCCTTACGAAAGAGACGCCTTGGGAATAAGTGCTGAGAAAGGCGGAGCGTCGGTGCTGGCGGATGCCTATTTAGTGAATGGTAAGCTTTCTGATATTCAGGTGGATTTTGCCTTTGCGTATGGTGTCCTGCTTCAGTTATGTGATGATTTACAAGATGCCAAAGAGGATCTGAAAAATGGACATATGACTATTTTTTCGGTGACTTTAAAAAAGTGGCCGTTAGATAAGCTAACCAATGCTTTGTTTGATTTTTCTAATACAATAATGGCAGATTCATATGAGCAACTAGATCATGAGGAATCCTGTAAAATGAAACGCTTCCTCCAGAAAAACCTGACCCTATTGATATTTGAAGCTATTTCACAAAACCAGGATTATTATAGTACAGAATATATCAAGGCCATCGAAAAATATCTGCCGTTTAGAATGAACTATACGAAAAAGCTTTATAAAAAGCTAAAGCGGAATTATGCGAACTTTAAAAACGTTGCCGGATATACCATTGATGATGTCATACTAATCGCAACGGAGGTTTTTTAAGGTTAAATTATTTTATGATGATTATAAATGATGTCACAGGGACTGCCCTGGGCAATAAATGTTTTTAGCAAGGGCAGTCAAGCAATTTGCTCCTTGATGGTCTAGAATAAAGACAAGGGAGGTGAGAAAAATGGAAGAGGCACAGATTTTTCAGGCCGTGCAGCGGATGCAGGACTATATCGAAACCAATCTAACCCGGAAGATTACCTTGAAAGAACTGGCCAATGCCGCCGGATATTCGCCCTGGCATGCGGCCAGGCTGTTTAAAGAAGTGGTCGGGAAAGCCCCCTTTGATTATATTAGGGCGTTAAGGCTCACCAAGGCGGCGCTTTTGCTCCGGGATGGAGAGATGAAGATTGTTGATGTGGCCATGGATTTTGTCTTTGATTCCCATGAAGGCTTTACCCGGGCATTCTCCCGGGAATTTGGGATGGCCCCCAGTAAATATGGCCGGCAGACACCGCCAATCCAATTATTTATGCCTCAGAAAGTTTTCGACACCTACCAGTCCATGCATAAAGGAGCGAAAAAAATGAGTGAGAAAAAAATGAAGGAACAACAAAATTCCCGGACCGTATTTGTCCAGGTGATTGAACGACCGGCCCGGAAGCTGCTGTTAAAACGCGGCGTCAAAGCAACTGAGTATTTTGCTTATTGTGAAGAAGTCGGCTGTGAGATCTGGTCGGTCCTCACCAGTGTGAAGGAAGCCTTATACGAACCGATCGGAATGTGGCTGCCCAGGCATCTGATCCGGGAAGGTACGTCCCAGTATGTTCAAGGCGTGGAGGTGCCACTGAATTATGCCAATGTTATTCCGGAGGGTTATGAGCTGATTGAGCTGCCGCCCTGCACGATGATGGTGTTTCAGGGCGAACCCTATGACGATACTGATTTTATGGCCGAAATTGATGCGATCTGGGAGCATGTTAAACGCTTTGATCCAACCGTTTACGGCTACCAATGGGCGCCGGAAGCAGCACCCCGCTTTCAGCTGGCACCGATGGGCTACCGGGGGTACATTGAAGCCTATCCGGTCAAAGCCATTAACAAAATCTAGTCTGATCTAACACCCGATGAGCCGGTTCAAAGACGTGAAAATTTTTTTCGCTTTGAACCGGTTTAATATTTCGATATAATATGGGTATATTAAGGAAAAACAGACAAACAGATTGGAGTGAGCAAAATGGATTTCAAGATTTTTGAAAAATTCCCCTTTTCCTATGACATGGAAACCCTGGACAATGAACTTCATTTAAGAGGCAATGAAGCGATGCAGGATATTCTCGAGCCCATATATGAAATGGTGGAGCAGGTTGCCAGGCCCAAGGCAATTTACTTTCAAGCTCAGGTTACGGAAAAAACCGATGAATGGGTTAAAATCAACGGCGTGCTTTTTGAAAGCGCACTGCTCAGGGGTTATGTCAATCAGGGCGATCTGGTTTTTCCCTATATTGTTACTGTCGGCACCGAGTTGGATGATTATTCTAAAACCCTGAAAGATTCCATGGATCTTTTTATGATTGATGAGGTCATGAATCTGCTGGTCAATACCGGCAAGGTCTTTGTGGCCGATGCGGTGAAAGAAGAATCGGGTTGGTCAATGGTTCAAGACTACGTTCCCGGAAACGGTGAAGAATGGTCAACAGTGGAACAAAAAAGGCTCTTTGACATGTTTGCCGGTGAAACCGCCAAAATCGGGGTCACTCTGGGGGATAATTATTTTGTGCTGCCGGGGCGATCCACCATCGGGATTCTATCACAAAAGAGCTAAATGACAGGTAATTAGTATTTTAAAATGCCGTTAGCAGATGAGATATTCATCGGCTGGCGGCATTTTTGTTTTAGGGGTATTAAAAATACACGAAAAGAATGGTTTTTTCTAAAATATTTCTGCAAAATAAAAAATTATCAGGTTATTGAATAAATCTGAATAACTTTTGTTCAATTGTTTAAACAAAACCTAAACATTTAGGGGTACAATCGTTCCACGATTAATTTAAGAAATAAATTTGCAGATAAGGTGGAATCACAATGAATTTGGATCCCTATCAAGTTTTGGGGGTACCTCACGATGCCAGCGATGAGGACGTCTCAAAAGCATATAAAAAACTGGCGAAGCAGTACCATCCGGATTTGAATCCGGGCAATCAGGAAGCCGCCCAGAAAATGAGCGAGGTCAATGCGGCCTATGACTTGATCAAGAGCGGCCAGGCCAATCTGGCCTACGGGAATGCCCATGGCACTGCCAGTACCTATCGACAAAGCCATTCAGGACAAACCAGAACCTATACCTATCGCTATGCCAGCAGCGATGGCCGGACCGGTCAGGCTGACCCGTTTGAAGGGTTTGATCCCTTTGAGTGGATTTTTGGAGCATATTCCAGACAGCGGCAGAGCTACAGTTTTGAAACAGCAGCAAACTATATCAATATGGGGAATTATGAAGAGGCACTCAATGTCCTCAATCATCTTACGGATCGCAGTGCCCAATGGCATTTTTACAGTGCCATCGCCAATTATGGCCTGGGTTACCGGGATGTGGCCCGGGAACATGCCCGCATGGCCGTTGAGATGGAACCGGATAATAGCGAATATCAAAACCTGCTGAATCAAATGAGTGGCCGACGCAGTTGGTTTGGAGGGACTGGTCGGCGGGCTTCAAATTTTTCGCCGCTGGGTACCATTGTTAAGCTGTTTATTGGCTTTTACGCGATTCAGTTCTTGCTTTCGTTTTTAGGATTAATATTTTAGAATCGGTGGTTAAATAGATTAGGAGACGATAAATGGAAAGTTTAAAAAATAAGCTGATCCGCTTTATGGCTGACCGTTACGGCATTGATCAGCTTTATTATGCCGGGTTATTTCTGGCTCTGGGGCTGATGATGATCAATATGATGGTCAATTCAACGATCCTGATGGTCATTTCAAACGGCTTGATCCTGCTGATGGTGTTACGGGGGTTTTCCCGAAATATCAGTCGTCGGCAGCTGGAAAACGAAAAGTTCCTGAAACTGTGGAACCCCGTTAAAAAAGCAGGCCGGATCTTATTTCGGCGGATCAAAGAAATCCGGGTCCATCGTTACCGGAAATGCCCCCATTGCAAGAAGACCCTGAAGCTGCCGATCAAGCGGGGTAAACACATGGTTAAATGTCCGGAGTGTAAAGAGAGCTTTGTGGTTCGGGTGATCGTGTAAAGAACATCAAATAAATTAGTAGACGGTTAGGATAAAAAAGAAACCCAAGGACTTGCAGTGTTAAGATTGCGCTCCTTGGGTTTTGTCAATTTTACGATTAAAGAAAAATAGTTGATAAAGTGAAAAGGTCAAAGAAAATCATATTATATCTGTATTCCTTAATAAGTACAGGCAGTTAAATCCCGTAATCTTTAAAGAAAATTAACCTGCCAAAACAGATAACGTTTCCAGTAGTTATTTATTTAACAATCTTTGGATTTTGTGTTATAATTCAGAAAAGATAAAATTTTACTAAAAGCGGCCAGAGAGCAACGACGGTCCCGGCAAACAATGGCGGCGACGTTGAAGTCAATCTGTTTCTGAGCAAAGGTTTTGGAGGTCCAATCAATGATCAACACAGATTTAAAAGAAGAGAAAGCGAAAATTCGGCAAGAGGATGGGGTCAGCGAAATTAAACTCACCTGCAACACCTGCCCCCGTCAATGTGTAATGACCCTGTTGATGGAAGGGCTTTCGATATTGATGGTAAAAGACGATGGCTGTAAAAAAGGCAGCAAGTTTGCCTATCGGGAAATAAAGAACCGTAAAAAACAGAGATCCATTAATGGGATGAATTGTTCGGGAATGGACCCCATGGAAAAAGCAATATGACCCAGAAAGAAGCCTTTCGAGTCAAAATAATAAGAATAGAATTTACACTTAGAGCAATCAGAACTGAGGTTTTGGTTGTTTTAATTTTTTGAGGATTCCTATTATTTTATTCGCTCAGTGATGAAATCACAGAGAATCGGGTAAGTATCTGTTAAGATGAATCATGTTAAATAATAAACAAAGCATGTAATTATAAAAAGAAATCAGGTGAAAATAATGAAAGATGTAACCCTGTTTACCACCCAGACCTGCCCCCACTGTAAAACGGCAAAGGCTTTTCTCAAACAAAATCACATTCAATTTGTGGAGAAGGACGTTAATGTTGACGCCGCGGCCCAACAAGAAATGGCCCGTAGGGGTATTCGTGGGGTACCCGCTTTTATCATCGGCGATGATGCCGTGATCGGTCTGGATCAGGCCAAGGTATTGGAACTGGTCGATCATCGGGTGGTGGCCTGTCCAAACTGTCAGGCCAAGCTGCGGGTGCCCACCGATAAGGGAAAAATCAGCGTTCGCTGTCCCAAATGTAAAACCAGCTTTGAAACAAAATGAACGAATATATAACTAAGGAGAGAAATCGATGAAAAAAATACTAATTGTGGGTGGTGTCGCTGGCGGTGCCACAGCGGCGGCCAGACTCCGTCGCTTAAGTGAAGAAGACCAGATTATCCTGTTTGAACGGGACGAATATATCTCGTTCGCCAATTGTGGATTGCCCTATTACATCGGCGATGTGATTACCGATCGTCAGAAACTGTTGGTTCAAACGGTAACTGGGATGTCCAAACGGTTTAACCTGGATATCCGCAATTTTAGTGAGGTAACAGCCATTGATCCGGATAAAAAAACCGTTGCGGTCAAAAACCATCAAACTGGAGCGGTTTATACCGAGAGCTATGACAAGCTGATCCTCTCGCCCGGGGCCAAACCCATCGCTCCGCCGATTCCGGGATTGGCGGAAGCCAAAAACATCCTGACTCTGCGGAACATTCCCGATACTGATAAAATCAAAGCCGTGGTGGACAGCGGCAAGGTCAGCCGGGCAGTGGTCATCGGCGGTGGTTTCATCGGCGTTGAAATGGCCGAAAACCTGCAGGAATTGGGCATCAATGTCACTTTAGTGGAAAAAATGAATCAGGTCTTAAAACCATTGGATTTTGAAATGGCCCAATTGGTCCATCAGGAAATCAATGCCAATGGCGTTAATATTATCCTCGAAGATGGGGTTGATCATTTCCAGAATGAGGGCCATGAAGTGGTGCTGGAGAGCGGCCAGGTGCTTCAGGCCGAGCTGGTTATTCTTGCCATTGGCGTGGTACCAGAAAATGCTTTGGCCAAGCAGGCCAATCTGAAAGTGGGTCCCCGGGGGCATATCGTCACGACCGCTAATTATGAGGTTTACAGCGGCGAAAGTGATGCCGTAAATCCCGATGTTTTTGCCATCGGCGACGCCGTGGAAGTGGTCGATTTTGTCACCAAAACCGCGACCGCCATTCCGCTGGCCTGGCCGGCTAACCGTCAGGGACGACTGGTGGCCGATTATATCAACGGCAAAAAAATCGGCAATGCCGGTATTCAGGGAACCGCCGTGGCGAAGGTGTTCAATCAGACCATTGCCGCCACCGGAAATAATGCCGCTCTGTTGGATATGAAAAAAATCCCCTATCAGGTGGTGGTAGCCCACCGGAGCAACCATGCCGGGTATTATCCCAATGCCACCAATATTGCGCTGAAACTGTTGTATGACCCGCAAACCCTGAAAATTATCGGCGCTCAGGCCGTTGGCCAGGAGGGCACTGAAAAGCGGATCGATGTGATTGCCACGGCCATGAAATTGGGTGCAACGGTACTGGATCTTCAGGACCTTGAACTCAGTTATGCGCCGCCGTTCTCATCAGCGAAGGATCCGGTGAACATTCTGGGTTATATCGCCGAAAATATTCTGGATGGGGTTTATCAAACCGTTCAGTGGCATGAAATTGATCAGATTGTGGCGGATGGCGGCTTCCTGCTGGATGTGCGATCACCAATGGAAGTCAGGGCTGGCGGGATTAAGGGTGCCGTGAATATTGAGCTGGATAGTCTCCGGGATCGGATTGGCGAAATACCAATCGCCAAAGACGCCCCCATTTATGTAACCTGTCAGGTGGGACAGCGGGCTTATCTGGCTATCCGCATTCTGCAGGGGCACGGTTTTACCAATATTTACAATCTGGCTGGCGGATACAGTACCTATAAAACTGCCCATTATCAATTGGCCGCCCTCAATTTTGGGACTACTGCAAAATAGGTTTTAAAAAGACGGTATCAGAAATAAAGAACAAAATTAATAATTTCACAACAAAACCCTCAACAATTTTCGTTTGTTGAGGGTTTTGTTTATAAATTCTTTTTTAGCTTTTTCAGTTTTAAGTAAGTGGTTTCCGGTAAGATGCCGATAATCGTCTGGCAAAAGGCCAGCCCGGCCAGCCCGCCGAGGATAAAATGCAGGGCCGGTATTTCTGGAAGCAGATGATTAATCACCAAGTTGGCGAGATTAAAAATAGCAAATAACAAAAGTCCGATTTTCAGTTCTTTTCGCATCGTTGATTTCATTGTGATTACCCCGCTCCGTTACATGGTTTTCAGACAATAAAGCTTAACCACGGCGCTGACTGATAGTTGGGCCGCTACGGCGCTGACCAGGGTATAAAATACCACAATGTTAAAATATCCGGCGACAATGGCGGCAATAATCATCAGAACTGATGTTATGGCAATGAGCGGCATACCGGCTTTGCTACGGATGGTTTTCATCCGTTCGTCATTTTCCTTATTGTACAATATCTTTAGTTTAGTTTCATCATTAATTGCCAGGCTCAGTTTGACGATGTCAAACAGCGAGAAGCCGAAGATGCTGATAATCAGACCAAACTGGAACCCCGCCACAAAACCGTCAGAGTGGGTTGCCGTTGAGTGGTCTGAAAAAATTATTGAATAAATATTAAATGCCCCCAATACCAATGATACTAATGTCATTCCTGAAGAAATGGCAATTCTTCGTTTAACCGTTTTTCTAAATTTTTCCATCATGTTACCTCCTAAAATTCATTTTCTTCTGAAAAGTCAAAAACTTCTTCAATGGTCAGCCCAAAATAGTGGGCAATTTTATAGGCCAGTACCAGCGAAGCAGTATATTTACCGACTTCAATGGAGGTAATGGTCTGTCTGGTCGTGCCCACCGCCAGTGCCAGTTCTTCCTGGGATAGTTTTTGTTCTTTTCGTAATTCTTTGATTCGTGTTTTCATATTACACCTTCTGATAATCTGCATAGCATACTTTGCATTTTTAGTATAGTTTGCTTTGCATAAAATGTCAAGTCCGCTTTGCAAAAAAAACAAAAAAAGAATGACTCAACATTTAAGACATAAAACGGAGCTAATGATACAAAATAAAATCGGGTCTTTCAATTAAAAAACAGCCTTTATCCATATAACCGTCACATAACCCATCTATAATAAGAAAAAAGAGGCGGGCACTCCAGGAACCTGATAAAATTTCTATTACAATCCTGAGTAAATCCCCAATTGTTTGATAACAAGGCGGAAATAATACGCTTCACAATAACATCTTAACAAAGAGAGAGAAGAGGAAGTACAATGAAAAGACTAAAAATTTTGATACCATTTTTATTAATCATGATGGTATTGTTGGCCGGATGCAGTTCAAACTCCGCAACGACAACGACAGAAACCACGGCTGAGGCAGTCACCGAGACCACGGCGGTATTAAGTGCGGTGGTATCGCCCACATCGACAATTGTTGTCGATCCGGAATTTACCGACCGGGATCTGGAAACGAGCTATGATGACGCGACCGCAGTTCAGGTAACTCTGGATGGTAGCAATATCCAGGTAACCGGTGACGGCGCCAGTGCCAGTGACGGGGTCCTGACCATCACCAAGGAAGGGACCTATGTGGTTACCGGGAATCTGACTGACGGGCAGATTGTGGTAGCAGCAGCCGATACCGACAAGATTCAGATTGTGCTAAATGGTGCGACCATCAATTGTGCCGACAATGCTCCGATCTATGTAAAAAGTGCCAACAAGGTCTTTGTTACCTTGAACGCCAATACGGTCAATACCTTAACCGATGGTGGGGCCTATGTGCAGACCGATGACAATACGGTCGATGGGGTTATCTTCAGCAAAGCGGATTTAACCATCAATGGCGAAGGGGCCTTGAATATTACAACAAACAATAACCATGGGATTGTGTCAAAGGATGATCTGGTCATTACCGGAGGTACTTATAATATCACTTCAGCAGATGATGCACTTAGCGGTAAAAACAGTGTCAAAATTAAAAATGGCACCATTACCATCGATTCGTCAGCAGGCAAGGGGATTACCTCAAAGAACGCCGATGATACCACAAAAGGCTATGTTTACATTTGCGGCGGGACGATCACCATTAAAAACAGTACCGAGGGGATTGAAGGGACAGCGATTATAGTAGAAGGCGGAACCATTGACCTTATTTCATCGGATGACGGGTTTAATGGCGCCAGTGCCAGCGCCGCGGAAACAGATACCGGCGGAAAAGGCGGTGGCGCGGCCATGGAAAATGATGCGAACGTCTATGTTTCAATTTCCGGTGGCACCATCAGCGTCAATGCGGCTGGTGACGGACTTGACAGTAACGGCTCGTTGTACATCTCAGGAGGCACTGTTAATGTCAGCGGCCCCACCAACAGCGGCAATGGTGCCCTGGATTATAATGGCACCGCCGATGTCAGTGGCGGAACCGTTGTGATTGCCGGCAGTACCGGAATGGCTCAGTCATTTTCCGAAACCTCGACTCAGGCATCCTTGCTTTACAACCTCACATCAAGCTGTGCAGCCGGGACCGAAATAAAATTGACCGATGCCAGCGGCAAGACTGTAGTAACATACACCCCGGATAAAACCTATCAATCGGTGGTGATCAGCACTCCGGATCTGGCCCAGAGCTCAACCTATACCCTGACCTGCGGCAGCCAAAACGTGGAAATCCCGCTGACCGGGATCGTCACCAGTAACGGCCAGACCGGAATGGGTGGACCCGGCCAGGGTGGCCAGAATCAACCCCAGGGCGGCCAAAAACCGCAATAGCAGAACAGATTACCAAAGAATAGAGAAATAACGAAAAGACATGCTCCTTCCAATGGAAGGACATGTCTTTTTTTTCGAAGAAAACAATTGAATCCTGCTAGTATAAATCAAACCAGATGCAATTTCACCTGAATAATGGTATCATTTAACAAAGGATTATCAGAATAATCAAATCGAAAGCGTTCCCGACCAGGTCGGGGGATGGGAGTACGTGTGAACTGGGATTGTTTAATTGTCGATGATGAAGTAGAACTGGCGAAAGCGACCTGTGAATATTTTGAAATGTTTGGCCTGAGCTGCGCCGTTGTGACCAATTCTGAGGATTGCGTCTTATTCATGGAAAACAATCAGGTTAAACTGATTTTATTGGATATCAATCTGGGAAATGACAGCGGTTTTGAATTGTGTAAAGCACTCCGAAAAAATACCGACGTGCCGATTCTTTTTATCAGTGCCCGGCAGAGTGATGATGATGTCCTGATTGCGCTGAATATCGGTGGCGATGATTATATTAAAAAGCCCTATTCCCTTAGCGTTCTGCTGGCTAAGGTGAAGGTCATCATCAAACGCTATGATGGGGCGGCGCAAAAAGCCGAAAGTAGTGATGGGGTCAGCGGGCAAATAAAAGATCAGGACCGTTGCGGCAACCTGAGAATTGATAAGGATGCCATGAAGGTCTATCGCAATGAAAAAGATGTGGGTTTCAAAACCAAGGAATTCAAGCTGTTTTTATACCTTTATGAAAATAAAAACCGGGTGATTGCCAAAGATGAGTTGTTTGCCAAAATCTGGGGGGATGCGTTTTTCAGTGATGGCACCCTGAATGTCCATATCCGGAAAATTCGCGAGAAAATCGAAGAAAATCCCAACCAGCCAAGGCTGATTAAAACCATCTGGGGCACCGGATATATTTTTGAGACGGAAGAAAACGAATAGCCCTGGCGCTCTTCTTGCCGATATAATAGATTACTTAGTTGAGGAAATGCATGAAAATTAGAAATATGGTGATCCTGTTTACGGTGATCATGCTAGGTGCTTATCTGGCCGCAATCACCACCATCAATACCTCCCAGATCAATCGGGTCGATGTTACCGAGATCAACCAGGTCGCTAAGACTATCGAACAAGACTGGCGCGCTGGCGATACAAAAAAATCCGGTGCGAATGGGGGACTGTCCTACCAGATTGCTCTGGTGACGGATGAAAATTATCAGGCCATTCTTTATGACGGCATCAAGAATCGTCAGACGATCATCGATTTGACCGGAAACGCAGTGGATGGCCAGGAAGAATTGCTGGGGAAGATCATTATTCTGACCGACGGTAGTGAAGAAGCGACCATGAAAAGAAATCTGACGTTCATGATGACCCTTACCTTTGGGCTGGTATTGATCATGGTTTATCTGCTTTTGGGGCTGGTGCATACGTCGATTCTCAGGCCCTTTGGGGTGATGAAAGAGTTTGCCCAAAAAATTGCCGACGGTGATCTGGAGTTCCGGCTACCGATGGACCGGGGCAATTACTTTGGCGCTTTCACTGAAAGTTTTGATCTGATGCGGGAAGAGTTGAGAAAGGCCCGGCAGGGTGAATATCAGGCTAATACCAGCAAGAAAGAGCTGGTGGCGGAACTGTCCCATGACATAAAAACCCCGGTGGCCACCATTAAAGCCATCTGTGAGTTACTTGAGATCAAGCTGGCAACTGTGCAAGCTGAGGATTTGCCAGGGTCAACCGCAGCAACAACGATCGCTGAAAGTATCGCAAAAATCGCGGTGATCGATGCCAAAGCCGACATCATTGACGCGCTGATCAGCAATCTTTTCCACGCCACCCTGGAAGAACTGGAAATGCTGCAGGTCAATGTCAGCGAGCAACCCAGCACCGTGATCATCCGGATGTTCAAGGAAATGGATAATTTTGGGAAAATCCGCTTTAAAAATGACTTGGCGGAGTGTCTGATCTTTTGTGATCCGCTGCGGCTGGGTCAGGTGATTGACAATATCATCAGCAATTCTTATAAATATGCCAATACCGATATCAACATCTGGTTTGATCTGGACAAAACAGCCAAAAACCTAACCATAAAGATCAAAGATTATGGGGCGGGGGTGGATCCTGACGAATGTCCGCTGGTGTGTGAAAAGTTTTTTCGGGGATCTGGGGAAATGGTCCAAAATACCCCGGGCTCCGGGCTGGGCCTTTATCTGGCCCGACAGTTTATGGCCGCCATGGACGGCAGCATCCACTGTTATAATTCGGATGGGTTCGTGGTGGAACTGGGTATTAAAGTGGTGTAAGGGTCTATCCATTTAAGAAACAGATAAGGATTTAATAAGAGTTGGCAAAAGACCGGTTAAGAACATATGAAATATAATTAGGCCATGGAAAGCAAAAGCCGACCATGGTCTTTTATCTTCGGGATAAAGATCCAATCTAGTCAATCGGGAGGAACGTATGTCAAACACCATTCTAAAAGCAGAAATGCTCAGTAAAACCTATTCAAACGGCAGCATCATGCAGCACGTTTTAAAAAATCTCAACATCAAAATTAAAGCCGGTGACTTTACCGTCATCATGGGGAGCTCGGGTTCGGGAAAATCAACCCTGCTTTATGCCCTTTCGGGGATGGACAAGCCGACCCTGGGAACCATCGATTTTAAAGGCGAAGCGATTTCCAATTATTCCAATGACAAGTTGGCAGTATTTCGCAGAAAGCATTGCGGCTTTGTGTTTCAGCAGATCTATCTCAATGATACCATGACCGTGCTCGATAATATTATGATCTCGGGGCTGCTGGTCAGCCGTGATAAAAAGGCCATTGCCAACCGGGCCAAGGAACTGCTCCAGCAGGTGGGGCTAAGTGATGCCTGCTATCATAAATATCCGTCCCAACTTTCCGGCGGCGAAGCCCAACGGGTGGCGATTGTCCGGGCGCTGATCAATGCACCGGAAATCGTCTTTGCGGATGAACCCACCGGGGCGCTCAATTCGACCAATGCCATCAATGTGCTGGATGTGATGACCGAGGTGAACGCTTCCGGTCAAAGCATCATCATGGTGACCCATGATATCAAAACGGCCCGCCGGGCCAACCGCATCCTTTATCTGAAAGATGGGGTCATCATCGACGAGCTGAATCTGGGCGCTTATGTCAAGGATGATCCGGACCGCCATAAAATCCTCCGGGAATTTCTGGAAAGCATGGGCTGGTAGCATGAACATTCTGATGATTGCGACCAACAATATCAAGAAGGCCAAGGTGGCCACGGCCACCCTGATCATCCTGATTGCGATTGCCACTATTTTTCTCTATGTGGGCATCAGCGTGCTATCAAATATGGACACCTTTATTGATCAAAAAAATGCCGAAACCAATGGCGCCCATCTGATCTCAATCACCGACGGTGCCCACGATCAGGAGATTCAGGATATTTATCAATCTATCGAAGCCTATTCCTACAGTGAACGGGAAGAGGGGATGATGTCGATGTCGTCCTCATTTCAGAATATCAATACTGGGGAAGAGGCCAACAGTATTCCGGCGGTTTTTCTAAATCTGGATACTGCCCGGAAAATTTCCCAGGTGAATATTATTGATCAGGCCGAAAATATGCCGAAAAATGGCGTAATTGTGCCCTATGTTTTGAAAGTAGCCAACGGTTATCAAACCGGGGATACCCTAAAAATGACGGTTGATGATGCCAGTACCGAGTTTGAGATCGCCGGTTTCTATGAAGATCTGATGTTTGCCAGTCCTTCCAATGTCAGTATGTATAAATTGTTTCTGGGCGATCAGCAGTTCCAGGAATTCCTGGCGCAGCCGGAGTATGGCTCAAAATGCAGCTACATTGCGGTGATCACTGATGATATTAATGGCACCGAAGCATTTGAATCGGAGTATATTAAAGAAATAAAAACGATTATGCCGGAAGGCACGGGCAGCTATGCCTCCCTTAGTTATGGAACAATGAAAACGGGGGTGGCCATCTTTATCAATATCATTATGGCGGTGCTATTGTCCTTCTCGATTATCATTCTGGCGATTGCCGCCATCGTCATCAAGTTTTCAACCACCACCCATATTGAAAACAATATTAAAAATATTGGTACCCTGGAAGCCATGGGTTATACAACAAGACAGATCCTTGGTTCGATTCTAGTGGAATATCTGCTGATGACCGCCGTCGGATTTATGGTGGGGCTGGGAGCCGCGCTGTTGATTTCACCGGTGATTACCAATGTGGTGTCATCGTCAATCGGGCTGCGTTGGGCCACCGGACTTTATCCTCAGGCTGTGCTGGCAAGTTTGGGCGTGATAACGATCGCGGTATTGGGAATTTCCTATTTCAGTGCCGCAAAAATCAAAAAAATCACCCCTTTAACAGCGCTGCGCAGCGGCATCGAAACCCATCATTTTGGGAAAAACCGCATCCCGCTGGATCAGACCCGGCTGAGCCTTAATACGGCCATGGGTTTTAAGTCGCTGATTTTCAATAAACGGCAGAATCTCATTGCCGGGTTGATTATCATGCTGCTGAGTCTGGTAACCGTGTTTTCGCTGGCGTCCTACTATAATTTTTCAGTCGACAAAACCGCCATGATCAAATTAATTGGACTAGAAACCGCCGAGGTTCAAGTGACGGCATTGGCGGATGAAGCGAAGATATTCGAAGAAATTGCCGCGATGCCGGGAGTTGAAGATACCATCAGGCTCAATTCTTTTGATGGCATGATTAAATTTAAAGATAAGGAAAGCAGTGCCAATACCCGAGTAACCGCAGACTACAGCCGCCTGAAAGTTAACACCTGCGTGAAGGGCAGGATGCCGGTACATGATAATGAGATCGCCATCACCAGTATTGTGCTGGATAATCTGGGCGCCCAGATGGGGGATACGGTGTCGATCGACTATAACGGCACAACCCGGGAATTTCTGGTGGTGGGAGTCACCCAGCAGTTCAATATGCTGGGCCGAGGCGCTGCCATTACCACCGCCGGGATGAAAAAACTGGTACCGTCCTATCAGGAGCAAAATCTGATGATCTATCTGGCGGAGGGTCAGGATACCGAAAAGTTTGTCACTAAAATAAATAATCAATACGGAACTGATAAACTACAAACCAACAGCTATTTTGCGTCCATCGAAATGATGCTGGATTCCTTTGAAGCGTCGATAAAAATTGTTGTAACCGGTTGTCTGGGGATTATTGCCGTGATTATTGTGTTCGTCCTATTTCTGGTGATCCGGGTACGGATCTTGCGCGAGCGAACCCGACTGGGGGTTTCCAAGGCCATTGGTTTTACCGCCAATCAGATGATTGGGCAGATCTTAATCAGTCAGATGCCGGTTATCATCGGGGCTGCGGTGGTCGGGGCCATCGCTGGCTATTTTGCCACCAATCCGATGCTGGCCCTGATGCTGGCGGCCAATGGGATCCTAAACTGCGATTTTTATGTCGCGCCCAGCCTGGTAATACTCACCGCCATCGGAATCAGCCTGCTGGGACTGGCAACCGTGCTGATCGTTGCCGGCAAGATCAGAAAGATCAGCCCCTGCCAGATGTTTGAAGAAGGGGTGGATTAAGATTGACTGCTCAAGGGTGAAAGCAACGTGTAGCTGAAAATAGCCGGCTGCAGCGGGACTGTTTTTAAGAGAATCATGGTCGACCATTGAAAAAAGATGACGCAACTGGTATGATGAGGAAAATTGGATGTTCTGGATTCCGGCTGTATGTGGACAAGTCGGATTAGAACAGAGAGGATTGCGACGCATGCCATCTAAAATTAACCCCAAGGATAGTACTAGAGTGCCGGTAGAAATCAGCGAAAAGCGGTTTGCCGATATCAAAAAATATATTGATGACCACTATGTGGATGAACAGCCGATTTATGAACGAAATAGGGAATTCGAACCGGAACTGTCTCAGTATAATCGGGTGAGCATGAACGCTCAAATGGAGAAGTTGGCCGAGAGCCAGCCCTTTATGCCGGCCCCGTCGGTAACAATCAAAAGAAGTCTGGCCGATGTGTTGGGGAACTTGGACGAGTCATTTTCAGAAATGCTGTTGCGGCTGATTGATCAGAAGGGCATGACCGATGTCGAGACCTATAAGAAAGCCAATATTGACCGAAAATTGTTTTCCAAGATCCGCAGCAAAAAAGATTACAATCCCAGTAAGGCCACCGCCATCGCCTTTGCCATTGCTCTGGAGCTGAACCTCGACGAGACCCATGATCTCCTGGGCCGGGCCGGCTATACCCTGTCCCACAGCCATGAGTTTGATCTGATTATTGAATATTTTATCAGCGCCGAAAACTATAACATTTATGAAATCAACGAAGCCCTCTTTGCCTTTGACCAGGCCCTGCTGGGCGCCTGATTGTCGTTTTAAAAGCGACCAACGGCCAGGCTAATCGTGTTATCCTTTGATTATCAAAGAAACGGAGGATAATATCATGAACACAAACGATAGCAAAACCATAAAAACAGAACTGGTCTTTATTCTGGATAAAAGCGGCTCGATGTCAGGATTGGAAAGCGATACCATCGGTGGTTACAATGCCATGCTTAAAAAACAGCAACAAGCGACCGGCGAGGCCCGGGTCACCACCGTGCTTTTTGATGATGGCTATGAAGTGCTTCATGACCGGATTGATATTCAGGGCGTCGCCCCGATTACTGAAAACGAGTATTATGTGGGCGGCTGCACTGCCCTGCTGGATGCGATCGGAAAAACCATCCACAAGATTGCCAATGCCCAGCGTCATACTCAGCCGGAGCATCGCTCCGATCAGGTGATCTTTGTGATCACCACCGATGGGCTGGAGAATGCCAGCCGGGAATATAGCTATGAAAAGATCAAGAAGCTGATTGAACTGGAGAAAACCCAGTACCAGTGGGAATTCATTTTTCTGGGAGCCAATATCGATGCCATCGAAACCGCCGCCCGGTTTGGGATCGATGCCGACCGAGCTGCCAATTATCATGCGGATGGCGCTGGCACCCAATTAAACTATCGGGTAGTCAGTGAGATGGTCAGTGAATTTCGGGACAGCAACCCCATTCCCGCTAACTGGAAGGCCGAAATTGATGAAGATTTTGAACGGCGGGGAAAAACCGAAAAAAGCCATAGCGCTGAAAAAAGTGTGTAAGAATACCGTTAAATTCGGCAAACAAGCCTCCAAATACCCAAAAGTATTTGGAGGCTTGTATTATTTTAGACGGAGAAAGCAGTTAAATTTCGTACGTTTAGAATTCTCATTTCACACGCATTTTTATTACTTCCAGTGAATGGCCCGGTTTTCTGCGGCCAGGGCCGCTTCTTTAATCGCTTCACCAACGGTGGGATGGGCATGGATGGTCGAGATAATTTCTTCCACCGTCGATTCCAGCCGCAGCGCCAGCGCCCCTTCGACAATCAGATCGGTGGCCCGGGGCCCGAGAATATGGACACCCACCACTTCTTTATATTTTTTATGAGCGATAATCTTTACCATTCCTTCGGTATCACCCATAATCAGCGATTTGCCATTGGCGGCCAGGGGGAATCGGCCGATCGAATAATCCATTTCCCGACCCCGGATATCTTCTTGAGTCAACCCCACACTGGCGAATTCGGGGTTGGTGTAGACACAGGAGGGGTTGGTTTTTTCGTCATAAACGGCCGCATGACCCATGGCATTTTCAGCAGCGATCTCCCCCTGCTGTGAGGCCACATGAGCCAGCATGGTTTTCCCCAGACAATCGCCGATGGCGTAAATGTTGGGGACGTTCGTCTGCATTTTCAGATTCACAAGAATGCCCTTTTTATCGGTTTTGATGGTCGTGTTATCCAGTCCCAGTGTTGATAATTCGGCTTTTCGGCCAATTGCCACCAATACCTTTTCACCGCTGATGGCACTGTTGTTACCATCCTTGTTGATGTTAACGGTCATCTGCTGGTCATTGCCATCAATCGACAATACCTGAGCACCGGTTAAAATTTCGATCCCATCCCGCACCAGTTTTTTCCGTAACATTTCCCCCAGTTCTCCGTCCATTAACGGCAGAATTCCCGGTTGCATTTCGACAATGGTCACCTTGGCGCCAAACTGATTGTAGACCGACGCCATTTCCACACCAATGACGCCGCCGCCAATAATCACCAGTCGTTCTGGAACGTGATCCAAAGACAGGGCGCCAGTGGAATCCAGGCAGTTGGGATGATCAATACCGGGAATCGGCGGAAGAGCCGGTATCGAACCGCTGGCAATGATGATTCTATCCGGCCGCAGCTCATCAGTTTGGCCAGACGCTTCAGTCACCAGCAAGACATCATTGTTTAAAAACTGGGCGGTGCCAGCGATAATGTTAATGCCGTTGGCCTTAAGCAGTCCTTTGACACCGCCAGCTAGCTTAGTGCTGATCTGCTCCTTATGCTGTTGGATTTTTTTCCAGTCATAACCAACCTCAGGAATAACCAAGCCGATTTTGGCAGAATTTTTAGCTTCGGTCAGCACCTCAGCAGAATGGAGCAGCGCCTTAGTGGGAATACATCCCACATTTAAACAGGTGCCGCCCAGTTTTGTTTTTTCGATCAGGGTGACCTGGGCACCCAGCTGGGCCGCCCGAATAGCGGCCACATAGCCCCCGGGGCCGCCACCAATGATAGCAATATGGTTCATATTTTACCTTCTTTCACAGCACTTATACCAACAACAGCCCGGGGTTTTCAAGATATTCCCCGATTCGCTGTAAGAACTGAGCGGCCAGGGCCCCATCAATGATCCGATGGTCGGCGGTGAGGCTCAGATTCATCATTGGCCGAATGGTGATTTGACCACCGACAACGACCGGCGTATCAACCATGGCATCAATCCCTAAAATCGCCAGCTCCGGCTGATTGATAATCGGTGAAAAGGCGGTGATCCCATAGGCGCCCAGATTAGTCAGGGTAAAGGTTCCGCCGGTCAGGTCATCCATCTTGGTGCGGCCGGACTTGGCTTCGGCAATCAGTTTTTCGGTTTCTTCAGCAATCTGAGATAAGGATTTGGTGTCACAGTTTTTTACATTAGGCACCAATAGTCCCGAATCCAGTCCGATCGCCAGACCGATATGGGCATGGGGATGAAGAATCAGGGTATCATCAACCAGGCTACCATTAATATGCGGGAATTCCCGCAAGGCCTGGGCGCAAACTTTCATGATGATATGATTAAAGGTCAGCTTGAGACCCCGTTTGTCAAATTCCGGTTTTAGTTTTGTCCGGAATTCTTTCATGGCAGTGGCATCCAGCGGCCGGGTATAGGTGACCCGGGGCGAGGTGCTCCAGCTTTCACTCATCCGCTTGGCAATGGTTTTCCGCATCCCCTTAAGCAGGATGGTTTCTGGGGCTGCTTCGGTTGTTGACGATTCAGTCAGCCAGGCTTCTACATCTTTTTTCATAATCCGACCATCGCCAGACAGGGTGCTTAAATCAACGCCAGCCGCATCGGCCATTTTTTTAGCAACCGGAGAAACAGATACCTTTTGGTCAGCTTCGGTTGCCGGGGTATAATTGTTGACATCGTCCACGGTAATGCTGCCCTTAGTGCCGGTACCGGTGATTAAACCAAGATCAATTCCCTTTTCTTTAGCCAGTTTTTTAGCTAACGGCGAAGCATTGATCCGGCCGCCAGCTGTTTTGGCAGGCGTCTCAGCAATAACGGTAGCAGCTACGGGTGCCGCCGCCTCATCCACATGGGGAGCAGCGCTACCGGATAATAAGCTGGAAATATCTTCATTGGCTTCGCCAATGACCGCAATCGGTTCCAGGCAGGTAACAGTCGCGCCGTCGTCTTCGATAATTTTTAGTAGCACCCCAGCTTTGGGGGATTCAAATTCATTAGTCAGTTTATCAGTCTCAATTTCGCAGAGAATATCGCCTTCGGCAATCGCATCCCCCACAGCCACATTCCAGCTGGCAATGGTACCTTCTGTCATTGTCAGCCCAAACTTGGGCATGACGATTAATTGTGCCATAATAACCTCCGTATTTTTTGATTTCATTGATTATCTAAAGAATTAAGCCATCACTTCCTTGATGGCATTGTAGATGTCGACGTCGTTGGGCAGGACAAAGTTTTCCAGGTTGGGTGCAAAGGGAATTGGGGTATCCAGGGCGTTGACCCGTCTGATCGGGGCATCCAGATTGAAGAAGCAGGATTCCGAAATCATCGCGGCCAATTCTCCGGCAAAGCTGCCGCGTTTGACTTCTTCAGTGGCAATAACCACCCGGGTTGTTTTTTCAATCGAGTTGAAAATCATCTGCTTATCCAGCGGATAGAGGGTGCGGGGATCAATGACTTCCACGGAAATCCCTTCCTGCTCCAGTTTGGCTGCTGCTTTAAGCGCCTCATGAACCATTTTACCAGTGGCAACCACGGTAATATCAGTTCCGGCCCGTTTGATGTCGCCAACACCCAGTTTAATCGGAACAATCACATCATCGACATCGCCCTTCATGCCGTACATCGCTTTATGCTCAACGAACATGACCGGATCTTCGTCATCGATGGCGCTGAGCATCAGACCCAGGGCATCCTGTGGTGTGGATGGATAAACAACCTTTAATCCGGGAACATGAGTTAACCAGGCTTCTAATGATTGGGAGTGTTGGGCTGCGGCACTGACACCACCGCCACCGGGTAAACGGACAACCATCGGTACGGAAATATTACCCCCGAACATATAACGCATTTTAGCGGCCTGATTGACCAGTTGGTCCATCCCCACGGTTAAGAAGTCAATAAACATCAGCTCGGCAATGGGGCGTAAGCCAGTGGCCGCTGAACCGACGGCACAGCCAATGATAACGCCTTCGGAAATAGGGGTATCCCGAACCCGTTTATCACCAAACTCATCGAAAAGACCGGCCGTGACACCGAAACAGCCACCAAAGGCCCCAACATCTTCGCCGAAAATACAAACATTTTGATCTTCCCGCATTCTAATCCGCATTCCTTCACGAATGGCTTCTCCATATGTCATTTGTTTCATCTTGAACGAACCTCCTCAACAATATCATAGTAAATATCTTTAACTGCACTGGATAATTCCGGATAAGCACTGGCATTGGCAAACTCAATCGCTTCGGCAATTTCTTTAACGACGGAGTCCTGGAGTGCTTTCAGTTCGGAAGCCGTTACGATTTCGCTATCGATCATGTGTTTTTCAATCCGTGGCAGGGGATCTTTTTTCATCCACATTTCCTGCTCTTCGGTGGGTTTGTATTTACCGGCATCGCCTTCGAAATGGCCGCGGTGGCGGTAGGTTTTGCATTCGATCAGGGTTGGACCCTGGCCGTTGCGGGCTCGTTTAACGGCTTCTACCGCAGCTTCGTGAACCGCAATCACGTCATTTCCATCCACCGAGATGCCGGGAATACCATAGGCGCTACCGCGGTCAGCGATATCTTTAATGGCCTGATGACGGGATTGACTCATGGAAATACCATAGCCATTGTTTTCGCAGACAAAAATGACTGGTAGTTTCCAGATGCTGGCCAGATTCATGGATTCATGGAAGGTTCCCTGATTGGTTGAGGCATCGCCAAAAAAGCAGACGCAGACCTGGTCAGTGCCTCGATATTGAGCGCTGAAACCGGCTCCGACAGCCAGATTATGGCCGGCGCCGACGATGCCGTTGGCACCCAGAATACCCTTGGTAGCATCGGCAATGTGCATGGAACCGCCCTTACCCTTGCAGTAGCCGGTTTCTTTTCCGTATAGTTCGGCCATCATATATTTCAGATCGCCGCCTTTGGCGATGATGTGACCGTGGCCGCGGTGGGTACTGGTGATGTAGTCCTCATCGTTAAGGGCCTGGCAGACGCCGGTGGCAACCGCTTCTTCACCTAAATAGAGGTGCACAAAACCGGGGATCGCCCCTTCGGCAAAAAGGTTCATAGCCTTTGTTTCAAATTCTCTGATCCGTTTCATGCGGATGTACATGTCTTTGATAATTGCTTTATCAAGTTTCATAAATTCAATGTTCTCCTTTTTTGTATTATCCAAAGATTTCAGATGACTTATCTAATAACAAGAACCATGCCAACTTTAAAAATCAGCGGGACGTTTTTTAGAATGGCTTTAGAATGGGGTTTTATCTGGGAATAGATTTTTTTGCACAAAAAAAGATACGTCGGATTGCTCAGGCGTATCTCATAATTGCGAATCGTTTGTCTCAAGAATGAGAAAATTCTCACATTTGAGACATGTAACGATAATCTTTGATATCAATGTTGTACTTTTTTATTTTCCGGTACAGGGAAGCCCGGCTCAGGCCCATCATTTCGGCTGACGCCTCGACACAGCCCTGGGTTTCTTTGAGAATTTTTTCCAGATTAGCTTTGACCAGATCGTCCAGAGTCGGGCTGGCGGCCATCGGCAGAACACGGTTTTCTTCCCCATATTTTGGCGGCGGTGTGGGCAGATAATCGCTTGAGATAATCGGCTCGGGACACAGGTAAAAGGTTCGCTCAATGAAATTCTGGAGTTCTCTGACATTGCCTGGCCAGGGATGAAGCTTAAGACCGTCCAGAAATTCTTTGGAAAAGGTTTTGATATGCTCGGGATATTCCCGGTTGAGGCGGTCCAGGAAGTGGGAGGCGGCCCAGACAATATCATCGCCCCGCACCCGCAGTGGCGGAATGTGCAGATAAATCACATTCAGACGGAAATAGAGATCTTCCCGGAAGCTCTTGTTTTTGACCTCCTGTTCCAGATTGCGGTTGGTGGCAGCAATGATTCGGATATTCAGTTTACGTTCGCTTTGACTGCCGATCCGGGAAACGGTGCAGGTTTCCACCACCCGCAGCAGCTTAGCCTGAACTTCCAGCGGCATTTCGCCAATCTCATCGAGAAAAATGGTACCGCCTTCGGCCAATTCAAATTTCCCCGGCTTGCCTTCGCTGAGGGCTCCGGTAAACGCCCCTTTGACGTAGCCGAAGAGTTCGCTTTCGACCAGATCCCGGGGCAGGCAGGCGCAATTGACCACAATAAAGGGGCCCTGGGCAAAGGCACTGGCCCGGTGAATGGCGTGGGCAAACATTTCTTTACCGGTACCGCTTTCGCCTTCGATCAGGATGCACTTTTTAAAGCGGGCCATTTTTTCGGCCGTTTTGATAATCATCCGCATCTGCGGGTTTTGGGTGATGATGTCGGAAAAGGTATAGGTGGCCACGTTACCACTGACCCGGTTGACGGCGCTGTGGAGATGTTTGATTTCGCGGATGCCAATGGAGTAACCCTGAATTTTATCATTTTCCAGAATCTTCGAGACATTGGCGCTGCATTGAATTTTACGACTGCCGATATGGGCGGTGACATCGGTATAGTAACGGGTGGTTTCGTCATTATTCCAGATTTCACCGGCAACATCCATTTTCTTAAAGATTTTTTTAAAGCCGATGTCGTTGAACTCGTCCATGTTAAGATGGAGGACCTTCTGGGCGCCGACATTCATCCATTGGAGCGTCAGATTTTCATCGGTGACCAGAATCCCATCCTCGGTGCTGTCCAGAGAGGCCGACATTGATCGATAGGTATGGGAGAGCGCCAGTTCGTTCTCGATGCTGTAAGCCGCGGCCACCACGATCCCCAGGGTATGGGAGTGGAGTTTGTGGCTTTCGCCGGACATATTGAGGACGCCGATGATCTCCCCTTTGACATTGTGGATGGTGGTGGAGGAACAGGTCCAGGTATGATGGGAAACGCAGTAGTGCTCAGCACCGACCACATGAACCGGCCCATCTTCATCCAGGGCGATGCCGATGGCGTTGGAGCCCACCGCGTCATTGGTCCAGACGGTGCCTTTTAAAAAACGCAATTCGGAAGCCCGCATACTGACTACCTCATCGCCAATGGTATCCAGGAGCACACCGTTTTTGTCAGTTAAGACCAAAACAAAATGTGAAGATAAAACGATTTCATAAAGGTTCTGCATGATCGGCTGGGCGATTTTGATCAATTCCCGGTTTTCCGCCAACACCTGCTCCAATTGGCGGGCATCAATGCTTTCCCCCTTACCACCGTTCACATCCATATTTATTTTTTTACAGTATTCCCAGGAACGCTGGATAATTGGTCGGGTATTGCTATCCAGAATGCCATGTTCAGCAAAGTTTAGCCAGTTGTTTTTGAGTTTATTCAGATCAGGTTCCATCTTAGTTAATCCTTTCTGGAAAGAATGCAGCAAAACGACGGGGAACGGTGATTTTCTAAAGAAATTGGGCTGGGGGATCGGGCCAAGCAGCAGCAGTCGGGTAGCGACAGCTAAAGCAGATGCTAAAGTTGAGTGTTATTTTTTCCGGTCTTGTTGATTCACATTATAGCGGAGTTTTTAAAATAAATCAAAAATAATTGTAAAAAATAGGATTAGCTTAAATTTGCCGATCAAAATTCTAAACACCGGCAGGACGTATTGGGGTTGGAGAAAACGCCAAGTTGTGCTATATTATTTAAATAAAAAGAAACTTTAAGTAAGATTATTATAGTAAAATAGTAAAAATGACTGTTCAGGAGGAGCTTATGAACATTGAAATGAGGCCGCTAACTCAGGCAGATTTGCCACAGGCCACCGAAATCTGGAATTTTATTGTCACTGAAGCCAATAGTTTTCCCGGTGATCAGGTTCTTTGTGAAGCGGAAGCAGCCGCGATGTTTGCCCAGCAGACCGAAACGGTGTGCGCCCTCAGCGAAAATGAGGTCGTCGGACTTTATATCCTTCACCCCAACAATATTGGCCGCTGCGGGCATATGGCCAATGCCTCGTTTGGGGTCAAACAAGGATATCGGGGTAAGGGGATTGGACGTCTGCTGGTGGAAGATTGCCTCAAGCGAAGTCGCGACAATGGATTTAAAGGTCTTCAGTTTAATGCGGTGGTGGCCACCAATTATTCCGCCATTACCCTGTACCTGAAACTGGGTTTTAAAATCATTGGCACCATTAAAGACGGCTACCGATTAAATGATAACAGCTATGTGGACACCCTGATCTTTCTTAAGAGCTGGTAAAGACGAGTTGTCGCTAATTAATCGAAATCAGAAAGGGTGTGTAACCAATCGAACTATTAAAATTGAATGAAAAGGATTTTGAAAAAGTATACGCGCTGATGGAGTGCTCCTTTCCCATCGAAGAAGTCAGGCCCCGGGAAAATGCTAAAGCCCAATTGAGGAATCCCAAGTACTGCATTTGGATTTCAAAAAATGAAGCGGATCAAATCCTCGGGTTCATTGCCGAGTGGGATCTGGGGTCGAATCTTTTTCTGGAGCATTTTGCGGTGGTTCCGGCGCAGCGGGGCACCGGAATCGGTTCCGGAATGATGGCGGCTTATTTATCTCATGTGGTAAAACCAGTGGTGATTGAGGTGGAAGATGAGAAAACTGAAATCAATGCAAGACGGATTGGCTTTTATCAGCGGCTGGGCTTTTACCTGTCTGAATACGGCTATGATCAGCCGGTTATGCGGGGTGATATCAGTAAAAAAATCTCCCTCAAAATGATGACCTATCCGGAACCCCTCACAGCGGCGGGTTTTGAGATTTTCAGACAACAGGTATTTAGCCAAATCTACAAGATTATCAAGTAATAATAAATAAAAAGGATGAATTGCCCGGCAATTCATCCTTTTTATTTGTCGTTACTCTGCCGCTGCTGAGAATTTCAGGGGCAGATATTTATTTAAGTTTCAGGTAGTCAGATGGTAAGATCGATATGCTGGATGGTTCCGGCAGAGCCGTCTTCATTGAGATAGATCCCGGTGCGCTGGAGTTCGCCATTAGTCTGATTGCCGGCGCCCTTAAGAGCAAAGCTGGTACTGACGTTGCCCAGATAAATGGCTCCTACGCCTTGTTGACCCAGCGCCATCAAGACATCTTTGCCGGCAGCATCCTTGGACCAGATCTGCAGTTTATCATAGATGGCATCATTTTCATCGATCCAGTTATTGCCATCTGCATCGTATTGTGCCAGATCATCAAAACCGTTGCCGCTTTGCGGACCAAAGAGTTCGCTGCCGTCATTGATAGCGCCATCCTCATTCAGATCCAGGGCCAGAAAGCCGCTGCCGGGTCCGACAAAGGAAATTTGATCCAGAGTGCCATTGGCATCAATATCAAAAGCATATTTTTGCTCAGAGAGTGAGGCACTGCCGGTTCCAAAATTGATAACCAGCGGGTCGACTTGGACTGGTTGATCGCCTCCCTGGATGGTGAGATTGGATTGTGACATAAATTCCCGGCTGAGATTTAACTGCAGATCGATATTAATCTGTCGGCCATCTGAGGTCGTGACGGAGGCCTGGGCCTGGAATGAGGTGCTTTGGGATTCGTAATGGGTGACACTCTGATTGTATTCAAAGCCACCACCGGAAGAACCGCTGGCACTGTTGCGGGGCTGGGCACCAGCTAAACCCTGAGCCCATCCGGCCGCCGCGCTCAGCAGTGAACTCCGAGTGGAATAGGCGCTTTGGATCGCCTGACTCATTTTGGGATCTGCCAGGGTAGCTCTCGTCGGCTTGACGAATTTTATTTTTTTCTTGGTTAAAGCCTCGATCATCCGCTTTAACAGGAGCATCTCCTGCTCGTCTTTACTGGAAAGCGGTGTTGTTTCATCATCCCCGGTTGTCGCCGATATGGATGTCGGGGTATTTAACTGCAGATTTTTAGCCTGTTCGGATATTTCAAGGGTATCGATCCCCTTTGTCGGAGCACTGGGTGTGGTTGTAGCGTTACTTTGGGGTCCCCAAACTCTCAGGGATTCTACAGTTTTGGTTGCTGCCTGATAACTGCTTTGACTGGTCATTGCGACAGTTGAACTTTCGATTTTCATAAATCCACCTCCATGTTTTTACGAAATGATCACGCCCGAAAAAGACGCAATCCACTAACTTGAATATCGGCTGATTAAGAAAAAAGATAAGTATAAAATCGATCAAAAAACGAATAAAGTTGATTAATTTTCAGAGCGCAGCGATACGGTTTGACCATCCAGAATCATATTGGTGGTCCGCACCGCACACATTTTGCCGCACATCGAGCAGCTGTGTTTTTCTTCAGTCGGCGTACTTTCGTAATAATCGCGGGCTTTTTCGCCGTCAATGGCCAGCTCAAACATGGTATCCCAGTCAATCTGGCGCCGGGCATCGGACATCTTATTATCCCAGTCCCGGGCCTGGGGAATACCCTTGGCAATGTCAGCGGCGTGGGCGGCAATCTTGGTAGCAATGATGCCTTCCTTAACATCATTGATGTCGGGCAGCCGCAAATGTTCAGCGGGGGTCACATAACAAAGGAAGTCAGCACCGTTGGCAGCAGCGATGGCACCACCGATGGCGGCGGTAATATGATCATAGCCCGGAGCCACATCGGTTACCAAGGGGCCGAGGACATAGAAGGGGGCATTGTGGCACAGTCTTTTTTGAATAACCATATTGGCGGGAATTTCGTTGATGCCCATATGGCCGGGCCCCTCAACCATGACCTGGACATCTTTGGCCCAGGCCCGTTTGGTCAGATGACCCAGTTCGATCAATTCGCTGAGCTGCGAAGCATCAGAACTGTCGTCAATGCAGCCCGGGCGCAGAGCGTCCCCCAAACTGATGGTGACATCAAACTCCCGGAGGATCTCCAGAAAATCATCGTAATATTCATAAAAGGGATTTTCGTTACCGGTCATTTCCATCCAGGCAAAGATCAGCGAGCCCCCCCGAGAGACAATATTAGTGCGCCGGCCGGCCCGTTTAAAGGCTTCCACCGCCCGCTTGTTAATACCGGCGTGGATGGTCATGAAATCGACCCCTTCTTCGGCGTGGGCCCGGACTACTCGCATAAAATCCTGGGCGGTAATTGCCCGTAGATCTTTTTCCAGATAGCCGATGGCATCATACATCGGAACCGTACCGATCATGGCCGGTGACAGTTCAATCAGCTGTTTTCTAAAGGTATTGGTTTTTCCATAATTACTTAAATCCATAATCGCTTCGGCCCCAAATTTTAAAGAGAGTTTGACCTTTTCCAGCTCGACCTGATAGTCTTTGCAATCCCCGGATACCCCCAGATTGACATTAATCTTTGTTTTCAGACCGGTACCGATGCCTTCAGGAGAAAGGGACTGATGACGGATATTGGCCGGGATGGCAACCTGACCGCAGGCGACCAGATGCATGAGTTTGTTAACATCGAGGCCCTCCTTTTGAGCCACTGTTTCCATTGCCGGGGTGATGATCCCCTTTTTTGCCGCTGCCATTTGAGTGTTGTAATTTTTCACAGTATTTTCCTTTCAGAGTTGAATTTTGTGTATAAAAAAAGTGCCTTCCAGAATAGGAAAGCACCGAAAGCACGTATTAAAATTCAGTTAAAACGCCTTGCCTCCCTACGTTAGTATTAACTAACAGGTTCAAAGGGTCAGGTTTTAACCTTCTCAACAATAAGTCCCCCCGCAAATCAGTATTTAATTGTGAGCATTATATCATGGAAAATAAAAATGTCAACATCTCGAAGCCACGTAATGGTTTGATATCAGAAGCAAATTGGGATTGAAAGTGGAGTTAAAATTCATTGATATCCAGCGCCAGTAATCGCTTGACTGATGGTATTGGCAGAAAGATTGGCTTCACTTTCAATTATCCGGCTGATCGGACTTAAATTTTTCTTGTCAGGCATGGTAAACCCCTTTCTTAATAGACGGAGTATGAATAAATATTACGGTTAAATTAACAAATAGGGACTGTCATTTTTACCTGATTATTGTTATGATAGGATAAACAAGATTCACTTCAATTATAACAGTACCAGTTGATTGAAGTAATCAGATGATGCGATAAATTGAGCGGGAGATACTGAGCTGATATTCATTAATAAACAGAGATGGTGCTAAATGAAACTGAAATATAAAATAATTATAATCGCCCTTTGCAGTGCGGCGGTGCTTTTGGGGATCACCTATGGGATCTTTTATTGGGTCTTTTATGGCTATGTTGACGCAGCGCAGCGAAATCAGACCGACAAAGATTTTGAAATGGTTGAGACCATCATTGAAAATGAAAAAGAAAATCTCAACAGTATTTTGAAGGATTGGGCCTATTGGGATGATACCTATAATTTTATCAACAACCGGAATCAGGAATATGTGAAAGTTAATCTCAATGAAGAGACTCTGGAAAACCTGAGTTTGAATATGATGCTCTTTGTTAATCAAACTGGTGAGGTGGTCGGATACGGGGATTTTGGGCTGACGGAGGAAAAAGCGGCTGCGCTGGTCGTAAAAATCAGTCAGAACAACTTTTATACCGGGCTTCTGACTGATGATGAAGAAGCCAAAACAAATCTGATGATCCTCGACGGACAGCCATATTTGATTGCTTCCGGGCGCGTTAATAATTCCAGCCGCAATGCGATCAGCAATGGCAGTATGGTGATGGTCAAAACATTTGACGATCAAATGACAGCATATATTGAAGATTTAACCGGAGTTAATGTGGAATTAAATGAAGCAGGATCGTCCTCAACCATTCCGGTAAACCAGATTTTCAAACGAGAATTCGATGGTAAACCCTACCTCACTGCCAGTCGCCTCCAGCTGGATAGCTATGGGGAAGAGACCATTCTGATGACGATTTCCCGGATGGAAGAAAACTATAGCTTTGTAAAGCGCCAGTTCAATCTGTTTATGGCCAGTTTCGTGGGGCTGCTTTTATTTCTGCTGAGCATCGATTACTTTATTGTAAACCAATATTTTTTAAAGCGGATTGAAAGGCTGATTGCCTTTACTCAAGAAGTGGGATTAAAACGTGATGCAACGCTATCGATCGAAATGGATGGCAAGGATGAACTCAAAACTCTGGCGGATTCAACCAACCTGATGCTTCAGGAAATTGACCACGCCAATCAAAATATAAAAATGATGGATGAACGCTATCGTCTGATTATGGAAGCCACCAATGACGGGTATCTGGATATCTGGATAAAAAAGAAGGAGGCCTATATCAGCCCGGAATGGCGGCAATTAATTGGCTATCAGGGCGATGACGGACGTCAACTTTTTGAGGACTATTTTTCAAAAATCCATTGTGACGGCAAAAAACGACTGGAGCAACAGTTCACCGATATCTTTAGCGGAAGAGTCGATTATTTTGAAGAAGAGTATCGGGTGATCTCGAAATTGTCTGGGATTATCTGGGTATATCATCGCGGTAAGGTGGTTCAGCGGGATGAAAATAATGAACCGCTGCGATTTATCAGCACCATCTCTGATATTACGAAAAGGAAAATCAACGAGGAAGAAATTTTATTTTTAAGTTACTCGGATCCCTTGACCCGGCTCAAAAATCGGGATTATATGAAAATGCAGTTTGAAGTCCTCAGACAGCAAAAAGACGCCCATTATTTTATTATCATGTGTGATATCAACGGACTCAAGCTGACCAATGATGCCTTTGGCCACCAGGAAGGGGATCAGATGCTGATTGCCGTGAGCAATGTACTCAGACGAATATGCCGGCCTACCGATATTATTTCCCGATGGCCGGGCGATGAGTTTGTCGTGGTGCTTCAGGATATTAACCAGGAAGAGGTCTGTCAGATGATCCGGGATATTACTGACGAAATTGAGAAAATCCGGGAGTTCCATTTGAATATCAGCATCGCCATGGGTTATGCTGAAAGTAATGAGGAGTTGAAAAGTCCGGAAGATGTGCTGAATCTGGCGGAAAACCGCATGTATCGGAACAAACTGATGGAAAGCACCAGTTCCCGAAATGCCACGATCCGCTCGCTGGCCCGAACCCTTCATGAAAAAAGCACCGAGACGGAAGCCCATACGATGCGGATTGCCCAGTTGAGCAAAGCGTTGGGCAGTCGTCTGGAGCTGCGCAAAGATCAGCTCGACGAACTGGAGCTGCTATCGCTGCTCCATGATATTGGAAAAATCGGAATTCCGGAGTATATTCTTGACAAACCAGCCCGGCTCAGTAACGAAGAATGGGAGATTATTAAAACGCATCCCGAGATTGGTTACCGGATTGCCCAGTCAACGCCGGCACTGGAGCATATTGCCGAATATATTCTGGCCCATCATGAAAAATATGACGGAACCGGTTATCCCAATGGGCTGAAAGCTCAGGAAATTCCATACCTCGGTCGGATCATCAACGTGGTTGATTCTTTTGATGTAATGACCCACAGCCGCAGCTATAAAAAAGCCAGCGATTTATCTTATGCCATCAGCGAGTTGAAAGCCTGTTCCGGCAGCCAATTTGATCCGGAAATCGTCAGTGCCTTTCTGCAGATGATCGAAGAAGAAGGCTTGCCGTGCAGCTGGAAATTTCAATAGCAATGGCTAACCAGAAAAACTAAAATATAAAAAATTTGAGGAGGAATAAGTCGTGACAGAGATGATTCAATTAGGGGCCATGGCTCCGGATTTTACATTAACGGATCAAAATGGTGAGATGGTTACCCTGAGCCAGTTTAAAGGGAAAAAGGTGCTATTGTCCTGGCATCCCCTGGCCTGGACATCAGTTTGCACCGATCAGATGCGATCACTGGATCGGAATGCGGATCGTTTTGCGGACAAAAATACCGTGGTACTGGGCCTCAGTGTTGATCCCCAGCCCAGCAAATCGGTGTGGGCCCGGGCCTTATGTCTGAAGCAGCTGAAGATCCTTTCAGATTTTAATCCCCTGGGGGCAGTCGCCCAAGCCTATGGGATCTTCAGCGACGAACATGGGGCTTCCAAACGAGCCAATATTCTGATCAATGAAACTGGAATGGTGATCTGGGTCAAGAAATATGAAATTCGTACCCTGCCAGATGTCGAAGAAGTGTTGGGGAAAATATAATCTGGTGAAAGCTACCGAGTCAGGATGGTTAAAGCTTAACGACCCGAAGCAAATTGTTAATTTAACGGTCATTTCAATGCCCCAGGTAACTGGGGTGTTTTTTGAATCATTTGGGGTATAAAAGCAAACAAACTTGAAATAAAGGGGTAGAAGCATGAGCAGGAAAAAGATCATTGTCATTGGCGCCGGGGTCAGCGGCCTGGCCAGTGCAGTCCGGTTATTGAATGAAGGCTTCGAGGTTGAGCTCTATGAGAAAAATTCTGAGGTTGGCGGGCGCATGGGTGTCATCAGCGGCAACGGCTTCAGCTTTGATCTGGGGCCCACGATTTTGATGATGCCTCAGATCTACAAGGAGGTGTTTAGCAGCTGTGGCCGGAATCCGGCCGATTATATCCAAATGGAGCGGCTCGATCCCATTTATAAGGTCTATTTCGGTGATGGATCGACCCACGAGGCGTCGTCGGAGCTGAGCAATCTGATAAAAACTCTGGAATCGGTTAGTGAAACCGAAACCCAGGGTTATCTGGCTTATCTGGCCGACGTCTATCAACGCTATCTGGTGGCCAAGGAATATTTCATTGAACGTTCTTTCCGAACCGCTACTGATTTTTATAATCCTAAAACCTTGCTCGCGGGGCTGCGGCTGCGCACCTTTGACAATGCCTTTGACTCAGTCGGTAAGTTTGTCAAGGATCAAAAGCTTAAGGAACTGCTGAGTTTTCAAACCCTCTATATTGGCATCTCGCCCTTTAACGGACCCTCAATCTATACCATTATTCCGATGATTGAACTGACCTATGGGGTCTGGTTTTTAAAGGGCGGGATGCGGGCAATGGCTGTGGCGATGGAAAAACTGTTTCGGGAAATGGGCGGCGAATTATTTTTTGATGCAGCAGTTGAGCAGATTAATATTGATGGCAAAGTGGTTCGTGGCATTACCGTTAATGGTGAGCAGAAAAGCGCCGATGGGGTGGTCTGTTCGGCCGATTTTCCTTACGCCATGAATGAACTGCTGCCGGCTGATTTCAAACACAAAAAATATCAACCTGCCAGGGTGGCAGAACTGGACTATTCCTGTTCAGCCTATATGCTCTATCTGGGCCTGGATATACGCGATTTTCCCGGCCTGAATGTTCACAACCTGGTCTTTTCGGAAGACTTCAAGGGCAATCTCGACGATATTTTCGCCGGCCGTTTTCCCGCTGATCCCTCGATCTACGTTTATGCACCTGCGCTGCTGGATGAGAGCCTGGCCCCTCCGGGGCAATTGGGGCTTTACGTTTTAGTACCGGTACCCAACTTAAAAGATGGCCCACTGGACTGGAAGGATGATCAGGTCGTCGCCGGCTATCGCCGCCAGGCGCTGGATAAGATCGGCCAGATCCTGCCACTAAAAGATTTTGAAACCCACATTATTTTCGAAAAAGCCTATACACCGCTTGATTTCAGGGCCGATTTCAATGCTCAGTACGGAGCAACCTTTGGTTTACGACCGACCCTCTTGCAGAGTAATTACTGGCGGCCCCAGCCCAAGGCGATGGGCTATCAGAATTTATATTTTGCCGGATCCAGTGCCCATCCCGGGGCGGGCGTTCCAATTGTCTTGACCTCAGCCAAGATTACCGTGGCAGAAGTGGTGAGGGATTTTCAATGATCACGGCAGCGATCCAAAAAGATCTAAACTGGTGCGAAACCCTGATTCAGAATAATTCCAGCAGTTTTTATCGGGCTTTCCGAAAATTACCCCGGGAACAGGCCCAGGCAGTGTTTGCCATCTATGCCTTCTGCCGGATTGCCGATGATGCCATCGATGTCGACAACAATCCCGAGCTGGTCAGAGCGATGGCCGGCAAATTATTGGCTTTTGAGGCCGGGGAGACCCCCGATGAACCGATGTGGCGGGCGTTGCGCTGGGCGTTTGACTCATTCCCCCTTCAAATTCGACCGTTTCAGGAAATGCTGATCGGTCAGCTTCAGGATGTTGACTTTCAGCAACCTAAAAGCTTCAACCATTTATTGGACTACTGCTATCTGGTGGCCGGAACGGTAGGCTTGATGCTCTGTCCGCTGCTGGCAAAACCAGTGACCAGCGAAACTGAAAAATTATCGGTGGAACTGGGCATTGCGATGCAGCTGACCAATATTTTACGCGATGTCGGCACCGATTACCGGCTTAATCGCATCTACCTGCCGGAGGATTTAATGATCGCCCTGGGTGTCAGCCCCGAGGATCTGGCGGGACCGCAACCGACCCCGGAACTGATCCGGCTCTGGGAACATCTTGCCGGCGAAGCTGAAAGTCGCTATCGTCTCATCTCAGCAAATCTCGAGTTGTTTGACAAAACAGCCCGATTGCCAGTGTTACTGTCGCTGCTTTATTATAGTAAAATAATAAACCGCTGCCGCAAAGCCCGGTATCGGTTGTTGGATCGCCGGATTTATGTTCCCAAATGGGAAAAACTGTTGCTTTTTGTTTCGGCCAATCGACAGCTGTTATGGGCCTCGTTTTGGCGATAAGCGGCGGAGAGTGGAGGCAGCTGATGGAAAATATCTGGATTTATCATAATATTCTGGGAATTATTGTATCGTTTATTTATGTATTTAGTGTCATTTTTCTGGCCCGGTTTTTAGAGCGCTTCGGCAAAGAAGCCAGCCGTAAAGCTGTCCACATACTGGTCTGCAACTGGTGGCTGGTGGCGATGATTTTTTTTGACGGTCCCATCTGGGCGGCTGTGGTACCGGCCTGTTTTGTCGTTTTGAATTATCTGTCTTACCGTTTCCAGCTTTTTTCAGCGATCGAACGGGGGTCCGGAAAAGGCGATCTGGGCACGGTTTATTATGCCATTTCGCTGCTGTTGCTGGCCCTGATCAGCTTTGGTCCACTGCAGAATCCGATCGTTGGTGGGGTCGGGATTCTGATCATGGGCTACGGTGATGGTTTGGCGGCAGTCGTCGGAACCCGCTGGCCGAAGCAGCGCTTTCAACTGTTGGGAGCAGAAAAAACCCTGTCCGGCAGTCTCACCATGCTGGTGGCATCCTTCCTGGTGACCGTGGTGTTACTGGCGGCTACCGGACAGCCCCAGGTCCTGATGCCGGCCCTGACGCTGGCGCTATTGGCGACCGGGCTTGAAGCAATAACGCCGCTGGGGCTGGACAATTTAACCGTGCCCCTGGTCAGTGCCGGGGCCTATTATTTTATCTTTGTCAGATAGGAGAAGCAGAATGGAAAATTTAATCGACTATAGTGCAGCGGCTCAAACAGGATCTCTATTGGAACATGTGGTCTATCTTTGCCTGTCTTTGGCCGGAGCAACTTTTGCATACCGGCGAAAATCATTAACCTTTTCGGCCGCACTGGCAGCCTTTTTTCTGGGAGCCGCCTTGTATTTGGCCGGCGGGCCCTTGTTCTTTATTTTACTGATGGTCTTCTTTCTCAGTTCCACCTTTTTATCTCGTTTTAAAGCCAGCTTAAAAGATCCCATTGAGGCCAGAATTCATGCCAAGTCGGGGCCCCGGGATATTTTCCAGGTTGGTGCCAATGGCGGGGCCGCGCTGATAATGGCGGTACCTTTTGCGATATCTCAGAATCCTGCTTATCTGGTGGCGGTGGCAGCATCATTTGCGGCCTGCAATGCCGACACCTGGGCTTCGGAAATCGGGATCCTCAGCAAGAAGGCCCCGGTTTCGTTAATCACCTTGAAACCAGTCAGCCCGGGACTTTCCGGGGGCGTCAGTCCGCTGGGTTTTTTGGCTTCACTGGGTGGGTCGGCAGTGGTGGCCTTGACTTATGGGGTGTATCAGTTTGCCGTTGGCAACAGCGGCCTGCTATTATGGATGCAAATTCTGATGATTACCTTTGGCGGGCTGCTGGGGTCAATCCTCGACAGCCTGATGGGTGCCGCTATCCAGGCCAAGTATATCAACCGTGAAACCGGTGAGCTGACGGAGCAGCCGGACCACAACAGTATACCCAACCAGCTAGTTAGCGGGATCACCTTTGTCAACAATGATTTTGTTAATTTTGCCAGTTCGTTACTGGCCGCTAGCCTGGTGCTGATTTTTGTCCAGCTCCAGTAAAGCTGCGATTGTGTAGAGCGTATTGGGTTTCATGAAAGGAAACGACAGATGATCAAACAGGCGTTTTTTCAGGGTAAAAACAAAAAGAGGCGATATTTTGAAGGCTGGTATTTTAAATGTATCAGTGCTGATCGAAAGCATGCCATTGCGATTATTCCGGGAATGGCTATTGATCCCCAGGGGCAAAAGCATGCCTTTATCCAGGTAATCAATGCCGTCAGCGGAAAAACCTGGTACCATCATTTTCCGTATTCGCAGTTTAATGCCAGATCAGACAAGTTTGATCTGCAAATAGAGAATAACGGCTTTAATGATCAGGGTCTGTCTTTAAATGTGGTTACAGCGGAAGGGAGCATTAAAGGACGACTGACCTTTAACAATATCCATCCCTTTCCTTCCGGCCGAAAGAATCCCGGGATTATGGGACCTTTTGGAATAATACCATTTATGGAATGCTACCATGCCATTATCCATTTATATCATGAAATAGCCGGCGTTATTGAATTGGATGGTGAGATTCACGATTTTAATGGTGGCGTCGGCTACATTGAAAAAGACTACGGTCGGTCATTTCCCAAAACCTATCTCTGGCTTCAGGCCAGCCATTTTGAAACAAGAAATGCTTCTTTTGTTTTTTCGCGAGCGAATATCCCTTTTTTGGGACTGGAATTTCCCGGCTTTTTTGCCTATTTTACAGATTTTAACGGAATCAGCCGGCGTTTTGCCACCTATAATCATTCCCGCCTGGTAAAGTGGAAAGTGGATCAAGCAAAGGGAACCTGTGCCGGCGAGCTGGAAGGACCGGACGGTGTTCTGACATTTAAAGCCCGGATGGACGGTGGGGGAAGACTCCGGGCGCCAGTAGATGGGTTGATGGATCGGGAGATCATCGAGAGTATCACCGCCGAGGTCTGGGTGCGCTTAGCCGATCAGCGAGGGATGGTATTGTTTGAAAGCTCCAGCAGTGAAGCTGGGATGGAAATATGTTTGGATGAGGGGGTTGTAGCGAAAAAATAATATTGACAAAAGAAATCAATTATCTTGCAGAATAATTGACTGAAGTTGCTTAACAGATGTTTCATCGTGGATTAGTGTTATGATATAATAATTCAAAATTAAATAATCGTTTTCAGGTGCCCCTCGGGGAGAATAGGAAAATAAGTGAGAAGCTTATACGGGCCCGCCGCTGTAAACTGGGAATTTCTGTCAATATGCCACTGTTTTAGAAATGGGAAGGCGACAGAAGTGATGATCATGAGTCAGAAGACCTGCCGGAAAATTAGTTGTTGAGAGATGTGGAAAGTCTGCGCTTTATTAGCGTAGCTTTTTTTTGTTTAAGATAGGAATAAATCGTTTTTAGACACGGTTATCAGAGATTTAGAGAATGAGGGTGGATAAAGATATGAAAGCAGTTGTTTTGGAAAAACCGGGCGAACTTGTGTTGCAAGATCGGGCCATGCCGGTCTGCGATGCTGGCGAGATTCTGGTGCGGGTCAGAGCCTGCAATATATGCCGAACCGATTTAAAATGTGCCACCGTAGGGCAACGGGATCTTGTTTATCCCAGAGTTTTGGGACATGAAATTGCCGGAGAGATCATTGCAAGAGGCAAAAATATAGTCGGGCTTCCTGTTGGTCAACGGGTTTATCTGCATCCGGGAATTTCCTGTGGGGTGTGTGAATATTGTAAAAAAGGTCAGGATAATCTCTGTGATCAGATTAAGATTATGGGTTTTAATTTTGATGGTGGTTTTCAGGAAGTTATTAAAATACCGTCTAAAGCAGTAAATGGAAAAGTGCTGCAGATCATTAATGATGACAAATTAGCATATGAAGAAATATCATTTATTGAGCCGCTGGCCTGTTGTGTGAATATTCAGGATCGCCTTAAAATGAACCGGGAATCAATGTTGGTGATTATCGGTGGGGGACGCCTGGGCTTGCTCAATTTATTTGTGGCAAAAGCCGAAGGCATTAAAAATGTTATCCTCATTGAAAAAAACCAGGCGCGCCGCGACCGTGGCAAAGAGCTGGGCTTCGATGCAGTTTTTAGCGGCGATGAGCCGGATCTGCCAGAACAGTTGAAAATGGCCACGAATAACCACGGCGTTGATGTGGTCATTCCCTGTTGTCCGGGATCAAAGGCCCTGGATCTGGCCTTGCAGATTTTACGCAAAAAAGGCACCTTGGGGTATTTCAGTGGGATTAGCCAGGATGACACTTTTTATCCAGACATCAATTTGATTCACTATAATGAAATTTCAGTGGTGGGGTCCTATGGCTGTAGTATTAAGCATAGTCGGAAGGCAAAAACCCTGCTGGAATCAAAAAAAGTTAGTGTGCGTCCTCTTATTTCCCATCGGGTCAAACTCGAAGAACTGGTCCGGGGAATGGATTATATAAAAAACGGCGATGGCTATTCAACCATTGTTGTGATGAACTAATCGGCGATTATGAAAGCGACATTCAAACAGCGATAGATTAAAGAATAACTAATAGTAAAAAAGAATAGTAAAATTCAAGGAGAAATCAAATGGAAAAAACAATCAGTATGAAAGATTATGGTCAGGTGATTACCCAGCTGATCAATAAAGAAAACCTGTCTAAAGATGATTCCAAAGAAATGTTTATGGAAATTTTAAGTGATAAACAAACCGCCATGCAGCAGGGTGCTTTTTTAGCGGCGCTCAGTGCCAAAGGAGCGACACCCGAGGAAGTGGCCGGGAGTTTTGAAGCGATTTACGAGGTAGATACCTTTAAGGTGGAACCCGTCACTGAGTTTCCGATTGTGGATAACTGCGGCACCGGGATGGATAGTTTTAAAACTTTCAACATCAGCACCGCGGCATCGATTATTGCGGCAGCAGCAGGGATTCCGATGGCAAAACACGGTTCCCGGGCATTGACCTCGGTTTGCGGCACCATCGATGTACTGGAAGCATTGGGCATCGACATGGATTCCAGTGTGGAGTTGGTCAAAGAAAGCATTGAAAAAGCCGGGATTGGTATTTTCAATGGGATGAGCCCGGAAGTCCACCCCGTCGCGCTGGGTCGGGTTTTATCGCAGATTTCCTTTGGCAGCGTGCTGAATATTTCAGCATCGCTGGCTAATCCGGCACTGCCGCAGTATGGAGTAAGAGGTGTCTACTCGAAAGAAATGCTGGCGTTCGTTCCCCAGATCATGGCCGAGATTGGCTATAAACGGGCCATTGTTGTTTATGGAGAAGTTGGGGAGCAATCGATAGATGAGGCTTCGACTCTTGGAACCACCTATATTGCCGAGCTGAAAGAAGATGGCACTGTGGAAAACTACTCGTTTAATCCACAGGATATGTTGATAACTCCGGGAATTGTGGATGAAATCCGAACGTTTGATTCAGTTGAAGCGTCGGCGTTGTGTATTGTGCGGCTTTTAAACGGGAAAGAAACCAAAACCCGGGAAGATATTGTTGCCCTAAATGCCGGGCTGATTCTGTATTTAAGAGACAAGGCGCCCAGCATTCGGGAAGGCTATGAAATGGCCCTGGAACTTATTCATAACGGCGAAGCCTGGGAGAAACTGAAAACCTGGGTTAAATACCAGAACCGGGATCGGCTTAAGGGACTGTCGACCTTATATGATCTGGAAGAAAAGGTGATGAAGTAAGATGATTCTCTATGCGTTAAAATCTGCTGAAGGGTATCTGAAAATGGCTGAAAATAAGGATTTTGCTCTGGTTGGCATCAACAAAGCCAGCGTTTATCCGGAAACCGAACTGGCGATGCTAAAAGCACTGAAGATTGAACTGCAGGAACAGCTTCCAAGCCTGCGGATTATTAAAATAACGCTGGAAGAAACGGATCATTTTGCTTAAACAAAAGTTTGATAGGATTCCCTTTACTATCTACCATTCGGGTGATATGATAAGAATATAAAAATTTAATTGTAAGAACCTTTCTCAACGAGAAAGGTTCTTTTGGCATGTGGATAAGATTCACCGGCTGAGAAAAATTAGCGCCGGCAAACTTATCCACAATTGTCCATAAAACCAACACAATTGTGGATAACATGAACTTTCAACAGAGGCGTTAAGATAAAAAAATCATTATCAAATAGAAAATATGAGGAATAACATGCATAAATTTGAAAACTGTTTGGTTGTCGGTATCTCGTCCCGAGCCCTTTTTGATCTGGAAGAGGAAAATCAGATTTTTAATCAAGAAGGGGTGGAGGCGTATACCAATTATCAGATTGAGCACGAGAATGATCTGTTAAAACCGGGGACCGGTTTTGCCTTAATCAAGGCCCTGTTGAAGCTCAACGAAATCGGTTCAGAGGAACGGAAAACTGAAATCATTGTGATGTCCCGAAATAATGCCGACAGCAGTCTGCGGATTTTTAACTCCATCAAGCACTACAATTTGGATATCACCCGGGCGGCTCTGGTCAGCGGCGCGTTATTGGCACCTTATCTGGAGGCTTTTAACACTGATCTTTTTCTTTCCGCCAATGAAGAGGATGTTCAGGAGGCCATTAATGCCGGAGTCGCGGCGGGGATTATTTATACCCAGCATCTGGCCTATGATGAAGTAAACGAAATCGATCAGATCCGGATCGCCTTTGATGGCGATGCGGTACTTTTCTCCGACGAATCGGAGCAGATCTATAAAAGCCAGGGCATCGAAGCTTTCCAGGCCAACGAAACAAAAAATGCCAGGAAGCCCTTGCCGGAGGGGCCCTTTGCCAAGTTTCTTAAAACCCTGTCAGCGATTCAGAAAGAGTTTGATAAAAACCGGGCGCCAATCCGCACGGCACTGGTCACCGCCAGAAATGCTCCGGCCCACGAGCGGGTCATCCGGACCCTGCGGGCCTGGGATGTGCGGATCGATGAAGCCTTTTTTCTGGGTGGCATGAGTAAGCAGGAGGTCCTTAAGGCCTTCGGGGCCCATATCTATTTTGACGATCAGGCCATCCATACCGATGCGACGGCGGAATTCGTGCCTTCGGCCCGGGTGCCGTATAAAAATAACGAAATTCAGACGGATTCAGAATAGTGAATTAGCAAATTGAAAGTAGCATCAAAAAAGATAGCTGAGATGGATTACTGTGCTTAGTTTAACGCGGGTCTGTGGTCGGGTCTTGATTATTTTGTGATAATTAGGTGAAGATTTTAATTAAAATGAAATTAACAATTCTCTGGTACAATGAGTATAATGTGTAGCAACTAAATATCAACAACCAGGCAGAAAAAGAAAGAGGGAAAGAATGAAAGACTATCGACCCGATGATTTTGATTTTAATAAAACCCTTGGCGAAATTAGTGCCGGTATCAAGAAACCAAATATTTTAATCTGCGGCGCCACCGGTGCCGGAAAAAGTTCGGTGGTGAATTATGTTTTTGGCGCTGCGGTAGCCCAAATCGGTCATGGCATTCCGGTGACCCGGGGGATCACCAAATATCAGCGGGCCGATGCCGGGGTGGTGCTTTATGATACTGAAGGTTATGAAGTCGGCACCGAGAAAATATCCCAATACCAGGCCAATGTCGAAAGCTGGGTAAATCAGTGGCGAGATGCGGCCAATAATCCGTCTAAAAAAGACGAGCCTAATTATGAACTGACCAACCAAATCCATGAGGTCTGGTATTGCATCTCGGGCGGAAATAAACGGGTAACCGACATGGACATCGCTGTAATCCAGATGCTTAAAGTGAAGAAGCTGCCGGTGGCGGCGGTCCTGACCCAAATTGATAACCTCGATGCCGAAGAACTCGAGGCCATGGAAGCGGCCATCAGAAACGATTGCCAGGTGGAATTTTTCCGCACCAGTGTGGCCACTGATCCGGCGGTGATAGCAGCTTTGCAGGATTATTTGCAATGGGAGGAACTGATCGGCTGGGCCATTGACAACCTGGATGAGTCCTTGCGGGAAGGCTTTATCAGTGCTCTCAAAGGAAATCTCGAGGCTAAAAAAAGACTGATCAACCACAAGGTTATTCCCCTGTATACCAGCGGTGCCGCCGGGGTGGCCTTAACGCCGATCCCTTTTTCTGATGCGGCGCTGCTGGTGCCGATCCAGATTAAGATGTCGCTGCACATCATGAAAACTTATGGGCTGGACCAGAAGCTGGGGAATCTATCGTCACTGGTGGGGTCGGTGGTGGTTTCTGAATCCGGCCGGTTATTGGCCCAAACCCTCAGCGCCAACCTCTTTAAACTGATTCCTGGAGTCGGAACGGCGATCGGAACCACGGTCAACACCGTGGTGGCCTCCAGCTTTACCGCCGCGATGGGCTATGCCATTTCGGAGATCTGTTTTCGCTGTGCTACCGCGGTGTTTGAAGAAGGCAAAGAAATTGAGTGGGCCGACTATTTTAATGGTGCAAATATCGCCGACCTGATGGCCGAATGGTTCAAGGTTTCCCGACATGGATAAACACTGCGAAACCAATGTCCTGATATTAGGGAAAACCGGGGTCGGGAAAACATCCCTGTTCAATTATATTTTTGGCGCTGAGCTGATGAAAACCGGAGCCGGCAGACCGGTGACCGGGATGGGGATCTTTGCCGAAACCATCCCTTTGAGCTCCGAGCTGGTCCTTCATCTTTACGACTCCTGGGGCTTGGAAGCGGATAAATCCGAAAGCTGGAAAGCCCTGATTCAGGAGGTGTTGGATCAGCATGATGTCCGGGAAATCAAGGACTGGTTCCACACCATTATTTATTGTTTGTCAGCTAAGTCTGCCCGGGTGGAAGATTTTGATCTGGAAATGATCACAGCCCTGGGGAAGGCTGGTAACCCGGTGCTGGTGGTACTGACCCATTGCGATGTAATGAATGTGGAAACCGCCATCGCGGCGATGCGAACAGAGATCACAGCAAAAACGGGGGTGCAGAGCCGGGATATTATCGAGGTGTCCAGCCACGCCAAAACATTGCTCAGTGGCAAGACCACCCAGGCCTTTGGTAAAGAAAAAATCATCCATCGGATCAAGGTTAATCTGCTCGATTCCATTTCCGGAAAAATGCCGCAAATATTGGCTGCCATCGGTCAGGAGCTGATCAATAAATGGTTTAAAGATTGTCAGGAAGTAGTCCAGAAGCATGTCAGATTTTTAAACCCGACCTCCGGGAAAAAAGAAGCCCATCGCAATGAATATTTTGATATCTATGCCCAGGAGATTTTTGATGCGATTGGCAAGGAGTCGGATGCTCTTTTTAACGAAGCCTATGAATTCTATACGGTCTTCAGCCGCCAGTTTTCAGGCAATGCCCTGGTGGAAGTGACGGATCAACAGCGCATTCCCCAGATTACCCATTTTCAGATAAAAAAAAGCGACAAAATCGGAACCTCAATTGCCGGGGCGGTTTTATTGGCGATACCAGTGGTGGGACTGCTGGGCAAATTTGCCATCCAGGAAAAAACCCGGGCCTATTATCGGGAAGGACTGCGCCACAACAAGGCCTTGCTTGAGCAACACCTACAAGTCTGTGTCCAGATGTTATCCCAGGAATTAAAAAAAATTAATCAAGGATTTCAGATTGAAGAATAACTGGTTGGTTTTGGGGTATATAAATAGACAACCGTAAATTCATACATAAGAAGGAGAGACAGAGATGGAACTGGTAGATAAAATTGGCGTGATATATTGGAGTTACAAAGAAAGCACTGAGATTATGGCCGAGAAAATATCAAATGGTATTGATGAAGCCGGCGCCAAAGCGATTTTAGTCAACGTGGTTGACTTTGATATTAACAGTATTGACAGCTATTTTAAAATTGCCCTGGGATGTCCGGCGATGGAGGGGGAAGCCCTTGAAAAAAGTGAATTTGAGCCGCTTTTTAAGGCGATTTCCGAACATCTAAAAGGTAAAAAGGTGGCTCTTTTCGGATCCCATGGCTGGGGTGCTGGTGAGTGGATGCAGGATTGGGAGAACCAGGTAAAAGATCTGGGGGCCATTCTCTTTGATAAAGGTCTGACTATCTTAGGAGAACCCGATAAAGAGGCACGCCACCGGTGTGTGGAGTTTGGCAAGGCCTTTGCCGAGTTTTAAAAATTTGTTATTTATAGCACTGCATCAGATAATGATCAAAGCCCTCGAAGCAAAAACTTCCAGGGCTTTTTTGTCACAACATTTTATCAAACCAGGGCAGATTTTGAGCAAGGGGGGTGCTCCTGAATCTGCCCTGGTGATTCAGTATGTTTTTATAACCGTAAAATAGTAAATCAGATTGTTAGTTCATGCGGCTGACAAAGTCAGAGTAAGCTTCAATGCCGTGTTCGTGAACGTCAAGACCTTCAATTTCAACAACTTTTTCAACGCGTAAACCAACTGTTTTCTTGAGACCATAGAAAAGCAGAAAAGAAGTACCCAAGGTCCAGGCCGCAACTGAAACGACACCAATGGCTTGTACGACTAACAGATCAATTCCGCCACCGTATAATAATCCCAGAATAGCATCTTCGGTTCCCGGCAGGTAGTTGGCAAAGAAACCAACCAGTAAGGTACCAGCAACACCGTTCATACAGTGAACGCCAATGGCGCCAACCGGATCATCTATTTTCAGCTTTTGATCGATAAATGGGATACCGAAGGTGATGATCAAACCAGCGATGATGCCGATGACGATGGCGCCCCAGATGGTAACTACCAGACATCCGGCAGTGATGGCAACCAGTCCGCCCAGCACACCATTAAGGGTCATTGAAATATCTGGTTTTTTGTAACGGGCCCAGGTCAGGAACATAACCGTTAATCCGCCAGCGGCGGCAGCCAGATTGGTGGTCATGGCAATATGGCCAATGTCTAAATTCACGGCTAGAGTACTACCACAGTTAAATCCGAACCAGGCAAACCAGAGAATGAAGACACCAAGCGCACCTAAGGTTAAACTATGACCAGGAATTGCGTTAGCTTTGCCATCCTTGTTATATTTGCCAAGACGCGGGCCAACAATGATAGCGCCCATTAAAGCAGTCCAGCCACCAACTGAGTGAACAACGGTAGAACCGGCAAAGTCAACAAATCCCATGGTGCTAAGGAATCCACCGCCCCATGCCCAGTGTCCGACAACCGGGTAAATGATCAGGCTGACAAAGGCTGAGATCACACAGTAAACCGAGAATTTAGTCCGTCCGGCCACAGCTCCAGAGACAATGGTAGCAGCAGTGGCACAGAAAACGGTCTGGAAAAAGATGAACAGTTCTGGTGTAACCGCTTCAAAAGCTGATACATTAGTCAGGTTTTCGGGATTGAAAAATCCGCCCATTCCGATGAATCCGCCCACATCCGGGCCAAACATAAAAGCAAAACCAAAACAGAAAAATAGGATTGAGCCAATCATAAAATCGACAAAGTTTTTCATGATGATGTTCCCGGCATTTTTAGCCCGGGTAAAACCAGTTTCCACCATTGCAAAGCCAGCCTGCATAAAGAAGACCAGGACTGCTGCCAAAAATACCCAGACAATATCGATATATTGTTGTAATGCTAATAATTCCATAATAATAACCTCTCTTTTCAAATTAAATCATATAAATGGAAATAAAGTAATCAATTAGGGTATAAAAAAAGAAGACAGCTTTAATTGAGCATTAAAACCTATCTCCTTTGATAGTTTAGATTACTTTCTCTATTCATATTATATTGCATCAACTCCATGATCACCGGTACGGATACGAACAACATCGGCGACATCGTACACGAAAATTTTACCGCCACCAATTTCGTCATCGTTTGCCAGACGGTCTTTAATGATCTTAATGATAATTCCCGCTGTCTCAGCATCGGTTACTGTTTCCACCTTGATTTTGGGAAGAAAATTGACGGTGTAAGCCGTCCCGCGATAGGATTTCTGATAACCCTTCTGGTTTCCGTATCCCATAATATTGGTAATCATCATTCCCTGAACATCACAGGTATTGAGGATTTCTTTCAGGTCTTCCAGTCTTTCGGGTTTAATGACTATTTCAAGCTTTTTCATATGAACCTCCTTATAGTTTAACATGAAATATGATAACTGGGGGAGGGGGATAAATCCCAACCCCAATTATTTTTTTATTGTAGTGTTTTGTAGTTATACGTAGAATAAGATATCTTCGTAGGTTGGGAATGGCCAGTATTTTTCAGCAACGATTTCTTCAAGAGAATCCGCAGCTACACGCAGCGTTCCCATGGCCGGAATAATTTTTTCACAGGAATAGTTGGCTTCAGCCTGAGCTGAGTCACAATCTTTTGCACCGGCAAGAGTGGTTTCAAGCGCATCAATCGCTTTAATCAGGTCGCCGGAAAGTTTGGATAATCTTTCAACCAGGGTTGTTTCGGCTGAAACGTCGATGGCATCGCCACAAGCTTTTTTCGCAATCAGGGTATCAACAACCTCTTTTGTATAGGTAACAACTGCCGGTGAGATTTCACGTTTAGCCAGGTTGAGCATGGTTAAGGCTTCAATGTTGATCGTTTTAATATACTCATCCAAATGAATTTCATAACGAGAATCCATTTCTGCCGGAGTAAAGATGTTGTGTCGTTCAAAAAGTTTGACATTCTTTTCAGAAGTAAATTCGGCCAGTGCTTCCGGAGTGGTTTTTAAGTTTGGCAGACCACGTCGGGCCGCTTCTTCAACCCACTCATCGGAGTAGTTATTACCATTAAAGACAATATTTTTGCATTCTTTCACAGTGTTTTGCAACAATGCATCCAGCGCAGTATCAAAATTGTCGGCTTTTTCCAGTTCATCGGCGTATTCTTTTAATACATCAGCGACAATCGTATTGATGGTAATGTTAGGGCCTGAAATCGATTGGTTTGATCCCAGCATTCTGAATTCAAATTTGTTTCCGGTAAAGGCAAATGGGGAAGTTCTATTTCGGTCAGTTGCATCAATGATGAATTTTGGTAAGCTGTTAACCCCAAGTTCCATGACCAGATCTTTTGCTTCAGATACTGGTTTGCCAGTTTCGATGGATTTTAATGCAGCGGTTAATTGCTCGCCCAGGAAAACGGAAACAATCGCCGGTGGTGCTTCGTTGGCGCCCAGACGGTGGTCGTTACCAGCGGTTGCTACGGTAATACGGAGCATTTCACTGTATTTGTAAACAGCTTCAATAACAGCGCAAAGGAAAAGCAGGAATTGCTTGTTTTCAACAGGATTTTTGCCGGGTTCCAATAAGTTTTCACCGGTGTTGGTAGACATCGAGAAATTATTGTGCTTTCCTGATCCATTGACAAAATCAAATGGTTTTTCATGTAACAGACAAGCCAGATCGTGACGGTAAGCAACCCGTTGCATGAATTCCATAATCAGTTGGTTGTTGTCGGTAGCAATGTTGGTGTTAGAAAAAATGGGAGCTAATTCATGTTGGGCAGGGGCAACTTCATTGTGTCGTGTTTTTGAGGCGATACCCAGGCTCCATAATTCCTGATCCAGATCGGCCATATAGTTGGCAACACGACCACGGATTTTACCAAAGTAATGCGTTTCCATTTCCTGGCCTTTAGGTGGTTTGGCACCAAATAAGGTACGGCCGGAAAGGATCAAGTCCTTACGTTTTTTATACATTTCCCGTTCGATCAGGAAATATTCCTGTTCAGCACCAATGGTGGAGGTGACTTTTTTGACATCGTCTTTGCCGAACAATTTTAAAATACGAACCGCATGGGTATTAAGCGCCTGCATGGATCGTAACAGTGGCGTTTTCTTATCAAGAACTTCGCCAGAGTAAGAACAGAAAATGGTGGGAATATAAAGGGTCGTTCCCTTAATAAAGGCATAGGATGTTGGATCCCAGGCGGTATAACCACGAGCTTCAAAGGTTGCCCGAAGTCCGCCGGAAGGGAAAGAAGAAGCATCCGGTTCGCCCTTAATCAATTCTTTTCCGGAGAATTCCATAATGACTTTGCCATCTTCAGTTGGGTTGATGAAGGCATCATGTTTTTCAGCAGTGATACCAGTCATTGGTTGGAACCAATGCGTGTAATGAGTCGCACCCAATTCTAAAGCCCAGTCTTTCATGGCATTCGCCACAACTTCAGCGACGTTTTCTTCCAGAGGTAAATCCTCTTTCATTGTTTTTAACAGTGAAGCATAAATGTGCTTTGGTAAGCGCTTGCGCATAACACCGGAGTTAAAAACTTTTGATCCAAAAAGTTCGGATACATTTTCATTAATTGGCACGTGTGTGTCCTCCTAAAATATAATTTGTATAACTATAACATATATGGCACCATTGTCAGATATGTTACAATAAAAGCTAAGAAAAATCAAATCGAAGGTCTCTTGCTAATTTAATAGAATACCTTCTTTCTGACAAGGTATGAATTTTCAGATGGGTACTATCTGAAAAGATCGATAACTGCTTTTGGAAACCCTGGCGGGGTAACTCGAAAGTGGCTAAAAAAAAAGCGCCTTAGAAAGTTATCATTACACTTTCAAAGCACCATTGCTATCTCCACTTTTGTGGCCGTTATCATTATTTAAATTTAAGCTTATTATAGACGATGAAAAGTGTCTTGTAAAGTAAAATTTACAATAAAATACATGTAATGGTTATCAGCTTCTTAAGTGTCACGGGAATGATTTACAAAAATCAATGCCTGCTATATAATGTGAAGGAAAAACCACAATAAAATGGGTTGGAAAATAATTTTGACTAAGTTTTGAGGATTAATAACGAAAGGAAATTAAAATGAGCATTAAGTTTGAAATGGATGAAGAAAAACATGTCAAGGTACTGGATGCCTTACTGGGAGATGCCGATTTAATGATGGCGTTAAACGCCGCTGAAGACTTTGAAGCCGGTTATCGGCTGGTTGCGGAACGCGTGCCAGGCTTAACACTGGAGGAATTTGCCGGTTCGATGGAGATGTTAAGACAGGTAGTTCTGGCCCAAATGGAAAAAGGCCAGGTTCAATAAGTAAAAACCTGTAGACTTGCTGAATAAAACCCTTTGAGCTGGAAGTTTGAAGGGTTATCAGCAGTAAAAATAATCTGAAAACCTTGTCAGGCAAAATAAGTTAAAAATAAATTGAAACATTAGTAGAAATGTGTTTTAATGATAGAACTAACACACAAAGTACATTGTATACAAAAATAGAATAAGAACAGTGATTAAAGAACAAAGGCGTTCGATCCTCCTGAAATTTTCAGATTACAGAGGGGATCATTTAGCATGTTCTTTTTTTGTTTGAAGTCAGGCAATGGTGCAAAATATGTGGATTTATCGGGGAAATGGGTACAAAACAGAACAAACCCATAGGCAGGTATTGATCGGTTTAAATAATCGATATAATTATCAAGAATAAATGATATCGGTGAGAAGTAAATCGATATGCTTCTTATTTAAATAAGTGGAGGTTTAGAATGAGCTTAGCGAAGAATATAATTGAAGCGATGAAATTTATTGAAGCGAATGATGTGAAATTTATTCGTCTTCAGTTTTGCGATCTCTTTGGACAAAATCGAAATATTGCCATTACGGCAATGCAGATGGAACGTGCTCTGGCCAGCGGGATTCCTTTTGATGCCTCGTTAGTGGTGGGATTTTCAGAATCACGGTATACGGATCTGGTCTTGTATCCGGATATCAGCACCATTCAGCTTTTACCCTGGCGGCCGCAGCAAGGAAAGGTAGCTAGAATTCTCTGTGATATCAGATATCCCAATGGCGATATTTTTGAAGCGGACAGTCGTTATATCTTAAAGGAAACAATCAGCCGGGCCAAAGCCCTGGGATATGAATTTAACACCAGCGCAGAATGCGAGTTTTATCTTTTCAAACAGGATGAAAACGGCGATCCGACCACCATTCCCACCGATCAGGCCGGTTATTTTGACTTGGCGCCTTATGATCGGGGCGAAAACACCCGCCGGGAGATTTGTCTGACCCTGGAAGATATGGGCTTTGAAATCGAAAGTTCGCGGCACGAAGCCGGCCGGGGCCAGCATGAAATTGATTTTAAATACGACGATGCCTTATATGCAGCCGATAAGATCATGACCTTTAAAACCGTGGTCAAAACCGTGGCCCAGCGAAATGGGGTTCATGCCTCATTTTTACCAAAACCGCTGATGGAAGAGCCGGGCAGCGGGATGCATATTCATGTATCGCTGCTAAAGAACGGACAGGATATTTTCGAAAATAAGGACGGCGTTCTCGGTGAAGAGGCCCGACAATTTATGGCCGGCGTTCTGGCCCATGTTAAAGGCATGACCGCCATTGCCAATCCCCTGGTTAACAGCTATAAGCGTTTAACCGGCGGCAAGGAAGCACCCCGACATATTGGCTGGGGTTTTGGCAACCGCTCGCCGCTGATCCGAATCCCGATGGAATCTGATGAGTATTATCGCTTTGAACTGCGCGGACCAGATCCCACCTGCAATCCCTATTTAACCTTTGCCATTATTCTGGCGGCCGGTCTTGAAGGGGTTGAAAAGAAACTGGTATTGATGGACGAATTAAAACTGGATGAAGATGAAATAACCAGAGATCCGATGGCGGTTAAAAACATTCAGGAGCTGCCGATCACCTTAATGGACGCCCTGACTGAAATGGCCGCCGACCCGTTAATTAAAACCGTGCTGGGGGAAAGCCTGGCTGAAAAATACATTGAGCTGAAAACCGCCGAATGGATGGACTACATTAAAACCGTTCACCCCTGGGAAATTGATCGCTACCTCTTAACTTATTAAACAGAAAATACTTTACGGCAGGAGGTGAAGGGGATGAGCAGCGTATTATTGGTATGTAAACAAGATGACGTCATCCGCGGGCTGGCCGATATTTTACGCCCGATGAATTTTCAACTAATCGACTCGGCGAATTCAGCTGCTGAAGGCCGGCGGAGACTCCAGGAAATTGAATATGATCTGGTGATCGTGAACACCCCTTTAGGTGATGAATTCGGTGTGGATTTTGCCGTTGATATTCTGGAAAAATTTATGGTCGGGGTGATCCTCATTGTCAAAAGCGAACTGGTGGATCACGTTGAAGAAAAACTGGTTGATACAGCGGCTTTTGTGGTTCCTAAACCCCTGAACCGGCAGCTGTTGGTACAAAACGTCCGCTTTGTCTGTCAGTCCCGGGAAAAAATTCAAAAGCTGCAAAGTCAGAACCAGGCCTTGAAAGCAAAAATAGACGACCTCGGCGTTGTCTATCGGGGCAAACTCTTCCTGATGGGGCATCTGGACATGACCGAAGACCAGGCCCACCGCTATATTCAAAAGAAGGCCATGGATATGCGGACATCGCCCCGCAAGGTGGCTGAACAGATTATCAAAACTTATGATAAAAAGCAAGGCAACCGATAATAATAGAAAATCATCAAATTAAGCTTCCTGACGAGATAAAACCTTGTTATGAAGCTTTTTACATGATAAGCTTTAAGGACAGAAGCTGATTCTTAAGACTACTGGCTTAAACAGCCAAAAGAAAAAAATGTAAACAATATCATTGAAAAAATAAAAAATATGTGGAACAAATCCGATGGCTTTATGTTATAATGCTGTGGGAAAAAATGATCCCATAAATTTTATATTTAAAAATAATTAAAGATGCTAATAAGTGGTGTTCGATCAAGGCCCTCTGGTAAAAATGGATGCAAATGCAGGCTACCGAGGCGCTTCAGGTCTGAGGTTGATGGAAGGAATGAGAATAAATGTCGATTTCTGTATTAGTTGGCGCCCAGTGGGGCGATGAAGGCAAAGGCAAAATGGTGGATTATTTCGCCAAACAGTCTGATTTAATTGTTCGGTTTCAAGGGGGCGACAACGCAGGTCATACTGTTATTAATGATTATGGTATTTTCAAACTTCATTTAATTCCCTGCGGTGTTTTCGACGAAGATTGTCAATGTTTAATCGGAACCGGCGTGGTTGTTAATCCGGATGTTTTACTTGAAGAAATGCAACAGATCATTGAAGCAAAGGTAAGCCTGGAAGGACTTAAAATATCGGCCAAAGCTCATATCCTCATGCCCTATCATCAAAAATTGGATGAACTGATGGAAGCCAGCGGCGGCATTGGTACCACCAAGCGTGGCATCGGTCAAGCCTATGCCTATAAAGCCATGCGAAAAAGTCTGCGCTTTGAAGATTTACTGAATCTTGATAATGCCAAAAAGAAACTGGAAACCATTGTACCCGTGGTCAATGACCAAATGGCTTCCTATAAGATAGAACCCTACACGGTAGAAGCCCTGTTTGCCAAATGTGAGTTCTGGGCCAAAACCTTTGGTCATATGATTGTCAATCCGGTTGGTTATTTACATGACATGATTGACGCCGATAAGAGTATTCTTTTCGAGGGTCAATTGGGAGCCATGAAAGATATTGATTTGGGGATTTTCCCATATGTTACTTCATCCAACCCGATTGCTGCTTATGCCGCAGTCAGTGGCGGCTTTCCGGCCAAGAAAATTGATAAGGTCATTGGCGTGGCCAAAGCCTTTTCCAGTGCTGTCGGCGCCGGTCCCTTTCCAACTGAAGAATTTGGCGGCACCATCGATATCCTGCGGGGTACCGGCGAAAAACCAGACGATGAGTTTGGTGCCCGAACCGGCCGATCCCGTCGGTTGGGCTGGATTGATATTCCGGTCTTAAAATATACGCATGCCATTAATGGCTATGATGAATTGGCTTTATGTAAAATTGATAAGCTGGATGATCTGCCGGAGATTAAAATCTGTGTGGATTATAAATTAGATGGCGAATTAATTAAAGATTTTCCCAACACCGAGGACCTGGAACGGGTCGAACCGGTTTATATGACCCTTCCCGGTTGGATGAGTGATACCACAAAAATCCGCCGACTGGAAGATTTACCAGAGAATGCAAAAAAATACATTAAAACAATTGAAGACTTGGTTGGAACGACCATTGCCTATGTAGGCGTTGGCCCGAACCGAGAGGACTTAGCAATTCGATAAATGTGCTAAATTGAAATACCTGGTTGCGTGCAATCAGGTATTTTTTGGAAATAACTAATACGGAGGTAGACAATGTCTTATTACAAACGAGATAAGCGGGCCTGGTTGGTGCTGTCGGATGGCAGTGTTTTTGAAGGCTATAATTTTGGGTGCGAAGGCACCACCATTGGCGAAATCGTCTTTACCACAGGGATGACCGGTTACCAGGAAGTGTTGACGGATCCGTCTTATTATGGACAGATTGTGCTGCAAACCTATCCTTTAATCGGAAACTATGGGATCAACAGCGACGATATGGAATCAGAACGCAGCTGGATCAACGGTTATATTACCAAAGAATGGTGTGAAGAACCGTCGAATTTCAGAAATACGCATAATATCAACGAGTTTATGATTGAACAGGATAAAATTGGGATCTGGGATGTCGACACCCGGGCCATTACCCGGGTAATCCGGGAACATGGCACCATGAATGGTGCCATCACCACCGAAGATATTGCCACGACTAAAGAAGCGCTGATGGAAAAAATCCGCGACTTTAAAGTGGTCAATCCGGTTCAGGCCGTGACCCGAAAAAACAAGGGTTGGTACTACAGCCAGGTTAACCGGGCTAACCACGTGGCCCTGATTGATTATGGGTATAAACATAATATTCTACGGATGTTGCTGCGTTTAGGCTGTAACGTGACTGTAATGCCGGCTAATACCACCATCGAAGAAATTCGGATGCTTAATCCCGATGGGATCATGCTGTCCAACGGACCGGGTGATCCGGCCGAAAATATTGAAATCATTGAAAACCTCAAAGATTTTGTTAAATATGGCAAGCCCATTTTTGGCATCTGTCTGGGTCATCAGCTGCTGGCACTGGCCATGGGCGGTGAAACCTTTAAGCTGAAATACGGCCATCGGGGCATGAATCAGCCGGTTAAAGATGTCACCCGGGACCGGGTTTTTATTACCAGCCAGAACCACGGTTATGCAGTGGTGCCGGAAAGTATTCCCGCGGCAGTGGGCAAGGTGACCCATTTCAACCTCAATGACGGTACCTGCGAAGGGGTTGAATATCCGGACATCCACGCCTTTACCGTGCAGTTTCATCCCGAAGCCAGCGCTGGCCCCAACGATACCGGTTATTTATTTGAACAATTTACTGATCTTATGGAAAGGGGGCAACAAGGATGCCTTTAAGAAGCGATATTAAACGAGTCCTGGTGATCGGCTCCGGCCCCATCGTGATTGGCCAGGCGGCCGAATTTGACTACGCCGGCACCCAGGCCTGTAAAGCCTTAAAAAATGCCGGACTGGAAGTCATCCTGATTAACTCCAACCCGGCGACGATCATGACCGATAAAGCCATGGCGGATAAAATTTACATTGAACCCCTGACCCTGGAAGTAATCAGACGGATTATCCTGATGGAAAAACCAGACAGCATCCTCTCAACCCTGGGCGGCCAAACCGGGCTGACCCTGTCGATGCAGTTGGCCAAAGAAGGTTTTTTGGATGCCCACGGCGTCAAGCTACTGGGTGCCAACCTGGAAACCATTGAAAAAGCTGAAGACCGTCAAGCCTTTAAGGATATGATGCGGGAAATTGGTGAACCCTGTATTCCCTCTGAAGTGGTTGTGACGGTGGAAGACGCGGTCCGTTTTGCGGGAACCATTGGTTATCCGGTGATCGTCCGACCAGCCTTTACCCTCGGTGGTACCGGTGGCGGGATCGCCGCCAATCAGCAGGAGCTGGAAGAAATTGCCACCCACGGTATTCGCTTATCACCGATCAGCCAGATTCTGGTCGAAAAAGGGATCGCCGGCTGGAAAGAAATTGAATTTGAAGTCATGCGGGACGCCAAAGGCAATGTCATTACCGTCTGTAGTATGGAAAACTTTGATCCGGTCGGAATTCACACCGGTGATTCCATCGTCGTGGCACCCTGTCAGACCCTGAGTGATAAGGAATTCCAGATGTTGCGAACCTCGGCCCTGAAAATTATTTCGGCGCTGGGGGTTGAAGGCGGCTGTAACTGTCAGTTTGCCCTTAATCCGGAAAACTTCAACTATGCGGTAATTGAGGTTAATCCCCGGGTTTCCCGTTCATCGGCGCTGGCATCAAAAGCCACCGGTTACCCGATTGCCAAAGTCGCCAGCCAGATTGCCATTGGTTTCTCACTGGATGAAATCATCAATGAGGTCACCGGTACCACCACTGCCTGTTTTGAACCGGCCCTGGATTATATCGTTGTTAAATTCCCGCGCTGGCCCTTCGATAAATTTGTCTATGCCAAACGAACCTTAGGCACCCAGATGAAGGCCACCGGTGAAATCATGTCGATTGGCTCCAGTTTTGAACATGCGATGATGAAGGCGATCCGTTCGATTGAATTGGGGATGGAGACATTAACCGTTGAAAAGTTGGTGGAAGCCAGTGATGAAGATATTATGACCATGCTGGCAGCATCTGATGATGAACGTTCCTTTGTGGTTTATGAAGCCATCAAACGCGGTGTGCCACTGGATACCATCTTTGCCATTACCAAAATTGATAAATGGTTTTTGGATAAGCTGCGCCATCTGGCGGTCATGGAAAAAGACCTGGCAACCCTGGGTTTAACCGAAGAACGGGTCCGGGTTGCCCGGGAAATCGGCTTTCTGGATAAAACCATTGAGGAACTATCCGGCGAAAAGATTCAGGAAGATCCTAAAACCTACGCTTCTTTTAAAATGGTTGATACCTGCGCCGGCGAATTTGCGGCTCAGACCCCCTATTTTTATTCAACCCGGGATAAAGAAAATGAGGCGGCCTTATTTATCGAAGAACATCCCTCCGGTAAAGAACGGATTCTGGTCCTCGGCTCCGGTCCGATCCGGATCGGCCAGGGTATTGAGTTTGACTATTGTTCGGTCCATTGTGCCTGGGCACTGCGGGAAAAAGGCTATGAAGCTATTTTCATCAACAACAACCCGGAAACGGTGTCCACCGATTTTGACACCTCGGACCGCCTCTATTTTGAACCGCTGACCAAAGAAGACGTCCGTTCGGTGGTGGAAACCGAAAAACCCATCGGTGCCATTGTTCAGTTTGGCGGCCAAACCGCCATCAAGCTGACCCGCTATTTAGAAGAAATGGGCGTGCCGGTGCTGGGTACCTCCCCGGCCAATATCGATGCTGCCGAAGATCGGGAAGTCTTTGACCAGCTGCTGGAATCCTGCCAGATCCGCAGGCCCCAGGGCGAAACCGTCTATACCACTGCCGAAGCGGTGGAAGTGGCTGAACGGTTAGGCTTCCCGGTATTGCTGCGACCTTCTTATGTATTGGGCGGACAGAACATGATCATCGCCTATGAACGGGAAGACGTGGTCGAATATATGGATATTATCACCGCCGTGGAACTGGAAAACCCGGTTCTGATCGATAAATATCTGATGGGTAAAGAAGTGGAAGTGGATGCCATCAGCGATGGTGAAAGCTATCTGATTCCCGGCATCATGGAACATATTGAGCGGGCCGGGGTTCATTCCGGCGATTCGATTTCCGTTTATCCGCCGCAAACCCTGGATCAACGCACCAAGGATACCATCATCGACTACACCGGTCGGCTGGTCAAAGCCCTGGATATTGTCGGAATGGTCAATATTCAATATGTTATCTATGAAGATGAAGTTTACGTGATCGAGGTCAACCCCCGATCCTCGCGGACGGTCCCTTATATTTCCAAGGTTACCGATATTCCGATGGTCAACATTGCCACTAAAATGATGCTCGGCGACAAGCTGGCGGATCTCGGCTATCAACCGGGTCTTTATCCGGAAGGTGATTATGTGGCAGTCAAGGTGCCAGTATTCAGCTTCTCAAAACTGCAGGATGTCGATACCCAGTTGGGACCAGAAATGAAATCCACCGGAGAAGTTCTGGGCGTGGCCAAAACCTTTGCCGATGCGCTGTACAAAGGCCTGGTCGCTTCCGGCCGCAGTATGGAACGCTCCGGCGGGGTCCTGCTGACCGTTAAAGACCGGGATAAAGAGGCGATTGTTGAAATCGGCCGTCAATTCCATGAAATGGGCTTTACCATTTACGGCACCGTGGGAACGGCTCTGATTCTCAATGAAAACAATATCCCCACCAAGGTGGTTCGCCGACTGGCCGAAAGCAAGCCGAATATTGGCGATCTGATCGAAAGTGGTAAGCTGAACTACGTAATTTCGACCTCAAGCAAAGGTCGGATGCCCCATCATGATGATGTCCGGATGCGACGAAAATGCGTCGAAACATCGATTGCGCTGCTGACCTCGCTGGATACCGCCCAGGCGTTGCTGGATTGTTTAAAATCCAACCGCACCATGGCCGAAATAGAACTGGTGGATATCAAAGATATCCGCTAAACAGAACTGTTTTAACAAAAGAACTTATTCAATTGCGTTGAATAAGTTCTTTTTATTTGGTAGAATGGAAAGAACTTTAGATAACAACGAAAAAGAGAAGGGATGACAGATGATCACAAAGTCTAAAAAGATTAAAGCAAGTTTTATTGCGGTTGTAACTGTTGTTCTTTTTTTTGCCTTGAGCTGGTATTATGTAGCCCTGATTAATCAAGCCCTGAGAACGCAGACTTTTTTATATCTTTCGGAAGTTGGCACCCGGGGTGTGGATCTGGTGGAAAGCAAGGTCAATAATGAACTGGAGAATTTGAAAACCACCAGCAAAATGATTGAAGCCAGCGGTAATTTTGATCAGGTTCATATGCTTAATATGATCAAGCTGGAGGCTGCCGAGGGAGATTATAAACGGATGGCGATTGTCTTGACCAATGGGGACGTTGTGACTTCCGACGGGCTGTCCTATAATATCGCCGACCGGACATATTTTCAGGCGGCCGTCAAAGGGACGGCGGCAGTGTCGGACACCATCAACGATTACGCCGACGATCAACCGATCAATGTTTATGCGGTACCGGTTTTTCACGACGGTCAAGTCGTGGCTGTGGTGGCGGCTGCGGTGGAAACCGAGAATATGAAAAAATATCTGGAGGTGGGCAGTTTTTCCAACCAGGGCTATTCTTACATTGTCAAAGCTAATGGTGATGCCGTGGTTACATCGGCTCATGTCAACAGCCCGGGAGACTTTGATAATATTATTGAGCTGCTTGAAAAGGCAAATTTGCGAGAAGGGGATAAGTTAGAAACGATCATCACAAATATGGCCGCTGGAAAAAGTGGTAGTTTTACCAATTATTATGCGGGCATGGAACGACACACTATCTATAAACCCCTGGCTATCAATGACTGGTATATGATGACGGTGGTGCCTACGAAGGTGATCAGTGCCCAAACTTCCCAGATCAGTTGGTATTCCTTGATGCTGATCGCCGCCGCCCTACTGGCCATGAGCTTATTGTTTGCGATCATTCTATTTTATCAGGATCGGTCTAAAAAAAGACTGGAACGGATTGCCTATGTGGATGAGGTAACCGGCGGTAATAACTGGCAGAAATTCAAACAGGAAGCGACTGAAATTCTGGAATCAAAAACAGTGACCCACTGTGCCCTACTAACCTTTGACATTGACCGGTTTCGCTTTATTAATGAAGAGTACGGTCATGAAAAAGGTGATCAGATTCTGCAGCTGGTTGTGAAGATTCTGCAAACCCGGATGGCCAAACAGGAGACCTATGCCCGGGTATCCGGGGATCATTTTGCGATCCTTTGTGTCTGTGATGACCAGGATAAAATAACCCGACGGATTAAAGAATTTGTCCGTTTTTTGAATAAAGAGCGCGAAGCCATCGGCATCAAGGAAAAGCTTTCCTGCCATTTTGGTATTTATATAATTGAAGATAAACAGGCGAATCTGGAAAAAATCCGGGAAAAGGCCAATATGGCCCGAATTGCCGCCAAAACGGCGGATAACCAACGCTGGTTTTTCTATTCGGATGCTTTCCGAAAAAAAATCGGGAACGAAAAAGAAATCATGGACCAAATGGAAGACGCCCTGGAAAATAGTGAGTTTGAAATGTATCTCCAGCCCAAGTATAATCTTCACCTTAATGCTTATTGCGGTTGTGAGGCGCTGGTGCGGTGGCGGCATCCCCAAAAAGGGCTAATCTCTCCGGGCGAGTTTATTCCGATTTTTGAACAAACCGGGTTTATTAAAAAGCTGGATATGTTCATGCTGGAAGCGGTTTGCAAAGTCTTAAAGAGTTGGGAAGAAAAAAAATATCCAGAAATATCGATTTCGGTCAATGTTTCCCGAAAAAACCTCAGACAGACAGACTTCATCGAAAGGGTTTTGAGTATTACCAATCAATACCGCATCAATCGCGGCAATCTGGAAATTGAGCTCACTGAATCCAGTATTTTTGAAGATGTCGATCGGATCATTGAGATTGGCGAAGCCTTCCGGAATTATGGTTTTAAAATGGCGATGGACGATTTCGGATCCGGTTATTCATCCATTAATCTGTTGGGTAATCTTCCCCTGGATGTCATTAAGATGGATCAGGGCTTTTTCAATAGCCACCTTAAACGGGAACAGAATCATATTGTCGTGGAGTCTACCATTAACATGATTAAAAAACTGGGGATGACGGTGGTTGCCGAAGGCATCGAAACCGAAACCGAGGTGGAAATGTTAAGAGCACTCGGCTGTGATATCATTCAGGGTTATTATTTTGGGAAGCCGATGACGGTTGTCGAATTCGAACAGCAGATTTTTAAGAACAATTAATCTTTGGGGAAGAGGGAAATAATGGAAACTAGAAATATTCGCATCGGCGATATTCTCATCAACGCCGGGTTTATTAAAGAAGAACAGCTCCAGGAAGCGCTGGCTTATCAGAAGGTTGATAAAAGCAAACGGTTGGGGGCCATTCTGGTTGACTATGGCTATGTCACTGAGGCCCAATTGCTGGAGGCCCTGTCCAAACGGCTGAGCGTGCTGGTGTTGGATTTAAAAGATACTGCCATCGATCTGGAAGCAGCGGCAAAAATTCCCCAGAACATCGCCTACAAATACACCCTGATACCGATTGGCGAAGAAAACAATCACCTGGTGGTGGCGATGAATGATCCCCTGGATTTTTATGCCATTGAAGACCTGCGGCTGATTACCAATATGAACATTGATGTGGTGCTGGCCACCCGGGAAGTAATTCTGGAAACGATCCGGAAAGCTTACACCGAAATCGAAGCCCGAAAGGCGGCTTCCGCCGCCAATAAAACCGTCGAGGGCAGCAGTTTGTCCTTTGTCGAGGATATCCTCACCAATGAGGGCGACGCGCCGATTGTCAATCTGGTTAATTCAGTCTTGCTAAAAGGCCACAATGCCGGCGCCAGCGATATTCATATCGAGCCCTTTGAAAAAGAAACCATTATCCGGTTGCGGATCGATGGCCTGATAGTCGATTACCTGACGCTTGCCAATAATCTCCACCAGTCCCTGATCGCCCGGATTAAGATCCTGTCAAACCTGGATATTGCCGAACGTCGGGTGCCTCAGGATGGGCATTTCCGGATTCGCATCGACGGCGTTGAAATGAATGTCCGCAGCTCCAGTATCCCCACCGTTTACGGCGAAAAAATGGTCATGCGTTTTTTAAGTATGAACGTGCCTCTGGATCATGCCGGTCAATTCGGAATGAATGATGGGGATTACCAGAAAATTCTCCAGATGCTGCAAAGCCCCCATGGCGTGGTTTATATCACCGGCCCCACCGGCAGCGGCAAAACCACCACCCTCTATATGATTCTGGAAATGCTCAGCCAGCGCAATGTCAATATCGCTACCATTGAAGATCCGGTCGAGCGGAACCTGCCCAAAATCAACCAGACCCAGGTAAATATTCTGGCTGGACTGACCTTTGACGTGGGACTCCGTTCGATTCTGCGGCAGGATCCCGATATTATCATGGTTGGCGAAACCCGGGACTCGGAAACCGCCTCGATTGCGGTCCGTTCGGCCATCACCGGCCATCTGGTGCTGTCCACCCTGCATACCAATGACGCTGTTTCAGCAGTGGTTAGGCTCCAGGATATGGGCGTTGAACCCTATATGGTCGCCAACTCCCTGACCGGGGTCGTAGCCCAGCGGCTGGTCAAAAAAATCTGCCCCAATTGCCGGGAAGCCTATGCGGCCTCCGAAATTGAGAAAGAACTGTTGGGCGAACCGCGGCTGACCACCCTGTATCGCGGCCGTGGCTGTCATATCTGCAATAATACCGGTTACAAAGGCCGAACCGCCATCCATGAAATTCTGGCCATCGATAAAACGATCCGCTCCCTGATTTCCCGACGGGAACCGATTGAGGACATTTACAGTTATGTGGAAGAAACCGGCAAGCTGATTCCGCTGCGAAAAAGCGTCTCCAATCTGACCATCCAGGGGATCACCTCGATGGAAGAGTTTCTTAAGTTATCATATTATGTGGAATAGGGAGAATGATTATGACAAGTTTTTTAGATCTGGTCAATTACGGCCGCCGCAACGATTGTTCGGATATTCATTTATCCCGGGAGCTGCCACCGGTTTTTAGAAAAAACGGTAAACTCTATCAAAGTGATTTTGACCATAACCCGCAGATTATTGAAAATCTTATTTTCAGCCTACTGACCCCGGACGAACGGCAGACCCTGGAGTCCGGCACCGATCTGGATTTTTGCCATGTCACGCCGGAAGGATTGCGGCAGCGGGTCAATGTCTATAAACAGCAGGGCAGCTATGCGGCCGCCATCCGGCTGCTCAATGATACCATCCCCAGCTTTGAAGACCTCAAGCTGCCGCCGATTATCCGCAAACTGGCCAGTGAGCCCCGGGGCCTGATCTTGATCACCGGCCCCACCGGCAGCGGGAAATCCACCACCCTGGCCTCGATGATTGACTACATCAACACCAATCGGGCGGTTCATATTTTAACCATTGAAGACCCGGTGGAGTACAAACACGAACACAAACGCAGCATTGTTCATCAGCGCGAAATCGGGGTCGATGCCAGTTCTTTTGCCGCGGCCCTGCGGTCGTCGCTGCGGGAGGACCCGGATGTCATTCTGGTCGGCGAAATGCGGGACTACGAAACCGTTTCGGCCGCCGTCACCGCCGCCGAAACCGGCCATCTGGTCTTATCTACCCTTCATACCATCGGCGCGGCCAATACCATTGACCGGATCATTGACGTCTTTCCGCCTCACAGTCAGCAACAGATCCGTACCCAGCTGTCCAGCATTTTAAAAGGGGTTGTCACCCAGCAACTGGTGCCCCTGGCCAGCGGCGAGGGCCGGATGGCTGCCCTGGAGGTGCTGATCGGCACCGATGCGGTGCTTAATCTGATCCGCGAAAATAAAACCCATCAACTGGCCTCAGTGATGCAAACCGGCGGCCGGGATGGCATGAAAACCCTGAACGCGGACCTGGCGATGCTGGTCCGGGACCAGAAAATCACCTACGAGGTTGGCCTCGAATGGGCCAGTGACAAGCAGGAGTTTAATCAGTATTTTGGCCGATAGCTTGCTCTGACAATAACGTATATTTGAATTTGTAGGGGGCGGTTATCAACCGCCCTGAACGCGAATAAACCTTATGATGGTCATCGGCGATGTTGTTGTGCAACTAAGGATTGTTCGCAGATTGAGCAATTCATGAGATTGAGACGAAAATTGACGAATGAGCTTTAAAAATTTATAAAAAGATACACTTGACTTTTTGTTGAAAATTAATTAAGCTAGAAGAGTAAAGCGCAAAACAGATGAAAATCTGGGACGCAAAGCTTCAGGGTCTAAGTTATGATTGGAAATGTGAATTGCCACATGATACGACAGCCAGCTGCCACGCGAGAGGTGGCTTTTTTTATGCCGCAAACAGACATGTCACAAAAAACTGCAGTAAAATGTCACGAAAATGTAAAACTTTTAACTTGACTTTTAATCCGGCTTAGACTAAGATTAAACAGAATAAAAGACGATGAAAAAGGCAAAACAGAGGAAACTCTGGGACGCAAAGCTATAGGGTCTAAATCAGTGGGTTCAAAATCCATCATGATACGACAGCCAGTTGCCGCACGGTGAGAGTGCGGCTTTTTTTGAGCCCAAAATGGACTGGATTAAGGCACAAAATAACAATCGCGAGCTTATCGTTCGCAATGAATAACCAATAGGGTATATAAATCATCTTCAGGCGCGGATGATCATATAGAGCTTAAAAATAAAAAAATGAGGAGCGAAAAATGGAATTAATTAACAAGATACGGAAAAGCAGAAAAGGGTTTACCCTGGTGGAAATTATTGTGGTGTTGGTTATTTTGGCGATTTTAGCGGCGTTTACGATACCGGCAATGTTGGGGTTTATAAACGATGCAAAAGGCAAAGCTATGATTTCTGAGGCTCGAGAAGTATACGTCGCAGCCCAGGCGACCGCAACAGAATATATTGCATCAGGTAAAACTATAGATGATACAGATCTTAATTCGAATGAGGTTGGAGCAGCAACAGAGCCAACCGGCGCTAGTTTGCAAATGAAAAACTATTTAAATGGTGATATTACTATATCAAGTGTGACGATTGAGGATCCTGTAGAAGTAGCTGCTACAGGCGATGCAACTAGTCCTAATACTGGACAATCATCGTGGTTGGTAACATTCAATGGAACGACTGGTAGAGTTACTAAGGTATATTATGTAAAAGATGGTTATGCAATAACGATTAATAAGGCAACCTCAACTCCTGAAACGACTGTGGAAAAGGTATACTAAAAGAATAAGAAAATACATATCCTATGCGCCATAGGATGGTATCTCCCTCTCCCAGGCGCAAGCCCGTCATCGGGTTTGCGGGGATGGGGAGATTTTTTATTTTAAAAGATCGTTTCAAACAGTAATTTAGCTATATTCGGCATGCCCGGATAATGCTTAAAAACTAAAAAATGCAAATTTTAAAATATCTAAGTATAAATGAAAAATTATACAACTATTTACCTCGCTTTAAGCCAATCCTTTAAACTAAATGGTAAAATTAATCTGTTTTATTACCGCAAATAATGACCATCAAATAAAAGCTTAGCATCTTCACAACCCGGGAGGTAAACCGTGTACCCAATTAAAAATTATCAGTTTGCTCCCACCGGTCCAGAACCGATCCGGTTCAGCCGGGGCTTTCCGCTGGCGGTAACGGTGATCCTTTTTTTTGTCGTTGTCATCATCGGTGGTCTGGTCTTAAGCATCCAGAACACCACCTACGCCGCCAACAGCCGGTTGGTGTACCTGGCCGCTCAGGCTAAAGCCATCGAATTTGTGGCTTCCGGCAACTATCATGTGCCAGATCAGGCGGATCTCATTGATTATATCGGTGCAGAGGTCAATCAGGCTGCGGTTATCACTGTCGTCGATGAAAACCAGGACGCCGCAATCGACTATATTATCTATACCCGGGGCGGTCTGGTCACCCGGTACGCTCCCGGGGAGCTGGTTGCCAGTAAGGAAAAATAGCGTTTAGTATCTAGCAGAAAGGATATCGGTTTTTATGGTCGCATTCATCAACTTCATCCTTTATCTTTATATCTTTGTTATCGGCATCGTTATCGGCAGCTTTCTTAACGTCGTCATTTACCGGGTACCCAAAGAAATTTCCTTTGCCAAAGGCCGTTCTTTCTGTCCCCATTGCCAGGCCCAGATTAAAGGCTATCATAATGTGCCGGTGTTCAGTTATCTCTGGCTGCGGGGGAAATGTGCTGATTGTGGTGAACCGATTTCCATCCGCTATCCATTGGTTGAACTGTTTACCGGGTTGATGGCGGTGTTGGTTTTTGCTGTCTATGGCTTTTCGTTTCAGTGGCTGGTGGTTTTTGCGGCCGGCGCCATCCTCATCTGCATCACGATGATCGATTTTGATACCATGACCATTCCCAATGGCCTGGTCATTGCTTTGATGGCACCGGCCTTGCTCAGCTTTTTCTTTTTCCCCCAGGTCGGGATTCTCTCCCGGGTGATCGGCATCTTTGTCATCAGTCTGCCAATGTTGGCCCTGGCGCTGGTTATCCCCGATGCCTTTGGCGGCGGCGATATCAAGCTGATGGCGGTGGCCGGGTTTATGCTGGGCTGGGGCAATACCCTGCTGGCAACCTTTATTGGCCTGCTCCTTGGCGGGGCGGTAGCGGTTTATCTGCTGGCACAAAAAACAAAGGATAAACACATGGCCTTCGGCCCCTATTTATGCATCGGAATCATGACAGCATTACTATTTGGTGATATAATAATACAGTGGTATTTTAACCTGTTTGGGTTATAATAATTAAAGCAAAAGTCAATAACGGAGGCCATATGCCGGTTTATAAATATACAGCCAAAAATTTACAGTCTCAGCTGGTCCGTGGCACCATGGAGGCGGCGTCAGCGGAGACCGTGCGCCGAACCCTGCGGCAGAATAATGAATTTGCCCTGAAAATTCAGGAAGTCCAGGAGCACCATAAGGTCTATAAACTGAAACCGATGGAAATATCAGACTTCTCCCGGCAGATTGCCAGTATGCTGGCGTCGGGGATTACGATGATCCGGGCGATTAAGATTATGGAAGAACGGGACATTAAACCAGCCATCAAAAAGGTTTATGGCGTTCTCTATCAGGAAATCCAGCGGGGTAACACGCTGTCCTATGCCATGGAATCAACCGGTGGCTCCTTTCCGGAGCTGCTGATCAATATGTATAAATCCGGTGAGGCCAGTGGTCAGATGGAGGGCACCGCCCGTAAAATGGCCGACCACTATGAAAAGGAGCATAAGCTCCGGGGCAAAATAAAAAGCGCCATGACCTATCCGGTGATCCTGTTCGTCATTACCATTATGGTGGTAGTTTTGATCTTTACCCTGATCCTGCCGCAGTTTTTTACCCTGTTTGAGGGCATTGAACTACCGGCGATCACCCGGCTGATGATCGGTATCAGCAATTCGATGACCACCTACTGGTATATCTATATTATCGGAACGCTGGTTCTGCTGGTGCTGGGGGGCTTTCTGATCACCGTCCCCCGGGTTAAAAAAGCCCTGGATCAGTTTAAACTGAAAATTCCCAAGATCGGTAAGTTGATGAAGATTATTTATACCGCCCGTTTTGCCAGAACCCTAAGCTCCCTCTATTCCAGCGGTCTGGCGATGATCAATGCCTTGACGATCAGCGGCGCCACCATCGGCAACACTTATTTGCAGTCCCAGTTTCCCCATGCCATTGAACAGGTGCGTAATGGCGAACCCCTGTCGGCTTCGATCCAGACCATTCATGGCTTTGATGCCAAGCTGGTGGCCACCATTTATATTGGCGAAGAATCCGGGAATCTGGATGATATGCTGGAAGCGGTGGCTGACTCCTTCGACTACGAAGCCGAAATGGCGACCACCCGACTGGTCACCTTTATTGAACCCGTTATGATTATTATTATGGCCGTCATCGTTGGCGGCATCATGTTATCGGTAATGCTCCCGATTATGACCTTGTACCAAAATATCGGATAGGAAGGCTTTTTATGCAGACACTCGTCTATTTTTCAAATGATGGTATCCAGGTCCTTCAGGGGATCATTAAGGGTGGCCGTCTTAACATATCAAATTTCAAATCCCTGCCGGTGGAGGCCGGCGCGCTGATCAATGGGGTTATTACCAATGAAGAAGCAATAAAACAGACCATAACCGAAGCGCTCAAAGAAAGTCCTCATCTGTTTAAGAACATGAAACTGGTCATCGACAGCAGTCTGATCGCCACCAAAAATGTGGAAGTACCCCAGCTGAAACCAAAGGAACTGGCAGTTGTGGCGGCCGCTGAGTTTGAAGATACGGCCGGTAACTATGACGCCCTGGTGGTGGATTATGCCCATATTCCCGGACCGGCTGGTAATAATCTGTTTTGCTGCGGCGTTGAAAAACGGGTGCTGGAGTCTTATGTCACCTTGTTTGCCAGCCTCAAAATTCAGATCAAAAGCATCGATGTGGGACTTAACACCCTGATTCAATATGTCTCGGCAACCAAAGATTTTAAGGGGATGACCTTTGCACTCAATATTCTGGATGGGAAAAACCTGATCTCGATATTATTTGAAAACGGCATTTATATTTTTTCCAACCGTTCCCGGCTGCTTTCGGAACGCGGCACCGATGCCTTTGCCGATGAGCTCTCCGGAAAGCTGTCGTCCCTGATTCAGTTTAATAAATCTCAGAAATCAGAGCATACCCTGAATATGAGTCTTTATGCCGGGTTGGATGAGTTTGAACTGAATGGACTCCGGGCACTGAATTTTGATCCGGATCTTAATTTATTTATCATTCCTCAGACCCCCAATATTAAAAATGGCTTTGTCATCGACGAGACCTTTGATTTTGGGAGTTTTATTTATCCCATCGCCGGTTTTTTTGCCGGCATCAAGCCAATCAATCTTTTTGCGGCGTTTAAAAAGAGCAATGTGGTCAAAAAAGAACTGCCATTTGAATATAAGGCGTTAATCCTGCCGGCGGCCATGATTTTGATCTGCCTGATTTTCTTTGGCGTTTTCTTTGGCCTGAAATACAGTGCGCAGAAAAATCTGGAAGCGTCAAACGCCTATATCAGCGATCCCAACAATCAGGCCGAATATCTGCAGGCCAAGGAAGTGACCGATGAGGTCAGCGAAATTCAAACCGAAATTGCCAATATTGAAAGCATTAATACGGCAATTAACAGTAACCCCGATCTGACTTCGGATAAACTGACCCATATGGCAACCCTGACCAATGGGGTGATTGCCTTAAACACCATGGATTATGATGGAACGACCGGAGCGATTAATATCTCAGCTACGGCAAACAACGAGAAAGAAGCGGCTCAATACATCGAACGATTAAAAGAGACCCAATATTTTACCCAGATCGATTATACCGGATATGCCCAGGTGAGTTCATCCGGTACGCAAACCACAACCATTACAACCGGGACAACATCAACAGGTTTTGGCTTTAGTGCGGTTGCCTACCTGAAAGCAGGTGGCATGCAATGAAAAAACTGACTAAGCGAGAAAAACTATTAATTTATATTCTGGGCTGTGCGCTGATTGTTTTTTTTGGCCTCTATTTTGTGATCCTGCCAAGCTTCAGAAGTTATCAGGTGGTTAATGATCAGGCGGCAGAGGCCCAATTTACCCAGGAATCGATGACCATGGCCATTGACAGCATTCCCGCGACAATGCAGGCCCGGGACGAAGCCACGGCCAATCTGGCCAGTTTAAAAACACCGTTTCCCCAGCAGCTGACCAATGAAGGATTGGACAAACTGTTGACCCAGTTGAGTCTGGACTACAGTTTATCGCCGAAGGTATTATCGATTCAGAACAATGGGATGGCCGGGGTCGAGACATTTACCCCATACACGAGTGATGAACAGCCTTCGGCGCCAGACAGCAGCACGACAGAAACGACAGCGACAACGGAAGGGACAACCAGTCCGGAAACTCCAGATCCAACGACTTCAACCGAGGCAACGGTTACAACCGGCAGTGCTGAGACCTGGACCGGGGTGGTGAATATGGAACTGACCGGGACCCAGCCGAATTTCTATCGGCTCTTGGATGCGGTGGCAGCCCGACCGGATATGATTATTTCATCTTTCGAAATTGCCCCGGCAGCCGCAAGCACTTCAGGTTCAACCACGACGACAACGGCAAGTGCGGCGAAGCTGGATGGTGGCAATATTACCATTAGTGTGACTTTTATGGTTTATATGATGGAAAAATAGAGTGCTGATATTAATGACTATATCTGGATACTGAATGGTAACGATAAGAGAAATAACCAAATTATAAATATAATCCCACAGAAACGAGGGAAGGATACCATGAAAATTAGAATAAAAGATACATTGAAAAATCAACAAGGCAGTTCCCTGGCATTTGTTCTAATTTTCGGGATGATTATCATGATCATGGTCGCCTCGCTACTTGCCGTTGCCAATAGCGATTTCACCTTTACCCAGGAAACCGTGGAGAGCCGTCAGGCCTATATTGATGCCAAGTCGGTGATTGAGTTTGGTAAGATTGAGATAAATAGCCGGGAAAAAGAGTTGTCTGTCGCCTATCAAGCCTTAGTTGCGGAACGCAATAAAGAAAAGCCTTCAGCGACAACAATTCAAAACCTCACAGCTGAGATTGCGGCGTTAGAGAATGAGGTTACGACAATTTATGGCAACGAAACAAATCCGGCCGGAACCTTATCTTTTTCAGATGATAGCACAAAGACGAGTTTCGGAAAGGTTTTTGTGGAAAAAAGTGCGACTGCCGTCAATACGACGAATACCTCTCAATATATATTTAAAGTGGAGACTGAAAATCTCAGGCGTAAGTTGGATTATCAGGTAGATTATAATTATGCAATGACGACAGGAGGAACGGGATCGGGAACAGGTTCAACTACAGTGCCGGATCCACAAATTATTATTAGTAATTTAAATAGTTTAGAAACAGAACTAATGACGAGGCCAGACATGAGTGGTTGGAAGACTACTAAGATAAAAATTGAAAGTTGGAATCAAACGCCTAAAACCAAATGTACGATAGGAGAACCGATCGAGAAAACATATCAAAGTCAGTACAATGCACAAATTAATAATGATATGCTGACTGTTTCAGAGAGTGCTTTGAATTTAAAAATTAACGAATTTACTTGGCCGCATAATCCATCATTAAATTTAACTGCGAAAAACATTTGTTTTGAAGCATATCCGAGTGATTCTGATGGGGAATCAACATTTAATATAACAGCGGTGAGAAATGCAACTGTACCAAGTGAAATTCGTTTTACGCAAAACTATCTTCAAACGAATCGTAATAATAAAACCAATTTTTTAAAAGCAGATCATGTGATTTTTGAAGGTGACCTGACAATTGCAAATAACAGTAAGCTAAACATCGAATGTGACACTTTAGTGGTAAACGGTAAAATTGAGATTAACGAGAGTAGTGAGTTTATTCTCAATGCAAACAACGTTATTGTTGAAGGTGATATTGATATCAAAAACGCTGGAAAGCTCTTTTGGAATTGCGATAACATTTTAATAAAGGGGAATGTTAATCCTAAAAAAAGTTCTGCGGTAATGGAATTTTTAGGTATTAATTATTTACAAACGGGCACTATAAATTTGGCAAGTTATTGTCAATTGAGGGTTACAGGCTTAGATGCAAGTTCTAGTCAGATGAATATTGGTTCAATTAACGGTGCTGACTCAGATCATTGTATCATAGATATTAAAGATTTTTGGTCTTTTACGTGTACGGGATTGAGCTTGAAAACTAATTCAACACTGAATTTGGAATCAAATATTATTAAGATTAATGGCGCCTTAGCATTAGGTCCCCAGATAATTGATTCGGTCATAAAAACGCAATATTTCGACTGCTCAGGAATGACAACAATTGACGATTTAACGGGGAAATTATCAATTGTGCGCATAGACTATGATGAACCATTGTATGTCCGTTTTGGTGGCGGTTATACACAAACCCAAAAGGCTGAGAAGTATATCAAGAATAAGAAAGATACTGAGGCATATAGTGTCAATATTGGTGAAACTGATAAAACTACAAATAAAGGAGCAACATTAGTTGTTTTTGGACCGGGAATATCCAAAGACAATGTTGGTACCGCTCCAATAATCATGGGAAATGCTAACAATGGCTATACTACAGCATATCTTAATGTGATAGCAGATGATATTTGGTTTGACAGTACCTCGATTACGATGGTAACAGACCGCATTGAATTTTGGTATCAGGGCGGTTCAGAAAATAATAATAAAACAAACATCCATATTGGTTCAATGATTGCCCATATTCAAAAAGATAGTTACCTAGACGTGAAAACGCCTAGCGGCAACCAGCAATTTCCTCATATGCTTAAAAACAATGGAATTCCCGATTATAATCCACCGGTTTTTAAAAATCCGCCGGGTTCAGGTGGAAGCAGTTCCGTTATCATAACACAAGGTGCGGAAAAATATTATTAAGAGGTGCGCATCATGAAAAATATAATTAAAGATCAGACTGGTGTCACCCTTATTGAAACGGTGGTGTCGACAGCAATCATTGCCATTATTCTGGTAACGGTACTGGGAGCCCTTCTCTTTGGCCAGAAAATGGTTGTTTTCAGTGACTCAAAAAACAATGAAGCGGCCCAGGCCCAGGAAATGGTTGATGAAATCATGAAGCAGTTGTCGGCAAGGGCGGATCAGTCAGATCCCACAATTGCTGGAGCAACGAAAGTAAACGGTGTATTTTTTACACCGAGTCAGCCAGCTTATTCAAGAAAACAATATTATTATGAACCTGTTGACATAGTCGGAAATAAGGTTACGGTGGAAAATGCCATTGGTTATCGTGTTTATGTTCGGGTTTACTATAATAATGATCAATCCTATGTTGAGTTGGATGCATTTACGAAAAAAGGAAGTGTTTTTCAATGAACAAGCAAAGTCGACGGAACAGTCAACATGGCTTTACGCTGATAGAGCTTCTGGTTGCATTGCTGATCACCGGCATTTTAATGGCAACGGTCACCGCGGTTTTTCTCATGTCCCAGAAGGTTTATACCCGTGGTACTGATATTTCCTATAAACAAAAGAGCATCACCAATATCGAAACGGACTTGCAAAATGTTCTGGCTACGGCGACTGGCTTCACTACTGCCAACAGTCAGCCCACAACTAATGATGTTTATGGGATTGGATTTAACGACCAGGGTGAGTGTGTCGAAGTGATTAACGGCACTGCCTATCAAACTGATCAGATTACCGAAATTAACTTCAATGTCAGCAATGGCAATACCATGAATTATGAAATTGTCCCAAAGCACGAGATGTCGGTTTTAGAGGGCGGTATTGTCATGAACAATATTAAAAGCGCAACCTTGAATACCCAACTAAATGGCGACGATAAGAAAGGTTTTCTGGTGATTACGCTGGTCAATTAAGACTTAGCTTCAACATTCAGATGCCTAAAATTATACATGGTCAAAGCGATACGAAAAAAAGAGGTGTGTGATGAATAATGAGAAAGGTTTTACCCTAACCGAAATCATTGTCGTCCTTGTCATTCTAGCGGTCCTGGCAGCTTTTGCCATCCCGACGATGCTGGGCTTTGTCAGCCATTCTCAGGAATCCTTGTGTGATACCCAGCGCAAGGATATTGTCCGACTCTTTGAAACTCAATCCCGGATGACGCCGGGCTTGAATATTAATACCTTCGCTGAGGAAAATTATGGTGACGAAGCTCATTTATGTCCCGGCGGTGGTATCTGTTACGGGTATTCCTACTATGAGAGTGAGAATCAGGCAGTGGGGGTAATGTACTGTTCAGAACATACAACGGTTGCTGATGGTAGGCTTTATCTTGATACGCTGGTGCTTTTAGATAAGATTAAAGATATGACAGATGATAAAGATATACAAAAGTATTTAGGTATCAATAATAACAATTTATCGAATGATAATTATCGGGCAAAAATTTTAGCGGAAAATGGTGGCGAGTGGGAACGCATACCTCAGTCGGTATTGGATGCAACCACATATCAAAAAAAATCTTCTGATTTGAGAATCCAACCGTATTTCTTTGGAACCACGCGTCATAAACCGACAGAATCGATTATTTATGCCAACACCGCAAAAGATACGACTGGTAATAATTTATGGGAAACCAACCTGGTTTTTAACCATGAAAACGGGAAGTGGTATGAATATATCGTGAAACACTCGGATCCCCATAACGATAACCGTGTGAGTTTTAAAATGACAGACCTTAATGGATCATCATGGGCAGATTTTAAAGAGGAACTTGAAGATACATCGAAATGGCAAGTAGTTGAACGATAAACGGCGCCAGCACCTGCCACCAACTTATATTAAATCATGCTGACCATTTGTTATTGGATCAGGAAGAGAATCTTTGAGTCATTGTGCCGGCCCTGACTTATCGAGAACATCCCTATCAAATTTAATAGCATTTTAAAGGTGAATCAATTATAATGATGACAAAGAATGTGAATGTCTGAAGATAATCGCAGGAGGTAATAATGAAAAAAGTAGAAATATACGAACCAGCCGGCTGTGCCAGCGGCGTTTGCGATCCAATGATCGAGGCCGATTTAATCCGGATTGAGCATATGGTCCAGGATTTAAGAGAACGGGGTGTTTCGGTGTCCCGGTATAACGTGATGGACGATATGCCCGCCTTTATGGATAGCTTTGTGGTAAAGGAAGCGATTGCCACCAAAGGCATCGATTGTTTGCCACTGACCATTGTCGATGGAAAGATCGAGATGATGGAAAAATACCCAACCGATTTTGCTCTGGCCAAATGGGCCGGACTGCCCTGGAGCGATTTACAAATCTATGCTGACCGGGAAAAGCAAGATAAAACAGTTTTATTTGGTTTTAGTGAGGATGTCAAAGAGAATGACTGTGACGACAGTGATTGTACCGGTGATTGTAATAGCTGTGGTTGATTAGGTAAAATTATTCGTTAAAAAATATGAAATGCGAGAGCATTTCTTTTTTTTACTAAAAATTACCACAAGAATTTATTATCGCAATTGTATAATTATTAACAAGGAGAATATTAGTAAACGAATTCAGCGGAAACGTGTAAAAAACAGGGAAAAAGCGGGAACAGCATACAAATATTTATATTGAAAAAGTTTGTATTTTACTCTAATAAAGTGGTAGAATAATATGCAATGTGAAAAGAAGGAGAATTTAGTATGCAATTTGACCGAAAGCTTCAGCTCGCAACGGATTTATACCAATTTACCATGGGAAATGTATACGTTCAAGATGGTAAGGAAAATGAAGAAGCTGTGTTTGATGTTTTTATTAGAAATAACCCGTTTGAGGGTGGTTATACCGTTGTGGCCGGATTAGAGCAGGTTATTGAATATGTCAATGGCATCCGGTTTACTAAGGAAGATACGGCATTACTGAAAAAGAATCATCCTGAATTTTCACCCGCTTTTTTAGCCTATCTGGAGAATTTCAAATTCGAAGGGGAAATTTTTGCCATTCCGGAAGGAAGCATAATTTTTCCGATGGAACCGATTATTCGGGTCAAAGCCCCGCTGATTCAAGCCCAGATTGTGGAAACTACGATCTTGAGTATTGTCAACCATCAGACCCTCATCGCTACCAAGGCATCACGGATCATCGAAGAAGCCCGAGGGGATGTGGTCATGGAGTTCGGTTTACGGCGGGCTCACGGAACGGAAGCCGGTTATTATGGCGCCCGGGCCGCAGTCATCGGTGGTTGTGCCGGAACCAGTGTGGTCGAAACTGAAGCAATGCTCGATCGACCGGCGATGGGAACGATGAGCCACAGCTTTATTCTCAGCTACGATACTGAGCTGGAGGCCTTTGAAAAATACGTAAAATACAATCCGGATAATGCCACCCTGTTAGTGGATACCTATAACACCCTGGAAAAGGGGGTGCCCAACGCCATCAAGGTTTTCAAAAAAGCCCTGGCCGAAGGCGCGATTACTGGTCACTATGGGATTCGGATCGATTCCGGAGATCTGGCCTATTTTAGTATCGAAGCCAGAAAAATGTTGGATGAAGCAGGTCTTCAAGACGCCGGGATTGTGGCATCGTCGGATCTGGATGAACACCTGATCAAAGATTTAAAGAGCCAGGGTGCCAAAATCAATTCCTGGGGGGTTGGTACCAAGCTGATCACGGCCTACGATTGTCCCGCTTTGGGTGGGGTTTATAAACTGTCGGTGATCTCTGGCAAATCAAAACTGAAGGTATCCAACGACCCGGAAAAGATCACCAACCCCGGATATAAAAAGATCTTTCGCATCTATGGCAAAAGCAACGGGATGGCCCTGGCAGATTTAATTACATTGGAAGATGAAACGATTGATGAAGCCGAACCGCTGACTATTTTTCATCCGGTGCATACCTGGAAAAAACGGATCATCACCGATTATTATATCCGGGAACTGCTGATACCGATTTTTATCGATGGCAAGTGTGTGTATCAATCACCAACGATCTCAGAAATTCAGCAGCACTTAAAAGATGAAAAAGACAGTTTGTGGCCAGCTTTTAAGCGGATGGTGAATCCCCATGTTTATCATGTCGATTTATCCGAAAACCTGTGGACATTGAAACAACAGTTATTAAGTGAGGCCGAATAAAGATACCGTTGTTGATAACGGATTAAGAAAAATGGAAACAACAATGAAAACAAAAATAGTTAAGATAGAAGCTCTTGATGAAGCGGCGTTAAGCGATTTAGAAGCAGCTGCCAGTCTGATCAGAGCCGGAGGAACGGTTGTGTTTCCCACCGAAACGGTTTATGGGCTGGGCGCTGATGCAATGAATCCCCAGGCGATCAAAAAGATATTTGTGGCCAAGGGCAGGCCGGATGATAATCCGCTGATTGTCCATATCGCCGGGTTGGATGAGGTGAAGCCATTGGTTGCCAATATTCCAGCCAAGGCTGAGATGCTGATGAAAGTATTTTGGCCAGGTCCTTTGACAATTGTAATGGAAAAAGCGGCCACCATTCCAACCGAGGTTACGGGGGGATTGAATACGGTGGGGGTTCGCTTTCCGGATCATCCCATTGCCCAGGCGTTTATTAAAATGGCGGGATACCCGATTGCCGCACCCAGTGCCAATCGCTCAGGCCGGCCCAGTCCCACCCAGGGAAAACATGTGCTTGAGGATCTGGATGGACGGGTTGACGGGATAATCTTATCGTCTGACGCCGAACTGGGTCTGGAATCGACAGTGATTGATATGACGGTCGAACCACCGGTGGTGCTGAGACCGGGGGATATCACGCTGGCTGAACTGCGGGAGGTTTTGGGTGACGTGGAGGTCTCCTCTAATGTGACCCAGAATGTGGTACCGGAGAAGGTTTCGTCGCCCGGGATGAAATACACCCACTATTCGCCCAAGGGTGAATTGGTGGTAGTTAAGGGTAGCCCGGAAGAAATCCGCGAGAAAATTACCAGGGCTTTGTCTCATCACAAAGGTAAACCGATGACAATCGGGGTATTGGCCAGTGATGAAACGATGGACTTTTATCGGGAAGGTTTCATCATTTCGCTGGGAAGTCGAATTGATCCCAAAGAAATGTCGAAAAATCTTTTTTCCCGATTGCGGACCTTTGATGAGCTTGGGGTAGAAAAAATATATGCGGAAGATATTCCACTGAACAATGAAACATTGGCCTTAATCAACCGGCTGTATAAAGCTGCTGGTTATGCCTTTATATAAAATAGGAAGGAAAATAAAAAATGAAAATTGCAATTGGTTCAGATCATGGTGGATTGGCTTTAAAAGAAGCCATCAAACCATTTTTGATAGAGCAGGGGCACGAGGTCGTTGACTTCGGAACCGGCACAACTGATTCCTGTGACTATCCCATTTATGGGCAACGGGTTGGCGAAGCGGTAAGCTTTGGAGACTGCGATCGGGGCATCGCTATTTGCGGAACCGGCTTGGGTATTTCCATGGCAGTTAACAAGGTCCCGGGAATCCGGGGGGCTTTGTGTACCAATGAGTTTATGGCTGAAATGTCAAGAGAGCACAACGATGCCAATGTTCTGGTGCTGGGCGCCCGGGTTTTAGGCGAGGGTCTGGCGCTACGGATTGTCAAAATCTGGCTGGAAACTGAGTTTGGCGGAGACCGTCACCAACGGCGTATTGATGGGATTACGGCCATCGAAAAAAAATATTCAAAATAGCAAAAAAACAGAATTGCTGTATATACAAGTCTATGGAATTGTGATACTATATGTAAAAGATTTCACGCAAAAAGATAAATATTAGTTTTTTTCTTTTAGATTGTAGATTGTTTAACAAATTAGATGACAAAATAGTATCGATTTACAGCAAAAAATTATTTGAATAATGGAGTATTGGATGAAAAGCGAAAAGGAGAAGCCTTATAAGTACCTGGCGATGATCTCGCAGATTGGGATCTCGGTGCTCGTACCGGTAGGGATTATGATCTTCATTGGCAAGGTTCTGGATTTCTATTTTCATACCGGCAACATGGTGGTGATTATTTTAGCCGTGCTGGGGGTTCTCGCGGGCTTAAGAAATATGTATGTGATTCCTTTGCGGATGAGCGAAAAGGCACAGAAATTAACATCCGAAAATATGACAGATGAAGAGAAAGCCGCGGTAAAAAAGCGTGCTCAAGCATACCGGGATCAGGTAAAAAAGGAAGATGAGGATAATGAAAACGATACAAAATTTTAAAAAATTATCTTTGGAAACAAGAATTATGATTGATGGTGGGCTGGTCAGCCTGGGTTTGATGCTGTTTGGCTTTCTTACTAAAGATCCCCTGGCCTTTGCGTTAGGTGTTCTCTTTGGTGGCGCTTACAGTATCCTCAATTTCAGATTAATGCAATTAACCTTTGACAAAGCAATGAAAATGCCATCGGCGAGGGCTCAAAAATATGTTCAGACCAGATATTTTTTGAGATACCTGTTAACCGGTGTTGTTATATATGTGGCAATTATTAATCCCTGGGTAAACATCATTGGTGTGCTGCTTGGGTTGGTTGCCGTAAAAATTTCAGTTTTAATCAATACAACAGTATCAAAAAAAAACGTCTTGATCAATGAGGCGTAAAAATCCAAAAACACAATAGGCGCTTTAAAAATTTAAAACGCCTGGACAATGAGGTGAAAAAACAATGGAAGGCCCAAAAATTTACGGGGAACTCTTCGGGCTCCCCATCACACAAACACTTGTGAACACCTGGATCATCATGGCGATGATTTTGGTTGTGTGTGCTATTTTAACAAAAAATATGCAAAAGCGTCCAGGAAAAGCCCAAGTCATTGCTGAAACCATTGTCACGGTTATGGACAATTTAGTCGGACAAACGATGGGAAAAGATAAGATGGCATTTGCACCTTACATGCTGGCGCTAATTATGTTTCTCGCGTTTTCGAACACGTCTGGAATCTATGGTCTGAGATCTCCGACAGCCGATTTAAACTGTACCGTTGGCCTGGCTTTGATGACATTTTTTATGACCCAGTTCTTTGGTTTAAAATCAAAGGGATTGGGCGGCTTCCTCAAGGGTTTCCTTGAGCCAATGCCGTTCTTGCTGCCAATTAATATAATTGGAGAATTCGCGAATCCGGTTTCCTTGTCTTTCCGTCTTTTCGGAAACATGCTCGGCGGCGGTATCATTATGGCACTACTGTATTCGGCATTAGCGGGATTGTATTTCTTTCCTGTTCTAATTCCAGTTCCGTTCCATTTCTACTTTGATATCTTCTCAGGATTATTGCAAAGCTTTATCTTTACAATGCTAACCATGGTGTTTGTTTCTGGGGCTATGGATTAATGAGAGAGAAAGGGAGGAAACGGTATGATTGGTGATGCGAATATTGTAGATTTTTTATTGCAGTTTCTCGGTCAGTTTGATGGCATTGATGTGATTAGAGCATTTTCTGCCATTGGCGCAGGGACAGCCATGATCGCTGGGGTAGGACCTGGTATCGGTCAGGGATTTGCCGCCGGTAAAGGCGCAGAAGCTGTGGGAATTCGGCCCGATTCCCAAAGTGATATTATTCGAACAATGCTACTGGGTGCAGCAGTTGCTGAAACCACTGGTATTTATGGGCTCATCGTCGCATTGATTCTACTCTTTGCGAACCCCTTTATGGGTTAATCGTCGTATTGATTTTAATCATTACGAATCCCTTTTAGAGGGAAGGAAATTTTTAGGAGGAACGTTTAATTATGGAAGGTTTAGATTTTATTAAAGCGTGTTCAGCTATTGGTGCTGGTATTGCCATGATCGCCGGGGTAGGACCTGGTATTGGTCAGGGTTTTGCCGCTGGTAAAGGTGCAGAAGCCGTAGGTCGTCAGCCTGAAGCACAAAGTGACATTGTCAGAACCATGCTTCTTGGTGCAGCAGTTGCTGAAACCACTGGTATTTATGGGTTGATTGTTGCATTGATCTTATTATTTGCAAACCCATTTCTTGGTTAATTAAAAATTAATTATAAATTTCGGTTGAAATTAGGAGGAAGATACACAAATGGAAGGTTTAGATTTTATTAAAGCATGCTCAGCTATTGGTGCCGGTATTGCGATGATCGCTGGGGTAGGACCTGGTATTGGTCAGGGTTTTGCAGCTGGTAAAGGTGCAGAAGCGGTTGGACGTCAACCAGAAGCACAAAGTGACATCGTCAGAACCATGCTTTTAGGTGCAGCGGTTGCAGAAACCACTGGTATCTACGGTTTGATTGTTGCACTGATTTTACTCTTTGCCAATCCTTTTCTTGGTTAATAGGTGATTTTGTAATGAAATACGTTTATGCTTATGAATTAGAAAGGGGGCTATAACATTATGTTTGAATACGCAGGCTTAGTTGGAATTGACTTAAAACTCTTACTGGCAACAATCGTTAACTTTATTATTTTCTTTTTACTGTTGAAAAAATTCTTCTACGAAAAAGTTAAAGATATCATTGCAAAAAGACAAGAGGATGTTTCGGCAGAAATAGTAGGTGCTACTGAAAAAAATGCCGCAGCAGCAAAACTGAAACAGGAATATGAAACAATGTTGGCCGATATCCGTTCCAAAGAACGCGAGATCATTCGAGACGCAAATGTGGAAGCACAGGCTCAAAAACACGATATTGTTGAAAAAGCTCATGCTGACGCAAAACTGATTATCGAAAAAGCGATGATTGAAATTGAAGTCGAAAAACGCAAAGCGATGAACGAAGTTAAATCCAACATCGTTGATTTGTCACTCTTTGCGGCTGAAAAAATTATTCACAAATCCATGGATCAAAAACAACATGAAGCCATGATTTTAGACTTTATCGATAAGGTAGGGGATGCTAAATGAGTTTAGTAGCGAAAAGATATGCCCAGGCCTTATTTGACACAGCCGTTGATAACAATCTTGTTGATGGAATGTACGATGAGTTTTCTTCGGTCATTGATCTTTTCAAGTCTGAAGCCGGATTAATGAATCTGATGTTAACCCCTTCAATGAACACTTCTGAAAAGAAAGGCGTTCTTGGCCGGGTTTTTGGAGACTCATATAATCAGTACTTGAGAAATTTTTTAAACATTCTTTTGGATAAAAATCGTTTTGAATTTCTGTTAGAAATTCATGATACATTCAAACAATTGGTGTTGCCCTACAAAAATACAGTGGAAGCCCGGGTCTTAACCGTGGTGCCCCTGGACGAAGCCCTGCGGGTCGCTTTGGAAGCAAACCTGGCTAAGCGTTTTGATAAAAAGGTGATTCTTGAAAATGTCATCGATGAGTCAATTCTTGGTGGTGCTGTGGTTTATGTAGGGGATCAGGTTATTGATGGGAGCATCAAAAATCAGTTAACTCAAATGAAAACACAAATGAACAGTTTAAGACTACATTAAAAAGAGGTGAGTAAAGTTGAATCTCCGACCAGAGGAAATAAGTCAAATTATTAAAAATGAAATAGAGCGTTATGAAGATAAGCTTGAAGTCGTCGATGTCGGTACGGTCATTCAAGTTGGAGACGGGGTTGCCCGTGTTCATGGTCTTGAAAATGCTATGGCAGGCGAGCTTTTAGCTTTCCCAAACGAGGTTTACGGAATGGTATTAAATCTTGAAGAAGATAACGTTGGTTGTGTTCTTTTAGGTTATGATGATAACATCGTTGAAGGTGATATCGTTCGTTGTACCGGACGTATTGTTGAAGTGCCAGTTGGCGAAGCTATGATTGGCCGTGTTGTTAATGCTTTGGGTTTCCCAATTGATGGGAAAGGCCCAATTGTTACCGATCACCGTCGTCCCGTTGAAGTTAAAGCACCTGGTGTTATCGAACGTGAATCGGTTAATCAACCAATTCAAACCGGCTATAAAGCCATCGATTCGATGATTCCCATCGGACGTGGTCAACGTGAGTTAATCATCGGTGACAGACAAACCGGGAAAACAGCATTAGCGATTGATACCATCATCAACCAAAAAGGTGAAGATGTTATCTGTATCTATGTAGCCATTGGCCAGAAAGAATCAACCGTTGCCCAGATCGTTGGACAATTGGAAGAAAACAATGCCATGGACTATACCATTATTCTTTCAGCTGGGGCGGCCCAATTGGCACCACTCCAATACCTGGCGCCATACGCTGGGGTTACAATGGCTGAATATTTCATGAATGAACAACAAAAAGATGTTTTAATCATTTATGATGATTTATCTAAACATGCGGTGGCTTACCGAGCCATGTCCCTGATTCTTCGTCGTCCGCCAGGACGTGAAGCTTACCCAGGGGATGTTTTCTACCTGCATTCACGGTTACTGGAACGTGCTGCCAAGCTTAAAGCGGGTGGATCGATCACCGCTTTGCCAATTATTGAAACTCAGGCTGGTGACGTTTCGGCGTATATCCCAACCAATGTAATTTCGATTACAGATGGTCAGATCTTCCTTGAAGCCGAACTTTTCCGTTCTGGTATTCGTCCAGCGGTTAACCCCGGGATTTCCGTATCTCGAGTTGGGGGCTCCGCCCAGATCAAATCCATGAAAAAAGTAGCCGGACCACTTCGTATTGAGTACGCTCAGTATCGCGAGTTGGCATCTTTTGCTCAGTTTGGATCAGATCTTGATGATGCGACCAAAGCGCAGTTGGCAAAAGGGGAACGTATCGTTGAAATCCTGAAACAGGATCAATATGACCCCATGAAGGTTGAAGAACAGGTTCTGATTCTTTTTGCGGCAACTAACGGCTTCCTGCTTGACGTTGAAGTAAAAAATATCCGTGAATTCGAAAAAGGCCTGATGAAGTATGCTCAAAAGAATTACCCTGAAATCATGATTAAGGTTAAAGGGAAGGACGGCCTTTCAGATGAGGTTGTCGCAGCTTTTGCTGAATGTATTGAGGCTTATAAAAAAGTTTTCAGTAAATCTGTATAGATTGTCAGCGGAGGTGATTCTGAGTGGCAGAAAACGTACAAGATATTAAACGTCGGATAAAAAGTGTAAACAGTACAAAGCAAATCACCCATGCCATGGAACTGGTGGCTTCGGCAAAGCTGCGAAAAAGTCGTGAGCTGGCCGAAGGTCGTCGCCCTTATTTTGAGGCCATGATTGAAAGTATGGGACGCATTGTTGAAAAAAGTGGAAGCACCCGAAATGTTTTTATGAACCAGCGTGAAGTCAAAAAAGTAGCCTATATCGTCATAACTGGGGATAAAGGCTTGGCTGGTGGCTACAATGTGAATGTTGCTAAACTGGTTGAGGATCACGTAGCGAATAAAGAAGATGCTGTAATTTATGCCGTGGGATCTCGTGGTCGGGATCATTTCAGAAATCGCGACTACAATATCCAGGGTGAATATCTCGGTATTTCGGAACGACCAAACTTTTTTAATGCCAGAGAAGTGACATCAGTAGTGATGGAAGGATTTAAAAATGGGGAATATGACGAAGTCTATATTGCCTATACCAAATTTATTTCCACCATTTCTCAGCATGCGCACTTAATGAAGTTGCTTCCACTGAGTGTGGAAGATCTCAAACCGGTTAAAAAAGCTGAAGCTGTGGAAAATGAAGGGAAAAGCAAAGATTTGACGGTCATGCTCTATGAGCCAGAACCAGAAGAACTGCTAAATTACCTGATTCCAAACTTCGTCAGCAGCACCGTCTATGGCTCGATGATTGAAAGTGCCGCCAGTGAACAAGGGGCACGACGTACCGCCATGGAATCGGCAACGACCAATGCCAATGAAATGATCGATGCGTTAACACTCAAGTTCAACCGGGTACGACAAGCGGCAATTACCCAGGAAATTTCGGAAATTGTCAGCGGTGCGGAAGCATTAAAATAAACAAGCAGAAACTGGCGGCGTAGCCGGCCAGGACATCATAATGATAAATAATGAGTGCAAATTAATTTGCACAAGGAGGTTATAGGGAATGGCCCAAAATATAGGGAAGGTTGTTCAGGTTATTGGACCAGTAGTCGATGTTAAATTTCAAAAAGACCAGCTGCCAAAATTGAACAACGCTGTTAATATTGAACTCAATGGACACACCCTGGTAATTGAGGTAGCTCAACAACTAGGAGATGACATTGTCAGATGTATTGCTATGGACTCCACAGACGGTCTGGTAAGAAATCAGGAAGCTGTGGATACAGGAGCATCGATTCAAGTGCCGGTAGGGAAAGCAACCCTTGGCAGAATGTTTAACGTTTTGGGTGAACCAATTGATGGAAAACCCTTTGATACAACCGGTGTAACGATGCACCCGATCCATCGTCATCCACCATCTTTTGAAGAACAACAAACCCAGCCAGAAATGTTTGAAACCGGAATCAAAGTCGTTGACTTGATCTGTCCTTACGTTCGAGGTGGTAAAATTGGTCTGTTCGGTGGTGCTGGTGTTGGTAAAACCGTACTGATTCAGGAATTGATCAATAATATTGCAACCCAGCATGGTGGTTTATCCGTTTTTGCTGGCGTTGGTGAACGTACTCGTGAAGGGAATGACCTTTACTACGAAATGATGGAGTCTGGGGTTATTGATAAAACATCCCTCTGCTTTGGTCAGATGAATGAACCCCCAGGAGCCAGAATGCGGATTGCGCTGACCGGACTGACCATGGCTGAATATTTCCGTGATCAGGAAGGCCAGGACGTGCTTCTTTTCATCGATAATATTTTCCGATTCACCCAGGCTGGTTCAGAAGTTTCGGCGCTGCTGGGTCGTATGCCAAGTGCGGTTGGTTACCAGCCAACCCTGGCTACCGAAATGGGTGCGCTACAGGAACGTATCACATCCACCAGCAAGGGTTCAATTACATCGGTTCAGGCTGTTTACGTACCTGCCGATGACTTAACTGACCCTGCTCCTGCGACTACCTTTGCCCATCTGGATGCTACCACAGTACTTAACCGTGCCATCACAGAAAAAGGTATTTACCCAGCTGTGGATCCCCTGGATTCTACTTCTCGTATTCTTGATCCCAAAATTGTTGGCCAGGAACACTACGAAACAGCTCGTGAAGTACAGGAAATTTTACAGCGTTACAAAGAATTACAGGATATTATCGCAATTTTAGGGATGGACGAATTGTCTGACGCCGATAAAATTACGGTATCCCGGGCGCGTAAAATTGAACGTTTCCTTTCTCAGCCATTTAACGTTGCCGAACAGTTTACCGGTACGGCTGGGGTTTATGTAACCATTGGCGAAACCATCAAGGGCTTCAAAGAAATCCTTGAAGGAAAACATGATGATTTACCAGAAAGTGCCTTCCTGATGGTCGGTACAATCGAAGACGCAGTTGCTAAAGCAAAAAAAATAAAAGGTTAGTTGAGGTGAGTTTTAATGGCTGAAACTTTCAGATTAAAAATCATTGCGCCAACCGGCATCTTTTTCGATGATGATATCGAGCGTATTGTTATCCGGGGAACAGAAGGGGAGTTTGCTGTGCTTGCAGAGCATACACCACTGACCACCACAGTAGCCATTGGTACCTTTAATATAATTTTTGGCGATAGAAAAAGTAAATGCGGCACCCTCCTAGGAGGCGTTGCCACCATTAATCCCAGAGAGACCATTATTTTAACCGATGCGGCTGAATGGCCGGAAGAAATTGATCTTAAACGAGCTCAAGAAGCAAAAGAGCGGGCTCTGCAACGTATTAAGGATGAAAAATACGATACAGCCCGAGCTCAAGCAGCTTTGGAAAGAGCAATTGCGCGTATCAATTCAAAAGAAGGTTTATAATTCAAAGATTTTAAATTAAATAAAAGAGAGTTGAGATTCATTATGAGTCTCGGCTTTCTTTTTTTTATTTTGCTTTTTGGGGGCAAGTGTTTTAAAGACCCTTTTTCTGTGCTATAATCTAGGTTGAAAGTTAGGGACATTGTGTGTCAATCGATGAATGATAAAACTATGAGTAAACAGCGATGTGATGGTACAAGGACTTAAAACCATTGCAAACGGAGGATAAGGAATGAATATTTGTATTATCGGACTGGGTATTCTGGGAATTACCTATGGTTCTATTTTGTCAGATTCGGATGTGAATGTGATCTGCGTCGATACGGACGAAGAAACAATCAATATGCTCACGGAGGGTGAATTGCCGATTTATGAGCCGGGATTAAAGGCGTTGGTTTCGACTTCAGTATCAACTGGCCGGTTGTACTTTAGTTCAAATATTCAAAACGCCATTAAAAAAAGCGAAATCATTTTTATAACCTGTGAAGTGCCGACCAATGATGATGATTTTCCCGATCTCCGCTTTATGAAGCCGATCGCCCAGAGCATCGGCAACCATATGGAAGGTTATGTAACGGTGGTGATTAAATCAACGGTGCCGCCAGGGACCTGCCAGATTATCCGGCAAACGATCCAAAAAACCCTGGATGACCGGGAGGTGGATATCCCCTTTGATGTCATCAGCAATCCGGATTTCGCCCGCAAAGGCTCGATGATCAAGGATTGTCTGGTACCGGATATGGTGGTCATCGGATCGGACTCGCCGGCCGCGGTAGAGCGCTTAAAAAGTGTTTATGACAGCCTTCATGTCCGAGAAGAAAACTATGTGATCACCGATCCCCAGAGTGCGGAAATGATTAAATACGGGGTCAATGCCTTTTTGGCCACAAAACTTTCCTTTATCAATGAGATGGCTTTGCTTTGTGAAAACGCCAATGCTAATATTCTCGATGTTTCCAACGGTATGGGGCGTGATGAGCGGATTGGATCGGGCTATCTGGACGCTGGCCCGGGCTATGGCGGCAGTGACTTGCCTAAGGATTCCAAGGCCCTGGTAGAGATTGCCAAAGCTTATGGCGAGGATTTTATGGTAGTCAAAGGTGCCATTCAGGCCAATGAGAAACAGAAAAATAAAATGGTCGAAAAAATCAAACGGATCATGGGTAATCTGGAAGGAAAAACCATTGCCGTTTTAGGTTTGTCCTACAAACCGGAAACCACCGATATGCGGGAAGCTCCTTCGGTTAATATCGTCAAAGGTCTGGTAGCTGACGGAGCTAAAATGCAAATTTATTGTCCAGAAGGAAATCAGGAAGCGAAATGGCGATTGCACAACGAGAAGGATGAGATCACCTACTGTCATGATGTTTATGAAGCGGCCCAGGATGCCGACGCCATTGTCCTGATTACCAGCTGGCGGGAATTCAAAGGAATGGATCAGGAACGGGTTCGGACCGGCATGAAAGACAACTTTTTCTTTGATTTTAGAAATCTATTTGGGGATGAACCACCAAAAGGTTTTATTTATTCAGGTCTGGGAATTCCGGAAAAGGAGATAAAATAACATGAAAAAAGTTCGCAAAGCAGTTATTCCGGCGGCAGGGTTGGGGACCCGATTCTTACCAATTACCAAATCGACGCCGAAAGAAATGCTGCCCATTGTTGATAAACCGACGATCCAATATATTATCGAAGAAATTGTGGCATCGGGGATCGAAGAAATATTGATTATCAATGGCCGCAATAAAGAAAGCATCATCAATCATTTTGATCGGGTACCGGAACTGGAAGCCTTGTTAAAAGCTGGCGGAAAAACCGAGGCCTTGGAGCAGGTGGAAGCCATCACAAACATGGCGAAAATCTTTTCAGTGCGACAGAAAGAAGCTAAAGGGCTGGGCCATGCGGTGCTTTGTGCCAAAGAATTTGTGGGCGATGAACCCTTTGCAGTGGTGTTGGGGGATGATATTGTTTATAATGATGAAAACCCGGCCCTGAAACAAATGGTGGAGGTCTATGATACTTATGGGGCATCAGTAATCGGGGTTCAGCAGGTTGCTCCGGACCAGGTCAATAAGTATGGTATCGTTTCCGGGGATGCGGTAGGCGAACGGGTGTATCAGGTCAATGATCTGGTCGAAAAGCCGGCCATTGGCACCGCGCCATCAAACATGGCAATTTTAGGGCGATATATCATCACCCCGGGAATATTTGAGGTGCTTGAGCATACCGGCAAGGGTGCCGGCGGTGAAATTCAACTCACCGATGGCCTTAAAACCCTGGCGGCGATGGAAAAGATGGTTGCCTATGACTTTGTCGGTAAACGTTATGATGTCGGAGACAAGCTGGGCTTTCTTCAGGCTACCGTAGAATATGGCTTAAGGGACAATAAACTGGGCGCCGATTTTAAAAAATATTTAGAAACCTTATTGAATAATAAATAGATAAATCTGATTGATTTGAGCAAGGGACTAACAAGCCTGTGTGATCACCCGAAAGGATTGGAGAAAGGAATACAATGGACTATAAAAAAGCTTATCAAAACTGGTTAAATCAGCCGGAACTGGACGCCGAACTACGGCAGGAGCTGGTAGCCATCACTGACGAAAAAGAAATTGAAGACCGCTTTTATACCGACCTTGAGTTTGGCACCGGGGGCATGCGGGGGAAAATGGGCGCCGGTAACAACCGGATGAACATTTACACCGTGGCTAAGGTAACCTATGGCTTGGGAAAATACCTGCTGCGGCAGGATATTCAGAACTGGGAAAAGGGTGTGGTCATTGCTTATGACTCCCGCCATAACTCCAGAAAATTTGCTGAAACCGCGGCTGGGGTGCTGGGGAAAATGGGGGTTGCGGCCTACCTGTTTGAAGAGCTGCGGCCAACACCGGAACTGTCTTTTGCGGTGCGGGAGCTGAAAGCTGCCGGTGGTATTGTTATTACGGCATCCCACAATCCCAAAGAATACAATGGCTACAAGGTCTATGGACCGGATGGCGGCCAGATGGTGACGGCCGCGGCCGATGCCTTAATTGCCGAAATTGCCAAAATTCAGGATGTTTTTGATATCCCGATTATGACAGTAGCGGAAGGCCGCAATCAGAAAATCATTAAGACGGTCGGCGAAAAAATGGATAATGCCTTTACGGCGGCCGTAACAGCCATTTGCCTGCCCAATCCCAACAGTGACTTGAAAGTGGTTTATACGCCACTGCATGGTTCGGGTAATCAACCGGTGCGCCGGGTCCTGGCAGAATTGGGTTATCAGGATGTAATTGTGGTACCGGAGCAGGAGTTGCCGGATGGTGATTTTACCACAGCGCCCTATCCCAACCCGGAAGATCGTTCGGTCTTTACTCTGGCTATGACTCTGGCTGATGAATGCGGCGCCGATATTATTATTGGCACCGATCCGGATTGCGATCGGGTTGGGGTGGTTGGCCGCAATCAAACCGGTGAGTTTGAAGTCTTTACCGGCAATCAAACCGGTGCCTTGCTGGTTGATTATTACCTGAAAACCCGAACTGACCTGCCGGATAATAAGGTGGTTATCAAAACAATCGTCACCAGCGAACTGGGGGGGATTGTGGCCAAATCACATGGTGCGGCTGTGTTGGATGTGCTGACCGGTTTTAAATACATCGGCGAATGCATGACGGATTTTGAGCAAAGCGGCGATTATACCTTTGCCTTTGGCTACGAAGAGAGTTATGGTTACCTGGCGGGAAACTACGCCCGGGATAAGGATGCCGTCGTCGCATCAGCCCTGGTTTGTGAGATGACCGACTATTATAAAAAACAGGGGCTGAGTCTTTATGAAGCTCTGCTTGGCCTGTATGAAAAGCATGGTTATTTTATTGAAGACGTGGTCGCCTTGACCCTTGAAGGCATTGCGGGAAAAACCAAAATCACGGCCATTATGGAGAAATTCAGAACGGTCAGCTTCCCTGGTTTTGCCGATGCCAAACTGATTGGATTTAATGACTATGAAGCGGGTATCAGCAATGACATGGTTTCCGGAGCGAAATCAGAGATTGATCTGCCCAAATCAAATGTCCTGAAATTTATTTTTGATGACTATTCCTGGTTTGCCTTGCGTCCCTCCGGGACAGAACCCAAACTAAAGATTTATTTCTCGGTAACCGGAAAAACCCAGGCAGAAGCTACGGCGAAAAAAGAACTGCTGAAAAAGCAGGTAACAGATTTAATCTAGGCTTTGATTATGTTAAGATAGTTGCCAAAAAATAAAAAAAGCATTAATAAAAGGCGTTATCCCAATTCGCGGGATAACGCCTTTTGCTTGAATTGATTCGTAAAAGTAAAAACTAGTTAACCGTTTCTGTGGATGTACTGTCGCCGGAGCTGCTTTCTCCGGTCGAATCCGAATCAGTTGAGCCGGAATCAGATCCGGAACTGGAGTCAGAACCAGTATCTGAGTCAGTTGAGCCCGAACCGGAGTCAGAATCGGAAGAACTCCCGCCCGAACTGGAGGAATCTGAGTCTGACGAGCTGGAGCTATCAGAAGAATCCGATCCTGAAGATTCCGGGTTTGAATAGGTCGATCCCGAATTGCTGGAGTCGGAATAATCGCTGCTGCTGTCACTGTCGCTGGATTCGCTATATGAAGTGGATGAACCGGTGCCGGCGTAGTAGGCGATGGCATCACTGATTTCCTTGACTCGAGCTGAAGGGACATAAGCGGTATAGGTGCTTGAACCGGCAGTCGTTCCCGATGATACACTGGTGTTGGAACTGGTGGTCGGGCTGTTGACATTGGTGCGGTTGCCCGTGCTGGCAGAGGTGTTGTCGGTACTACTACTATCCGTTGCAGTTGATGAACTACCGCTGGCAGTGGTGGTATCGGTCGTGGTGGTCGTCTGGGCAGGCCCGTAGATAAAGGCATGAAGGGCAATCACATTATTGACCAGATTGTTCGGCACGACATAAGAAACGCTGTTGATCATGGCAGTGGTCGCGTAGGCATCGGTGGGCAGTCGGAACTCCATAAACTGTTTATCCGGCGATTCTAAAAACGCCTTGGCATAGGTGGTCAGCTCACTGATTGAAAGGGTGGTTTTGATGTAGGGATAAACCTTGCCCAACAGGCTAATGCCGGTGGCCATATCAATATTGAAGGCTTTATCGGCAATTTGACCGACAACCTCCCGCTGGCGTTCGGTACGATAGAAGTCGTCATCACTAAAACGGTTTCTGGCATAGGCCAGAGCCTGAACGCCAGTGATGGTTTGCACCCCGGTTGTTTGCAGATAAGGGTCAGATTTACCAACCTTGTCGTTGACATCATCAATATACTTATTGGTCCATTCCAGAACATCTTCATTTTTCACATTGACTTCAACCCCGCCCAGAGCGTCAACGGTATCGACCATAGCATCAAAATTGACGATCACATAATCTTTGATATTTAAATCGAAATTCTCATTCAGGGTTTTAACCGCCAGTTCAGGTCCGCCATAGGCATAGGCAGCATTTATTTTATCAAGACTTTCATAAGTGTCTTTGGTTTCGGGTATTTGTACCAGTAAGTCACGCATGACCGAGGTAACCTTGATGTTTCCATTTCTGAAATCCATCGAGACAATCATAATCGTATCGGTACGATCACCCTCAATGTCGCTACGTCCGTCCACTCCAAAAACGGCAATATTGATGGTATCAATATCCAGATCATTATTAACTTTTAAATCAGCCTCATCCATTTTTGGTTCGGCAACCATTTGATTTATCTGGCTGATGGTATTAAAGCCATATACTAGTCCGGTGCCTATTAGTGAGACGATCAGAAATAGGATGACTAAAATTATTTTCTTTTTCATAAAGGTTCCTTTCGATTTAACGAGCTATAATCATATCAACCAATAATAACATAAATATGCTTAAAAAAACATTGAATTATCGTTTATGATCAAATATTAAACTGAAAAAGACTTTTTTTGGTGTAGTCTATTATCTTAAAAACCTGAAAGAATCTAGAAAAAAATAGACTTTTTTAAGGATATACAGTATAATGACAATGAATTTTTATGGCTTGACAGCTTAAAAACAGCGAAAAACCAGAAAAGATAAACACAACAAGAACGATGAAATAAGGTGAAATATGAAAGTTTTATTAACCGGTTCAAACGGTCAGCTGGGTCGGGAATTAACCCGGCAACTGCAGAAAAAAAAGATTGACCATGTTGGATATGATATTCCCGAATTTGACATTACCGATAAAGACAAAATGACGGCAATTATTGCCAAAGAGCAACCAACCGTGATTATCAATTGCGGCGCTTTGACCAATGTCGATGGATGCGAAACCCAAAAAGATCTGGCCATGGCGATAAATGCCGCCGGTCCCAGATATTTAGCGGAAATCGCCCGCGATCAGGATATTGTTTTAGTTCAGGTATCCACTGATTATGTGTTTGATGGTGCGGGGATTACAATGGATGGCGCGTTGCGGCCTTATCTGGAAACTGATCCCATCGACCCCAAAACAGTATACGGGGAAAGCAAAGCCGCGGGAGAAAAAGCTGTTTCCGAAACGGCACCCAAGTATTTTATTGTCCGGACTGCCTGGCTGTATGGGGACGGTAATAACTTTGTTAAAACCATGCTGGAGCTGGCCTCAAAAAATCCCAAACTGACGGTTGTCAATGACCAGGTGGGTTCGCCAACCAGTACCGTTGACCTGGCAGCAGCGATTATTGATTTGATCCATACCGATCATTACGGACTTTACCACGGCACCTGTGAAGGACAATGCAGCTGGTATGATTTTGCCGTCGAAATTTTCAGACTATCAGGAATTGATATCCAGGTGGAACCGGTAACCTCAGAGCAATTTGTCCGACCGGCACCGCGCCCCAAATACTCAGTGCTTGAAAACAAAGCGTTAAATGATTTGCAGATGAACCATTTCAGACCCTGGCAGGCTTCCCTGGTAGAATATCTGGAAAATTTAAAATAAACAATGCAGGATTCGCAAGCGTGCCTGATTTAGCTGTCGCTGTAAATCGGCCTCAAAGCGGATGGCACGCCGGGAATGCGTAAACAATTTACAAGAGAAGAGGCAATTATGAAAGGTATTATATTAGCCGGAGGTTCCGGCACCCGACTTTATCCGATCACCCGGGCAGTGTCCAAACAATTACTGCCCATTTACGACAAACCGATGATTTACTACCCGCTGGCAACCTTGATGCTGGCCGGGATTAAAGATATTTTAATCATTTCCACACCCCACGATCTCCCCATGTTCGAACGACTATTTGGTTCCGGGGAAGAATTGGGGTTGAATTTTGTGTATGAGGTACAGGATGCCCCTAATGGTCTGGCAGAGGCATTCATTATTGGCGAGAAATTCATTGGCGATGACAATGTGGCTCTGGTATTGGGTGACAATATTTTTTATGGTCATGGTTTTACCGAGACCATCAGAAAAGCTGCTAAACTGCAAAGTGGGGCGGTGATCTTCGGATATCCGGTAACCGATCCGGAACGTTATGGGGTGGTTGAGTTCGCCAAAGATGGCACCGTGCTCTCCATTGAAGAAAAACCCGAAAATCCAAAATCCAACTTTGCGGTACCAGGACTGTATTTTTATGATAATGCGGTGGTGGAGATTGCCAAAAACATTAAACCTTCTGAACGCGGGGAACTGGAAATTACCACCGTTAATGAAACCTATCTGAAACAGGGGAATTTAAAGGTTGAATTATTCGGCCGGGGAATGGCCTGGCTTGATACCGGAACCCATGACAGCTTAATTGAAGCCTCCAATTTTGTGGAGACGATCCAAAAAAGACAGGGGCTTTATGTGTGCTGCGTCGAAGAAATTGCCTATTTGCGGGGTTTTATCGACAAAGATCAGCTTTTGAAACTAGCGGAACCGTTGAAGAAAACAGCTTATGGTCAGTATCTGATCCAATGTTCTAAAGGCAAGTAGGTGGTATTATGGCAAAGATAAATGTAATCAAAACGAAAATCGACGGCTTGGTGATAATTGAACCATCCGTTTTTGGCGATCATCGCGGCTATTTTATGGAAACCTACAACGAGGAAGAATTCCACAAAGCGGGTTTAACGATGCGCTTTGTGCAGGATAATGAGTCCAAATCCTGCAAGGGCGTTTTACGAGGGCTTCATTTCCAGACTAAGTTTTCCCAGGGAAAACTGGTTCGGGTGACCAAGGGCGAGGTTTATGATGTTGCCGTGGATCTGCGAAACGGCTCGCCCACCTACGGACAATGGGCCGGGGTGCTGTTAACCGAAGCCAACAAGACCATGTTTTATATTCCGGAAGGTTTTGCCCATGGCTTTTTAGTCGTTTCCGAGGAAGCGGTATTTAACTACAAATGTACTAATTTATATGCCCCGGAATATGATGGCGGGATTCGCTGGAATGACCCGGAAGTCGGGATCCAGTGGCCTCTCGAGACAATCGATGAAATGTTGCTTTCGGAAAAAGACGGCCAACTGCCCTTTTTAAGGGAGATCAGCGAGTCCTTAAGATTTGAATAGATCGTATTTATAGGATAGAAGGAGTAATCATGAAAACAGTATTAGTCACCGGTGGTGCCGGATTTATTGGCTCTAACTTTGTAAAATATATGCTAAATCAGCACCCGGATTATAAAATAGTCAATTTAGATGTGTTGACCTATGCCGGAAATCTGGAAAATTTAACGGATATTGAAGACAACCCCAATTATGTGTTTGCCAAAGGGGATATTGTGGACCGTCCGTTTGTCAAAAATCTTTTTGATCAATACAATTTTGATACGGTAGTGAACTTTGCTGCCGAATCTCACGTCGATCGCAGCATTGAAGATCCGGAGATTTTTGTCCAAACCAATGTGATGGGAACCCTGGTTCTTTTGGATGAGGCGAAAAATCACTGGCAAACCGGAAAAGATGAAAATGGCTATCCGACCTATCGGGCTGGTGTTCGCTATCATCAGGTATCTACCGATGAGGTTTATGGGGCCCTGGGAAAAACAGGACTGTTTACCGAAGCGACACCGATCGCTCCCAACAGCCCTTACTCGGCATCCAAGGCCAGTGCCGACCTGGTAGTCCGGTCTTATGGTCAGACCTTCAAGTTGCCGGTAACCATCAGCCGCTGTTCCAATAATTACGGACCCTATCATTTCCCGGAAAAACTGATTCCGTTGATGATCTCCAATGTGGTGGCCTTAAAAAGCCTGCCGGTTTATGGCGATGGGATGCAGATCAGAGACTGGCTGCATGTCAAAGATCATTGTAGCGGCATTGATACCATCCTTGAACAAGGGGTAGCCGGCGAAGTCTACAATATTGGCGGCAATAACGAGAAAGCGAATATTGAAATTGTCCATTTAATTATCGAGGATGTCGGCAAGATGCTCCGCTCCGGTAAATATAAAATTGATAATGATGGTTCAAAAATCAACAAAGATCTGATCACCTATGTTGAAGATCGACTGGGACATGACCGTCGTTATGCCATTGATAATACCAAAATAACCACCGAGCTGGGATGGGAACCATCCTACACCTTTGAACAGGGGATTGCCGAAACCATTGAATGGTATTTAAACAATCAGGACTGGCTGGAACAGGTGAAGTCTGGCGGCTATCAGCAGTATTATGAAAATATGTACGGAAAAAAATAAAAAAAACAGAAAAAGTAGAATAGATGTAAATGAAAAAGCACAGTTTTTGTGCTTTTTCATTTAAGAATAAGAATGAGGTGTCAGTTTGTACTTGTTTAAAGATTTAATGGATTATATCAGAGATTTGTATGCAAATCGGAAACTGATCCAGAAATTTTCGATCAATGATTTTAAATCCCGGTACGCCGGATCATTTTTGGGGATTATGTGGGCGTTTATTCAGCCGACGGTAACCATAGCGGTGTATTGGTTTGTGTTTGATGTTGGCTTGAAGTCGGCTCCCACCGGCGGGATGCCCTTTATTCTGTTTTTGATAACCGGTATTATTGTCTGGTTTTTCTTTTCGGAGTGTCTGGTGAATGGAACGAATTGTTTTCGGGAATATAGCTACCTGGTTAAAAAGGTAACCTTTAATATTAAAATTCTGCCGACGGTAAAAATCATCTCTTCGTTGTATACCCATATCTTTTTTATTGCTTTCACAGTGGTGATGATGTTGTTGTACAGTCAGCCAATCACACCGCATTTAGTCCAGATTGTTTATTATCTGATCTGTTTGATAGTCTTTTTAACCGGTTTGACCTGGATAACGGCTTCGCTTCAACCTTTTTTCACGGATATCCTGCAATTCATCAATGTCGGTATGCAAGTACTTTTCTGGGGAACCCCGATTCTTTGGGATATAAATATATTTCCGGCAAATTTACTCTGGATTTTGAAATTAAATCCCTTATATTACATTGTCCAGGGATATCGGGAAAGCTTTTTTGGCACCGGCTGGTTTTGGGAACATCCCGTCATGACAGCGTACTTCTGGGGATTTTCATTTGTATTGCTGCTAATCGGAATTGCGGTGTATCGAAAATTAAGACCGCATTTTGCTGATGTCTTATAGAAAAATGTTGATCACGGATCAGTGGAGGAAATTATGTCAGATGTGGCAATAAAAATAGAAGACGTTACAAAAATCTACCAATTATATCAACGGCCGATGGATCGCTTAAAAGAATCCATGAGCTTTATCCGAAAAAGAGAATATCATCATAAATTTTATGCCCTCAATAACATCAATCTGGAAATTAAAAAAGGTGAATCGATTGGCATTGTGGGTAAAAACGGATCAGGGAAGTCAACCCTACTCAAAATAATTTCCGGCGTGCTGACCCAAAGCAAAGGCGATGTTTATGTCGATGGGAAGGTATCGGCGCTGTTGGAACTGGGAACTGGGTTTAATCCGGAGTATACGGGAATCGAAAATATTTATTCCAATGGTCTGATTATGGGCTACAGTAAGGAAGAAATGGACGAAAAATTAGATGACATTGTCAATTTTGCCCAGATTGGTGAATATATTTATCAGCCGGTCAAAACCTATTCCAGCGGAATGTTTGCCCGGCTGGCATTTGCGACGGCCATTAATGTAGATCCGGAAATACTCATTGTCGATGAGGTGCTGGCCGTTGGTGATGCAAAATTCCAGATAAAATGTATCAATAAGATGGAAGAATTTAAAGCTTCAGGAAAAACGGTACTTTTTGTCTCCCATACGCTGGAACAAATCAAACGCTTTTGCACCAAAGCGGTATGGATCGATCATGGCGAGATGCGGATGTTTGATGAGGTCACCCATGTTATTGATATGTATGAAAGCGAAATGCTTAAAGAATCCATGGAACAGAAAGCACTGGAAAAGGGCAATCCACTGGCTGAAAAAATGGAGTTTGAAGCAAGTCTGGGAAAAATTATTTCAGTGAGCTGTAATACGGAAACCCTGAATACCTTTGATGATTTCAGTGTCGATATTGAGTATGAGCTGTATGATGATCTTTCCAGTGAACCCCTGGTAGGAGTGGCTTTTTATACCATTGACCGACAATATATTTTTGGCCCGAACACTCATTTAGATGGGGTGACGATTCCCAAAACAAAAGGAATCCATCATGTCCGTTATGTGGTGCCCAAGCTACCGTTGCTGGGTGGAAAATATGAAGTGGATATCGGGCTTTTTGCAAATAAAAGCATTGTCAACCTGGATTATGAAACCGCGGCCTTTGTGATCTCGGTTGTAGCCGATTATTTTACCGAAGGTCTGGTTCATATGGAACATCAATGGGAAATAATTTAATAATGATAGAGGAAGGTTATTGGTATGGAAAAGAAATCAGTTATTGAACAGGAAGAAATAAAATATTTCATCGACAAAATTGTAAAAGATGAAGCGAGTCGATGTGCCACTGTCCAGGGATGGGCCTTTAACACTAAAACCAAAGAACCGGTCGAATTGTATTTGTTAGGAAGAGAAGCAGTTGGGATTCAATTCAAACGGGATTTCAGAATTGACGTCAACAACAAGTACTCACTGCCAGATGATGCCAAGGTTGGCTTTATTATAGAGTTTGACGAGAAAACATATGGCGAAAAGTTGAAACTCAAATTAAAAGATGAAAATAATGTTCGCATTGTCCCGATTAATTTGAAAAAAAACTATGATTATTTAAAAAAACCGAATCTCTTTAATGCCAAACGACTGGTGGGAGTTACTACTCGAACGGTGGGATATCTCAGTCGCAATGGACTAAAAAATACAATCCGAAAAATAAAGTTTGAATTGAAGTATAAAAATCAGGAAAATTATGATTTCTGGATTGAAGTCCATGAAGATTATGATAAAAAAGTGGTCTTGGAAGAAATAAGCGGTTTTGCTTATAAACCTAAGGTTTCTATCGTCATGCCGGTGTATAATGTTGAAGAACAATGGCTCAGAGCCTGCGTTGATTCGGTTCGCAATCAGTACTACGAAAACTGGGAATTGTGCATCGCCGATGACAATTCTACGGATGCCCATATTAAACCATTGCTGGAAGAATTCAAAATGCTGGATTCCCGAATCAAGGTGGTTTACCGGGAAGAGAACGGTCATATTTCGGAGGCGTCAAACTCGGCCCTGGCGATTGCCACTGGTGAGTTTATAGGGCTGTTGGATAATGACGATACGTTGGCCGAATTTGCATTATTCGAAGTGGTTAAATTATTAAACGAACATCCCGAAGCCGATCTTATCTACAGCGATGAAGACAAGTTAAGCGAGGATAATAAACGAAGCCAGCCATTTTTCAAAACGAACTGGGCGCCGGACATTCTCCTGGCGACCAATTATATTTGCCATTTTGGTGTTTACCGTAAAACCATTATCGACGAAATCGGTGGCTTCAGAAAAGGTTATGAAGGGGCTCAGGATTATGATCTGGTGCTTCGCTTCACTGAGAAAACAGATCAGATTTTCCATATCCAGAAGATCTTGTATCACTGGCGGATGATCAGTAATTCTACCGCAGTCAATCCGGATTCAAAAGGTTATGCCTTCGAAGCGGGTTTAAAGTCTCTTGAAGATGCTCTGGAAAGACGGCAGATTAAGGGCACGGTTAGCCATGGGGCTTTTCCCGGCGTTTATAATATTGAGTATGAAATTGTAAACAATGGTTTAGTATCGGTGATTATCCCAACCCGGGACAATGCGGCAGATTTAAAAGCTTGTATTGATTCGATTTATGAGAAAACTATTTACGAAAATTTTGAAATCATCGTTGTCGATAATGGCAGTGAAAAAGAAGAAACTTTCAAGCTTTTTGAATACTATACAAAAAAATACCCGGATCAATTTAAAGTGGTGCGGATTGATATCCCCTTCAACTTTTCAAAAATAAATAATCTGGCAGTACAGGAGTCAAAAGGTGAGTATCTGCTGTTCCTGAATAATGATATCACCGTTATTACCAACGGCTGGATGAAACGGATGGTCAGCTATGCTCAGCAGGAACATGTTGGCGCAGTCGGAGCAAAACTATATTATCCCGACAATACCATTCAGCATGCCGGCGTCTTATTGGGAATGGGCGGCGTTGCCGGACATGGACATGTGGGCTATCCCCGGGGTGATTATGGTTACTTTGGAAAACTCGTTACGACGAATAACTACACTTCAGTGACGGCGGCCTGTATGATGGTGAAACGGGAAGATTTTGATCGGGTTAATGGATTTGAAGAAAAACTGACAGTAGCCTTTAATGATGTCGATTTCTGTCTCAAGCTTTACGAGGCGGGAAAATACAATGTCTGGCTTCACAATGTGGAACTCTATCACTATGAATCAAAATCCCGAGGCGCGGAGGATACCTATTCCAAATACAAGCGTTTCAACAGTGAAATTAAATATATGAAGGATCATTGGTTAAAATACATCAAGAACGATCCCTACTATAACCGGAACTTGACTCGAGTTGATGGAAATTACGCAATTTGTGTGGATATCGTGGGTTATGTAAGAGGAAAATCTGAAGAAGATGAAAAGAATGAGATTTAACTTAAGCATCCATTAGATGTAACGAATAAATTGACGATGTAAAATATTTGTGATATTATCGTTACAACTATAAGTGTAATGACATCGGGCGAAAATTTTAAAGAAAGGAGGAAAATGATGGAGAGTATTAGAAACAGAAGAAAGCAGATCGCCTTGGGGGTGATCGTCATCCTCACGCTATTTACTTTCTTTTCGTATTTCAGTACGACGGTTAATGCCGCAAGCACCACGATCGTGATTAATCCGGGGCATCAATCTGGAACCGATACAGGCGCTGTTAACAAAACAACGGGCATTACGGAAGTGGATCTTAATAATGCATTAGCCATTAAAATTGTCACAACCTTACGAAATAGCGGCTATAATGCCATGCTGAGTCATCAGATTCCAGGAAACCCCGGCTTGCCAACCATGCTGGCGACAACAACAAATAATTCAACAACGGTATGCAATGCCGCCAACAGTTTAGGGGCTGATTTGTTCATCAGTGTTCACCATAATTCCGGTTCGGCGACAGCCAGCGGTTATGAATTTTACTGGAGCAGTTATCATCCAACGGTTGATAATAATGGAATCTATCAAAAAACCGGGCTCTGGTCTGATGGATCGACTGCTGATCTGGATGCGACACCACCAACCATTGCCTTAAAATCGAAGGAATTGGCAAATCTGCTCAATGAGAATTTCAAGCAGAATTTAACCTATGTTCCCAGTCGAGACAAGATTGTTGAGCGGGATGACGCCTACACGCGAAAAACAAGCATGCCTTCAGTGCTGATTGAAGCAGGGTTTGTATCTAATAATGCAGAATCACTGAAATTGGCCGATGGGACTAATCAGCAGAAAATGGCTGACCAGGTTTTGGCAAGTGTCAGCGAGCTTTTTGGAGCCGCAACATCACCAATGACAGCATCAGGATTTGCGGCCACGGTTAGCGGCGATAAAATTACGGCTACTGTTAAAGGTGTTTCAGCCCCCAATGGATTACAGGTCATTTATATCCCAACCTGGAGTGATGAGGGTGGCCAGGACGACTTGAAATGGTATACTGCGACCAAACAAAGTGATGGCAGCTACAGTGTGACCCTGGATGTTAAAGATCATGGTTATACCAGTGGCGATTACCAATTGCATTGTTATGGTGTAGATTCTTACGGTAAATATACCTTATTAGGGAATACCACTGCAAATGTAACCTCATCGGTGCAGGAAAAAATGTCGGCAACCAGTGTAACAAGCGGAGTAGTCGGCAGCACCATTACGGCAACGGTAAAAGGAATAACCGCGCCGAATGGTATCACATCGATGTCAATACCAATCTGGAGTGAAAGCGGCGGTCAGGATGATCTTAAGTGGTACACGGCAACTAAACAGACGGATGGCAGCTACAAGGTAATCATCGACATCAAGGATCATAATTATGATGGCGGCAGCTATAATATTCATGCCTATGGAACCGACAGTAACAATAAAATGACATTTTTGGGTAGTACAACGGCAACCGTTAAAGTTAATACAATGACCGCGACCAGTGTAACCGGAAGTGTCTCCGGGAGCAAAATCACAGCAGTCGTCAAAGGGATCACGGCACCGAATGGCATTACTGAAATGGCAATACCAATTTGGAGTGAAACTGGTGGTCAGGATGATATCAAATGGTATACGGCAACGAAGCAGACTGATGGCAGTTATAAAATAACCATCGACATCAAAGATCATAACTACGATGGCGGAACCTATAATATTCACGCCTATGGTAAAGATAGTAACAATAGAATGACCTTTGTTGGTAGTGCAGTTGTAAAAGTTATAGTCGAACCGATGACGGCAACCAGTGTGACGGCAAGCGTATCAGGCAACAAGATTACGACAACAGTAAAAGGAATCACTGCGCCAAGTGGCGTCGCTTCTATCACGGTACCAATCTGGAGTGACAATAATGGGCAGGACGATCTGAAGTGGTATACGGCCACCAAACAAAGTGATGGCAGTTATAATGTGACCATTGATATCAAAGATCATAATTACTCCGGTGGGAGCTACAGTATCCATGTTTATGGAACAGATACCAACGGAAAAATGACATTTTTAGGGAATTCTTCAGTCAGTGTGGCAACAACACCAATGTCAGCAACAACAGTAAAAGCGACCGTGACTGAAAATATTATTACCGCAACAGTAAGTGGTATTACCGCGCCAAACGGAATCAAAAACATTCTGATTCCAGCCTGGAGCGATGAGAATGGTCAGGATGACATTAAATGGTATACGGCCACCAAACAAAGTGATGGCAGCTACCAGGTGACAATTGACGCTAAAAACCATAATGGGGACAGTGGTACCTATTCGATTCACGCTTATGGCGTGGAAACGGATGGGCGGTCAGTATTCCTGGGCAATACCTCAGTCAGTGTTCGATATGTGGAAACCCCGATTATGGGTGCAACAACCGTAACGGCGGCTCAATTAGTGGCCTATTATAAGGGGACGGGAAAAGTCTATCCCCAGATTTACAATGATCTCGGGGTCAATCTGGAAACCTTTGTTGAGCTTTATATCAGTGAGTGTAATGCCGAAGGCGTTCGCGCCGAGGTTGCCTTTGCACAGGCAATGCTGGAAACCGGAAGTCTTCAGTTTGGCGGCGACGTCAAGCCGGCACAATTTAATTTCGCCGGCTTGGGTGCCACCGGAGGCGTGCCAGGTTATGATTTCGCAACGGTGTATGGGTATAACAAGGTAGGTCTTCAAACCGGAATCAGAGGACATGTACAACACTTAAAATGTTATGCCAGCAGTGCTGCTTTGAATCAAACGAAAGTTGATCCACGATGGAATGATTCCCTTCGGTTAAGAGCGGTTTCCGTTGAAGAACTGGCGGGAACCTGGGCAGCCGATACGACCTACGCAGGTAAGGTTAAAACGATTATGAAAAAGTTTTAGTTATTTAAGAGACAGAGCTGAAAAAATTCAGCTCTGTTTTTTTTACTTCTATGTCTTGACGTCGGGAATGGTTCAATGATAGTGTAGGGATAAAGGGAAAGATTATTAAAGGGGCAAAAAAATGATAAAAAGCACAGCTAAGAAAAGCTGGATAAAACCATTGACCATTTGTTGGATATTGATCATGTTTTTTTCATCGGGTCAAATGATGGCCCAGGAATCAACGGACTCTGTTGATCAGGGGAATATGATATCAGAAGAAACAGTAATATTAGCAGACCCCGCACAGACGCAATTAAAAGAAAATGTTAAAGATACCGAAGATAGCCCTGATAGTAACATTTTGGACTCACAGACAAAAGAAACGGAAAAATTAACCACTGATGAAGCAAAGCCAGTTGAGGACGCATCAGAAATATTAGCGACGGCTCTCGATGTTAATAATTTAAAAGTAAATGTTTCACAAACAGCTGAAAATATAACGCGGTTTACAGTAAACACTGTTGGGTACGCAGGAAAAACAGGGATCAGTAAGGTTTTGTTTCCGGTCTGGTCTGAACGAAATGGTCAGGACGATATCCATTGGTATGAAGGCACGCTCAATAGTAGTGGTGAATACAGCTTTACAGTGGATATTAAAGACCATGGATTTGAAACTGGTGATTATCATGTCCATAGCTATATCTATGGATTGCAGGGAGAGGTGGCTAAAACCTTTGCCAATACAATCGGCTTAGGAACGTCCAACCCATCAATCTCCCTAGGAGAGGTAGTAAACAGCACGTATAAAGTTAGAATAAGTGGGGTGAGTAATCCTTATGGCGTCACGGGAGTGAGTTTTCCCACCTGGAGTCAGGCAGATGGACATGATGATTTACGGTGGGAAACAGGTATCTATGTGGGAAATGATACTTGGGAAGCCACCATTTCAATCGATGACTATAAACGGAGTTATGATACATTTATTACCCATGTTTATGTGACAAATAAAGATGGGCAGCAAAAATACAGTGGCGCGATGGAACAGGTCATTAGTAACCCGTTCTTGAAGGAACCCTTGGAATTGAAAGTTCAGCATGACAGCGATATATCAAAATTTTCAATCAGTACACAAAACTGTTCGGCTAAGACTGGGGTTAAGGGCGTAATCTTTGCAGTGTGGTCAAATCGAAATGGCCAAGATGAATTAAAATGGTACGAGGGGGCCTTAGGTCCCGATGGTGAGTTTTACGCTTATGTTAACATAGAAAATCATGGGTTTGAAACCGGGGTCTATGTTATTCATGCCTACCTCTGGGGAACGGCGGGCGGGAACATTGCTTTTGCCAACGCTGAATTTACCATGGCAAATATTAACCCGACTATTGAATATGACAATGCGGTGCTCAACAATATTTACAAAGTGCGAATAAAAAATGTGGCAAATGAAAACGGGGTAACAGGCATCATGTTCCCAACCTGGAGCTGTTCTAATGGACAGGATGATCTACGCTGGGAACAGGCAACCTACATTGGCAATCATACTTGGGAAGCTACCATTAATTTGCGAGCTTACAATATTATTGTTGATGAGTTTATTTCTCACGCTTATCTGGTTGACAAAAACGGAAAAACTGTTTTTGTAAAAGACGCAAGTAAAAAGATTTTGCAGAATACTGCCACTGTTTATGGTTTTTTCTACTATCCGATGGATAAGAATTACAAACCAAATGCCAGTGATCCCACCGATTGGTTTGGACCGCGATGGGACGATATCCACGAAGGGGTTGATATCCCGGCTCCCTATTATGCACCTTGTTATGCGGTTGGGAATGGTGTGGTAGAAAAGGCGGGCTATTTTATGGGTTATGGGCGCTATGTCAGAATCCGAACGACGGATCGCTATGGGGAAAGCGTTTCGTTCTTTTATGGACACCTGCAGGAGATCAACGTGAGTGTGGGACAAGCAGTTGGTAAGGGCCAAAAGATTGGATCAGTCGGAGGATCTGGCTATAATGCCCAGGGCAAATATATTGACAACGCCTATGGTCCCCATCTTCATTTTGGCGCCATAGTCAATGCAGATTATGCCTGTGTTGATCCGGAAATATGGATTGATTTTCACAACCCTTACAGTAACGCAAATTAAAGGATTGATCGTAAAAGAGACTGGGAACAGGTAGCCCTGGTCTCTTTTTGTTTAGTAAAGGAAGATCCTGTGTTATAATGAAACGGACTATTTATAGAGATAAAGGAAGATTTTATGAAGTGTGACGTTTCAGTTATTATACCAAACTACAATGGGGAGAATTTTATCGCCAACTGCCTGGATAGTATGATGATTCAAAGTTTTAGTGAGTTTGGACAGATGGAAATTATCGTCGTGGACGATTGTTCGACAGACACCAGTGTCAATATCATAAAGGCGTATAAAAATGTAACCTTATTGGAAAATCCGGTTAATTCGGGTTTCGACAAGTCCGTTAATCAGGGGATTCTGGCGAGCCAGGGAAAATACTGTTTGCTCTTAAATAATGATGTGGTAGCTGATCCGGATTTTGTGAAATATCTATATCTGCATATTGATGACAACCCCCGGGTATTTTCAGTGAGCTCAAAAATGATCCGTTATTATGAACGAGATAAGCTGGATGATACCGGTGATTTCTATAACATACTCGGTTGGGGGTATAAACGGGGCGATGGGCAATCAGTGAATTCCCATAATAAGCCAACAGCAATTTTTAGCACCTGTGCCGGGGCCGGGATTTATCGCCGAGCGGTCTTAAATGAGATCGGCTTATTTGATGAGGCGTTCTTTGCCTATATGGAAGATGTGGATATTTCATATCGGGGTTTAATAAACGGGTATAAAAATCGCTACGAACCTAAAGCCATTTGTTATCATATTGGCAGCGCAACGACCGCAGAAGGACAAAAGTACAGCCCGTTTAAAGTGCAAATTTCGGCACGCAACAATATTTATGTGGCCTATAAAAACATGCCCCTGATGCAGTTGCTTGTAAATAGCCCGTTTTTGTTGTTGGGATTTTTAGTTAAATATGTACTTTTTTTAAAGAGGGGCTTTGGCAGAGATTATGCAACGGGAATTAAGGAAGGCTTGAAAAACCACAAAAAAATTGAAAAGATTCCTTTTCAACTGAAAAATCTGGGGCATTATTTTTTAATCGAAGCACAATTGATATTAAATGTATTTCGGTTTATTGAAAATAAAATTAGGAAGTAAATACAGTTTCCATTTCGGCCCTTCCATATTTATAGGCTGTATGGTAAAATATAATGTCTTTTGAAAGACAAAAAGGCTTAAGAAAGGCTAAAAATGGATTTATCGATTATTATTGTTAATTATAAAACAGAAGAATTGACATCAAATTGTATTGACTCAATCATCAAAAGCAATACCAAAGGTTTAAACTATGAAATCATCCTGGTGGATAATGCTTCGAAAGATGGCAGCGTCGAAGCCATAGAAAAGCAGTTTCCAGCCATAACAATCATAAAAAACACGGAAAACCTGGGCTTTTCAAAGGCCAATAACATCGGGATGGAAGCGTCGCAGGGTGATTATGTCCTCTTGTTGAATTCCGATACGATTGTTGATCTGAATACGTTAAAAGGTGCCGTGGCATTTATCAAAGATCATAAACATATTGGCGCTCTCGGTTGTAAGGTGCTGCTGCCTTCAGGGAAGTTGGATCCAGCCTGTAAACGAAGCTTTCCCACACCATTGAATGGGCTTTATCACAGTCTTAATCTGGATACCGCATTTCCTGAAAGCACCCGTTTTGGTGCCTATAATCTGACCTATGTGGATGAAAACAAAACATGCTCCATCGATTGTATTATGGGCGCTTTTATGCTGGTACCGCGGGTTGTCATCGATCAGGTCGGGATGCTGGATGAGGATTTTTTTATGTACGGAGAAGATGTCGATTGGTGTTATCGCATCAAACAGGCCGGGTATCAGATCATGTACTACCCGGAAATTCGCATTTTTCATCATAAGAAAGCCAGTGGCATTGGAAAACGGAACCCCAAAGTTATTGCCGCATTTTATGATTCCATGACAATTTTTTACAATAAGCATTATCAGGATAAGTATAATGGTCTTACTCGGTGGTGCGTAATCACGGGAACGACGATCATGAAAAAAATAGCACTGGCTAAAAATACTCGTAGGAAATAAAAATCGGGAAAGGGAGACTAGGAATGATAAAAAGTAATCAGCGTTTCTTTAACTTTATATTGGTATTGTTTGATATGTGTGTGGTGACGGCTTCGCTATTATTTGCCTGGTATATTCGCTTTGTCTCGCCATTTTTTGACGATGGCGTGAGAACCATGAATTTACGGGCGTATATCGACTTGTTGGCGATTATTATTCCGCTCTATCTGATCCTTTTTCTTTTCTTCGGTCTCTACCAACCCTATCGCAAACAACGTTTTTTTAAAGAATGCCGAGAAATTGTCTTTGCCAATATCATTGGGATAGCGATTTTAATGTCGGCCTTGTTTACCATGAAAAGCATCCATTTTTCCCGCTACATGTTGGGTATTTTCTTTATTACCTCCACCGTGCTGATGATTCTGGAGCGGGGCTCGATTCGAAAGATTCTGAGAATGGCCCGGGAGCGAGGCTTTAATATTAAGTATATTATTATTGTGGGAGCCGGCAGTATCGGCCAGACTTTTGCCGCCAAAGTTGCCGGAGATCGGCAGCTGGGCTATAAGGTCACCGGGTATGTCGACGATTACTACCATAAGAGCGATAAAGATGGGATTCCGATCCTCGGGAAAACCCGGGAAATGAATGAAATACTTGAAGAATATCAGGTTGATGAGGTCATTATTGCGTTGCCTAATACCAGCTATAAGCGCATCGATGAAGTCATCGATATTTGCGAATACCAGGGGATTAAAACCCAGATTATCCCGGATTATTTTCATTTGATTCAGGGAACAACAGCTTATTTTGATGAACTGGATGGGATTCCCCTGATAAATACCCGCTATATTCCACTGGATCAGCCGTTGAATAAATGGATCAAGCGCGTGATTGATATTATTCTTTCAATTCTGATTATGATACTGGTTTCACCGATCATGCTGGTGACGGCTATTCTAGTTAAGCTGACATCACCAGGACCGATTATTTACAAGCAGATTCGGGTCGGAATGGGACGAAAAGAATTCTGGATTTACAAATTCAGATCGATGCGCTGTGATACAGCCATTCCCGGTGAATTGGGATGGACCACTGAAGACGATCCAAGAAAAACGAAATTTGGAGCGTTTATCAGAAAAACCAGTATTGATGAATTGCCACAGTTTTTCAATGTGCTCAAAGGGGATATGAGTATCGTTGGACCCCGCCCCGAGCGGCCTCACTATGTTACCCAGTTTCAACACGAGATTCCCAAATATATGATTAAACATCATGTCCGCCCGGGAATCACCGGTTGGGCTCAGGTACAGGGATGGCGGGGCGATACATCGATTCATAAACGGATCGAGTGTGATATCGAGTATATCGAAAAATGGACCCTGTGGTTTGACATCAAAGTCTTTTTTATGACATTTAAAGCGGTGTTTGAGAGTGGGTATTAATATTGAGTGAAATAGTAAGAAATAGAAAAATAAAGATAGCTATCTTAATCATTTTGTCACTGATATTAGCTGGTTTTAGTGAATTATATTTTTTAATGATTGAAAATAAAATCGCCATTGGATTTTTTCAATCCTGGGCAGGAATCAGTCAGATTATTCATGCGGTTCATTATCTCAGACTGTTCTTTTTTATGGGTTTGGGTATTGGCTTAAGTATTTTTGTGAATAACTATGGGGTTGAAAAACTGACTGACTTTATTTATCAATATCGTTTCTGGATTTCGGGAATACTGCTGATTGTGCTTGTCTTTTTTGAAATTCATGGTTCATCGATTTTGTATTGGCAGAATTATTTAAGCAACCTGACCAGTGTATATGAACCATTAATTGGCATATCGAGAGGTATCCGCAGTGACGAGTGGGCGGTCAATACGCCAATGATGTTGTCGCAGTATTATAATAATTCCGGTTTATTCCCCTATTTCAGCGAAACCATCCGGGGGACATTGACCGACACCTTTATTATTTATGGCCAGCCGGTGAGAGATATTGCCATATTTTTCCGTCCCTTTCATTGGGGTTATCTATTGCTGGCTCCAGCAAAAGGGTTGTCTTTTTTTTGGATCGGCCGGGTCATTGCCTTATTCCTGGTCTCTTTTGAGTTTGGGATGATCCTCACCCAAAAGAGTAAATTGCTCTCACTGATTTATGCGCTGCTGATCACCTGGTCTCCGGTTGTTCAGTGGTGGTTTGCCATCAATGGACTAGTTGAAATGCTGGTTTTTGGTCAATTAGCTTTGATTATGATCACATTATATATGAATAATCAGAATTATTTTAAGCGATCTCTTTATGCCCTGGTGGTGTTGATTTGTGCAGGCGGATACATTTTAACCTTTTATCCAGCCTGGCAAGTTCCGCTGGCCTATGTATTTATGGCACTGTTCATTGGTGTGGTTCTGGAAAATCAGAAACACTTTATTTGGAATAAAAAAGATGTGGGTATTGGCATCGGGTTAATTTTATTTTTAAGCCTTGGTATGATTTATATTTTATCTAAATCCGGGGGAACGATCAGTTCGGTAATGAATACCGTTTATCCGGGAGGGAGTGCTGAGACAGGGGGAAACCAGGTTTCGCGATTGTTTTTATATCCGGGGAATCTCTTTTTCACTTTTTCCCGGGAATTGACATATGCAAATCTTTGTGAATTGGCAGTTTATTTTGATTTCTTCCCGATGGGAATAATTCTGACAGCTTGGGTCCTGTTCAAACAAAAGAAAGCCGATAAATTATTAATCTTGATGCTTGCAGCAAATGCCGCGCTGATATTATGGTGCTTGTTTCCGTGGCCGGAATGGCTGGCAAAAGCCACACTATTAAGTTACTCAAAACCGGTCCGGGCTTTTCTGGCCGTTGGGTTCTTAAATATACTGTTGCTGATTCGAGCCCTGGCTTTATTTGAAGGTGCGTTTTCAAAATGGGTAAAAGCGGGCAGTGCCATGATCATGAGTGTGGTGATCACACTATTATCACTGAAAATATATGAAGGCTATCTTGATTTAAAGATGAGTATTCTGATTTTGTTTTTTTTGTTTGGATCTTTTTATGTCATCTTAAGTGGAAACAAGAATTGGGCTCGAAAGGCGCTGTTCGTGATCTCACTCGTAATTGTTTTTATAGCAGGATTATTTGTTAATCCGGTTGTCAGTGGATTGGATGGGATTTATCAATTGAGTTTAATCAAAAAGATTCAACAGATAAATACGGCGGAAAATGGATTGTGGATTGTGGACTCGGGAACGGAAATCGGTTTTCCCGTTATTAACTTACCGCTAATGGCCGGCGCACCAACAATTAACTCCACTAATGTTTATCCCACGCTGGAAAGATGGCATTTGTTGGATCCTGATGGATCAGAGGAGAAGATATATAACCGTTATGCTCATATTAGTATCAATCTGACCAATACAAATAATGAAACAAACTTTGTTTTAAAATCGCCAGATCTTTTCGAAGTCAACTTAAATATTAATGATTTAGAAAAAATGGAAGTGGCATATGTTTTCTCAAAACGTGATTTATCATTGCTTTCAAATGAGAAAGTAAGTTTTAATGAACTGGCAGATGAAAATGGATTTAAACTATATTCAATAAATTATAATTAAAGGAGTAGTGATGGAAAAGGGAAAAAAGACGGCGATATTAATACCCTGTTATAACGAATCAAAAACCATCGAAAAAGTAATTAAAGATCATCAGGTAGTGATGCCTCATGCAGATATTTATGTATATGACAACAATTCCAGTGATGGGACTGATGAAATTGCCCGAAACGCCGGAGCGATTGTACGGTACGAATATCGGCAGGGAAAGGGGAACGTGGTCAGATCGATGTTTCGCGACATTGATGCAGACTGTTATATAATGACTGATGGAGACGATACCTATCCCGCCGAGTTTGCTCTGGAATTGGAAAAACAAATTTATCAAAAACGGGCAGATATGGCCATTGGCGATCGACTGTCATCGACCTATTTTACGGAGAATAAACGCCCTTTTCATAATATCGGAAATGTGCTGGTTCGAAAATTGATTAATGTTTTGTTTAAAGCAGAAGTAAAAGATATTATGACCGGTGCTCGGGGATTCACCAGAGAATTCATCAAATCATTTCCGGTAACATCAAAGGGATTCGAAATTGAAACAGAAATGACAATTTTCGCGCTGGATAATAATTTTAAAATCGTTGAGGTACCAATTGACTATCGGGATCGCCCAGAAGGCAGTGAGTCCAAACTCAATACTTACTCAGATGGCTACAAGGTTTTAATGACCATCGGAACCCTATTCAGAGATACGAAGCCCTATCTGTTTTTCTCTATGATTTCATTAGTTTTGTTGATCATCAGCGGGGTCTTTTTTACGCCTATTTTGATGAACTACTTTGAAACGGGCATGGTAGCAAAATATCCGACTCTGATTGTTATCACTGCCTTATGGATTATTGCCATCATCAGTTTTTTCAGTGGGGTCATCTTGCAAGTGTTAAAAAAACAACACCGACATAACTTTGAAAGACATCTGAACATGCTAAATGAGATTTGGAGAAAAGAAGCCTGATTAATTAAATACAGGTTGTTTATATAGTTGAAAAAGCAGATAAAAAATATAAGATATAAAGAGGATAAACAATTGGAAGAAAGAGAAATCGAGTTAACGATATTAATGCCTTGTCTGAATGAAGCTGAGACATTGGAAATTTGCATCAAGAAGGCAATGTCTTTCTTAAAAGATAACCATGTGAACGGGGAGGTGTTGATTGCTGATAACGGCAGTACGGACGGGTCTCAGGAGATCGCAACAAGAAACGGTGCTCGCGTTGTTAATATCGAACAAAAGGGATATGGAAGTGCGCTGCGAGGCGGCAGTGAAAACGCCAGAGGTAGATATGTCATCATGGGAGATGCGGATGATAGCTATAACTTTTTGAACCTGATGCCTTTTCTGGAAAAACTCAGAGATGGCTATGAATTGGTGATGGGTAACCGATTTAAAGGCGGAATTGAAAAAGGGGCGATGCCACCACTGCATAAGTATCTGGGAAACCCGGTGCTGTCGTTTATTGGGCGGATTTTTTACCCCAGCGATATTAAAGATTTTCATTGTGGGCTAAGAGGATATAATCGAGCCGCGATTCAGAGCCTTCAGTTGCAAACAACGGGTATGGAATATGCCAGTGAAATGGTTGTCCAGGCAACCTTGCATAAACTGAGAATGATCGAAGTACCAACAACCTTATCTCCGGATGGTCGGTCACGCCCCCCTCACTTGAGAAGTTGGCGGGATGGTTGGCGGCATCTGAAATTTCTGATGATGTACAGTCCCAACTGGACATTCTTGTATCCAGGTCTGATTCTATCAGTCGTCGGACTGCTGATGATGGTTATCATCGGGGTGGGGCCAACAAAAATCGGAAATGTTAACTTTGGTATTAATACAATGATGTATGGATCGGCAAGTTTGTTGGTGGGTGTCAATATCAGCTTGTTTTCAATGTTTACCAAAGCCTATGCATTAAGCTCAGGATTTATCCCGAATAGCCCTAAAACCGTTGGTATTCTGGAGAAATTTACTGTCGAAAAGGGTGTCGTGATTGGCGTTATTTTAACTTTATTAGGCATTGTTGCGACCATTTTTGCTTTTGTAATCTGGGGCAACAACTCTTTTGGTAACCTACAACCAGAATCGATCATGAAAATAACGATACCGGCAACGACATTGATTGCCATCGGAATCGAATTGATTTTTGCCAGTTTCTTTTTGGGAATTTTGGAAATCGAACGAAAAAAATAGCGGCATTTCAGGCAAGCTAGAGAAAATTTAGGTTGCCTGTTATTTTGCCAGAAGAATAAACCGGGAAAGGGTAATAAGATGGTATTGACAGGTTCTGGAACAGAAAAGAATCGGTTGCGGATATATATTAGTAAATATCGGTTAGTTATTTTCATGATTAGTTTTATTTTGATCAAACAATTATTGGTCATTAACATGCCTCTATTTGCCCATGCCGGAGCAGGACATGATGATCGCTTAATGATCAATATGGCAGATTCGTTAATTAACGGAGAGTGGTTAGGTGAATATTCGGAAAAAACGCTGGTAAAAGGCTTGTTCTTTCCCCTTTTTTTGGTGGTTAATGATTTTTTAAGGATACCATATTCAATGTCGATTCCGGGAATTTATTCTCTTGGTTGCATGATTTTTGTCTTCGGGATAAAAAGATTATTTCAGACAGAGTTTCCGCTCTTTATTATTTTTTTGGCACTGCTATTCAATCCGATTTCATTCGCAGATGAAACATTTCTCCGGGTCTACCGAAATAGTTTGACGGCTACCCAGGCATTAATTATCAGTGGAAGCATGTTTGCAGTTTACCTGAATCGATTTGAAAAAAAATGGATTCAAATCCTCTGGGCTATAAGTGCAGGGCTTGGATTGGCTTCGCTCTGGCATACCCGGGAAGATGGAATCTGGATTATTCCCTTGGTGGTGGGAGTAATCGTCATTACAGGGATTTCGATAATCTTAAAAAAAGAACTGCTGAAAAAGGATAAGGTGAAAAAAAGCATCATCACGGTCATACCGGTGATGCTACTGATATTGTCCACCATCATTATTTCCAGTATAAACTACAGCCATTATGGAATCTATACCACCAATGAGCTGAATAAAAGCAATTTTACAAATGCGATAAAGCTGATCTATTCCGTGGCAGCAAATGAAGAGATTGAGCGGGCATCCGTCCCCCGTAGCACAATCACAAAAATCTATGAGGTATCACCGACACTTAATGCGGTTAAACAAGAACTGGAAGCAAGTTTAGATCGGTGGTCGTGGTATGAAAAAGATGCTGAGGTAAGACAAGTCGAAGATGGGTTTTTCTTCTGGGCCTTGAGGGAAGCTGTCGCCAATGCCGGTTATTACGAAAATGCAATTAAAGCCGATGATTTTTATAAAAATGTAGCCGCAGAACTGGAAGCAGGTTTTGAAAGCGGTGAGCTGAAACGCAGACCAACAATGCCATCGGCACTAATGTCTCCCTGGCGGGCTGGATATGGGGAAGAACTGCCAATTGCCTTGTTAGAAACGATAAACTATGTTGTCAGGTTTGAAGCGATTAAAACCAGTATGACGGAAAGCATCGATGATGGTAAGGATGGGATTTTACTTTTTGAAGAAATTGCAAACAACCCCGCTCGTATCAAAGGGGAACCAATTCCGCTGGGGCTTCAAGTCAGACTAGCTCTTTTAAATGGGATCACCGGAATTTATCGAATGATAGGATTCTTTGCTTTTATTGCGGCTATTTTAGTTTACGGACTGATGACAGTTTTGATATTCATGAAAAAACTGCGAGATAAATACGGGTTAATGGATTGCTGGTTGGTTTTATCCGCCTTGCTATTCAGTGTATTTGTTTTAGCAGGGGGTGTTGCATATACAGATATTTCTGCTTATGTGGCTATTTCGTATTGGTATCTGGCAGGGGCATATCCATTGATCATTGCATTTAACGTCATAGCGCTTTATAAAATAACAGAAGTAATGGTTAAGATGATTTATGCGAAAACAAAATGACAAAATCAAATAAGATTGAGGAAACAATGAAACTAAAAAACTATTTATTTTTACATGCAAGTTTATTATTATATTCATTCGGCTCGGTTTTATCAAAGATGGCCAGTGCGGAAAAATTTCTTTCGTTTGGGTTTATTCTTTATTACGGTCTGTTTTTGGGGGTATTGTTTGTTTATGCCCTGCTGTGGCAGCAAATTTTAAAACGCTTTCCTTTAACGGTGGCATTTGCAAATAAAGCGATTACCATTTTGTGGGGAATTGTATGGGGAGTCCTATTTTTCGGAGAAGCATTGCGCTGGGGAATGTTGTTGGGTTCAGTCATTATTGTTTCAGGAATATATTTGGTGGTGAGTGATGATAAATAACGAATGGGTTTATTTTGTACTGTATTTGTTTTCAGTTTTAGTGGCATCACTTTCACAGGTCATTCTGAAAAAAAGTGCCATGATTCATTATGAAAGTCGTATTAGAGAATACCTCAATCCCTATGTGATAGGGGCGTATTTTTTCTTTTTTGGGTCAGCCCTGTTAACAACTTTCGCTTATCGCGGGGTGCCACTGACCTTGGGGCCGGTTTTAGAATCAACGGGATACATATATGTTGGTATTCTGGGGATGTTTATTTTAAAAGAAAAGCTAAGCCGACGTAAAATCATTGGTAATCTATTAATTGTTGGCGGTATATTTATCTATGCTTTTATTTAATAAAACAAGAGTAGAATGATTACAAGTGTTCTACTTGGCTAAGTCATCAGTGTATAATTTGGGGAGGTTAGTGTGAGATTAGAGATGGATAATAATCATGTTCAAAAGAAAAGCATAAATCAGATGGATGAAAACTGGTTGGTATCTAAAAAAACTAACCAGATTCTTTTTGCCGCTTTATTAGTGGCGACATTTTTTTATGTGGTGTTTTTAAATATCAAAACGCCCTTGATCGCCGATGATTTTGTGTATACCTTTATCTTTGGGACATCAATGCCAGTGATGAATATTGGTGATATCATTAATTCGCAGATTTCTTACTATACAACCTGGGGTGGTCGAGTTGTGGCTGAAACATTGACCCAGCTTTTTATGTTTTTGGGAAAAGATGTTTTTAATATTGCCAATAGTCTTTGCTATCTTGTGTTTTGCCTGGCTGTTTATTTTTTAGCCGTGGGCCGAAGGATCCGCTTTGAGTTGCTATTGCTAACCACTGTTTTAATCTGGTTTTTCACTCCGATGTTTGGGCAGACGGTGATGTGGTTAACCGGCTCCTGCAATTATTTATGGTGCGGAACCATCATATTACTAGCCATTCTTCCATTTCGTCTGTATGAAGAAAAACAGACGAAGTTATTAAATAGCATCTGGTTTGCCGTGGTGATGATTCCCCTGTTTTTCATCAGTGGTATTACCAATGAAAATACGGCCGGGGCGATGATTCTGATCATGCTCATGTTCGGTGTTGTTTATTTCAAGCGTAAAATTCGGATTCCGGCATTTGCATATACTGGCCTATTTTTCTCAATCTGCGGATTTTTATGTATGATCTTCGCGCCAGGGAACAGTATGCGGGTAGAAAATGAATCGGCTGTAGCTGAGGTAACCATGATGGTGGGCTCAAATCCGATCATCACCAGGCTCTCATATTTTGCTTACAATCTATATGCCCTGATGCCGCTGGTGATTTTAGCGGCCATAGCCTTTGTCTTATTGAAAAATGAAATAGATCGGAATGGAAAAGACCGAAAAGAATTGGTGAATTTTGGAATATTTACTGTGGCTGCGGTTGCCGCGATGGTTGTGATGTTGGCACCGCCGAAATTCCCACCGCGGGCGATGTTTGGTCTGGCCGCATTTTTAATTATTGCAGTGGTTTATGCATTAGGTCAACTAAAATTAACGGGAGAACGGATCAGGAAATTTGTAATGATTCCGGGCATTGCGGTTTTGTTATTTTATATCATGTCCTGGGGATATGTGGGAATCGACGCGATCACGGTCAACAAGCAGTATATTGCCCGGGTTCAGATTATTCAGGAGCATAAAAATGAAGCCCCGATTCATGTGCCGGAAATTGTGCCCTTATCCAGCCACAATGGTATGTATGGGCTAAAAGATGTCCAATTGGATCCCAACCATTGGGTAAATCGTGCCCTGGCAGATTATTTCGGAGTTCCGAATATCGTCTTGTTACCTTAGAGCGGAGGAGATCAGCGGTGGAGATATTTAAATTAAAGATTAGTAGAATAGTGCATTGGGATTATTTTCCAATGCTGATTTTTGGGTTGCTTATTTTGATTTTTCATTTTTTTGTCAGACCCTCAGGGGATGATATTGTATATGGAACCGTTTTTTATAACGAACCGGTTTTGACCTTTATCCATGATGCTTATTATAGTTGGAGTTCGCGAATTGTAATTATGCCTGTCGCGGCTTTTTTTGCGGGGAATGCATTCAGTTTTTTTTCGATCATAAATATCTTAGTTTATCTATTGTTGTTTTTCATAATTTCTAAACTTTTTGTTTATGAAAACAAACGCAAAACAAATTGGGTGCTGGCCTTTCTTTTGGTTTGCGTACCTTTTGTTTCAATGATGACAACGGCAGGATGGGTCGTGACAAGCATTCATTATCTATGGCCCTTGACGTTTGGTCTCGTCGCGATTTATCCGATCAAGAAACTTTGCCTGGGGGAAGTCATACAATGGTATGAATATCCTTTATATTTTCTTGCGGCTATATTTGGTATGAATATGGAAATTGTAGCCGCTATTTTAATGTCAGTTTATCTTGCTTTCAGTTTCTATTTTATTTATAAAAAAAAGATTTCTGGCTTTGTAATCCTGATGACAATCATTTTCGTGGGGAATATCGGTTTTGTTTTTTTATGTCCGGGAAATGGGATCAGGGAAGCATCAGAAATTGTGGCTAACTTTCCCGAATATGTGACATTTGGATTCTTACAGAAGCTAACGATTTCAGCGACATCTCATATGTTCAGTATTGATCAGAATTATATTTTACTTGCTGTAACAGCGATGGCCGCGGTTTTTTCCTGGCAAAAATATAAATCCTGGTTGCCCAGAGTAATCGGGATCAGTCCGTTTATTTTTTGTGTGTTGATAAATATATTTCGTGTGATCATTTTAAGTCCGAAATTTAGTTTTCTCTTTTATAAAGTGACCGGAAATACCATCGATAGTTGGGTCACATTTACGGGAATTACAACTGGATACCTGGGTTTTTATCATTATCTGGTATTTATTTTTATGAGCATCTTTGTCATCATTCTTTTATTGATGACGTATATTCTGTTTAAAGATTCAGATAAGTTAGGAATTGCGGTACTGGTGATGGGCGCTTCAATTATGTCCCGGGTCGTTATGGGATTCTCACCTACTGTTTACGAATCTGGCGCGAGAACGTTTCTATTTCAGTATATTGCCATCGTGATCTTTGGAATACTGATGTATAGTGAATTTAAGCCATTGATGACAGGTAATGAGCAGAAAAGACTATTTCAATTGCTTGGGTTCATAGGAGTGTTTGGATATCTGGAATCGTTTTTAAAGTTGATATAAATAAAGAGCCACTCTCGCCGAAGTGATGAGAGTGGCTTTTCTTATCGCTATTTTAAATTTTCACCGAAGGAGCCATTATCGTCGGAGGTTCCGTTGACGGTGTTTTCAATTTCATCACTAATATCTGTTGCGGTATCGGAGGGCGTGTAGGTAGTTTCATACACAAATTGGTAAAGTGCTTCAATGTTTTCAACCAAAGTATTGGGAACAACGTATGATACCCCATCCAGCGTATCAAGTGAAATTAGCTCATCGGTGGGGAAGCGACTTTGTTCAATGTCTTTTGAAGGCATCAAGGCCAGGTTTGCACCATACTTGATCATTTCCAAGGTGCTCAGGGAAGTTTCCACATAAGGCAATGTCGCCATTACCAGATTATATTGTGCCTGGAGATCCAGATCAAGGGCTTTTGATAATACTTGCTCAAAAACAACTCGCTGCCGCAGGGTTCGATCAAAGTCACCATCACCCACATAACGGACGCGACAATAGGCCAGGGCCTGGGACCCATCAACAAGCTGGGAACCGGTTTCTTCCAGAAAGGGGGAACCGGTTTCTACTTTTTCATTGACGTCCATCAGATATTCATTGACCCAGTCGAGCTCTTCTTCGGTTTCAATATCGATGGTGACACCGCCGACAGCATTGACCATCGAGACCATGGCATTGAAATCGATGGTGACATAATCGGTAATGGTGGTATCAAAATTCTGATTGATGGTTTGCAGCGCCAATTCCGGGCCACCATAGGCGTAGGCAGCGTTCAGTTTGTCATACCCGTATTTTTTGTCGATATAAACATAGGTGTCACGCATCAGCGATGCCACCTTGACCTTGCTGTGTTCGTAATCAGCGGTTGCCACCATGATGGTATCAGTCCGGTCACCCTCAACATCATCCCGCCCATCGACGCCGAAAACAGCAACATTGACAATCTTGTGTTGTTTTGCAAAGCTGGCTGCTTCATCACTAATTCCATATTTGCTTAAATTTCCGCTCAGATCGCTGGTGACGTTACCGAGGAAAAAGGCGTTAACTGCAAAAGCTGTGGCGATTAGAAAAATAATAATCAGAAAGATGGTTCGCAGGAATTTTTTCATAAAACCATTGGACTTTTTCTTTTTCTTCGGGAGCCGATCAGGAAGGATTACCGGCTTTGTTTTTTCCTGGCGTGAATTCTGTTTTGACTTGGTTTCAGATTTTATTGTTTTTAGGGGGCGTGTATCTTGCTTTAAGTTTTTATTAGATGTTTTTTTTGATGATGGATTTCGTTTATTTTCAATGACACTCTTTTTTCGTTTATTCAAATTTTTACCTCATTTGGAAATCATTCTATCTGCACAAAAATGCAAATATACAGCAGAGACGTGGTTAGTAAAGTTTTTTCACGTCTTTAATTTGGAAATGAGTCCGAATTACTCAATTTTTATACTTCTGGTAGGCTATTATATCATATTTGTAAATATTTGTAAAAATAATATGAATAGAAAAAGCAAATGAGCTGTAAATCTTGTTATACATTTCAGGAAAACTTTGTTATAATAGAAATCAAAGACTGATAGTGAATATAGGAGTGGGGTTAAAATGACAAATGAACAGGAACTCAATGAAAAAAATGAGTACTTTGAATATGTTGAATCACGCATTGAAAATTTAGAAAAACTGATTTTGAAAAAGGACGAAGAATTAAAATCACTGATCCTCAGAACCGTTCAAAACAGCACATCGCAGCCGGATAAAAATCAGAGCGAGAAATCACCGCGACCCGATCAGGGGAATTTTGAGCGTGTGTTTGAAGATCTCAAGGAAGAAGAAACCAGGTTTTTAAAAAACGAAGGTGAGAGTCCGAACTATAATACGGAGGAGCTCAATAGCCAACTGGTCAATATCGAAAAAAGGGAAAAGATGGTCCAGGATATGCTGGATTCATTGGGAACAGCTCTTGCTATCTTGAAAAAACGTCACGAAGAAGTGAATCGAAAAGAAGAAACGTTGAATCGTGAGTATCAAAAGCTTCAAGAAATTGAAGCGCTGTACCGGAGTGCAGAAGGTTTGGACGCCTTGACTTCAACCTTTGGGCAGATATCAAGCGATGGAGAAAGTTTGCGCGAAAGCAACAGAACCTCTCTGAATAATGACAGCAAGGAGTGATTTGATGAAATTAAGTTTTGGTAAATGCTGGGGTTTGTTAATTTTTGATATTATCGGCTTAGCGATCTCTGGTTATGCTTTTTTACTGGGTTATCAGGTAATAGCGACACTTGCCAACGCAAATGCGTATATTATTCTGATGGGCTTTTTTGTGGGGATCAAAACAATTGTTTTGGCCCTATATGATTTAAACAGAAATATGCTGCGCAAGAATATTCCCTTTATCGGCGGGGCGATTGCAATTCTGGGCAATGGCATTATTTTTGCGATGTGCTTCTTTTTGATACCAGATGTGCCACTGACATTTTTTATTGGTTTAGCCGTTGCAGACTTCCTGATGATCACCCTGTGCCACTTGCTATGGTGGGTACTTATTGGTAAGGATGATAATTATTCGAAGAATCGGAAAGCATCGGCAAAAGAAGAACGAGGATCTAAGCAGGAAAGCAAAAAGACTGCAAAAAAAGACCTGAAGAATGAACAAAAACAAGAATCGGAAAAAGCGAATAAAAAGTCAGGGAAAAAAGTAAAAAGCGAGAAAAGAACCTGGCTGTCCCGAGATGATGAGGAAGAATCCGAGTATGACAGCATCTTTACCAGCCTGCTGGAAAATGAAAAACGAGGCCAGCAACGCTATGTGGAATCCCCCAAAGCCGATGAACCCCGAGTTATTGAAGAAGAAAAACGTTATCAAACCAGTGACTTTCTCAATGAGATCAAGGAAAATTTAAAAAAAGAAAACAAAACCCAATTGAATAAGGCTGAAGTTCAGGGTGAATCCAAAATGAAACCGGCGAACCAGGAATTAAATCTTTCACGTGCAAAAACGCCAGTAGGATTACCCACAATGGATTCAGCTCAGAAAAAAGAAGCTCCGTTCGAGCCAGCCCGCGTAATGAATACCCAGGCAGTTGCGGAAACTGTTATTTTACCTGGGCAGGTGCCAATACCGCAAGCTACCAATCCAATTCCGCTACAGAATAGTACTGATTTTTTTGGTGAATTGCCAACGATCAAAGAGAAAAAACCGGATCTTCAAACAATGGAGACCTTGAATTTAAATACACTGGAAATCGATGAAGCCGGTATGGCTGATAATGAAGAAGGTTTTCTTTCGATTGAGCGGCGACTGGGCTATCTTTTTCATGAAATCGAAAAATCCATGAAAGAAACCCAATATCTGCAAGGGGCAATCAGTAATTTTCAGAAGGAAGTGGAAAACTATCAACCCATTGCCGGGGATGAAAAGATTGTGGCCGCCGGAAATTTGATTCGTGAAAAGCTGAAAATGATTATCGATAAACAATTTGTGGTAGATGAGGTTCTGGATGATCTGATTCGCCTTTCCAAATTGATCAATAAACGGATCAATGATTTAGATATTATTGAAGCGGGACTGAATCAGCGCAAGATCGCTTTGGATCAAAAAGATCTGCTGTTGGTTGAAGCTCAAAAGCGAAACATCGTCGAGAAAGAAGTAGAAATTCGGCCGGAAGAAGTGGTGCTGGAAAATTTGGATTCCGAGTTCATCGTTGCCGAAGGTGACTATGAATCGATCCGTAAATATCTGACCGAAAATCCGGTAGAATAACCTGGTTTAGTCCAGCAGAAACCAAAAGATATAACATAGATGTGTGCGCTGAGCTTGTATGAGGTTGGCGCACACCTGGGAATGGATAAGGATTAACCCGAACAATTATTCGGGAAACAATAACCATCTATTGTGATAATCGGTGGTTATTTTTTTATTGCGGATTTTTAATATAAATGATATACTGCTACCTGTATAAAAGTGGGTGTATTGGCTAAAGATGCATCAAAACTTATTATTATTAGGAGGAAAAGAAATGAAAAAAATCGCAAAGCTCAGTGTTTTGGTAATGGTAGCCGTTATGGTTTTATCACTTGCAGCTTGTTCCGGCGGAACAACAAAAACTAGCGGTGATACAAAGAAATATGTAATCGCAACAGATACAACATTCAAACCATTTGAGTATGAAAATGAAAAAGGTGAACGAGTTGGAATTGATATTGATCTTTTAGCAGCCATTGCAAAAGACCAGGGTTTTGAATATGAATTGAAGGCAGTTGGTTTTGATGCCGCACTGGGTGAAGTATCAACCGGCCAATCTGACGGGATGATCGCTGGTATGAGTATTACCGACGAACGTAAAAAAACCTTCGACTTTTCTGATCCTTACTTTGATTCCGGCGTCGTTATGGCGGTTTCAGCATCAAACAATACCATCAAAACCTATGCTGATTTAAAAGGACAAAAAGTTGCGGTTAAAACAGGAACCGAAGGTGCAACCTTTGCCGAATCCATTAAAGATCAATATGGTTTTACGACGGTCTCTTTCCCAGATTCAGCTAATATGTACGAAGATGTAAAAGCCGGAAATTCGGTAGCTCTATTTGAAGACTATCCCGTAGTTGGTGATGCAATCGCCAGCGGCGTGCCACTTAAAATGGTTACTGAGATGGAAAAAGGTAGTTCTTACGGCTTCGCAGTAAAATTAGGTCAAAATCCTGAGTTGATTGAAATGTTTAATACCGGTTTAGCCAACTTAAAAGCCAATGGCGAATATCAAAAAATTCTGGATACATATATCAAAAAATAATCTGTTAGAAAAAATATAACACGTTATTGATTTTGAAATCATCTGTCAGCAGATTATGCCGCTGGCAGATGATTTCTCTAAGTTATCTAAAAGTGTTTACTCGTGTGATCGTTTGTGTGTGAGTAAAGACTGTTGGACAACTGGAACCATAGAAGGAGGTTGACGTGAGTATACCAGCATTAATTGTACAGTATTGGCCCCGCCTGATCGCAGGACTGGGCTTGACGGTTGAAATTACAATCATTTCCCTTATTTTAGCAGGTATTTTAGGGATGGTTTTCGGGCTCTTGTCGGTATCGAAGCGGAAAAGTTTAAGAGCAATTGCGCTTGTTTATGTTGATATTGTTCGGGGCACCCCATTATTGGTCCAGGCATTCTTCATCTACTTTGGTATTCCGGCGGCCCTGGGAATCCAATCAGATCCGGTTGTTTCCGGCGTTATTACCTTGAGCCTGAATGCTGGTGGTTATCTGGCCGAGATCGTCCGCGGTGGGATTGAGTCCATCAGCAGAGGTCAGATGGAAGCCGCCAGAAGCTTGGGCTTACCGTATGGGATGGCGATGCGGAGTGTCATTTTACCCCAGGCGATCCGAACGATGACCCCAGCTTTGATCAATCAGTGTATTATTACCCTAAAGGATACATCCCTGCTTTCTGTTATTGGTGTGACTGAGTTAACCCAGACCGGACGACTGATTATTGCCAATAATTACCAATCCTTCGAGGTATGGGCGATTGTGGCGATGATGTACTTTATTATTATTATGATTTTATCGAAGATCTCAAAACGAATTGAAAGGAAAATGTCTTATGGGAAAAGTAAAAATTAAAAACCTCAAAAAGAATTTTGGTGATTTAGAAGTCCTGAAAGATATTAACCTGGAAGTTAAAGAACGAGAAGTAATCTGTATTATTGGCGCTTCCGGTTCGGGTAAGAGTACCTTATTGCGCTGTATCAACGCCCTGGAAGATGCCAGCAGCGGTACCATTGAAGTGGATGGCAATGATATCACCCGGGCAGATGGTAATATCAACAAATATCGACAGGATATTGGGATGGTTTTTCAGCAGTTTAATCTTTTCCCGCATATGACGGTCTTGAAAAATATCTCTTTCGCGCCAGTAGCACTTAAGCTTAAGACAAAAGAGGAAGCTGAAGAAACGGCGCTGAAACTGTTAAGAAGCGTCGATCTGGAAGAAAAAGCCAATGTTTATCCGGAGCAGTTATCCGGGGGACAACAGCAACGGGTAGCCATTGCCCGAGCGCTGGCGATGAATCCCGATGTGATGCTTTTCGATGAACCCACTTCAGCGCTGGATCCTGAAATGGTCGGAGAAGTCTTGAATGTTATGAAGCAGCTGGCCAAAGATGGCATGACCATGATTGTCGTTACCCACGAAATGGGGTTTGCCAGAGAAGTTGCTGATCGGGTGATCTTTATTGACGAAGGTTTTATCGTCGAAGAAGGTCCGCCGAGTGAAATATTCGGCAATCCCAAAAACCAGAGAACCATCAATTTCCTGAATAAGGTCTTATAATATTAACCCGGAATCAGGGTGTTAATCAATCAGTGAATTTTAAACCATCTCGTAAGAGGTGGTTTTTTTCTGTCCGGTGGTATTGGTATGATATTCAGGGTATATTGGGAGTAGAATGCCAGAGAGGGGATCGAAAGCGATGATGATTAAAGAGTGGTTAATTGATTGGTATGAGTGGATTAAAACACGGGTAATGGCAAACAAACAGAGGACCGGCGCCCTGCTGTGCGTCCTGCTTGTGCTGATTGGATTCTTTATGCCATTTATGAGTGCCAGGGCTGATGTATCGGTAGTGGGAATCAGGAACGATACCCTGGAGCTGATTAGTCCCGAGTATGACATGATCAATTTTTCTTTAAGCGATTTTGTCTGGCAGGAACCGATTGACGAGCTTGAAATCTATGGGGTTCCGCTTGGCAATATCAAAATAATGGATCAGTCGGTGCTGGAAATGCTAAGAAACCCGTTGCCGGATAAGGGCTATGTCAGCAGTGTGAATGACGCTTTATCAAGCCCGGCGCTGGATTATCTGGTCGATCCCAAGGTTCAGGAAATTGTCGCCACCCGTTTGAGTAACGGGACGAACATCAATGCCATTCTCAGTGACCTATGGACGATTATTCAAAGTGCTAGAAGTATTGCCGGTAAGGTCAATGATGTGACGATTCAAGCCCATCAGTCGATGGATCAGGTTAACGCGACGATGGCGACCATCGACAGTTATAAAGCTACCGCCAATGGTTCAATACTAATCCTATTTCTAGTAGTCTTTTGTCTGGTGGTGCTCATTTTATATAAACGGGCCAGTATCAAACTGTCTATTTTCATTTCGGGATTGTTATCGGCGCTGTTTTTGGCAGTTGGTGTCGGCACTGCGGTGGTCAATAATAGCATTAATGAGCAGCTTGCCAGTTTGGCAAATCAGGTTAATAATGGCATTGTGGACGCATTGAGAGCCATCTTAACCGGAACATTGGGAGAGGTGGGGACATTTATTGCCAATTATATCAGCGGCCAGGCCAATTTTCTGGTCATGTCATTTGCGCTCCAGTTGGAAGCCGGGTATTGGATTATTCTGTTGGGTTTGTTGGGGACCTTGATACTGCTGATATTAACAGCCCGAAAAGAGCAACGAACCGCAGACGAAGCGGAAATACAAACCGAGTTGGACGAATCAGCGTTAGCTGAAGAAATCGATGAAGCGATAGAAGCGCAGAAGAATGAGCAAGCTAAGGCCTGATTAAACGAAGTCAGTGAAGAAATCAAAATACAGCTCAAGCAAGAAAAAAGCAAGGATGATCGGCGGATCATCCTTGCTTTGCTTATTCGACTAATTGAGAGATCTTGATACTTTTGGTATGCTCGATGGGTTCCCAGATTTCAATCGGTTTGATGAAACACAACACATTAATGGGAATCCAGGAGGCCAGATAAAACCAGAAAGAAAAAACCGAAATATTGTTGATCTGACGGATTTTTTTACCTTCCAGCCATAACACCATGGCGGTAAAGACCACGCTGAAGAGAACCCCACCTATGGAAAAGAGAATGGCAAAGCTTAATGCGTTGGACCAGACACTGGTGGTGATAAACAGCATCCCCAAAATGATAAAGGAACAAATGGTATAAATACAGGTTAGCACTTGCATAAAGGGGGAAACCAGAAACATCAGCATATCCATGGCACAACGATTTTTATCCTTGACGACCGCGTCGATGAGCTGGGGCGAGTACTGATTAAAACATTGAATGGTACCTGTTGACCAACGTTTGCGTTGCGACCAGGATTGATCAAAGGTAATTGGGTGTTCATCATAGGTAACCGCCTCGGGAACCCAGGCGACCCGGTAACCCTTGATGATACACTGGGTAGTAAATTCGATATCTTCAGTCAGGCTGAAAGTTTTGAACCCTTCTTTTTTGATGACATCGGCATGCATCATGAATCCGGTTCCGTTTAAAGTAGCAGACCAGCCCAGTTTATGGCGGGCCAGATTCATAAAACGATTCAAGGTCCAGTAAAATACCGATTGGCAGCCGGAAATCCAGGAATCATCAGGATTTTTACTGTCCCGGTAACCTTGGGCAATTTTTTCACCCGATTCAAGAACGTTATTCATCGAGGTGATAAAATGCTTATCAACCAGGTTATCGGCATCAAAAACGCAGAAGGCATCGTAAACATCATTTTCTTCAAAAATATAATCAAAGAATTGCGAAAGGGCTGCGCCCTTGGATTTAACCTCAGCCGTACAGGTCATAATCTTGGCACCGTGCTGAAGGGCTACTTCTTTGGTATCATCAGTACAATTATTGGGAATAACATAGACATCCATCAGTTCTTCCGGATAATCCTGTTGGTGAAGACTTTCGATCAGATTACCAATAACCGCCGCTTCATTTCGTGCGGCAACTACCACAGCAATGCGGTTTTTGGGAGGGGAGAGTACATATTTATTGTGTTTGGTATACCCAAATACTCCGATACCTAAGTAATAGATACCATAAATAAAAAACGGGATGCCTAAAATAAATAACAGAGTAAAAATTTGTGAAACCATCTCTATTTAATTTCTCCTTCATATTAAGTTATATCAATCGTTTTGAAAGCCGGAAACAAATTGTGTGCTGCGGTTCCAATCACTACCGGATATAGTATAAATGCTTTTTCTTCATGACACAACCACCATGAATTGTCATTCGTGGTGGTTGTGTGAGTTTATGTACGTCGCATTTAAGTTGTTTCATTTTAACACGAAACAGAGTATTTATCAAGGATATGGGGTGTTTCCTGAAAACGAGATCATCGAAATTTTAAGGTTATTCAAAGGTTTGTATTGCGTATGCCAATTTATAAGTCCTTTAAATTATCTTTAATCAGGCGGGTCCGTGGCATTTCGGTTTTGTGCATGTTGGCAAAATAGCCCCAGAGCATAATCAATCCGATTGGCCAAATCAGCAGACTCCAAACGACCAGCCACCATTTGGAATAGTAAAACGGTTTTTTTTCGGTGCGATCGATTACTTCAGTTTCTTCCATCATATCTAATTTATCTTCTAACATTGTCACATCCTCCTTAATTTGTTTGTTGCACTATAGATACCCCGAAACTAGGAAAAACAACAAAATGGGAAAATCTTAAAAAACTAAAGGGTTCATTTTCAATTCATATTGAATGTTTAGAATATGGCTACGAAATAAAATCAATGGTTGGAGGATCGACGTGAAAAAAGGAAAAACTAAAAAGATTATTATTGGCTGTGTGGTTGGGATGTTAGTAATTGTGGGCGGATTGTGGGGATATCAGGTTTTTGCAAAGTCGGCGAAAGATCAGTTTACTGAGACCCCGGCAACGATGGGAAATATTGTCAATGACAACCGTTTTTCAGGGGTAATTGAGAGTCAGTCCCGGGAAGATGTCATGGCCGCCAGTGCCCTGGAAATAAGTGAGCTCTATGTCAGTGAAGGAGAACTAATTGCTGAAGAGACTGATCTTTATGAACCGGTCTCGGGGGATATTGTCACCTCAACTGTTGCCGGAGAAGTTGCCGAGATTTATTATGATGAAGATGAAACCGTGGCAGCCGGTGGCAAAATTATGGAGATTGTCGATTTTACTAATCTTCAGGTTAGTATCAAGGTGGATGAATATCAATTGTCAACACTGGCAGTGGGGTCACCGGTTACCATCAATATAGACAGTATTGGGCGCAGTGTCCAGGGATCGGTCAGTGAAATCAGTCGGGAAGCTAAAAACGAAAATGGGGTCGCTTATTTTACCGCCATCGTTGATTTTCAGGGCGATGCACAGATTCGCATCGGGATGAATGCCGAAGTGGTTATCGTTAAGGAACAAGTTGAAAATGCAGTGACGGTTCCGGTGGACGCCATACAATTTGGGGCTGACAACGAAAGCTATGTCCTGATCAAAGGCGAGTCGGAAAATCCTGAGCAGCGTCTGGTAATCACCGGAATAACCGATGGCATCAATATCCAAATAACAGAAGGTCTCACCGAGAATGAGGTGGTTTTAATACCCGTGATGACAACCACGGAGACTTCAACCTTCCAGCGACCGGAAACCGGTAGTGAACTCTAATGCCTGAAAAAATATTAGAAATGCAGAGTCTCGTCAAGACCTATATCATGGGTGAGGAGGAGCAGGTGGTTTTAAAAGGCATTGATCTGGAGATCAATCGGGGCGATTTTCTTTCAGTGTTGGGACCGTCCGGTTCGGGAAAATCCACCTTGATGAACATTATTGGCTGCCTGGATGTCCCCACCAGTGGGACCTACTATCTGTCCGGGGAATTGATTCGCGATCTGGCTGAGGTCGATCTTTCCCGTATCCGTAACCGCGAAATCGGTTTTATCTTTCAGCAGTTTCAACTGCTGCCACGGTTATCAGCCCAGAAAAATGTCGAGCTGCCACTTATTTATGCCGGAGTGCCCGAAAAAGAACGGCAGGCCCGCAGTGCCCATATTCTGGAACGGGTGGGGCTGGCCGATAAAATGAATAACCGCCCCAATCAGTTATCGGGCGGCCAGCAACAGCGGGTGGCGATTGCCAGAGCGCTGGTCACCGAGCCAACCATTCTGCTGGCTGATGAACCGACCGGAGCCCTGGATCAACAGACCGGGCATCAGATCATGGCGCTCTTTAAAGAACTTTATCAGGAAGGAAAAACCATCGTGATGATCACTCATGATGCAGATGTGGCTAAAAACGGCATCCGGATTGTCCGGATTGTCGATGGGAATCTCAGTGAGGGGGTGTACAATGCTTAAGGAAAGTATTAAAATGGCTTTAGAAAATATCGTCAGTAATAAAATGCGCTCCTTTCTCACCATGCTCGGTATTATTATCGGGGTAGGATCGGTGATTGCGCTGATCACCATTGTTTCCGGAGCGACCAGCACCGTTACCGATCAGGTGGCTTCCATGGGGGCCAATACGGTAACCGTTCAGGTCCAGGGAACGCCCCTGAAACAGGGGCTGACCCAGGGCGATGTCAACAAGATATCCGAACTGTCAAACATCGAAGGGATTGCCCCAACTATTTCCGGTCAAACCACAGTGGCCTTTGACGGAAACACCATGGATGAAATTACCCTCCAGGGCAAGAATGACGTCTATTTTGAAAATACCGAAGATGTCATCTCATCCGGTCGAATCATTAAGTCCATTGACACCGAAAACAAAAGCCGGGTGGCACTGATTGGAAGCGACATCGCCAATGAACTCTATGTGGGCAAAAATCCCATTGGCCAGGAAATTAAAATCGGCGGCATTACCTATAACGTTATTGGGATCTTACAGAAATCAGACAGCTTTGCCTCCACCGATGCCAACAGCTCGGTGATCATCCCCTATACCACCGCCATGGGCGTGGTCGGGGCCAAGTACATTAACAGTATGACCGTCTATATTGCTGACGAGGCGCTGGCCGATACCACCACCCGGCAAATTGAAGGGGTTTTAACAAAAGCTTTTAATGGTGACGAAGATGGTTACTCGATTGTCAATATGCAGAGTATCCTCGAGACCATTGAAGAAATGACCAGTATTCTGTCGATGATGCTGGCGGGGATCGCCTCGATCTCACTGGTAGTCGGGGGCATTGGCATCATGAACATGATGCTGGTTTCGGTCACCGAACGGACCAGCGAAATCGGCTTGCGCAAGGCCTTAGGAGCCGAGCCCAAACAGATTCAGCTCCAGTTTCTGATTGAATCGGTGGTGCTCTGCCTGATTGGCGGCATCATTGGTTTTATCCTCGGGGTCAGCCTGGCCTGGGTGGTTGCCAATCTGATCGGAACCAGTTTTGCCCTGACGGCCTCCACCGTTTTATTAGCGATTGGCTTTTCCGCCGCCATCGGCGTGGTTTTTGGTTTTATGCCGGCCCGCAAGGCTTCCCGGCTCAATCCTATTGACGCGCTGCGAAGTATTTAGGAGAGAAAACAGGAGAATGAAATGTTCAGTATTTTAATTTGCGAGGATGACAATCACATTCGCCGACTGTTTCGGGATACCCTGGAAAAAGAAGGTTACTCGGTTTTTGAAGCAATCGACGGCGTCATGGCGCTGGACGAGCTGGGGAAAAATCATATTGATCTGTTAATCACCGATGTGATGATGCCCCATATGGATGGCCATGTATTAACCAAAACCCTACGGGATGGGGGCTTAGAGCTCCCAATCCTGATGATCACCGCCAGAGAAAGCATCGATGATAAAAAAACCGGTTTTAAAGCCGGGACGGATGATTATATGGTTAAGCCGGTGGATATGGATGAGATGTTGCTGCGGGTCTTTGCTTTATTGCGGCGGGCCAAAATCGCCAATGAACAGCGACTGGTGGTAGGAAAAACGATTCTGGATTATGAAGCCTTGACCTTAAGCATTGGTGATGAAAAGACTACCCTGCCCAAAAAAGAGTTTCTGTTGCTGTTTAAACTGTTATCAGCACCCAACCGGATTTTTACCCGGGCGCAACTAATGGATGAGATCTGGGGCTACGAAAGTGAAAGTGATCACCGCACTGTGGATGTCCATATCAAACGGTTACGGGAAAAACTGGAAAACAATCGCGATTTCGAAATCATCACCGTTAAAGGTCTGGGCTATAAAGCCCGGGTTTTATAGTCCGGCATAAGGAGTCTTATGAAAAATAAAATTCTTCATTCAATTTACACAAAATTTCTGGTGACCTTTTTAGGGGCGCTTTTTTTCTCATCCACCTTAACCTTCGGGGTTGTTTATTGGTCACAATTGGGCAGTATTCTCGATCAGATCCGGGTGGAGCTGGTCAACCAGGCCCAGGCGGTTCAGACCCTGAATCAGGAGCAGTTGAGTGATGAAGCAATCACGGATTTATATGCCCAGGGCATCGTGGTGTCCCGGATTGTTGCCAATCTGGATGAAGTCGGGGCAGTGCTGTCTGAGGAGGAACAGGCGAAACTTGAACGGGGCGAGATTGTCTACCAGGTGGCCTATCAATCCCACGATTTACCGATGGCCCTGGGCAAACTGGCCGATGGTTATGTCGTTACCATGCCAAATCTGGAGAAAAATCAAATCGCCGGCTTTATGAACCTCCAGCGCACGACCATGCTGGTCACCCTGTTAATCGGATCAGTGCTGATTGTCATTGCCGTAGCGATGATTGCCAAGCCGATCAAAGCCGTTTCCGAAGCCACCAAAAAAGTCGCCGAGGGTGATTTTGATATCAGGCTGAAGGTGCGGGGAAAGGATGAGCTGGCGGTGTTGGCGCAAAATTTCAATATCATGACTGCAGCGCTTTCTCGCAATGACTATATCCATCGGGATTTTGTCAGCAATGTGTCCCATGAATTTAAAACCCCGATCGCCTCGATTAAAGGTTTTGGCAAGTTCTTGAAAGATCCAGAACTATCAGAAACCCAGCGGCAGGAATACATCGATATTATTGTCGATGAAAGCGACCGGCTGTGGAAGCTGTCGGCCAATGTCTTAAAACTGTCGGAATTGGAAAATGGCGTTTTGGGGTTGAAGAAAGAAGCCTTTGCGCTGGATGAATCAATCCGGCGGGTGGTGTTGTTGCTGCAGGAAAAGTGGGAAGCTAAAAATATCGATCTGGATATCCAGTTGGATGAAATTACCTACCAGGGTGATCAGGAACTGATGGCCCAGGTTATTATCAATCTGTTGACCAATGCCATTCACCATACCCCGGTCGATGGCGAAATCAGGATTGATCTCCATGCAACAGCCAAAGAAATTACAATAACAATAACCGATAGCGGAAAGGGAATCAGCGGGGAGGATCAGGAAAAAATATTTGATCGTTTCTACAAGGCCGATCAATCCCGCAGTACCCCTGGTACCGGGTTGGGACTCACCATTTCTCAGCGTATCGTTGGCCTTCACGGTGGCACCATTACTGTGGAAAGTACGCTGGAAAAGGGCAGCACCTTTGCGGTCAGACTACCTCAATAAAAAAACAGGGAGCTCTCTGATAGTTTGCGACTATCAGAAAGCTCCCTGTTTTGATTGACTGGCGGTATTAACTAGCGTTATGAATTAGTATTATAAGGGCTCAATCGGTTGCAAGTCCTGAGCCAATTCGTATTACAGCTCCTCCGCTTTCTCAAACTGCGAGTTGTAAAGTTTGGCATAAAAACCATTGGCAGCCAGCAGATCAAAATGATTGCCCTGTTCGACAATGTCGCCTTCATTCATAACCAGAATCAGGTCGGCATTTTTAATGGTGGATAAGCGGTGGGCGATGACAAAGCTGGTTCGCCCTTCCATCAGGTTGTCCATGGCTTTCTGGATCAGTACCTCGGTACGGGTATCCACTGAGCTGGTGGCTTCATCGAGAATCAGAATTTTAGGATCAGCCAAAATGGCCCGGGCAATGGTCAGCAGCTGTTTCTGTCCCTGGGACACATTACTGGCCTCTTCATTTAAGAACATGTTGTAGCCATCCGGCAGGGTGTGGACAAAATAGTCCACCTGGGCGGCGACAGCCGCTGCTTCCACCTCGGCATCAGTAGCATCAAGACGGCCATATTTGATATTGTCGCGGATACTGGCATTGTATAGCCAGGTATCCTGGAGTACCATTCCAAAGAGACTGCGCAGATCGCCGCGGCTGAAATCCTTGATATTATGACCATCCACCAGGATCGCCCCGGAGTCCACGTCATAAAAACGCATCAACAGCTTGACGATGGTGGTTTTGCCGGCTCCGGTGGGGCCAACAATGGCAATTTTCTGTCCTTCTTCGATGTGGGCGGAAAAGTCTTTAATAACGGTTTTGTCAGGATTATACCCAAAGTTCACGTGGTCAAAATCAACACTGCCAGAAACCTTGGTGAGATCAAAAGCGGTGGTGCTTTCGGAAACCTCTTCCTCTTCATCGAGAAAGGTGAAGACCCGTTCAGCGGCGGCTGTGGTTTGCTGCAGAATGTTAGAGATGTTGGCAATCTGCATAATCGGCTGGGTAAACTGGCGGACATATTGGATAAAGGCCTGAATATCCCCAACGCTTAAGCGACCATTCACGGCCAGATAACCGCCGAGAATACAAACCGCTACATAGCCAAGGTTGCCAATAAAGTTCATCATTGGCATCATCAGTCCGGACAGGAATTGTGATTTCCAGGCTGAGCTGTAAAGGGTGGTGTTATAGTGGTCAAAGGTTTCAAAAGAAGATGCTTCACCGTTGAAGGCCTTGACCACGTTGTGCCCGCTGTACATTTCTTCCACATGGCCGTTAATATGACCCAGATAGGTTTGCTGTTCGCTAAAATGGGGCTGGGACTTTTTAACAATATTTACCACAATCACAAACGAGATGGGCACAATCAACAGCGCCACAATCGTCATTTGCCAACTAATCGAAAACATCATAATCAGAATACCCACCAGGGTAGCCACCGAGGTGATAATCTGGGTGACGCTCTGGTTCAGGGTCTGATTGACTGTTTCAATATCATTGGTCAGAAAGGAAAGAACCTCGCCATAGCTGGTTTTGTCAAAATATTTAAAGGGCAGCCGATTGATTTTGGCAAAAATATTTCGTCGCAGTTGATAGGTTACCTTCATCGAAATACCAGTCATAATATAGCCTTGAATATAAGAAAACAGCGCGGCGATGACGTAGAGGCCAAGGAGCAGGAGCAGGATCTGACCGATATAGTCAAAATCGATGCCTTTGCCATTATCGGCAATCATATTCATAACCCCTTCAAACAGGGCCGTGGTGGCATTACCAAGGATTTTGGGACCGACAATCATAAAGACGGTGGAGGCAACCGCAAAGATCAGCACGAAAAAGAGACTGATTTTATAGGCTGATAGATAACGGGCCAGTTTTTTAAGGCTGCCCTTGAAATCTTTGGGCTTTTCGCCGGGCATCATACCGGCGGGTCCCCCGGGGCCCCGGCCCATTCCGCCGCCGCCCATGTTGCCGCGTTTTGGTGATTTGATATTATTTTGTTCGCTCATATGTTTAATTCCTCCTCTGATAATTGTGAGGATGCAATTTCCTGGTAGGTGGCACAGGTTTTTAATAATTCATTGTGGGTTCCTTTGCCAACCACCCGGCCGTGATCCAGAACGATGATCTGTTCAGCATGCATAATCGTGTTGATCCGCTGGGCGACGATGAGCACCGTACTATTGCCGGTGTACTCTTTTAACGCCCGTCGCAGCGCCACATCGGTTTTGTAATCCAATGCCGAAAAGCTGTCATCAAAAATGTAAATGTCCGGTTTTCGCACCAGGGCCCGGGCAATTGACAGACGTTGTTTCTGCCCCCCGGAAACATTGCTGCCGCCTTGGGCGATTTCCCGTTCAAAACCGTCCTGACTGCTTTCAATAAAGTCAGTAGCCTGAGCGACTTGGGCGGCAATGGCCAGATCGGCTTCATTGGCCTGGGAATCGCCATATTTAAGATTAGAAGCGATGGTGCCGGAAAACAGCACCCCTTTTTGAGGAATATAACCAATTTTTTCGCGCAGATCGTGCTGGGTGACCTCGCGGATGTCAATGCCGTCAATTTTAACGGTACCGGAGGTGACATCAAAAAACCGCGGAATCAGGTTAATCAGAGTTGACTTACCCGAACCGGTGGAGCCAATGAAAGCGGTCGTTTCGCCGGGATTGGCCACGAAGTTGATATCATGAAGGACATCCTCCTCAGCTCCTTCATAACGGAAGGAGACGTGGTCAAAAGCCAGGGTGGTCTGGGCATTCATCGGCAATTTTTTTGGTGCGACGGGATCGACAATGCTGGGTTTAATCGCCAGCACTTCCTGGATCCGATCACCGGAAACAGAGGCCCGGGGAATCATGATAAACATCATCGACATCATCAGGAAGGAGAAAATAATTTGCATGGCATATTGCATAAAGGCCATCATATCACCAACCTGCATGGCTGAAGTGGCAATTTGCTGAGCCCCGACCCAAACAACCAGGAGGGTGACGCCATTCATGATAAACATCATGGTTGGCATCATAAAGACCATCACCCGGTTAACAAAGAGATTATTGGCAGTGGTGTCCTGATTGACCGCATCAAAACGATTTTCTTCAAATTTCTGGTTCCCGAAAGCCCGGACCACCATCAAGCCAGTCAGGCTTTCCCGGGTGACCAGGTTCAGTTTATCAACCAGTTTCTGGATCAGCTTAAAGCGGGGCATGGCAACAGCAAAAACGACACCAATAATCAGCATCACCGCAATAACCGCGACGACGATAATCCAACCCATCGAGGTAGTCCGTCGCAGCGCCATAATAATCCCGCCAATGGCCAGAATCGGAGAATAGATGAGAATCCGAATGCCCATAATCAGCATCGTCTGGATTTGGGTGATATCATTGGTGTTCCGGGTAATCAGTGAAGCGGTTGAGAACTTATCAAATTCGGTATTGGAGAAGCATTGTACTTTGCGAAAAACATCCCGACGCAGACTTTGGGAAACCCCGGCAGCAATGCGGGCCGAAAAAAAGCCAACCCCGATAGCAGCTAAAATAGCGATTAACGAAAGCAGTAGCATCATTGCGCCAATTTTCAAAATGTAAAGATTTTGAATCGCGCCGACGTCAACTCCCAGTTCGGTATAGAATTGTTTGGTGAACTGGACGGCAGTCTGAGCCTGCATCGATTCCGGGGTCTGGATGGCCTGCTCCCGGGCCTCGTCAAAGGTGGTCGGGGGCAGCTGCGCGAGCATGGGCAGGGCCGCGTAAATTTGGGTAAAATCGAGATCGGTCATGCTTTCGGTAGCGCTGGCATCGGTGGCGCCGGTATCCAGAGAACGCATATAATTGATAAATGTCCAGGTGGCCGCTCCGAAGATCGGATCCAGGGTATCGAAGGTTTCGGTACTGGCATCGGTCAGGACATAAATCGACTCGGTTTCCAGTGCCGGGAATTTTTCCAGCGTGGCTTGATAGTCTGGATTAGTAGTGTCGGCCGGACTCATCAGCAGATAGTTATCCGTTACGGTTTGTTGATCGGCGGAGTTCATAAAGGTCGTCATCAGGGTATAGCCGTCTTCACTGATGGCTTCCGGCGTTGCGTGTTCGATCCCGTTCTGCTGAATCCCCACGTTGACAATGTCAGACATGTAGTTGGGCAGGTTCAGGTCGGAAATGGCCTGCACGAATAGCAGCGCCAGGGTGATGAAAAGGACCCCGAGATAGGGTTTTAAATAGCGTGAAAGCTTGATCATGTTGTTTTCCTTTCTGCTTTTTCTGGTTGTTCCAGGTCGCATTGTTGTCGATCAATCTGATCAAAGGCACCGGCTAATTTGTCTAATAAGCGGACCAGGGCCTGGGTATCTTCTTGACCCAGAAGGGTCGCCGCTTCGTCATAGATTTGGAAGCAGGACTTTGATACATCGGTTTCCAGTTGTCGACCAGTCTCGGTGAGGTTAACGTAAACCAGGCGGCGATCCTTGCTGGAAGCAATCCGTTCGACATAGCCATGCTTTTCTAAAGTTGAGATCGTTTGAGAAACACCGGGCATGGAAATTGCGGTTTCCCGGCTGAGTTGAGAAATTTTCACGCCGGGAGCCAGCGGGAGATTGTTAGTCTGGGCTTCTTGCTGTTCTTGTTCATACATTTTTTTAAGGGTTTTTAACATAAAAAATTCATGGGGTTTGAGGTTTTGCATAAATTCTTTATGAATCCGCCCCATGCTTGATTTTTTGATGCGATGAAAAGCCTTAAACAGTTCATGTCCATTAAAATTCAATTCGAGCTCCTTTCACAGATTAATGATTAACTGAGATAATAGTTAATTATCATAATAGTTAATTTACTTAAGTAAATCCATTATAAACAAAGCTTGAAATTATGCAAGGCAAAATAATTTTGAAAAGCATTACCATCAAGATTTATGCTATAATATTTTCGTAACTTAAGAAAAATTAAGCATAAGGAGCAAAAGTTAGAGTATGACCAAGAAAAAAGAAGCCTTTAAAGAGACCTTAAAATATGCATTTATGCAAACCCTGCCGGTTCTTTTCGGCTATGTGTTCATGGGGATGGCCTTTGGCATTCTACTGGAAAAAGCGGGCTATAATTTTATTTGGGCATTTTTCATCAGTCTGATTATATACGCCGGTTCGATGCAATTTGTGTTGATCGGGATGCTGGGTGGCGGCATGGGCTTGTTGTCGATGATCGTCCTGACCCTGTCGGTGCAGAGCCGTCATATCTTTTACGGACTATCCTTTATCGAGAAATTTAAAGCGATGGGAAAATGGGGCTGGTATATGATTTTTTCGCTAACCGACGAGACCTATTCGCTGCTGTGTGGGATGAATATCCCCAAAGAACTCAATCAGAAACAGGTGTTTTTTGCCGTGGCAGCCCTGGATCAAAGTTACTGGATTATTGGCTGCACCCTGGGTGCAGTTATCGGCAGTTTCATCGGCTTTGATACCACCGGTATCGATTTTGCCATGGCCGCCCTGTTTGTGGTTATTTTCATTGAGCAGTGGTATAGTTATCAATCCCATTTGCCGGCTCTGGTGGGGACGGTTTGCGGGGTGGCATCACTGGTCATATTTGGCGCCGGTGCTTTTATTTTACCAGCCCTGATCGCTTCGGTGTGTTTGCTGCTGGTCTTTAAGAACAGTATTAAACAAGGGGAGAATCAGGAGGTGTGTCAATGAGTGCTGAATTTATCATTCCGTTTTACGTAATTCTCGTGGTTGCAGCCTGTACCTTTCTGACTCGTTTTCTGCCCTTCGCCCTTTTTGGCGGAGGTAAGGAAGTGCCAGCCCTGGTTAAAACCCTGGGCGATTTGTTGCCGCCGGCGGTTATTGCCATTCTGGTAGTATACTGTTTAAAGGGAGTCGATTTGATGGTGGCACCCCATGGTTTTCCCGAGTTTATTGCGGTTGCCATTGTGGCGCTGCTGCATATCTGGAAGCGTAACAATCTGTTGAGTATTGGTGGCGGGACGCTATTGTACATGGTGCTGATCCAAATGGTCTTTATCTAGTTGAAAACCAGAACTGCGACAGATGAAAAGAGGTAGTGATGTTTAAAATCGGTGAGTTTTCCAAATTAACCCAGGTTTCGATTCGGATGCTCCGTTATTATGATGAGAATAACTTGTTAAAACCGGCTCAGACGGACCCGTTTAGTGGCTATCGCCTTTATTCGGTGGAACAAATTCCGCGGCTGCAAAAAATTATCTTTTTGAGAGATGTCGGCTATACGGTTGCGGAGATCAGGCTTGCGCTGGATCATTGGAGTGGGAATTTTATAGCTGATCAATTGAGGAACAAAAAAATCGAAGTACGGCGATTGTTTGAACAAGAACGGGAAAAGCTGAGTAAAATAGAAACAGCTTTGGAAAGCATCAAAAAAGATGAAATTGATATTCGTTATAACTTTATCATTAAGCAGATTCCTTCATACCTGGTTATTTCACTGCGGCGCGTGATACCAAATTATTTTTGTGAGGAAATGCTTTGGCAAGAGCTGACCGAACGAATAGAATTAACAAACAAAAGTAAAATTGAGCTACCAATAACCGACCAGTGCTTTGCTGTTTATCACGACAAAGAATTTAAGGAAGCCGATGTGGATGTAGAGGTCTGTGCAGTAGTCGCAAAAGCTGTGTATCCGGACGAACCGCTGTGCTTTAGAAGAATAGAACCGGTGGCGATGATGGCCAGCACGATGGTTTATGGTCCCTACGAAAATATTGCCGGGGTCTATCGTTCACTGGCCTATTGGCTGACTGAGCATGGTGGGTTTAGAATGAAAGGAAAAAACCGACAGATCTGTCACCGGGGGCCCTGGAATGAGGAAAACCCGGCTCATTACCTGACCGAAATTCAGATTGAATTGGAAAAAGTAAATTGAAACAGGGGGGATAGTTTTTAGATTATTAATCAGTTTTTTATTTCCTTGCCCCATGCAGAAAGACTTCCCAAAATCGGAATAAGACGATTCGTGTTTTTGGTTAATTCATACTCAACTCTTAAGGGCATTTCGTTGTATTGTGTGCGGAGGATGAGACCATCCGCTTCGAGTTCCTTCAGTGAGGAAGCGAGCATGGTGTTGGTTACGCCTTTAATTTTTTTTCTTAACGCATTATAACGTGTCGGCCCGTCGTTATACAGTGCACACAGGATGGGAATCTTCCATTTACCGCCAATGATTTCAAGGGCAGCTGAAAGTGGGCATTTTTCTTGGCATGGGCAGATGTTCCCGGAACATAAGGAAGTTGTGTTTTCAGAGGTAGTCATTTTTTTCTTATCTACTTTCTATTTTCGTATTTGATCATATTTTTTTGCGTAGTTTACAAGCATTTAAGTTGGTACTATAATTGTATCAGGTAGTAATTACGGAGTCAATTGCTATAGTAAACTTTGGAGGGATTAAAATGGTTATTAATGAAGAAATGAAAAGTGTTATCGAAAACTCGGCGTTCCTGACAATTGTAACAATGTGTCCCGATGGTAGCCCACACCCAATTATTGTTGGTAGTGGCACAGTTGAAGGGGACAATGTTTCGGTCGGAGTCTATGCAATGAAGGTTACGCAGGAAAATATCAAGAAAAACGACTGTGCGATGTTGTTAGCAGCTCAAAAATTTGAGGGTGGAGCCAAAGGTTGTCGTTTTACCGGCAGTGCAAAAGTTATTGACAGGAAATTTGTATTTACGGCAACAAAGGCAGAAGCCCTTATTTAAATCAATGAGAATAAAACCGTTATTAAAAAACCACTGATTATGTGAGACCTTGATAGTCTTGTAATCAGTGGTTTTTAATTGGGCACTAATATGTTAATGCAATTTTCAAGATGAAAGAGATTTTGATTAAGTTTAGCAGAGGTGCTTTCTTCCAATTATAAAATTATGATTTTTATTGACTCTCACATGGTGTCAGGGTCTAGAATGAGGATATAATAAAATTATGGAGGTAAGCAAATGGAAAAAGGTTACGTAAAACCAATTGGCACAATTCATGTTCAGGGTGAGAACATCTTTATTGAATTGGAAGAAGCCTATCGTGAAGGGCTGCAAGGACTGGCTGGATTCTCGCACATCAATGTTTTCTGGTGGTTCAGTGAGTTTGATAGTGAAGACGCCCGTCAGGTTCTTTCCGGGCCGCAGCCCTATAAGCAGTCCCCGGAGGTGATGGGGGTATTTGCTACCCGATCACCGCTTCGGCCCAATCCCATTGCCTTTACCCCGGTTTCGGTGCTGGAGATCGACTATCAAAAAGGGTTTATCAGGATTCCCTACATTGATGCCAATGATGGCACCCCGGTGCTTGATATCAAACCTTATACTCCTAGTCTGGATCGGGTAGAAAATCCCCAAGTGCCGAGCTGGTGCGATCATTGGCCTAAAAGTGTTGAAGAGTCTGGAAATTTTAATTGGGAAGAAGAGTTTAACTTTTAAAGCTTCTGTTTATTAATGGTGGCAATCAGAAATTTAATCTTAATCCCCTGTTCGGCATACATTTTTTCGTGCTCGGTTTCAATATTGCCCGGGTAGTCGGCAGCATGAAGATCGGGGATCAGGGTTGTGATGGCAAAACCGGTTTCCTCGAAATATTTAATAGAGTCGGCAAACAGGTCATCATTGTCGGTCTTAAAATAGATTTCGCCGTTTTCGGATAAGAGCTGCTTATATTTTTCCAGATGTTTGCTATGAGTCAGACGTTTTTTCTGGTAGCGGCGGCGCGGCCAGGGATTACAGAAATTAATGTAAATCCGCTCGACACCATCCTCTGAGGAGAGGATGGTGTCAATGCGTTCAATGTCCCAGGACATGATTTGGACATTATCAATGGCTCGATTCTTGTCAGTATAGGCCGCTTCAATATTGCGCTTGGTCAAACCTAGCACCGCATCAATCAGATCAATGGCCAGATAGTTGATCTCTGGATGGCGGCTGCCCAACGCCGCAATAAAGGTTCCTTTACCGCAGCCCAATTCAATATGAAGGGGCTGCTTTTTTTTAAATAACGGTTGCCATTGCCCGCGATGATCCCGGGGATCGGCCTGGAAAAATCCGCAGGCCTCCAGTTCTGGGCGAGCCCAGGGTTTTGGTCGTATATGCATGGTATCACTCCTTTTAAAAATCGTTCTTTTTAAAGTTTTATAATTTTTGTCGCCACATGGTCAATGAAGGACCGGTCATGCTCCACAAAAATCATGGTTGGCGGGGTCTGTAGCAAAAGCTCTTCAATCTGCACCCGCGAGAGCACGTCGATATAATTTAGCGGTTCGTCCCACAAATATAAGTGAGCCGACTGACAAAGACTACGGGCTAAATAGACCTTCTTTTTTTGTCCCTCGCTGAAGCTTCCCAGATTTTTTTCAAACTGTTCCCGGTTGAATCCCAGCTTTCGCAAAATGGTTTTAAACAGACTTTCGTCAATCCCTTCGCAGCGGGAATAATCACGGAGATCCCCGGTCAGTAAGTGAGTATCTTGAGGAATATGCGAAAGCAGTAGCTTGCTTCCCAGGTTCAGGCTGCCGGTAAAGCTGATCGGTTCGCCCAGTAGCAGTTTAAGCAGACTGGATTTACCAGAGCCGTTCGGGCCGACTATGGCAATGCGGTCGCCCTGATTGATCTCAAAGCTTAAATCTTCAAGAATGGGTCGATCACCATAGCTAAGGGACAGGTTATTTGCCGAAATCAGCCGGTCTTTTTGATAAGATCGGGGTCGGATCTGGAGCGCGTCGGCCCAGTCAATGTTCTTAAGCAGTTTTTCTTTTGACTCAATACTTTTATGCTGGCGTTTTTCCAGCGATTTGGATCGTTTCATCATTTTGGCCGATTGATGGCCAATGTGGCCGCGGTCGGGACGAAGACCCGAAACCCGTTGGCCGTTTTTAGACTTCTCAATGGCATTAGACCAATTTTCGGTGCGCTTGGCGGCAGTTTTCAATTGAACGATTTCCTGTTTTAGTTTTTTATTTTGATTGAGTTCAAACTGATCCTGACGTTGTTTGTTAAAGAGCCAGGTGGAATAGTTGCCTTTCTGAATTTCAATGTTCATTTTATTAATCGACAAGACGTGATCCACGCAGTTATCCAGAAAGGTGCGGTCGTGGGAAACCAGGATAAAACCCTGCTTTTTATTCAAATATTCGCTGACAACAAGACGGCCTTCCAGATCCAGATGATTGGTAGGCTCATCGATTAACAAAAATTGATTGGGCTTTAAAAACAAGGCCGCCAGCAATGTCTTGGTTTGCTCACCCCGGCTCAGAGTTTCAAAAGGCCGCTCCAGCAATTCGGGATCTAGGTTCAGCAGTGATAGTTCCCGCTGCAATTCCCACAGCGGATAGTCATCATGAATGGCGTTGACAATGGCACTGGTTAGTTGGGAAGGATCCTGAATCGCAAAGGGGAAATACTCAAAATCGACAGATGCGGCGATCACGCCGGCATAGTCATAAAGACCCATCAGAAGTTTTAGAAAGGTCGTTTTGCCGCGGCCATTTCGGCCGATAAAGCCCAGCTTCCAATTTGTGTCTATGGTAAAGGAAACATCTTCAAAAATATTTTCGTAACTGCTTTCGTAGTTAAAGCTTAAGTGTGATATGGAAATTTGTGACATCATTGTACCTCCGTTGCCAAGCCTGATGAGAGGCATTGACAAATAAAAAACCGCAAGAAAATTATCCTGCGGCTCAATGATTGACAGCCCAAAAAATCCATAACAAAGGAGTTGATGGTGCTAAAGAGGCAGTGCTTTTCTTGTAATTTTCTTGCTTAAGCGCACCAAAACAAGAGGTTTAACCTCAGGTTTTGAAAACACTTTCCAATTGTTGGTTAGCAAGATAAATTACGCATCCTCTTTACTCCTTTTCGTATTTTTATTACAGTCTAACATTTTTCTAAAAAGAATTCAATCCCAAAACGTAGTTTAAGGGCTTAATGAAGGATTTATAAACGAAACCTGTTCTTCTGACGGCTCGTAGACCTTCAGCTTTTCCTTAATCGGCTTGCTGTAGCTGTTGGACAGGCCAAAGGACTGGCGCAGGGGATTGAGTCTGCCGTAGAGCTCGTCCTTATATTCTTTGGGAGCACCGCCTTTTTTGTACAGGTTCCAGAGGGTGTCATATTTTTCGGGATAGCTGGTTTTAATAAAGTCAAAAAATGCTGGTTTGGTGGCTCCGCGCAGATATAGAGCGCCGGGCAGCACATAATCGATACCGGCATCCAAGCCGGCGGCGAACAAGGCCGTCAAGGTTTCGGAGTCATCGGTCAGGGTGGGAATAATCGGCATCAGATGGTGACCGATGGAGGCATTGGTTTTTCTGAAAGCTTTAAGCATCGCAAAGCGGGCCTGGCCAGATACGGCGCCGGGCTCGATTTTTTTTCGTATCGCTTCATCTAAAGTCGTCACCGTGGCCGCCACATTGATATAAGTAATTCGGGACAATTCGTCAATCAGGTCATAATCCCGGAGCACCAGATCCGACTTGGTGGAGATAATCGCCGGCGTCTTATATTTGATCAGTAGCTTTAATATTTCCGGCATCAGCTGATACTGGGCTTCCGCTGGCTGATAGCTGTCCGTGACACCGCCAATATTGACAATTTCCCGTTTCCAGTTTGGTGAGGAGAGCTGTTTTTCCAGAATTTCGATAATATTGGTCTTGACTGAAATATGGGTCGTGAAATCAGCAAGGCCGGTAAAACCATGGGTTCCCATGGCATAGCAGTAACGGCAGCCATGGCTGCAACCTCGATAAATATTTAAATCCCAGCCATAGGGAATTTTTCGCTTCAATTCATGCAGGGCTGTTGTACAGTTGATTGGGAGATATTCAGGCATGTCAGCCTCCTTAAGATTTCTTTATCATTACTTAAGTATATGTCATAAAAGTTTAGGGTGCCACAAGAATTTGTGGTAAAATTATTTACTGTTTCGCAAAATCTCTGGACAAAAAATACGGATGTTTATAATAAAGGGTAATAATATAAAAGAGACCACACAAGGGGGACAACAGACGTGAGCAATCATAACGGAAGAAAAGTAGTCGCAGTCATCATTATTTCAATGCTCATCATTCTACTGGTAGCAGCCGGGGCATTTTTGGCCCTGGAAGATCTGGTCGGGAGCATGGATATCCAGTCGTTTTTTGATGATACCGAAGCTCAGCAGAATGAAGAAATTGCGGCAAGTCAGCAGCAGGCTTTTGATGGTTATGCCTTTCTTGAGGATAATGAAAAGCAGGCCTATGCCAGGGTGGTTGGAATGCTGACGGATTTTGATGCCGAGGTAAAGGTCAGTGGGGTCAACACTGAAGAAATCGAGCGGGTCCTGGCGGCCATTGATTACGACTATCCGGAAATATTCTGGGCCGGCGAATTTTCTTATTATTTTGACGAAGGGGATCAGAAAGTCAGCAAGGTAATGGTTGAGTATCCCTATGACGAAGCCGAAAAAGATCGCCGACAGGCCGAAATTGAAGCGGCTTTTCAGGAATACAGTAAAGGTATATCAAAGGGAATGAGCGACTATGACAAAGTCAGATATGCCTACGAATATGTAATTAAAAACACTGTCTATCAGGAAGATCTTCAGGATGATCAGAACATTTACAGTGTCTTCGGGAAAAAAGGCTCGGTCTGTGCCGGTTATTCCAAGGCCATTCAATATCTGCTGAAACGGACCGGGATTGAGTGTTCCTATGTGGCAGGCGAGGCCATCGGTCAGGGCGCCCATGCCTGGAATATTGTCCGGGTTGATGGGGATTATTATTATCTGGATGCCACGTGGGGAGAATTTAACATCGAAGATAACAGCGAGCCGGAAAAGAGCATCTTCTATGACTATTTCTGTGTCACCACGGCGGAGCTGCTTAAATCACACCAGCCCGATCAGACCCTGATTGCCTACCCGGAGTTTACCGCTACGGCAGCCAATTATTTTGTCAAAGAGAATAAGCTCTATGACCTTAACAAAAAAAGTGAGGAAAACCGCTTTGTCGGCGATCTGGAAGTAGCCCTGAATACCGGAGAAAAGTATTTTCATTATGCCATAACCGATGCCAATACCATCGACGTTGCCGAAGATCTGATGGATGATGTGCTGGGATCTTATTACTGGTTTTCCAGTGAGGACAATTTGTCGAATACGATTGAGCTATATTAGAATAAAAATAAGAAGTTGAATGCCAAGAATCCCCATTCTGAAAGATCAGAATGGGGATTCTGTTTTATGTGCGCCCGGCATGGGCGCAATCTAACGGGTGAAAGTCCCGAGCACGGG
>NZ_JBDODG010000029.1:0-29893 GCF_039830195.1 Acetobacterium sp. | reverse complement strand
AATAATTTGATTAAATCAGGACTGTTTTGACACTTATAATTTGACAATTAACAATATGCCCTTAATTATGCCATTTACTTTCTGTTTAATGACAGTGAAGATGAGAATCTTGTTTACATTGGCCAATCTGTTAATGGGATTCAGCGGATCGAAGAACATGTTAGAGGTAAAGACTTTTGGACCTATGCCATTCTTTTTGTGACGGATAATAATAGTTTTGACAAATTATCGATTGACTATTTGGAATATGATTTCATACAAAAATTTAAGGAAAGCAGCTATGTTTTAACCAATAAAGATCTCAGACCTAATAAACCCAACATCAGTGTTTATGACCTCCCAAATCTGGAATCGTTCATTAATCAGATTGTGTTTTTACTGAGTGCAGAAGGAGTTGATCTCGATGAAGTAAAAGCCTCACCGGAAAAAGTTAAATATTATCGTCCTTCACCTAAACATCACGCTAAACTGTTTGTGCAGGACGGGAAATTTGTTTTGGCATCTGGCAGCGAGATTAAAAGACCGCCAGAATCAACAAAAGAATGGAAAAACAGCAGGCGCTTTGACAGGGGCAATGAGATTATTGACAGCTATATCGCAAACGAGAAGGTTAAAGAAATTGATGGGAAGTTGATCACGCAGGTGAATATTGCGTTTAAGTCGCCATCAGCACCGGCGGATCTGATTACCGGATTGTCTGAAAATGGCTGGAAATTTTTCAAGGGTCTCGATGAACTTAGAAACAAGTAGTTCTAAATTCTTGCTAGATGTTGGCAGCTTTATCTTAACATAATAGTGACTCACTACCCCAAAATACCCGCAATATCTAAGCATCATTTTACATCAAAATCCCAGGAGGACAGATGACTTTATTTAGCAAAAGAGTTGAAGAATTGATTAGCGAGAGCGGTGAAACCGTTGCGTCTTTGGCCGAAATTGGCGGCATCAATCGGTCCACCCTGCAACGGATAAAATCCGGTGAGCGCCTGCCAACCTCGGAGTTTTTCAGCAATCTGAGCCGGGCTTTACGGCTTTCGCCAGTTGAGCAGGATGAACTCGCCCAACTGCTGGAAATCGCCCGGGTCGGGGAGACAGTCAGTTACAGTCGTCGGCAGATCTTTGATCTGATTGAAATGATTTCTGAACTCACCGAATATAAGATTCCCTTTTCAAAAGAAGTAAACCGGAAAAGCTGCGACCGGGAAAATCAGCCGGCCACCGAGCCCATTGAAATCTGCTCCGATCCAATGGCGGTTTTGAATTTGATTGAAAACAGCATCGATCAGGAACTTTTTTCGGCCCCCCAACCAGACCTGAAATTGTGTATTCCCCATACTGAAAGTAAGGTATATGACTACATTTTTCAGCAGATGATGGGTAATAAGAAAAAACTGAACCTCGCGGATGTGTTGGGGTTCCGTCAACAGGCAGCGGCCGACGAACCGGATCAGGCGTTGGCGGCCCTTCGACATCTGATCGCCCTGTCCCTACTGGAAAATGTGAATTATCGTTCCTGTTATTACTATTTTTCGCCTGAAAGTCCAGTCTGGACTCCAGTAACGGCGCTGTTTCCGTATTTTATCTTGACTTCCGAACGGGTCATCACCATTTCAGCAGATTTTGAACAGGCGGTATTTTATCGGGGTGCGGCCATCATCGATGTGTATCGCGCCGAGTTTGACCGCCTGGTTGCCAAGTCTCAGTCCTTTATTGAAGAAAGTACCGATTTGTTTGAGGTCTATACCATGGAACAGATCCGCCAGTTAAAGCATGTGGTGGAGCCCTTACCCTGTTTTGCCTACTACATTGACCGGGAACTGCTTGAAGCAAATATGAATAAAGATTTTCCCTATTATCAAACGCTGCTGGAGATAGCTGTCAATCATTATGCCAATATCCAACGAGAAAACCCCAATATCATCAATGTATTTTCACTAAAAAACCTTGAGCAGTTTATGAAAGATGGACGTTTGAACTTTCCTGATGAAGTCTATGACGTTGTCAAACCCGCTGATCGCTTATACCTGCTCCGATTGGTTCGGGATGATCTGGCCAACAATCGCCGCTCTTATTATGCCATCGATGAGGAACAGATCTTTATGAACGGCTCTACCGAATTTTCCAATGAGCAGAATCTGATTCGTGTAATTTTGCACTACCGCAAAAATAATCAGCTGGTTTTTAAAGCCTTTGAAATTTATGAGCCCAGCGTGGTTGCCGCCTTTGATGACTTTTTTACCAATATGATTAAGAGCAGCTATGTATTACCAAAAGAGCAAACCCTGGCTGAACTGGATCGCCTTATGCAGCAGTGTGAAGTGTAACAGCCTTTGCGCCCAGACTTTCGTTTTACGGCGCCAGGCTCAATATAACTTAAGGTAGAACACTAGGTGACGGGCTACATATGGGGACGGTGATGTTATGCTGACCTCGTACGCAGCCCCCTCTAAAGAAAAAAACTGATTATAAAAGAAAAAAGCATTACGAACAAAGGAGAAAAAAATGAGCAAATTTGCTGTAATTGACACGGAGACAACCTGGGATGATGCGGTGATGTCCATTGGAATGGTCATCGCTGATACAGAGACCTTCGCGTTGGTTGACAAACGCTATTACATCCTCACGCCGTTTAAGGATCATGGCGGGATGTACAGCGACGCCTTGTATGCCAACGGCATCAAACCGGACTTGGAGTGTTCCCGGGAAAAAGCAGTGGCCGAATTGCAGTATTTTCTTTCTGATTATCAGGCCGTGGCGATGTTTGCCTACAACGCCGCGTTTGACTACCGGCATCTGCCAGAATTACGACATCTGGACTGGTATGATATTATGAAGGTGGCGGCGTATCGACAGCATAATCCCAGCATCCCCGATGGTGCCGAATGCTGCCGCACCGGCAGATTGAAGCGCGGTTACGGTGTCGAGAGCGTATACCGGATGTTAAGTGCGGAGCGGGAATACTGCGAATTGCACAACGCCCTGACTGACGCCATCGACGAGTTGACGATCATGAAGTTGCTTAACCACGAAATGGATAAATATGCCTTGGCGAGGATTTGAGCAAGAACATTATCAATTGGTTAAGTCGGACATTTTGAAAGAACCGATGATGTGATGGTGCCTAATAAGGTGCCCGGTCCCATCCAGCATCAGCTGGAAGCAGCCTATTCAGTCTGTATTTGAAAAAATCAACATTGGTGCCAAAACAATGGTTTTTATAATTGGTCGTGGCGGTGTTTGTCATCGTTTAGTCATCGATGCAATAGATTAATAATTATGATTAGTAGAGGGATTAAAAAATGGATCAATTAAAAGAATTGAAAGAAGCAAAGAGAGCAGCGGAAGAAGTCATCGAGAGAATCGATCATGCCTTATCATCACTCGAAAGTGCTTCATCTTGGGGTTTGTGGGATTTATTTGGTGGCGACTTCTTTTCAAGCTGGATGAAAAGAGGGAAAATCCAAGATGCCAATATGGATCTGCAAGCGATAAGCAGCTCACTCAACACGCTTAACAAAGAGCTTGAAGACGTGAATATGCGCTTGCCATCCGAGATTAGCGACACATTAGGCGATCATGCTTTTGATTTATGGTTTGACAATATCTTTACTGATATCAGGGTTCAAGGGGAGATAAAAGACTCTTTGCAGGAATTAAAAGATTTTAGAGGTCAGATTATAAGTCTTATAAAAAAGATAAACGCTGACATGCAGAATTTATTTCAGGTATCAAGCCTGGCACACTTTCAGAATAAGGGATATGATGGGCTTGTGTCCATTGAAGAAATGTTAAGCTATGGCGATACCGGTTTTGGAACTTACCACGCCCTTAACGGTGAAATGATTGTTCTTGATGGAATTGCTTATCGGGCTTTGGGGGATTGCCGGGTTGAACGGGCAACCCGAAGGGAAACAACCCCTTTTGCGACCTTGGGTTTTCTGGATGACGAAAAAAGTTATGATTGCAAAATTAATGGAGATATAAAAACCCTGATGGAACGATTGACGGCGCTGACCCAAAATACCCAGGCCCCGGTTATTGCCTGTTTGACCGGCGTTTTTCAGGAAATGGTGGTCCACGGGGTCTGGCCGGTCACGAAACCCTATCAGGAGCTGAACCTGATTATCAGAAAACAGGCTATCTATACCTTTCAAGAGATTCGCGGGCGACTGGTCGGTGTTTTTTGTCCCCCCTCGGCCAATGGCTTAAACGTAGTGGGTTGGCATTTTCATTTTCTCTCCGACGATTTAAAGGTGGGGGGTCATGTCAATGATCTATGGGTGCAAAGTCTGATGGTTACCTTTAGTGTCAAAAAAGAACTGGTGCTAATCAAGCCCTAAACACTTAAAAAGGAAGTCGTTCCTGACACCATCATATAAACGTATTCAGATTAAATAAGAGGGGGATCTGTGCCCGACACCAACTTATTGACTGTAAAATAAACGGCACGACAGGATAAATGGCCGGATGCCATCAAGCTGAAAGAAAACCGCTGGGATCAAAAAAGATCGGAGGTAGAACAATGAGAAAAAAAGTGCAGGTACTGTTGCTATTGGTATTAATCGCAATGATCAGTACCGGATGTTTTCCCCAAAAGAAAGACATTTTGGTGGGAAAGTGGCAGCGGGTAGAACCGGATAACATGTTCAATGGTCTGGTGGTCAATGTGGAAGTGCTTGATGATGGCTATCGTGGATTGATCATTGAAATGGGTCCCGAATTGGAGCGTATCGGTTATCGGATTGGCGATACCAAATGGAAAAATGTGAAAAAATTGAAATCGGGTTTGTATGTTTTTGAGGATCTTGGGAAAAATACAGAAACAAAAGAAACCCTATGGTTTGAAATGAATATAAATATCAGTCTGGAAGATCCTGACACCATCACGATTACCAGCGTGGCAAATACTGGTGAGGTGGGTTCAGTGCAAACCTGGAAACGGGTGCAGCCATCGGTATAGAAAGAAATAGTGCCCGACACTAACTTATGAGCGGATAAGGAGATCGGACTGGTGGATGAATTGGGGTCTGGCATTCGAAACACCTAAAAATACAGTAAAGTAGGGTGGTGATCCTGTCACTTAACATATTTGGCAATGGTATCATTGATCTCGATAATTATAGGATAAATAAACCTAAAAAATAAAGTTCACGAACCTAGGGCCAGGTAGAATGATTGCAGGAAAAAGCAAGTGTCAACGATCAGTTGACAGTTCAAAGCGAGGGACAGTCTAGTTAACCGGAATTTCCGGATAACTGGATTAGGAGCCAGGTGCCTTGGCTCAAATTAACTTCCTGCCCCCAAGCTAGTGACCAAGCCACCATGCAAGATGGTTTTACAGATATAAAAGATCGGAGCACAAGTTGACAGATAAAAATAAAAAATCAATGCGAATGGACTATCAAGCCATTTTTAAAAAAGCCTATCAGTTGATGGATGAAGCGATCATCGAGGGTGATTGTGGTGAACAATGCGGTTATCATTGTTGCCGCCGAATTGATGTCGACGGTAAGCGATTGGGCATGTATTTGTTACCCCTTGAATATGAATATATGCAAAGCGAGGTCGTGACCGATTGCGATCTGCACCGTCATCGGGACTACAATATGCCCCCTAAAATAAAGAAATATTATTATATCTATTGCCATCTGGCAGAAGGTTGCTTAAGAGATCATCGTCCGATTCAATGCCGGACCTACCCCTTTGAACCCCATCTCGAAAATGGTGTCTTCTCACTTGTGATTGAAAAAGAGCAGATTCATGGTTGTGTAATGATTGACCGCCGCTCAGAGTGGCGTCAGGCCTTTATCGATGGTGTTTATAATGGCTGGCTTGAACTGCTGAAGATCCCCATCATTAAGTATCACATTGAATATTTTTCCAACGAGCGAATCGCCGCCAATAACATGATGATACGCTATACTCCAAATGGATATGATGATCCGATTAAAAAAGATATTTGCTGATAATGAACTTATTAAAAATCCAGTTATTCGAAATTTTCGAATAACTGGATCAGACGGTAAAAACTACAATACCAAGCATTATAACTTATCGGCAATTGTTGCGTTGGGGTATAAAGTGAATTCTGAAAAGGCCGTTCAATTTTGGAAGTGGACAACTGAAATCGTCAAGTAATTTACATATGATGGGTGATGAACGGTTCTGGTATGATAAGGTGGCCGAGCAAAAAGGGGACCAATTTTCTGAAGGCGTCAAACCAAACTACGATGCTATGATTGAGCATATGATCACTTCACTGTATGTGATGGCATTAATCAGAGAATTTAAAAAGGTGAAGGTCTACTATTTCAAACACAATCAGGAAACAGTTTTTCGGGAAATGGAAAACTACGAGGAAATTATAAAAAATCAGAACGAGCAACTCCTGAAGGCAAACCTTGAAACAAACAAACTGAGGTCAGAAAGGGATATGCTTAGAAAAAATAAAATAGAATCAGAAAAGCTATTGCGGGGAGAGCTTGCCAAGAGTCAGAAGCCACTTAAAGAAGAAATTCCGCATTTGATGATCTATGAGGGCAATATGCCAGAAAAAGCAACTGCAATTTTTATTGATTATAAGCAAATCAGTCATAGCGATTATTACGAAGTCATCGGTTGGGTCAAACGAAAGAAGATGCCCTATCACTTTATTCAGTCAAAAGGAGTGGGTGAAACCATTGCAGAAATGGCAGTAACGTTCAAGAATTGCGAGTCTTAAGTAGGTTATTGTTAGGCCAGTGCGCCAAAAGTAATTTGCACACCTGGCACCATCCTAAACTTTTCTCTCGAAAAATGATAACTCCGCATCACCTTGACATTGTTCCGATATCGGTATAACATGTTGATGAGGTGATTTTTTTGAAATATATGAGTTCGAAAGAAGCAAGTGAAAAATGGAAAATCAGTGATCGTCGTATTAGGGTGCTATGCAATGCGGGGCGTATCGAAGGGGCGATAAAAATTGGGCGAAACTGGTCAATCCCTGCCGATGCTGCTAAACCTGGGGACGCAAGGGAAACTAGTAAGAAGCATTATCTGGGATTGGGATATGACTTTAGTTATATCGATTCACTTAAAGAAGCAATTGATGGTCACCGACCTTTTTCCAAAGGTCTTGCCACGTCACTGCAGGATAAACTCATTGTTGAATGGACATACAATAGCAACGCCATCGAGGGGAATACACTGACATTGTCAGAGACCAAAGTTGTTCTTGAAGGAATAACCATCGGTGGGAAAAGCATGGTGGAACATCTGGAAGCCATTAATCATCGTGAAGCAATTCTTTTTGTTGAAGATTTAATTTTAAATCAGGAACCGCTTTCTGAATGGAATATCCGGAATATGCATGCATTGATCCTAAAAGAAATAGACAATTTCAATGCCGGTAAATATCGGAGCGAGAATGTAGTCATTAGCGGGGCTAAACACATCCCCCCGAAGCATTATGAGATTGGCGGTTTAATGCAAAAGCTGATGGTGGAATATCAGAATGAATGGAAAGCACTTCATCCAGTCGTAAGAGCAATGCTGATTCACGGTGAGTTTGTAAAAATTCATCCCTTCATTGATGGAAATGGCCGAACCGCCCGGTTGCTGCTTAATTTTGAATTGATGAAAAATGGCTACCCGCCAATTATTATTAAGAATGAAGAACGGGCGAGATATTATGATGTTCTGGACCTGGCCCATACAACCATGAATTATAAGCTGTTCATTGAACTGGTATCGGAACTTGTGGTCGAGTCAGAAAATTTATGGTTATCCATCTTAGATTGAAAATTAACTTTAGCAGCTTGTATTTGAGGCCAGGCATACTTATTATTAGCTGGTCTTATTGGTTTGTGGTTTGAATATGGAAACAGTTATGGGGACCCTGTTATTATCTGCAAAAGTTATCACAGTTCAGTCGGATTTTGATCGCTTGATTGAAAGAGTAGAAAGTGACTATCCAGAGTAACCAAACACCTGACAAACGATCGAAACGCTATAGAAATTTTAGTATAGTTGATGAAAAAAATGGATGCATTATGAGTTTATATGAAATTTTCAAGAGATGTTTCTTGAAGAGGTATGAAGAAGTCGGGACATTTAAAATAATTTATGGAGGTTCGAAAATGATAAAACAAAGTGAATTAAAAACTTATGCAGAACTGATGAAAACGCGGTTTATGGAAGATCCGGGCGTAATTTTTCAAGTCAAAGACTTGGACCGGGCTGAATTGCTGATTAAAGCCCAGTTTGAAGGCCAGATCGAGGCCTTTATGGAAGCGCATGCGGTGCAGGTGCTGGAAGATGGCAAGGGCCTGCTGATTGGCTACTCGACTAGGGATTTGCCGGAAGACCGGCTGATGAACATGATGCAGCAATCCTCTCAAAAGTTACTGGCGCTGGCGAACCAGAAAGAATTGCAGGTGCTTCAGGATCGGTCTATCAGCCAGGGCCAGATCATTCCTCAAAGCTGGCATACCGCTTATTGTGATGGTGCCGTTTATCATTTGCTGATCATCGCCACTGACGCGTCTTCAAAAGGAACGGGTGCATTCAGAAAACTGATTACTCCGGTTCTAGAAAAATGTGCGGCCAATAAGGAACCCGTTGTGCTGGAGACCTTCAACCCGGATAATCTGCCGATTTATGAACACTTTGGTTTTAACTTAATGGAGTCTCATACTTCTGAAGACATGGGTTTGACGTGTTACTGCATGATGCGCTCATAAAAAAAAGAAGGCTGCCGAGTATAAGTGCGGTGATCGTTTCCCGGTCACTGGTCTTATTCAGCAAACTTATAAAAAGCGACCGCAAGAGCTACAGTTAGGTCAGCAATGTGATCAGTTATGGAATTGAAATGGAAGCCGGGAACCCTTGCTCACCAGCATTGCCCTTTCTGGCAAAAAAATGAAGTAAAAGGGGAAAATTATGAAAACAAGAATGAACCGTTCGGCATCAGCCACTATTTTGTCCATCTTCCTGATCATCATGATGTTGTTGAGCGGATGCGCTCAACAACCGCCCGGGGTGGACTATACAAAATCGGAGAATTGGGCCTATTTGCCACTTGACGAAGCCGTCACTAAAGACTGTGATGTGTTTTTTGTGGCGCCGACGGTTTATCTGGGGACCGCTGAGTCCCATTCGATGGATCTCGGCGATGAACAGACAAAGGCCCAGTTTCTGGGAGCGACCAATATGGAAATAGGTCTCTACGATGATAACGCCAATTTTTTTGCTCCTTATTACCGGCAGGCGGCGCTGAACGCTTATACCATGGATGGATCCCAATCGGATCAGTATTTTGATCTGGCCTACGCGGATGTTTCACAGGCCTTTGATCAATACATCAAAGATTACAATCAGGGCCGGCCGTTTGTGCTGGCCGGGTTCAGCCAGGGTTCGGAAATGCTGTTGCGGCTGCTGGCGGAAAAATTCGCTGATCCGGCTTTACGCGACCAGTTGGTCGCCGCCTATCTGATCGGCTGGCGCGTCACACCGGAAGATTTAAGCAACTATCCCTTTTTAAAAATGGCCCAGAATTCTGGAGATACCGGCGTGATCATTACCTTTAATTCAGAAGCCGAGGGGATTCAAAGCTCGCTGATTGTTCCGGATAAAACATTGGGGATCAATCCCCTGAACTGGAGAACCGATAGCACCCCCGCTGCTGCCAGCGAAAATAGCGGTGCCGTATTTACCGATTATAGCGGAGCGATTGTCAAGGAAGTAACCAACCTGACTGGGGCCTATCTGGATCCTGATCGTGGTACCCTGCGCGTAACCGGTGTCAGTCCGGCTGATTTTCCACCAATCCTCGATATTTTCCAGGAGGGCGTTTATCATCTTTATGATTACCAGTTTTTTTACCGCAACCTGGAGCAGAATGTTAAAGAACGGATCGGTAATTTTCTGAGCGACCCGGTGCCGGGGTAACGGCATGGGAAGCAGTTGTTCCTGTGACGTGCGAATTGCTTAACAAAAGATTAACTCTCTTTTAACAGAATCGACAATTAAGTGGATAATTAATGAGATACACTATACCAGAAAGCGAAAACTGCTAAAGTTTGAGTAAGACCCATTGAGGGCAAGGGGTCAGGTATTTCGCAAATGTCGAAAAATGTTAAAAGGAGAGTCATGAAAAAAACGATGAAACAGGGAATGGCAGTTTTATCAATTGCCGCAATGTTGGGGATGCAGATGGCCACTGGGGTGTTGGCTGAAGAAGTGACCGTTAATACCGATGGTGTTCCGCTGGTATTTGAAGGAAATTGCAGTTATCAGACCCAGATTCAAAATGTTGGCTGGCAGGATTGGAAATCAAAAGAATCGCTTAGCGGCACCACCGGAAAATCATTGCGACTGGAAGGCATCAAACTCCAAATCAGTGATATCAAGAATCTGGGCGTCAGCTATCAGACTCATGTCCAAAATGAAGGCTGGCAGGATTGGGTCACCGATGGCGCCGTCAGCGGAACCGAAGGCGAATCACTGAGACTGGAAGCCATTCGCATCAAACTGACCGGAACTGAAGCCAGCAACTATGATATTTATTATCAGGTTCATGTTGAGAATACCGGCTGGATGAACTGGGTCAAGAACGGTGAATTATCAGGCACGGAAGGTAAAGGCTATCGCCTGGAAGGGATCAAGGTGGTGGTCTTACCAAAGGGCTCACCGGCACCAGTTAACACCGGAGCAATTAAAAATGTGATCTTAATGATTTCCGATGGTTGTGGATCCAATGAGATCCTGGCGACGAATTATTATACCGCGGGAAAAGCAGTGGCCCAAATTTATGAACAATTTCCGACCCAGGTCAATATGAGTACTTATTCGCACAATGAATTAGGGGCCGATGACGATCTGGTCAGTGTTTATAATCCCCAAACAATCTGGGGCAGTTTTGACTCAATGGCACAACACCCCACCGATTCAGCGGCCGCCGCGACGGCGATGGCATCAGGAACGAAAACCTTTAATGCCGCCATTGGCGTTGACGAAAACGAACAGAATCTGGTTAATATCAGCGAAGATTTTGAAGCGCTGAATAAGGCTACCGGAGTCATCAGTTCGGTTGAATTCAGTCATGCCACGCCGGCTGGCTTTGTCGCTCATAACGCCAGCAGACAAAATTACAGCGAAATTGCTAACGAAATGATTAATGACAGCAAAACCGATGTCATTATGGGAGCCGGCCATCCGCTGTATGATAATAATGGCGAACCACAAACAACGGTCGAGGACAAAAATTATAAATATGTCGGCGGAAAAGATACCTGGGATAACCTGGTTGCCGGAAATCTGGGAAATGATGCTGACGGAGATGGCATCATTGAAAACTGGAACCTGATTCAGACAAAGGAAGCCTTTGAAAACCTCCAGACCGGAAATACCCCGGAACGCGTTGTTGGGGTACCGGAAGTGTATGAAACCCTTCAGTACAACCGCTCGGGCGATTTGGCCGCAGCACCATTTGCTGTCGCCGTTAATGATAATGTACCAACGCTGGACGTGATGACAAAAGGTGCGCTTAATGTTCTGGACAACGACGAGGATGGTTTTTTCCTGATGGTTGAAGGTGGCGCCATTGACTGGGCTGGTCATGGTAATTCCAGCGGCCGCGTGATTGAGGAAGAAATTGATTTTAACAACTCGGTGGAAGCCGTCTGTGACTGGGTTGAAACCAACAGCAACTGGTCAGAAACACTGGTGATTGTCACCGGCGATCATGAAACCGGATATCTTACCGGTACCGCTGGTGTCTATGACGAGGTTATCAATAATGGTAAAGGCGTGATTCCTACGATGGCCTGGAACAGCAAAGATCATACCAATCAACTGGTTCCTTTCTTTGCTAAAGGCGTTGGCGCAGAGTTATTAAAAAGCTATGCGAATGGTTCTGATCCATTAAAGGGTGCGTATCTGGATAACTCCGAAATAGCGCTGGCGATCCGAAATTTAATGAATTAGAACGGGAATCAGAAGCACTGCCAGAGATTGTCGATTAAACTATAGCAGCACATAAAATTCACATAAAAAAGTCGCAGGTTTATATCAATCTGCGGCTTTTCTTTATGAAAATTTCAGGACGATATTATTCGGGGTTGTTTTGGGTAGTAAACAACCGCAGCGAACATATGGCCCCGGAAAGGCAAACATGATGGTGGTTGCAATGCTACTTTACCACGTCGCCAACCGCCGCCATAATTGCCTCAAACAGATCCGGCTCCCAGGCGCTGCGGCCGATAAATAAGCCGTCGACATTGGCGAGCCGGGCATAATCCCGGGCGTTATTGATATTGACGCTGCCACCAAACAGCAGCGGCACCGCCTGGCCGCTGGGGCCGTAACGGTCAATCAGGACCCGCCGCAGGAAGTCATGGATTTCCTCGACATAGGGGGTTGCGGCCGGGGTACCACCAACGCCAATGGCCCAGACCGGTTCATAGGCGATCCAGAATTGGCCGATGGCTGCCGCCGGGACATCGGTTAAGGCGATCTTTAACTGTTTGGCCAGCATTTCTTGGGAAACGCCGTAGTCTTTATCGGCCTGCTGTTCGCCGATGCAAATCAGCGGGGTAAAGCCGTGTTTCAGGGCGGCCAGGGCTTTTTTATTGACTGCTTCATCCGTTTCATTAAAATACTGGCGCCGTTCGCTATGGCCCAGCTCAACGATATCGACCCCGATTTCGGCCAGCATCAGCGGCGAAATTTCGCCGGTAAACTGACCAAAGTCCTGCTCGTGCATATTTTGGGCGCCCAGTTTCAGGGGGCTTTTTTGAGCAGCAAGCGCTTCTTTAATTTTCCACAGGTGGGTATAGGGGGGGATGATGAAAAACTCAAATTGGGCATACTTCCCAATGATCGCCGTCAGGGCCTCGCTGTAGGCCAGACCCTGGGCCAGGGTTTTGTTCATCTTCCAGTTGGTTCCCAGTAAAAACTTTTTCATCGTTGGCCTATTTCAGGTAGGTTTTTTCAAGCCGGTGCATCGCTTCAACTTTTCTGGTTGAGCCGCCGCCCTGAAAATCACTTTTTAGCCAGGCCTCGGCAATCATTTTGGCCAGTTCGGTACCGATTACCCGGGCCCCCATGGTTAAAACATTGGCATCATTGCTTTTGGCCAGCCGTTCGGCCGAATAGACATCGTGGCAGGTGCCGGCAAAAACGCCGGGTACCTTGTTGGCCATCATCGCCACCCCCAGCCCGGTACCGCAAAAGATAAAGCCGCGGTCATATTCTTTATTTTTAATCGTTTCAGCCAGGTTAAAGGCAATTTCAGGATAGTCGCAATCGTGAGTTGCCGAATAATTTAAATCAGTGATGTCGTAACCGGCGTTCTTCAAATAATTATAAATTTCGTCTTTAAAATCAATGGCAGCATCGTCACAGTCAACAGCAATTTTCATCATCATCCTCCTGGTATCTAAATTTGAACAGACATTTTACAGGGTGTAAAAATAACCCATTCCTTAAGGTATTTAACTCGTGTATACGCTATCATTATGGCATAGATACTGGGATTTGTAAAGAATCTGATCATTTGATCAATCATGAAATTAAGTCATAAAAAGAAAATTCTGGTTTTAAGAAAAAATTGTTAAAAAGTGGGTAATAACCTTAATAAGGCCCAAAAAGTTGGAGGAAGAGTATGACAGGTGTAATTATCGTATCGCATAGTGAAAAGTTGGCCGAAGGGCTGCGCGACATTGTCATGGAAATGAATGATGGCAGCGTCGCCGTGATTGCTGCCGGCGGGGCCGCCGACGGTCGGATTGGTACCAATACCACCAAGATTAAAAACGCTATTGAGAATCTGGCCGAACGGGAGCATATCCTGATTTTTGTCGATCTGGGCTCGGCGGTGATCTGCAGTGAGACCGCCATCGAAATGCTGGAGGATGAAGCGCTCCAGGCCAAGGTCCACATCGTTGATGCACCGCTGGTTGAAGGGGTGATCGGCGGGGTGATTCAGGCCACCATCTGCAATGATCTGGAAAAAATTATTGCCACCGCCAAAGAAGGGGCAACCCTGAGAAAGGTTCACTAAATGGTCTATTGATTGGGGAAATAACACCCATAACATAGAAAACGCCAGCAGGTCATTAGCTATAGGAGTGGGTTTCACTCTGGCGTGGTGCTGGCGTTAAGAAACATATCCAAAAACTTATTCAAACAAATAATTTTAGGAGGAAGAAATGAAACGATTAATCAATGATCCCTATGATGTAGTAGAAGAAATGCTGGCCGGTTATGTAACCGCCCACAAAGACCATGTGGTTTTAGATCAGACATCTGAAGCTCAGGGCCGGGTGGTGGTCAGTAAAACCGCCAAGCAAAAAGACAAGGTCGGCGTGATCATCGGCGGCGGCTCCGGACATGAACCCTTATTCCTGGGCTATGTCGGCAAAGGCTTTGCTGATGCTGCGGTTATTGGTAACATCAATACCTCACCATCGCCTGATCCCTGTTATGCCTCGGTCAAAGCCATTGATACCGGTAAAGGTTGTATCTACCTTTATGGCAACTATGCCGGCGATGTGATGAACTTTGACATGGGCGCTGAAAAAGCCGATGAAGAAGACGGCATCCGGGTTGAAACGGTACTGGTTACTGATGATGTTATTTCTTCTGAAAATATTGAAGACCGCCGTGGGATTGCCGGAGACTTCTTTGTCTTTAAAGCCGCCGGAGCCAAAGCGGAAATGGGCGGCGATCTTGATGCCGTCGTCGCGGCAGCGAAAAAATGCAACGACGTCACCCGGACCATGGGCGTGGCCATGTCCTCGGCCACCTTACCGTCAAAAGGCGGCCCGATTTTTGAAATGGAAGACGGCGATATGGAAATCGGCATGGGTATCCATGGCGAACCCGGGGTTCGTCGCGGGAAAATCGAAGCAGCTGACAAGGTCATCGACCAGATTATGGAACCGATTCTGGCTGATCTGCCTTATCAAAGCGGCGACGAGGTTTATGTCCTGGTCAACAGCCTGGGCGCCACCCCACTGATGGATCTGCACATCTGCTTCCGTCGCGTTGCTGAAATCCTGGCCGACAAAGGCATTACCATTTACAAATCCCTGATTGGTTCATTCGCTTCCTCCATGGATATGGCCGGAATGTCCGTCACCCTGGTAAAACTGGACGCCGAAATGAAAGAATTATTGGATTATCCCTGCGACACCCCCTATTTTAAACAGTTCTAAACAGCAACGAGAATAATAACAAAACGGGTTGATGGGAAACCATCAACCCGAAATCATTGTAAGGAGAAGAATTATGAGCGATTATATTTTAAATAAAGACTACTTTCTTGGGGTGATTGATGACCTCATTGTATTGGCCGAAGAGAAAAAGGATTATTTTTCGGAACTGGATTCAGCCATTGGCGACGGTGACCACGGCATGAATATGAGTATTGGTTTTCGCGAAGTCAGCAAAAACCTGGACGGCTGGAAAGACGAAGATATTAATACCCTGTTCAAAAATGTCGGCACCGCCCTGCTTGATAAGGTTGGCGGCGCTTCCGGTCCGCTTTATGGTGGCTTCTTCAGCAAATTTGGGGTACCGGCCAAAGGCAAAGAGGTAGTGAACTTTGACGAATTTATTGAAATGATGGAAGCCGGCGTGGCGATCATCGAAAAACGGGGCAAGGCCGTGGTGGGCGATAAAACCATGGTTGATACCCTCCGGCCCGCCGTTGACGCCTTAAACACCGCTTATCATCAAGACGGGCTGGCACCCAAGGAAGCGATGAAAAAAGCGCTGGCGGTGGGTGATGCCGGTTCCGATTCAACCATCCCGATCATCGCCAAAAAAGGCCGGGCGATGCGGCTGGGCGAACGGGCCATCGGCCATCGTGATCCGGGTTCGGCCTCCAGTGCCGCCATTCTGGCAATTTTTTATAACCGTATGCCGTAAAAATTTAAAAAAAGAAGGCTAATAAAGAGCAGTCCCTCTGACACAGAGCGCAAGTCACACCGGTTTACCGGCGTCCCTCTGGATCATGGGACTTTTTTTAGATTGTCCGGCCGCAAAACGGCGAAACGGATCGCATTTGAAATAAATTTTTGCTGTAAAGGACTAGCAATGCACAGTGATAAAGTGTATAATAGCTTCAGATTATATTAGGAAAAGAGGACAAAAAGGAATGAAAAAAAGAAGTATACTTGGCTTGATGCTGATTGTCGTTCTGGTCGCTGGTTTATTTGCAGGTTGCAGCAGCACGCCAAAAACAGATGGCAATGCTAACAATGACGATAAGACCTTTGTGGTCGGTTTGGATGACTCCTTCCCACCAATGGGTTTCAGAGATGACAAAAACGAAATCGTTGGTTTCGATGTGGATCTGGCCAAAGAAGTTGGTAAACGAATGGGCATGGAAGTGGTCCTGCAGCCAATCAACTGGGACACCAAAGAACTGGAACTGGATTCCGGCAGCATTGACGTCATCTGGAATGGCTTAACCATCACCGATGAACGTAAACAAGCAATGGATTTCACCACCCCTTACCTGGAAAATGATCAGGTGATCGTGGTCAAAAAAGATTCTGCCATCAAAACCAAAGCTGATTTAGCTGGCAAAAATGTTGGTGTTCAAAAAGGTTCTTCAGCCTTCGATGCTTTCACCGCTGATCCGATCAGTCAACAGGCAGCAGCCTTAAACGAGTATCCCGAAAATGTCTCAGCCCTCAACGATCTGGGTATTGGCCGAATCGATGCCGTTGTGGTTGACTCCATCGTCGCCCGTTACTACATCACCTCGGAAAGTGCTGAATTTGTCATCTTGAGCGAAAGCTTATCGCCAGAATTATACGGCGTGGGGATCAAAAAAGGCAATACCGAGTTACTGACTCAGATTCAGGATGCCATGGATGCCATGGTTGCCGATGGAACAGCCGCTACCATTTCAACCAAATGGTTTGGCGAAGACATTATCTACAAAGCTAACTAAAAGAAAACAATCATTATTTAGAAATCGGATAGTTTCTATCCGATTTTTTTATGACTTGCGATATCCTTACTTTAATTCATTCCTCAGGAGAATAAAATGTCAGATTTTTATATCTATTTATCAAATATCACCCTACCGATGCTGCAGGGGATGGTGATCACCCTCAGTGTTTTTGCCGTCACGATTGTCTGCTCGCTGCCGCTGGGTTTCATGTTTACCTTGATGGCCCGGAGTCGGATCAAGCCCATTAAATCACTGGCTAAGGGCTATATTTATGTGGTCCGGGGCACCCCCCTGCTGCTCCAGATTATGTTTGTCTATTTTGGCCTGCCACTATTGCCGGTAGTCGGCGACTACCTGATTTTTGATCGCTTTACAGCCGCCTGCCTGGCCTTTTGCATGAACTACGCGGCTTATTTTGCCGAAATCTTCCGGGGCGGTCTGTTGGCCATTGACAAAGGACAGTATGAAGCGGCTAAAGTTCTGGGCCTGACAAAAATAGAAACGATGATCCGGGTGGTGATTCCCCAGATGATTCGGGTCTGTTTGCCGGCGATCAGCAATGAAACCATCACCCTGGTCAAAGACACCGCGCTGGTCACGGTAATCGGCGTGGCCGAGATTCTCCATTATGCCAAAACGGCCGTTAATCGGGATGGGGATACCTTTGCTTTTCTGGTGGCGGCGGCCTTGTACCTGCTGATCAACTTTGTGATCACGATGGTATTTAAAAAGCTTGAAACCAAATACGAGTTCTAGGGGAAAATGATGGAAATTATAAAAGTCAATCAACTTAATAAAAGTTTTGGAGACAATCATGTCTTAAAGGATATCTCGTTTACCGTCAATAAGGGCGATGTAATGGCCATCATCGGGTCATCCGGATCGGGTAAATCGACGCTGCTGCGCTGCCTGATCGATCTGGAGAAGGCCGACAGCGGCGATATCATCATGGAAGGCAAACCGCTGCTGCAAGACGGCGTTTATCCCAGTGCCCCGGAGATCCGCGCGATTATCATGAAGATGGGGATGGTGTTTCAGCACTTCAACCTGTTCCCTCATCTGACCGTCCGTCAGAATCTGGAATTGGCCCCGAAGGTCGTCAAAAAAGAAGAAACGGGCGCGATGAACCAGCGCTGTGAAGCCTATCTGAACAAGGTGGGACTGCTGGAACGGATTGATGCCATGCCCTCGACGCTGTCGGGCGGCGAAAAACAACGGGTGGCCATCGCCCGGGCACTGATGATGAATCCTGATATTCTGCTTTTCGATGAGCCCACCTCGGCCCTGGATCCGGAACTGACCGGCGAGGTCTTAAGCGTCATGCAAAGCCTGGCCAATGAGCACATGACCATGGTGGTGGTGACCCACGAAATGAGTTTTGCCCGGGAAGTCGCCAACAAGGTGGTCTTTATGGATTCGGGAACGATTCTCGAAGAAGGATCTCCGGAAGATATTTTTATCCATCCGAAAGAAAAAAGAACCCAGGCGTTTTTAAGCAGCATTTTGCGAGAACAGAGCAATAAAGCCGCCAAAACGAAAAAGCACTACCGTCTGAAAAAATATTGCTGACAAAAAACGCGGAGTCAAAATAGTAATTTAATGAAAAAACAAAGAAAGCCTTCCCGCATCGTGCGGGAAGGCTTTTAAAATACAAAATAGGATTGACAACCAGATAATTTTGTGATAGCATATAAAATTGCATTGGTATCTTTTAAAATAAGGTTAGAATGCATCCTTGTCGTCAATTTTTGGGCGATCAACGAATCATTTGCGACTCGGTCATGAACAACTGATCAAAGGGGAAACATGTCGGAGCCAGTGAATATGAAATTGATTACGGTCTAATAATAACACAAGGCGAGACGAAACACAACAGGCAAATTTGGGATACCCACAGGCCGAACACGAGTCGGTGAGGGGTAGTCCGTTGCTGAGTATTTTTGCGAGGGGTGATATTGGATGGTAATGTTGCATCCTGAAAAAGATGGTTTAAGAACACGCCAAAGCTTTTCTAAAATCAAAGAAGTTATTGAAATGCCGAACCTGATTGAGGTTCAGAAAGATTCATACAACTGGTTTATTGAAAAAGGACTCCAAGAGGTTTTCGACGATATTGATAAGATCGAAGACTACACTGGAAATCTGGTTTTAGAATTTGTGGATTATTCCATAGAGGGAAAACCGAAGTATTCAGTGGAGGAGTGTAAAGAGAGGGATCAAACCTACTTTATACCATTAAAAGTAACAGTTCGTTTAATCAATAAGGAAAAGAACGAAGTTAAAGAGCAAAAGGTCTATATGGCTGATTTGCATAAAATGACAGAAACCGGAACCTTCATTGTTAATGGAGCGGAACGGGTTATTGTCAGCCAGCTGGTGCGATCACCAGGGGCATATTTTTCCTTGAGCCGTGATAAACTGGGTAAGAAATTGTTCTCAGCCCAGGTTATTCCTAACCGTGGTGCCTGGTTGGAATATGAAACAGATTCCAATGACATCATGTACGTTAAAATTGACCGGACCCGTAAATTACCGATCACCGCGCTGATTCGTGCGCTGGGGATGGGAACCAATCAGGAAATTCTTGATTTTTACGGTGACGACTACCGACTCATCGAAACGATCAAAAAAGATGAAAATAACAATATGAAATCAACCCGGGATGGCTTGATCGAGATTTATAAGCGCTTAAGACCCGGCGAGCCACCAACGGTGGAAAGCGCGCAATCCCTGCTTAATTCGATGTTCTTCGACGATCGTCGCTATGACCTGGCCAAGGTCGGCCGTCATAAATACAACAAGAAATTATCGCTGGCCACCCGAATTGCCGGCCAACGGGCTGCCAATACCGTGGTTAATCCAGAAACCGGTGAAGTCTACGTTGAAGAGAACGAAATCATCTCCATCGAGATAGCCACCGATATTCAGAATACCGGGATCAATGTCGTAGATGTCAAAGTTGATGATAAAACCGTCCGCGTCATCGGAAATGGTTTTGTCGACATCAATGCCCAGGATCTGCCTTTTGACATCAGTGATCTGGACATCAAAGAATTTGTCTGTTATGAAGTGCTGAAAGAAATTTTAGAATCAGACATGACGGATGAAGAAAAGAAAAAATCGATTAAAAAACGAATGGATGAGCTGGTACCCAAGCATGTGCTGATTTCCGATCTGCACGCCTCCATCTCTTATATTATCGGTCTCGACTATGACATCGGCGCTATCGATGATATTGACCATTTGGGCAATCGTCGTCTACGTTCAGTGGGCGAGTTGTTACAAAATCAGTTCCGGATCGGGTTATCCCGAATGGAACGGGTAGTCCGCGAACGAATGTCAGTCCAGGACGATGAAATTTTAACCCCTCAGGGCTTAATCAATACCCGTCCGGTCAACGCCGCCTTAAAAGAATTCTTCGGAAGCTCCCAGCTGTCGCAGTTTATGGATCAGACCAACCCCTTGGCGGAACTGACCCATAAGCGACGTTTATCAGCATTGGGACCAGGCGGGTTAAGCCGTGAACGAGCCGGGTTTGAGGTTCGAGATGTGCACCATAGCCATTATGGTCGGATGTGTCCAATTGAAACCCCTGAAGGTCCGAACATCGGTTTGATCGGTTCCCTCAGTACCTACGCCCGGGTTAATGAATATGGCTTTATTGAAGCTCCCTACCGGAAGGTTTATGATGGCGTCGTCACCGATGAAATTCATTATCTGGCCGCGGATGAAGAAGGGCGCTACACCATTGCCCAGGCCAATGAACCATTGGATGATACCAATCACTTTGTCCGTAAACAGGTAACCGGTCGTGCCGGCAGCAAACGAGATTTCGTGCTGATTCCCCCGGATCGGGTCGATTACATGGATATTTCGCCAAAACAGATCGTTTCAGTTGCGACATCGCTGATTCCCTTCCTCGAAAATGATGATGCCAACCGGGCCCTCATGGGCGCCAACATGCAACGTCAGGCCGTGCCACTGCTGATTCCAAAAGCCCCGGTTATCGGAACAGGGATGGAACACAAGGCTGCCAAGGATTCTGGCGTCTGTGTGATTGCCAAAAATGCCGGCACCATCGAACGGGTGGAAGCGTCAGCTATTCACATCCGCACCGATAACGGCGAGCTGGATAAATATACCTTACTTAAATTTAAACGCTCCAATCAGGGTACCTGTATGAACCATAAACCGTTGGTCAACAAAGGACAATATGTTCAGGCCGGCGAAATCATTGCCGATGGTCCGTCCACCGAAATGGGCGAACTGGCGCTGGGTCGTAACATTCTCATGGGCTTTATGACCTGGGAAGGTTACAACTACGAGGATGCGATCCTGATCAATGAAAAACTGTTAAAAGAAGATGTCTTTACCTCGATTCATATTGAAGAATTTGAAGCCGAAGCCAGAGAAACCAAACTGGGACCAGAAGAAATCACCCGGGATATCCCCAATGTCAGCGAAGATGCGCTGAAGAATCTGGATGAACGGGGAATTATCTTTGTCGGTGCCGAGGTTAAATCGGACGACATTCTGGTCGGGAAAGTCACACCGAAGGGTGAAACGGACCTGTCTGCGGAAGAAAAACTGCTCCGCGCCATCTTTGGCGAAAAAGCCCGGGAAATCCGGGATACCTCATTGAAAGTACCGCATGGAGAGTCCGGGATTGTTCTGGATGTTAAAGTCTTCTCGCGCGAAAATAAAGATGAAGATTTAAAACCGGGGGTTAATACCCTGGTACGCGTTCTGATCGCGGTTAAACGTAAAATTTCCGTCGGTGATAAAATGGCTGGTCGTCATGGTAATAAAGGGGTAATTTCCCGAATTTTGCCTGAAGAAGATATGCCGTTTATGCCAGACGGAACCGCTCTGGAGATTGTTCTTAATCCGCTGGGGGTTCCTTCGCGAATGAACATTGGACAGGTATTGGAAGTCCATCTGGGACTGGCCATGCGATCCATCGGCTGGCATATTGCCACGCCGGTTTTTGACCCGGCAAACGAGCAGGATATCATGGATCTGCTAGTCCAGGCCGATCTGCCTGAAGATGGTAAGATCCAACTTTATGATGGCCGCAGCGGCGAGCCCTTTGATAATAAGGTAACCGTTGGTTACATGTATATTCTTAAACTTCACCATTTGGTTGATGATAAAATGCATGCCCGTTCGACCGGACCATACTCCTTAGTTACCCAGCAACCTTTGGGCGGTAAAGCTCAATTTGGGGGCCAGCGTTTTGGAGAAATGGAAGTTTGGGCGCTGGAAGCTTATGGCGCCGCGCATACCCTGCAGGAAATTTTGACAATAAAGTCCGATGACGTGGTTGGCCGGGTTAAAGCCTACGAAGCCATTGTCAAAGGCGAAAATATTCCAAAACCAGGGATACCAGAGTCATTCAAGGTACTGATGAAAGAATTCCAGAGTTTAGCTCTGGATGTGAACATCCTCAATGATCAGGAAATGATTAAAATGCTTGATGATGAGATGGATGAACGGGATCCTTTGGAAGAACTGGCCATTGAAATTGGCAGCACCGAAATTTCCGAAGCCGGAGATGACGTGAAATTGGAAGACAGCTTCCAGATTAAGAGCATTGATGATGACGATGACGACATATTATTATAAGAATAAATTTATTAAAGAAGGGAGCGAAGCCATTTGTTAAACGAGGAATTCACCTTCAAATCCTTACAGATCGGATTGGCCTCACCTGAGAAAATCAGAGAGTGGTCACGTGGAGAAGTAAAAAAACCGGAAACCATTAATTATAGAACCCTGAAACCAGAAAAAGAGGGGTTGTTTTGCGAGAAAATTTTTGGACCGCAGAAAGACTGGGAATGTAACTGTGGTAAGTACAAGCGTATTCGCCATAAGGGCATTGTCTGTGAAAACTGTGGGGTTGAAGTAACGAAGGCTAAGGTTAGACGTGAGCGGATGGGGCATATTGAATTAGCCTCTCCGGTTTCACATATCTGGTATTTTAAAGGAATCCCCAGTCGAATGGGTCTGATTCTGGAAATGTCGCCCAGAAATCTGGAAAAAATTATTTATTTTGCCGCCTATGTGGTCACCGATCCGGGCGAAAGTAATTTTGATTTCAAACAGATCCTCACCGAAGCGGAATACAAAGAAGCCAAGAGTCAGTTTGGCAATAAGTTTACCGCCAGCATCGGCGCCGAAGCAATTCAGGAATTACTGAAACTGGTTGACCTGGATCAGGAATCAGCCGTGCTGAAGGAAGAACTCAAAGGCAGCTCCGGTCAGAAAAAGATCCGGGTGGCCCGACGTCTGGAAGCGGTTGAAGCGTTTCGAAATTCCAATAACCGCCCAGAATGGATGATTCTCGAAACCATCCCGGTTATTCCGCCAGAATTACGGCCGATGGTGCAGTTGGACGGGGGTCGTTTTGCGACCTCGGATCTGAATGACCTGTACCGCCGGGTCATTAACCGAAACAACCGGCTTTTAAAATTGCTGGAACTGGATGCTCCAGATATCATTGTTCAAAATGAAAAACGGATGCTTCAGGAAGCCGTCGATGCCCTGATTGACAATGGTCGTCGTGGCCGGGCCGTCACCGGACCGGGTAACCGTCCTTTTAAATCCCTCAGTGATATGCTTAAAGGGAAACAGGGTCGTTTCCGTCAGAATCTTTTGGGGAAACGAGTTGACTACTCCGGCCGTTCGGTTATCGTCGTCGGACCGGATCTGAAAATGTTCCAATGTGGACTCCCTAAAGAGATGGCCATTGAATTATTCAAACCATTTGTCATGCGGGAACTGGTTGGCCGTAACCTGTCGCAAAACATTAAAAGTGCAAAAAAAATGGTCGAAAAACTGGATCCGATGGTCTGGGATGTGTTGGAAGATGTTATTCAGGAACATCCGGTGCTGTTAAACCGGGCCCCAACCCTCCATCGTCTGGGTATTCAGGCCTTTGAACCGATTCTGGTTGAAGGTAAAGCGATCAAACTCCATCCGCTGGTATGTACCGCCTACAATGCCGACTTTGATGGCGATCAGATGGCTGTCCATGTACCCTTATCAGTCGAAGCTCAAGCGGAAGCCCGCTTTCTGATGCTGGCATCCAATAATATTCTTAAACCACAAGACGGAACGCCAGTTGTGGCACCAACCCAGGATATGATCTTAGGTACTTATTACATGACCATCTATAAGAAAGATGGCAAAGGCACCAACAGTGTCTTCCGCGATCTGGATGAAATGGAAATGGCTTACTTCAATAAAGATGTCGAACTCCATTCTCAGGTTAAGGTGCGAATTACCAAAGAAATTGATGGCGAAATGATGACCCGTTTAGTTGATGGAACCGTCGGAAGATTTATTTTTAACACCATTATTCCTCAGGAATTGGGTTTTGTTAAACGGGATACCATCGAAGAAAAATTCGCCTTAGAAGTTGACCGCCAAGTTAATAAAAAAGTATTGTCAGAAATTGTCGAACGATGCTATAAAACATATGGCCCCACCAAAACATCTGAAGTATTGGATGAAATAAAACGCCTAGGTTTTAAATTCTCAACCCGCGGCGCCATTACCGTTGGGGTCAGTGATATGGAAGTTCCGAAAAATAAAGAGGAAATTCTGTCTAAAGCCGATGATAAGATCACCGAAAATATGAGTCTCTATCGTCAAGGCTTTATCAGTGATGAAGAACGTTATAACAACGTTGTTGAGATCTGGAACAAAGCCACCGACGAGGTTACCGATGCGTTGCTGGATCACCTTGAAGATCTGAACCCGATCAACATGATGGCGGATTCCGGGGCCCGAGGTAGTAAGAACCAGATCCGGCAATTGGCCGGGATGCGTGGTCTGATGGCCAACCCAAGTGGTCGAATCATCGAACTGCCAATCCGTTCAAACTTCCGTGAAGGGCTAAACGTTCTGGAGTTTTTCTCCTCCACCCATGGGGCCCGAAAAGGTCTGGCGGATACCGCCCTGCGAACCGCCGATTCCGGTTACCTGACCCGACGTCTGGTTGATGTCAGCCAGGATGTGATTGTCCGTGAGGATGATTGCGGCACTACCCGGGGTTATGAGGTTTCCACCATTAACGATCACGGCGAAATTATCGAAACCCTGCATGAACGACTGGTCGGCCGATATGCCTTTGAAGATGTGGTTCATCCGGAAACAGGCGAAGTCCTGGCACCGGCGGGCGAGATCATCTCCACTGAAATGGCAGACAGTATTGATAAAGCGGGGATTGAAAAAGTATTGATTCGCGCCGCCTTTAATTGTCAGTCCAAATATGGGGTCTGTAAAAAATGCTATGGGGTTGATTTAACCACCTGGCGACCGGTTGAAATCGGCGAAGCCGTTGGTATCATTGCCGCTCAGTCAATTGGTGAGCCGGGTACCCAGCTGACCATGCGTACCTTCCATACTGGTGGGGTTGCTTCAGCTGACGATATCACCCAGGGTCTTCCCCGTATCGAAGAGCTTTTCGAAGCTCGAAAACCGAAAGGCCAGGCGATTATTTCAGAAATTGACGGTCGCGTGGAAATTCAGGATACTCAGAAGAAAACCGAAGCGGTTGTTACCGGTGATGATGGCGATATGAAGGTTTACCTGATTCCATACGGCTCACGATTGCGGGTTCATACCGGCGATCAGGTCATTGCCGGAGATGAGATCACCGAAGGTTCCATTAACCCCAGTGATATTCTGCGCATTCAGGGGATTGACCATGTGCAGCAATACTTGCTGCAGGAAGTACAAAAAGTTTACCGGATGCAAGGGGTACACATTGGCGACAAGCATCTGGAAGTTATTATCCGTCAAATGCTTAGAAAAGTTAAAATTGAAAACCCTGGAGACACCGCCTTACTGGCCGGCAGCTTAGTCGATATCTTCAATTTCGAAGAAGAAAACCGCGCCGCCCTGGAAAACGGTGGCGAAGAAGCGACAGCCAGCCGGGAACTGCTGGGTATCACCAAAGCATCACTGGCAACTGACTCATTCTTATCAGCCGCATCCTTCCAGGAAACCACCCGCGTCCTTACCGACGCTGCCATTAAAGGCAAGGTTGACCCCCTGATCGGACTTAAAGAAAATGTTATTATCGGACAATTGGTACCAGCTGGTACCGGCGTCAAGATGTATGGTGACATTGATCTGGTCTACGAACGGGAAGAGGAAGATGTTTATGAGGATATGATCGAAGATGATGTCCTGACTGAATCGCTGGATATTGTTTTTGATGATGATATTTTAAATGCCTATGTCGAAGAAGAGCAGGAAGAAAGCGATGATACCATTATTACCGATCTGGACATCTTCGACCTGGATTTCTTAACAAAAGAATAATTCTTGACTTTTAGGACTCAAACATGTATAGTTATTAGGTGTGTTTAGAGAAATACATGAACAGCAAGAAGGAGGAACCGATGAATCAATTTGTTGATGTTTCAAAAGTGATTGGAATGAAACAAACTCTTAAGGCTGTGAAAGAAGGCAAAGCAATTAAAGTCATTTTGGCAGAAGATACCGATGAAAGTATCAAAAAAAGCATTGTCGAATGCTGTGATAGCCATCAGATCACGCTAGAACGGGTTGAAACTAAGGTTGGACTCGGAAAAGCCGGCGGGATTGAGCGGGCCGCAGCCGTCATTGCCATTATTAAATAATCTGAACCGGGGTTGCCGTAGAGGTGGTCCTGGTTCCAACCAAGTCATTGATAATCGTTTCGATTATTGATATATTAATATTAAAAGGAGGTGCAGGACTAAATGCCTACAATTAATCAGCTTGTAAAAAAAGGAAGAAAACGCATGGAAGAAAAAACAAAAACTCCAGCGTTGAAAGCAAACCCTCAAAAAAGAGGCGTATGTACAGCAGTTAGAACATCCACACCAAAGAAACCAAACTCGGCGCTTCGAAAAATCGCCAGAGTTCGTCTCGTTAACGGAATGGAAGTAACAGCTTATATTCCAGGTGTTGGCCACAATTTACAGGAACATAGTATTGTTCTTATTAAGGGTGGACGTGTCAAGGATTTACCAGGGGTTCGTTATAAAATTATCCGTGGTGCGCTTGATACCGCTGGTGTTGACGCTCGTAGACAAGCTCGATCCAAATACGGGGCTAAAAAGCCTAAAAAGTAGTAGTGCATAGTGCTGCATATTCAAGCGCTCGTTATTTAAATTGATCGAGACCAAATATATGTTAGAGACGCTATACGCACAACAACGAAACGTTGGATGTCGAGTACCGATGAACATAAAAATGTTAAGGAGGGAAGTAAAGTGCCTAGAAAAGGACCTGTTCCAAAAAGAGAAGTTTTACCTGATCCTATTTACGGAGATATTGTTGTAACTAAATTAGTTAACAATATCATGTTAGATGGAAAAAAAGGTGTGGCCCAAAGAATCGTTTACGATGCATTTGAAAAAGTTACTGAAAAAACTGGCAAAGATGCCCTGGAAGCATTCCGGGAAGCGCTGGCTAATATCACACCTGTTTTAGAAGTTAAAGCGCGCCGAGTTGGTGGTGCAACCTACCAGGTGCCAATGGAAATCAGAACTGAACGTAAACAAGCGTTAGGGTTACGTTGGTTAGTTAATTACTCAAGAAAAAGATCTGAAAAAACAATGAAGGATCGTTTAGCTGGAGAAATTATGGATGCACTCAATAATAGCGGTGCAGCTGTTAAGAAAAAAGATGATACTCACGCCATGGCAGAAGCCAATAAAGCTTTTGCACATTATCGTTGGTAGTCTTTATTTAGATTTAGAAATAAGAGAGGAAAGCATCTGTGTCAAGAGAGTATAGTTTAGAAAAAACAAGAAATATAGGTATTATGGCACATATTGATGCAGGAAAAACCACTACCACCGAAAGAATCCTGTTCTATTCCGGAAAAATCCATAAAATTGGAGAAACCCATGATGGGGTTTCCCAAATGGACTGGATGGAACAAGAACAAGAAAGAGGTATTACCATTACCTCGGCAGCAACCACGTGTTTTTGGAACAACAACCGTATCAATATCATTGATACACCAGGCCACGTTGATTTTACCGTAGAAGTAGAACGATCATTACGAGTTCTTGACGGATCGGTAGCTGTTTTTTGTGCAAAAGGTGGCGTTGAACCTCAATCTGAAACAGTATGGCGACAAGCTGATAAATATCATGTTCCTAGAATGGCGTACATCAACAAGATGGACATTACCGGAGCCGATTTTTATAATGTACTGAAGATGATGGAGGATCGTTTAAGCACGAATCCTGTTCCAATTCAATTACCTATTGGCAAAGAAAGTGACTTTGTGGGGATCATAGATCTCCTGATCATGAAAGCAATGATCTATAAAGATGATTTAGGTGAAGAAATTGATATCGTCGATATTCCTGAAGACATGCGTGAGCTGGCTGACGAGTATCGCGAAAAATTAATTGAGTCTATTTCTGATTATGATGAAGCGATCATGGAAAAATTCCTTGAAGGCGAAGAAATTGGTCTTGATGAACTGAAGGCGGCTATTCGTCTAGCAACATTGAATGTTGATATTATTCCGGTTGTTTGTGGTTCATCTTATAAAAACAAAGGTGTTCAATTAGTATTGGACGCAATTGTCGATTATATGCCGTCCCCACTGGATGTTCCCGCGATCACTGGGATCAATCCTGATACTGAAGAAGAAGATAGCCGAAAAGCAAGTGATGATGAACCATTCTCAGCACTGGCATTTAAGATCATGACTGATCCATTTGTTGGAAAGCTGGCATTCTTCCGGGTATATTCTGGAAGCATTGAATCAGGTTCATATGTTTTCAATTCATCTAAGGGAAAAAGAGAACGTCTGGGACGGATCCTGCAAATGCATGCCAACCATCGTGAAGAGATTACCACTGTTTATACAGGGGATATCGCTGCTGCAGTTGGTCTTAAAGATACTTCAACAGGGGATACTCTGTGTTCAGACAAGGCTCCTATTATTCTTGAGTCCATGGAATTCCCGGAACCGGTAATCCATGTTGCCATTGAACCAAAAACAAAGGCTGGCCAGGAAAAAATGAGTACTGCTTTAGCAAAACTTGCTGAAGAAGATCCTACTTTCAGAACCCGTACGGATGAAGAAACCGGACAAACCATCATCTCAGGAATGGGTGAACTTCACCTTGACATTATCGTTGACCGTATGTTGCGAGAATTCAAAGTTGAAGCTAATGTCGGCGCACCACAGGTAGCCTATAAAGAATCCATTACCAAAGCAGTAGATGCTGAAGGTAAATTTGCTCGTCAATCGGGTGGTCGTGGTCAATATGGTCACTGTCTCATCCGTATGGAGCCAGTTGAACCTGGGACCGGATATATCTTCGAAAACAAGACCGTTGGGGGATCGATTCCAAAAGAATTCATCAACCCAATTAATCAGGGGATTGAAGAAGCAATGCGTAATGGTGTATTAGCCGGATATCCAGTATTGGATCTTAAGGTTATCGTTTATGACGGTTCTTACCATGACGTGGATTCATCAGAAATGGCCTTTAAAGTGGCCGGATCGATGGCGTTTAAAAACGGTATGAGAAAAGCCGATCCTGTTATCTTAGAACCAGTATTTAAACTTGAAGTCGTCATTCCAGAAGAATACATGGGGGATGTAATGGGCGATATCAGCTCACGACGTGGCCGTGTCGAGGGTATGGAAATGCGTGGTGGTGCACAGATCATTAAAGGGATGGTGCCACTGTCAGAAATGTTTGGATACGCAACAACACTAAGAAGTAAAACTCAGGGCCGTGGTGTTTACACCATGCAGTTCTCACACTATGAAGCTGTACCTAAATTTATTTCAGAAGAAATAATTGAAGGCCGTAAATAATAGCATAGCTATAAAATAATTTTTAAGGAGAAGAACAAATGGCAAAGTCAAAATTTGAAAGAAATAAGCCCCATGTAAATGTTGGAACA
>NZ_JBDODG010000028.1:0-37807 GCF_039830195.1 Acetobacterium sp. | reverse complement strand
GACCTTTTTCAGCGATGATGGCTTCAAAGGCAGTCTGTACCTTATGGGCGCCGGCAGCGATGCCACAGCTGCCTGATCCGATTATAATTTTCATGCGGTTACCTCCTGTGCGATCGCATCCGCAACGTTAGCTTCAGTGCTGGCGGCTTCTTTCAGCTCGGCCAGAATATTTGTCACCTTGTCTTTGGTCAACTGTCCATAGGTATCGTCGTTGATCATCATCACCGGGGATAAGCTGCAGCAGCCCAGACAGGCGACGTTGTTCAGGGTGAACAGACCATCGACAGTGGTTTCGCCTTCTTTGATCTCTAGGTAGTCCATCACGGCTTCTTCCACCAGTTTGGAGCCGTTGACGTGACAGGCGGTACCCTGGCACAGCATGATCAGATATTTCCCCACCGGTTCAAAGCGGAACTGGGTATAGAAGGTGGCAACTCCGTAAACCTTGGCAATGCTGGTGTGGGTTTCCAGGGCAATATGGCGCATCAGCTCAACCGATAAAAAACCGTAGAGCTCCTGGGCTTTCTGAAGGATCGTGATCAGACTTCCGGGAATGTCGGCGTAGTGGTCCAGTACCGGTTTCAGTTCCTCAAAGGGATTGGTTTGGTTTCCCTGACAGCCGCAGCCACAGTCGTGGACATGCTCATGGTGATGTTTGTGGGTTTCATGACTCATATGTTAAAACTCCTTTCAATTTTGGCTGTTTTATTATTTCTAAAATTTATAGTCTCCATAATTATACACTTTTTGGTATAGAAAAAATTGTATATTTGTTCATAATTTAAGTAAAAAAACGAAAAATTAAAAGCACCGTAACGGTTACGAACCGCTGAAATCCATTCCAGCGGTTCGTCCAATATATTGTTCTTAATTGTTTGAAAATTATTAATGGGATAGAATTCTCCCACCCCGTTGTAAACCAGTATCTCCCGATCGGACAAATTCTAGTATACCATAGGGTTCAACCATTTCAAAGAAGCCTTCAATTTTATAGCGGGTACCAGTAATTTCGATGACCAGACTTTCTCTCGATACATCGACTATATTGGCCCGAAACATATTTGCAATCTCAACAATCTGAGACCGGGTTGTATCGTCTGCCTTTACCTTGATAAAAACCAACTCTCGAATAATGGAATCATCTGGTTTCAGCTCAATAACCGTAATCACATCAATGAGTTTATTTAATTGTTTCTTTATTTGGGTCAAGATTTGATCGTCTCCGGTTACAGTGATGGTAATCCGCGAAAGCTCGGCATTCTCGGTGGTCCCTACTGTCAGGCTGTCAATATTATAACCGCGTCTCGCAAAGAGACCTGAAATGCGGCTCAATACACCAAAATTATTTTCTACCAATAATGATAAACAAGTTTTTTTCTCCATAATCACTCTCCCTAAATCCTTATGAAATCAGGATGAACCTGGCATTGAATCAAGGTCGGGCCCTGGTGTTTAATTGCTTCCGGGAGCACCTTGTTAAAGTCAGCGTTTTTGTCAACTTTATAACTTTTTATGCCATAGGCTTCGGCAAGTTTCATAAAATCAATATCGAAATTAATATCTGTTCCGCTGTAATGTCCTTTTCCATAGTTATCAAACTGCAACTGTCGTACCATTCCCAACTTGGTATTGGTAATCAGTATAATGTTGACATTCAGCTGATGCTCAGCAATCACTCCCAGCTCTCCCATACTCATCTGGAAACTGCCATCGCCGCAGACGATGAAAATCTCCTTGGGTTTATCCAAGGTTGCAAAAGCTGCGCCGCAGGCTGCCGGAATACTGTAACCCATGGTCCCCAACCCGCCGGAAGTATAATATCTTCGACTTTTAATAATCCGGTAATATAATGCCGACCAGATCTGATTCAAACCAACGTCACCGACAACAGTGGCATTATCAGCAGTCATCTCGGACATATCTTTGAATAAAACTTTTGGGTTGATCAGATCACTACAGGGAGGATCGGCATCATAAACCAGTGGGTTCTCGACGCGAATGGCTTCAATTTTAGCCAGCCAGTCAGCATGATCCGCGATGGTATCCTTTTGGATCAGCTCAGATAAAACAGTTTTGGCATCCCCAACAATTGGGATACTCGTTTCCATGTTTTTTCCAATTTCAGCCGGGTCGATATCAATATGGACAAAATCAGTATCTTTTTCGAATTTTGTTAAATGGGATGTAGCCCGATTGGACATCCGGGCGCCAATATTAATAATTAAATCGGCTCCATTCATCACCACATTAGAATATTTATAGCCATGACTGCCGACGATACCGCAATATAAAGGGTGATCTTCGGGAAAGGCACCAATCCCCATTAATGAAGTAATTACCGGAATATTGTTTTTTTCCGCAAAGGCAAGTAATTCCTTTCGCGCATTTCCAAGCACAACGCCGCCGCCGGCATAAACAACCGGTTTTACCGCTTCTTTTATCTTTTTGATAGCCCGCTTGATCTGTCCGCTATGACCATTCAAGTTTGGTTTATAACCCATAATGTCAACCTTGTCATAGGTCAGCCCGGTTTTGACATTTTCCAGTTGAACATCTCTGGGAATATCGATCAAAACTGGTCCCGGACGGCCAGTAGAAGCAATATGGAAGGCTTCTCTAATGATTCTGGGGATATCCGCCGCATTTTGAACCAAATAACTATGTTTTGTAAAGGGAGCGGTTGCACCGGTGATATCTGCCTCCTGGAAGGCATCCGTTCCGATAAGTGCCCGATCCACCTGGCCGGTAATGGCAACAATTGGAATTGAATCAAGGTAAGCGGTTGCAATACCGGTTACCAGATTGGTTGCTCCAGGTCCGGATGTTGCTAAACATACACCAACACGCCCAGATTCTCTGGCATATCCACTCGCATAATGCGGTGCTGTCTGCTCGTTTCGCACTAAAATATGTTTAATCGGAGATGTTCTAAATGCTTCATAGAGGGGCAACAGGGCACCTCCCGGATAACCAAACACAAACTCAACATTTTCTCGCTCGAGACATTTTAAAATTAATTTTGATGCTAACAGTGGAATCACTCCCTTTTTAAGTATTTCCGATTATCATATTAAAATTTACGCATTTTGTCAATGACTTTTTTCCTTCTTGAAGAAGAGTTTTTTGTAGGCAAGCACCGTGAAGCTAAATTAATTATTTTTATATATTGTCCATTTTCCCAGCAGCGGGGTTTTAACTGAGATTGCACCGACTGGACACATTTCCTGGCAGCAATAACAGCGAATGCAGCGATTGTAAAAATACAACGGGTACTTTCTCCGTTTCCGTTCAACAATACGGATGGCCTTTTTCTCAACCGGGCAGCTCTGTTCGCAGATCCCGCAGCCGATACATTTTTCTTTATCAACCACCGGTTTCTGTATAATAAAATCCTGAATCGGTTTTATTACTGAAAGCGTCGACGGTTCACCTTCACGCACGGGAATCCGGACTACGTCAAAATCCGGATTGTAAAATTTTTCGAAGGGCTCTCCTAAAATTTCAATGTTTTCTTCAGTCCAGTAACCCAGTTTCATTTCTTCACCATAGGTGATGGTTGGGACAAAGGCGGGATCCAGATTAATCATTCTGGCAAAGGTCGCATCCAGTGCAACCGGGTCATCCGATACCAGTAATACCTTCATTGGTACAGGTTTCCCCGATGCCGGACCGTTACCCTCCATCGCAACAATGCCATCCATAATAAATAACCTCAGTTTGGGGATGAGATAGCGGTTTAAATCAACTAACATTTTTGAAAAGCTTTGTACATTCGGATAATGAGCATGGGACATGCCCTTATTCAAGCCATAAACGCAGCCAAACTGGTTTTTTATGGCTCCGGTGATCCGGGTCAGGCCATGGGTTTTCATTTTTGAGAGACTGATAATCGCATCACTCTCTAACACACCCTGAGCGATTTCAAATTTCTTGGTTCCGATGCCCAGAAAAAAATCAATTGGCTGACCATGACTGAATTCTTGCAGGGGCATCTCATACTTAGCTGCTATGGCAGCGAGACCGCTTTCTTTGGCGGCTCCGGCGGGGGAGCCAAAACCAGGCGAGTCCCCATAGGAAAGGCGGTTGCAATCTGCTTCTTGCAGCAGTCGAATCATCGCTTCAAATACTGCCGGATGTGTAGTAATGCCTGCGTCTGGAGTTTTTCCTCTTAGTAAATTGGGTTTGAGTAAAATTCTCTCTTGCTCATTTACGAATTGTTCGATCCCGCCGAGAAGTTCGACAGCCGCTTTCAATTTCTCATAAACCAGTTCATTATCATAGGATTCACAACCCATAATAACAACACGTGATTTTTTATTTTCCATTTTTCTCGATGCCTCTTTCCGTTATTCTGATTTTTTTCTCTTTTAATAATTTACCCACAGCGCGTTTAAAAGAACTCTTACTCATATCAAATTCTTTTTTTATTACAAACGCATCTGTTTTATCATTATACGGTAAGAAACCTTGACTTTCGTTTAATTTAGTGAGAATAACAACAGCATCTTTGGGGATTTCTTTATAGGCTTTTTTATTGGGACTCAAAACTAACTTGCCGTCATTCCGGATTTCCGATACCCGGGCATGGATTTTTTCCCCGCAATGAATGTCTGAGTTTGCATCTTTGATCAGAATCAATCCGTGATACAGATTATCAATAGCTACGAAGGCACCAATCTCCGGATTGATCTGATAAACATATCCTTCAATCCAATCACCCAACTTGTAAGGCGCACCGACTTTCAGCAGCGGATAGATCTTCATCGTTGCGCATAAGCGATCACTTTTGTCAGTGTACAGATTAACCAGGTAATCCCGGCCTTTTTGAACCTTGACGGTTTGCTCATTGTATGGCAATAACAGATCTTTCTCCAGACCCCAATCCAGAAAGGCCCCAACCTTAGTAACATCTGCAACCTTTAGTGCTGCGAATTCGCCTACTTGAATTTTCGGTTCCCGGGTCGTCGATATCAGCCGGTCCTTAGAATCACGATAGATAAATACTTCGATTTGATCTCCAGCCCGGGAATTCTTTGGTACTTCTTTCTCTGGTAACAATACCACGTCAGTTGTATCAAATCCATCCGATAAATATGCGCCAATGGGTGTAATCCGTTCGATTGTCAGTGTTTGTACTTTTCCTATTTCCATCATTTTTTACCTCTTTTATTTTAGTAGCTAAGCATAAAAAAGGCCGTGTTCATCACACAACCCTTGGTTTACCAATTATTTCATGTTTTTTATTTCGCGTCGATTCTGTTCAATTTGATCATTCATTTCTTTTAACTGTATCTGAAAACTATATAGCAGCTTGTCAGCATAGTTTTGCGTTCCTGTTTTTAAAGCCTTCGCGCTCACGTTTGCGTTGCGCATAATCTCATTTGCATTGGCAGTGGCTGTTTTTGTGATTTCGTTCGTGTCAATTAATTCTCTCAGCCGTTTTTCCGCCTCTGCTTTAATGTGGTCAGCTTCACTTTGGGCGGCAAAAATGATTTTCTTCCGTTCTGCAACGATTTTTTTTGCTTCTGCCAGTTCTTCCGGCAGTGAATCTCTAATTTCATCTATAATCTCTATCACTTCTTCAGGATTTACTAACGCTTTAGATGAAAAGGGAAGCGTGTTTCCTTTTTCCACGACTTCTTCTAATTCTGCCAATAAGTCAAGTACCCTCATTTCATACATCCTTCCTCATACTTCTTTTGTATCGCTTTTTCAACGTTCTTTGGGAGAAAATCGGATACGTCTCCCTGATATTTAACAAGTTCTTTTACTAAGGTCGAGCTTAAATAAGAGTGCTTATTGCTCGTAATCATAAAAAATGTTTCAATCTCATTATCAAGATGCTTATTGGTTAATGCCATTTGAAACTCATATTCAAAATCCAAAAAAGCCCGAAGCCCCTTGACAATGATATTGGTATTTCTCATTCTGACATAATCGATCAGGAGTCCGTCGTAGAAATCAACCTCAACGTTTTCGATTCCAGAAAGAACATCCTTAATCAACTCCACACGTTCCTCACAGGTAAAAAGATAATTTTTGCTGCTGTTAACCATCACACAAACTATCACCTTATCAAATATTTTTGTTGCTCTTTCAATCATGTCAAGATGACCTTTTGTAATGGGATCAAAACTCCCGGGGTAAACTGCAATTTTCAAGCTCATAATTCTCCCTAGAATAATAACTAATTGTCGTGATACCGTATTTTTTTGACTTGTAACACGTTAATTTATTTTTTACTAATGGCATTATAACAGATTTTTCTGTTTCTATCACTAATTTTCCATTTTCAGAAAGAATTTCTTTTTCTGAGATCATTTCTAATAATTGATAAATCTCATCGACCTCACAATATGGAGGATCCATAAAGATAATATCACACCTTACCCTATTTTGTGCCAGCATTTCTACCCCGCTGCGGGCCGACTGGTTAAAGACCCGAACGCGGTTTTCATACCCCAGCAGACTGATATTTTTTTTGGTCGTTTGAATACTCTCCCTGGAAAGATCAAAAAAATATCCCAGCTCCACACCCCGGCTCAGTGCTTCCAGGCCCATGGCGCCCGTTCCCGAAAATAAGTCTACAAACACCGCTGCCGCTCTTACTTCATTCTGGAGGCTGTTGAAAATTGCCCCTTTAATTTTGTCAGCAGTTGGCCGGATCCTGTCGCCTGTTATGGTCACTAATTTTTTACCACGCTTTTCGCCGGCAATTATTCTCATTTTTCCTCCTAATTAAATGATATATCTTCGATATCGATATAAAATGATTTCAGTACCTCGTTCCGAAAGGACATCATCTCCTGATTTTGGGATTCAAAAATGACCTCGGCAATCTCTTTGGTTCGTTTAATCAAAGCTAGTTCTTCACTGGGATTGAGTAAGCCGAGTTTTGGCAAGCCATGCTGTTTAAAACCAAAATAATCGCCTGGCCCCCGTAATTTAAAATCTTCATCAGCTATCTTTCGTCCGTTACGATTGTTCACAATTACCTTCATCCGGGCCAGGGTATCCTCACTTTTAGAATTGGTAACTAGAAAACAATATGATTGATGATTTCCCCGTCCTACTCGACCGCGCAGCTGATGGAGCTGGGAAAGTCCAAATCGTTCGGCGCTGAGAATCACCATCGTGCTGACATTAGGCACGTCGATACCAACCTCAATAATACTGGTTGCCACCAGACAATCAATCTCACCCTGGTTGAATGCCTGGATGATTGATTCTTTAGCTTCGCTTTTCAGTCGTCCGTGGAGGCACGCCATCCGATATTTAGGATTAATTTTCTTTAGCAGTTCCAAATACACCGATTCCGTATCGCGAACCTCTTCCAGTTCTTCAGAAGCTTCTATAAATGGGCAAATCACAAAGGTCTGCCGACCTTTTGACATTTCCCCCTGGACAAATCCCAGTATTTTATACAGTGATGCTTCATTATAACAGTAGGTTTTAATCGGTTTTCGGCCTTTGGGCAGTTCATCGATATAGGAAACCGACAAATCCCCATAGAGGATCAACGCCAGTGTTCGGGGAATCGGTGTGGCACTCATAACCATGGTGTGGGGTTGGTTCCCCTTTGATGATAACTGACTCCGCTGCTTAACTCCAAAACGATGTTGTTCATCGGTGATCACCAGCCCCAGATTATAGTAATCCACCGACTGCTGAATCAGGGCATGGGTGCCGATGATCACCGACACCTGACCCTGCGCAACCCGCTCAAGAATCTCACGCTTTTCTTTCGCTCTCAGACTTCCGGTCACCACTTCCACGGCAATGCCGGTATTTTTTAACAGCTCATTAAAGCTGCGGCCATGTTGCTGAGCCAATATCTCGGTGGGGGCCATATAAGCTGTCTGATAGCCATTTTGCGCCATTAGACAGGCTGCGATCACCGCAATAACTGTTTTTCCGGAACCAACATCACCCTGAACTAACCGATTCATGACTTGGCCGCTTTTTAAATCGTCAATCATGTCGTCAATCACCGATCGCTGGCTGGCGGTCAGATCATAGGGCAAGCTGTCAATAAAGGGTTTGACCCCCGCAAACAGATTAATTTCAATATCCGAGTACCTTTTTTCCCGAGCCCCGGACATGATTCCCATGTTTATTTTCAGGGCTTCATTAAATTTGAGTCTTTCAATCCCCTGAATGACATCTTCTGCTTTTTGGGGAAAATGAATAACTTTTAAGGCACTTTTCATGTCAAGTAATTTTTCAGATATGCGGATCTCTTCCGGCATCGAATCCTGAACCTCCAGCTCACCCGCAAAAATCTGACTCAAGGTTTTTGGGATGATACTGCCGGGGATTCCCGGAACATTTCGGTACACTGGTGTCAGCTCAAAAAAATTGCCTGGATTACTGGCGATCACAAATTGTGGATTGGTGATCTTTGTTCCCCCATAGGCTTTTTTTACCTTGCCAAAAAAATAATAATCCTGATTCTCCTGGAAGGTCCCTTTTAAATAGGGTTGATTGAAAAAGACCGCTGACATTTTTTTTTCTTCCCAAAGCAGGGGCACCGTAAAAATCGAAAGATTTCCACGAACCCGATTGAGCCGGCCTTTATCTAAAACTGTGGCTTTTAGGGAAATTTCCTGATCCTCGGAATATTGCTCTGGTTTTCCAAAAACGCTGCGATCAATGTATTTTCTTGGATAATGAGACAATAGATTACCTACTGTTATAATCCCGGCTTTCGCCAGCGCTTCCCGCCGCTTGGGTCCAACCCCTTTTATTTTTTCCAGTGAATCTTCCCATTTCATGGTTTTTCCTCATCTATATCTTGTGAATAAATCTATATTTAACGCTACTCCACTGATACAATGTAATAATAAAGGGGCTGTCCGCCATAATGCATTTCCACATCACATTCATCAAAACTATCGGCCAGCTCCTCAGCCAGGGTATTGGCATCTTCTTCGGTGACATCTTGTCCGTAATAAACAGAGATCAGTTCGCTATCTTCATTTACCATATCGCTCAGCAGTTCTTCGGTAACATCTTTAATATTTTTTCCGGTAAACTTGATTTCTCCGCCAGTAATACCAATGACATTAGATTTCTTAATTTTCAAGCCATTGATTTTAGTGTCTCTGACAGCGTAGGTCACTTCCCCGGTTGCCACATGATTAATGGCTTCCGACATCGCTGATGCATTCTCTTCTGGCACTGTTTCCGGAGAAAATGCCAGCATCGCCGCAATACATTGAGGAATATTTTTGGAAGCGATGACGTGAACCTGTTTATCGGAGATTTCACTGGCTTGTTTAGCCGCCATAATAATATTGCTGTTGTTGGGGAAAATAAAAATAGTTTCCGCATTCAATTTGTCCACTTCATTCAAAAAATCCTGAGTGCTGGGGTTCATGGTCTGACCGCCCGAAATAACCCGGGTCACCCCAAGATCTTTAAACAGTTTCGTTAATCCATCTCCTGGAGAAACAGCGATAAAACCATAGGGTATCAGAGCCTCATCCGGTTTGCTGCCCTTGGACGAAAATTGCTCCCGCATATTGTCAATTTTGATGCGGATTAAACTCCCGAGACTGCCGGCCCGTTCCAATGCCAGACCAGGATTATCGGTGTGCAGATGGACCTTAACGATGGCATCATCTTTGACAACAACAACGCTGTCTCCAAGGGTGTCCAGATACGCTCTCAATTCAGCTTCATCCACTTCTGCGGCTTCCTGAATAATAAACTCAGTACAATAGCCAAAGGTAATATCTTCCGGTGTCATATGGGAGTCATCAACAAACTTGTCCAAATTACTTGGTTTAATCTCCAGTTCCACCCCTAATTCTTCATTTAAAAGCGCCTTTTGAGCACCTTCGACAATACAAATAAGGCCCTGTCCACCAGCATCAACCACGCCAGCTTCTTTTAATACCGGCAGCATCTCCGGGGTCTTTTCCAATGTGACCTTGCCGTGATGAATGACATCCGCAATGAAGCTCTCCAAGCTGTCATAATTGTTGTATTTCGCCATGGCAAACTCGCCCATTTCCCGGGCTACGGTAAGAATAGTCCCTTCGGTGGGTTTCATCACCGCTTTATAAGCCACGTCCGATGCCAACTTTAAAGCACCTGCCAAAGACGGGATATCCAGATCTTCCTGGGCTTTACAGCCTTCAGCAAACCCTCTCAGCAATTGCGAAAGAATTACGCCTGAATTCCCCCGGGCCCCAATCAAAGCGCCTGATGATGCCGATTTAGCCACACTGTAAACATTCAGTTTTTCAATCTTATCAAATTCTGAAACTGAATGACTAAAGGTAAGCGACATATTCGTCCCGGTGTCACCATCCGGTACTGGAAAAACATTGAGTTCGTCCACAATTCGTTTGTTGATTTCTAGATTTTTCGCCCCATAACGAAACATTTTTATGAGCATTTCACCGTCAATTGTCTGGGTTTTCATTCTGTCCTCCATTTATACACGCACGCTGACTACATTCACACTGATGCGCTTCACTTTTAATGATGTTTCTTTTTCCACCCGGTATTTTACATTGGATATGATATTTTCAGCAACAACTGAAATTTTTATCGCATATTCTACAATGACATAAAGATCAATCACTAATCGATCGTCTTCGATAATCACACCCACACCCTTATTGGCCTGATCACCTGAAAGAATCTCGATCAGACCGTCTTTTCCCCGTTTATGAGCCATTCCCACCAGGCCATAGCAATCCATAGCTGCGTTTCCGGCAATATCTGCAATTGCTTTTCGGGTAATATCAATATATCCTAACTCATTATTTACTTTCATCGAATTGCTCCTTTTATTTTTATTTCTCTATTTTACATAATAATTCCAGTTAAGTCAAAATTTCTATTGCTTTATTTTTTATTTTCATGATATAATACACCTTGTTTTATAAAAGGTAAGCGTAAGGGAGGTTATGTCATGGCTAAAGAATGTTTTGTATGTAAAAAAACCGTTGTTAGTGGCAACCAGGTTAGTCATTCAAATAAACACAATAAACGAGTTTGGAAACCCAATTTACAAAGAGTTAAAGTTGTAATTGAAGGTACACCACAACGAATTAGTGTTTGTACACGTTGTTTGAGATCCGGTAAAGTCGAAAGAGCTTAGTCTCTTTTATCTGCGGAACCATAGTTGAAGAGTCTTTAATCAGACTCTTTTTTCTTGTGTCACGACAAAATGCCAGGCGGGTATGCTACTCGTTTGGCAGCTGTCAGGCACCATTCTATAAAATCAGCCCCTCTGGTCTTTTGCTTTTGATCCATTCTTCTAATTTCTCTTCAATCTTCCGGAATAACCATCAGCAACATCCCCTTTTTAAAAGTGATACACTGTGTGTTTTCGTTTGTTACATTGCTGATACCATAAGGCTTGTCGATAGTCATTTGTCCTTCAGTAATCGGATACTCAAATCCTGTAATCGTCAACCCCTCCACTTCTCCGCCAATCGGCAATAAAGAAATAATCGTACCTATCGGGAAATTAAACTCTGTCGTTTTGCCAATTAGTCGTATGTGATTGTTTTCATTAACCATTTCAGCTTCTATGCCTGCATCCAGAAACCGTTTCAACAAATAGATGTTACCAAGACTATGGTCCATCCGGGAACCCAGGCCCCCAAGAATGATCACTTTATCAGCCCCGATTTTTATGGCATGGGTGATCGCCAGTTCAGTATCTGTTTGATCTTTTTTCGATGGATAAGTTTCAAATTCTATAGACTCAAAAAACGTCATGGTTTCAGCGGTAATTGAATCCATATCGCCTATTATAATATCTGGTTTGAGATTAAGATCTCTGGCGTGATTTGCTCCGCCATCAGCACAGACCAGATAGTCTGCATTAACTTCCTCCAAATACTCTTGATAGAATGCTTTATTCTTGTACTCACCATTTGTAAAAATAACCACCTTCATCGATACTGATCCTTTTTTATTTCATCCAGCAGGCTTAAATAGTGTTCGTAACGAACGGTACTGATTTCTCCGGCTGCAACTGATCTTTTTACGGCGCAACCTGGTTCTTCCTTATGAAGACAACTTTTAAAGCGGCACTCTCCGCGGGAAAATTCTGGGAAATACTCTCGCAATTCTTCCGGTTTTATCATTTCTGAAATCTGATACGATGAAAAGCCAGGGGTATCCAGTAAATAACCACCATTTTTGGTTTCCAGTAATTCTACATGTCGGGTCGTATGTTTCCCTCTTTTTAATTTCTGACTCAGAATGCCTGTCTCCATGGTTTGATCCGCACATAAATAGTTTGCCATGGTCGATTTGCCAACCCCCGACGGACCTGCCATAAAAGCCGTTTTACCGCCTATTTCCGCGATAATCTTATCCATCGTGTCAGTATCTTGCTTGCTGAAAAAAAACAGCTTATATGGGGTTTTTTCGTAGATCTCTTTAATCGCATTTTCCTCATCGGTGCTCGTTAAATCGCGCTTGGTAAAACACACAATCGGTTCAACATTTTGAATTTCGGAGCTGATTAAAAGCATATCCAGTAGCAATAAATTTGGTTTCGGATTTATCATTGAAAAAACAATAAGACCAATGTCAACATTGGCCACCGGCGGTCTTATAAAGATATTTTTTCGGGGCAGTATCGACTCGATCATCCATTCTCCAGGATTATCCGATTGAATCATCACTTCATCACCGACAGTGGGAATAATTTTCTGGTGTCTTAATACACCCCTTGCCTTACACTCCAGTGCATCATTGCCCCGGTCTGTCTTTACATAATAAAACCCACCAATCCCCTTGATAATTTTTCCCGAAACTTGTTCGTTTGATATCAATATTAAACCTCCTTGTTCAAATTTTTAGTTTCCGATACGATAATACCCTCGAAATTAAATACGGGCTTCTATAATCAATTGAAACATTGTTCCAGTCGAACCTTTCATGGAAATGTACGAATCGAATGCTTAATTGTTATATAAACCCGTAAATATCATTCCGAATAATTAATCAACCAGTATTTATACTCAAAAATCAATGTAACCAGTTCCAACGCTTGATCCATCAATAAACACTTCATATGTTTCTCGGCCAACGCCTTCGACGTTAACTGAAAATATATCGTCTGACATATTGGTGCCCTCATAAATCACCGTCTCAGTTTTATCAGCTGCGGTTAAAACAACCTTCACCTTGACTGATTTTGATGGATTTTTGTCAATATATTCGCTTAAATCAATGGTTAATTTCTGAGTTGACACTTTTCCACTGCTGACCACAATTGCCACTTCTGCACCTTTAGTAACCTGATTGCCGTCGGTAGGGGACTGTTTCATGACCATTCCTTTTGAGTAGTCAGAACTGGTCTCATAGGTTATCCCTCCCACTGTCAATCCGGCATTTGTGATCGTGCTTTTGGCATCAGCTTCAGTCTGACCAACAACACTTGGTACAGCGACCAGATCTTCACCCTTACTGACGTAAATGGTAACCTTAGTCCCCTCATTGGCCGTTGTATTACCGTTGGGATTCATTTGAAAGACAATATCTGCGTTATAGTTGCTGTTATACTCTCTCTTGATCTCACCAACCACAAAATTTGCGGTTTCAATAGCTTTGATAGCTTCAGTTTCACTTAATCCGATGACCGAGGGAACGGTTCCGGTTTTAACACCTTTGCTGACTGTTACTTTGACAGTTTTGCCACCTTGAAGTTCTTTTCCACTTTCCGGGTTTTGCGTAATGATCTGTCCCGCTTCAACATCAGCATTATAAACTTCTTTTTCAATTTCCAGAACCAGATCCAGTTTTTCCAGGGTGGTTTTTGCTTCCGCCGTTGTTTTACCTTTTATATCAGGCACTTCCACCGTCTTTCCTGAAAAGAATGCAAACGCCATAACGCCCATCGCCAGGATGGCCACAGCGGCAAAGACCGAAATAAGAATGATCTTGCGTTTCTTTTTTCTAGCAGCTGTTTCTTTCGGAGTTTCATAATAATATTCGTCATCATCCTCTTCTTCATCAGGACGAACCGTTGCGTGACTGCCGGTATTTTCAACATGAAAAAGGCCTTCACGAATAATGTGGGTATCATTACCCAGGTGATTTCCATCACCAGTAGCAAAACTCAGGTTTTCCAATACAGCTTCAAGGTCTTCCGTCAGTTCATCAGTATTCTGATAGCGCTCGTCCGGTTTTTTCTGAGTCAGTTTAACCACAATCTGATTAACCCGTTCCGGTATTTTGGGTTCCAGTAATTTGGGTGGAACAATCTCTTCCTGGATGTGTTTGATGGCGATCGTAACCGTGTTTTCTTCATCAAAGGGAAGCTTTCCGGTTAATAACTCATAATATAAAATCCCCAGCGAATAAAGATCTGAACGTTCATCCACAAATCCCCCCTTAGCCTGTTCCGGTGAAATATAGTGAACCGAACCCATGGTCTGATTGGTCATGGTAACAGTCGAGCTGGTAATCGCCCGGGCGATTCCAAAATCTGCCACTTTGGGGACCAAATCCCGGGTTAACAGAATATTATGGGGTTTAATGTCCCGATGAATAATTTTATTTTCGTGGGCACAACGCAATGCATTGGAGATATCCATTACAAACCGGGTCGCTTCGGTATAATCCAAACGCCCTTTTCGCATTAAATACTGTTTTAGCGTTATCCCATCAACATATTCCATGATGATGTAATAGATATTATCCTGGACGCCAACGTCATAAACGCCGACAATATTAGGATGTGATAAACAGGCAACCGCCTGGGATTCCCGATCAAATTTTTTAATAAACTGTTCATTTTCAGTATATTCTTCACGTAGCACTTTTACCGCCACATAACGATTCAGTTTTAAATCCCGAGCTTTATAAACATAGGCCATCCCGCCTCGTCCAATCAGCTCTACAATTTCATAACGTTTTCCCAATGTTCTACTGAGCATTTGGCACTCCTTCCAGAGGCTTGAATAGCACAACAGTTATATTGTCCTTGCCTCCGTTTATGTTTGCCAGATCGATGAGTTTTTTTGCTGCATCTTCCAGACTATTTTCCATAATAATGGTCTTCATATCCTGATCGCAAACCATATTAAAAAGGCCATCCGAACAGATTAGATAGATTGCTTCCGGATTGATCTCATAGCGATAAAAATCTACATTTACTGAATTATCAGTACCCAGCGCCCGGGTTATCACATTTTTTTGCGGATGTATCTCTGCTTCTTCCTGGGTTATTTTTCCTTCATCCACCAAAATCTGAACAAGTGAGTGGTCTTTTGTCAAGCGGATGATTTCATCAGCGGTAATACTATAAGTACGGCTGTCGCCGACATGACAAATACATAAATAATTCCCGTCAACGATACACATGGTCAGGGTGGTCGCCATGCCCAATCGTGCGGGTTCATCATCACCAATTTTTTTAAGTTCTAAATTAATAGATTTTACAAATGACATCATCTCTTCAGGATCAAAATAATTTCGAATCCCTGATAAATTATTTTTGATAAAATCCACCGCTGTTTTACTAGCTATTTCGCCACTGCGATGTCCTCCCAGTCCGTCAGCCACTGCAAAAACATAAGAAATACGATCAACGTTTTTTATGGTTGCTGCCAAGTAGGCGTCTTGATTTACCTTTCTCAGTGATCCAACGTTGGATCCATAGGCACATTTCATAAACTCACCTTATCCTCATATCTTTTTTTTCGAAGCTGACCACATGCCGCGTCAATTTCTCTTCCCATTTTGCGTCTCATCGTAACATTTATCCCGTTTTTTTCCAGCTCTCCCAGAAAATAACTCAAGCGGGGGCTCTCTTTATAAGGAGTTTCCTGGACCTCATTCAAGCCAATGAGATTCAAATGGTTTTGACTTCCCTTTAAAAGTTTGATCAATCCGGCTATATCTTCGTCACGATCATTATAACCGTCGATTAGCGCATATTCATAGGTAATTCGTCTTCCCGTCTTTTTAAAATAAGCTCTACAGGCATCCATCAACGACTCCAAATCATAGCGGTTTGCGATCGGCATTAACATTTTTCTGCGTTCTGAGAAAACAGAATGAAGCGATATGGCAAGGTTAATCTGCAGACTTTCTTCAGCTAATGCTTCGATTCCCGGGATGATTCCACAGGTGGAAAGACTGATTTTTCGCTGTCCGATTCCAAAGCCCGTATTGGCGATACGAATGAATTTGATCACTTCATCATAATTCTCTAGTGGTTCACCAATCCCCATAATCACAACATTTGAGATTCGCAGATTTTCTTCTTTTTCCGCTAAATATATTTGAGTCAATATTTCTCCGGCGCTTAAATCTCTGATTTTTCCACCACGGGTTGAGGCGCAAAACTTACACCCCATATTACATCCAACCTGTGTTGACACACACAACGAAGCGCCATGTTCGTAGTGCATTAACACAGCTTCAATGTATTGACCATCTTTCAGCTCAATTAAATATTTTTTAGTCCCATCATGATGATCTTCTTGTTTGGTTTCAATTCTTCCATGAAATAACTTATATTCATCAGACAATTTTTCTCTCAGACCACTAGAGAAATTGGTCATCTCACTGAATTTTTCACATCTTTTCTCGTACAGCCATTGATATAACTGTTTCCCACGATACCTGGCCTCACCAAGGTCTGCCATGAGTACCTCACATTCATTGATGTCTTTGCCAAAAATATTTTCCTTCATGTTTTACTCCTATACTATCAGAGAAGCATTACACTAAACGGGATGCTTTACATAGATTGCTCTATTATATCAAAATAATTGATCGAATTCAATTTTTTCAAAATTCTTTTTTCTCTGTTTTCGTGAATATCATTTCTTTAGTCATGATTTATAAAAGTTCGTCAATTGCTGACCCAGCTTTGTTATTTTTTTAATAAGCACATAAAAAAACTATCACAGCCATCCATTAGCGGGCTGGTATAGGTATAGTCATTGCCGTTGTGATCGGGGATAATCTGCAGCTGGGGAAATTTCACCAACAGTTTTTTTATCTGGTTTTCATTTTCATCTTTATTGATGGTACAGGTTGAATAAAGCAATTCACCTCCGGGTTTTAAATACCGGACTGCATTTTCAAGCAGAGTCTCTTGAATTTTCACCAGTGCCTTGCGGCCTTCTTTGGTGCTGTGATATTTTATCTCTGGTTTTCGTCTGATTACCCCAAGACCTGTACAGGGAGCATCCAATAGAATTTTATCAAATGAGGCTTCATCAGCCAACGAAAAATCGCAGCCATCCTGATCTTCAAGAATGATATTCGTGCATTTTAGCCGCTGCATGCTCTGTTCAACTAGTTTCAGCCGGCTGGCATACACATCCCGACCAATGATCTGACCCTGATTATTCATTAACTGACTAAGATAAGTTGTCTTTCCACCAGGTGCTGCACACATATCCAAAACCCGGCTCCCCGGTTTTGGATTCAACCGTTCAACAGTCAGCATCGCGGCCTGATCCTGAATCAGAAAATGGCCATCGCGATACAAATGGGAATTCTCAATGTTGCTTTCAAAAATCACCAGGTTAGTAAGATGGATGGCATTTGGCGAAAGGTTTCCGGGTATTGCTTCGACCCCGGCATCCAGCAATTCTTTAATCAATTGATCCTTTGACGTCTTCAGGGTATTACAACGCACCGTAAATGGGGGCTTTTCGTTCAATTGAGGAATGATCGTCTCAGCCTTTTCCACCCCATATACTTCATAATATTTATGGACAATCCATAGCGGCACCGAATAGCGGATTGATAAAGCTTCCTTTTCATTGTCCCAGTTTTCGAACTTGAATTCTTTACCATCTTTTTCAATTTTTCGCATAATGTTACGCAACACACCGTTTATGAAGCCTTTAGCCTGGGGCTGAATTTCGGCGGCCAAATTAACCGATTCATTAACAATTGCATAGTTGGGAATCTTATCCAAAAAATAGAGTTGATAAATAGCGATTCTCAATATTTCGCTGACCTCTTTGTGTAATTTATTCACCGGTCGGCTACTTTGCTGTTTAATCAGATAATCCAGATAAATTTGATTTTGAAGACAGCCATAAACAATATTTAAATAAAGCCGGCGGTCTTCATCTTTAATTGGAAAACGCTGCAAGGTTCGTTTGATTTCCAAATTGGAGTAGGCTCCATCATAATTAATTTTTAGCAGGGTTTCCAGCGCAAGTTTACGAATATTCATCAATCTCTTGAACCTCTTAATATAATTAATCTGATCAGCGTTAACAAAGACATCAGCGCTGCCGCGACATAAGTCAGAGCGGCAGCTCTTAAAACCTTTTTCACCCCAACTTCTTCGCCCGGCTGTAGCATATTGTTATCTACCAGCGCAGCAATGGCACGCTTGCTGGCATTAAATTCTACCGGTAAGGTAATCACCGTGAAGAAGAGACTAAATGAAAACAGAATAATTCCCAAATTCATAAACATCGTCCCCCATCCAGATGTTTGCCCGAAGAAAAGCCCGATGAAAAAAATAGGCCAGGCTAAATTCGAGGCAAAACCCGTAACAGGCACAATGAATCCTCTAAATCGCAGCGGCCAGTACCCTTCCTTGTCCTGAATGGCATGACCGGTTTCATGGGCGGCAATACCAACCGCTGCCACGCTGGCCTGCTGTCCAACGCCTGACGACAAGCGCATGATTTTATTCCGGGGGTCATAGTGGTCGGTCAGATTACCAGACACATTTTCGATAGCAATAGCATTTAATCCATTGGCATTTAGTAATTGGCGCGCCGCAGCGGCCCCGGTCATACCATTTTTAGTCGGTACCTTGCTGTATGCTTTGTAGGCACTGCTCACCTGGTGCTGAGCATAGGCGGCGAAAATGATTCCCGGAACCAGTATCAGCATAGTCCAATAATACTCTAAAAAAAACATTGCATAACCTCCTGTATTTTTTTTATCTTAGCATAATTACCTAAAGAACTGCTTAGGCTAGTTTAAAACAGTTCCAATTTCCATTTTTTTTCCGCGTAAAAAAACGGTGGCATCCATCCGCTTTTTACCCGGTGCTTGAACTGACCCGATTTTCAGGGCACCGTCCTGGGTTTTAACCACTAGACCAACCCGATCATCAGCGATTAAGATGGTTCCCGGTTTTTCCTGGCCTTCCCACGCAATGATCTCCGGGAAAAAGCATTTGATTTTTTCATCATGATACATTGCATAGGCCCCCGGCGCCGGATCCGTTCCATTAATCAAATACAGTATCTCGCGGCTGCTTGTGGCCCAATTGATATGGCCGGTATCCTTAAGAATTTTCTCCGCATAGGTGGCCAATGAATCATTTTGAGGAACCGGTTTTAGTGTTCCTGCCACTACCTTTTTTAGCGTTTCAATTAATAAGCCTCCACCTAGAATAGATAAATCCCGGTAAAGACTCTCAAAGGTCGTGGTCGCGGTTATCGGGCATTCTGCCTTTGACAGCATATCGCCAGTGTCCATGCCTTCGCCCATCTGCATAATGGTGACCCCTGTTTTTTCTTTTCCATCAATGATAGCCCGTTGAATCGGCGCTGCTCCCCGATACTCAGGCAACAGTGAGCCATGAATGTTCAAAGCACCAAAGGGTGGCATTTCTAAAATTTCTTTAGATAAGATCTGACCATATGCCGCAACGATAAAGATATCCGCCTGGAAACTCTTCAATTGCTCAATAAATTGAGGATCCTTAATTTTTTCAGGCTGTAATACTGTGATCCCCAGTTCTAATGCTTTGGCTTTTAACGGCAGTATTTCAACCTTGTTCCCTCTCTTATTGGGTCGATCCGGCTGGCAGATTGCTGCGACAACCTGATACTCGGCAGACACGAGGTTTTCCAGGGCTGGAACACCGAAATCCGTTGTTCCCATAAATATCACTTTTATTTTTTTCATTTTTCTACGCGATCAATAAATAAGATCCCATCCAGATGGTCAAGCTCATGGCAAACCGCTCGCGCCAGCAAATCCGAACAGAAAAGTTGAAAAACCGTGCCGTCCAGATCGGTAGCTTCTACCACCAATGATTCCGGTCGCTTCACCAGACCTGACTGTTCAGGAAGACTGAGGCATGCCTCTTCATCTTCTTCTTCACCTTCAGTAGAAATGATAGTGGGATTAATAAAGGTCATCGGTCCGTCACCAACGTCGATGACAAACAAGCGTTTTAGAATACCGACCTGTGGGGCCGCTAAACCGACGCCCTCCGCTTTATTCATGGTTTCCACCATGTCATCATTTAATGTTTTTATTTTTTCGTCGATTTCCTCAATAACCCGAGATTTTTTTCTAAGAATCGGGTCTTCATCGATTCTGATTTGTCGTATAGCCATATTTTCCTCCTGATTCGTTATTATTTCTGCATTCTTTATAAATTTATTTGAATCGAAACCTTTGATTTCAATTCTTCTATTATACCAAGCCTGATGATTTTTGGCATTAAATTTCTAAAAACCCTTGGATCAGAGGACTTTAATACAATTTGATAGGTGATGTTCCCACCCCTGGTCACACCAATCCGCACTGGTTTATACACAGCATGCTCAATCCCAAATCCCTTTAATTCTTCCTTCATCGCAACATAAAGCCGGAATGCGTCGTTTTCGGCTTCCTTATCGTTATTTTGAAAAACTCCAAAACTAACCATCTCAACTATCGGTGGGTATTTCAACAATTCTCGATAGCGGATTTCACCCCGGTAAAACTCCTGGAAACTTTCATTTTTGATCGAATAAATAGTATCATTTTCTGGTTCGTGGGTTTGAATCAATCCCTTTGTCGTATCATCCATCGCTTTTTCAAAAAAACGACTGTAAGTCTGGTAAACTGTTTCCGAGGCCTGATAGTTCCCCTGATTAAGGTCGCGATCAATCAGAACGGCTGCCGCGACCCCTACATTGGTTAAGTTAAAGTGCTTAATAATAACCTGGGTTCCGATCAAGACATCAATTTCGCTGTTGGCTATGGCTCTGTTCATTTTTTTTATTTCAGTTCGCTTCATGTTTCCCTGAACAGTACCGATTCGGACACCCGGAAAAGCCTTTCTGAGATACTCTTCTAATTGATCGATACCGAAACCCAGGTGTCTGATTTTATCGCTGCCACAATCCGGGCATCGTAGCGGAACCGCCATCTTATATCCGCAATAATGACACTGCAGGGAATGATCGCGATTGAAGTATTTTAGAGAGACCCCACAATGGGGACATTTCTCGATCTGACCGCAGTTACGGCATAACACACTGTTGGCATAACCCTTATTATTAATAAACAACACACTCATGCGTTTCTGTTCAAAGCCAGTTTGCATATATTTAAGCAAGATTCGACTTAAAATGCCCATGTTACCCGCGTGCATTTCTTTTTGCATATCGATGATCTCAATCCCATGACGTAGTTTCTGTGCTTCGCCGATTTGGATTATTGCCATCGCTTTTTTTTCGATTTGATACCAGGTGGCGATTCGGGGGGTGTCATCTGCGATGATATAAGCAGCCCCCATTATTTCACTTGCTTTTTTTGCGATATCGGTGATATGAAACCGGGGTGTTGAGATACTAATATGTGACGAATCATGTTCGTCATCAATGATGATCAAACCCAGACTCTTAAATGGCAAAAACAGCGCTGATCGCACCCCAATCACGACTTTCAGTTCCCCGGTTTGAACCCGCTGATACAATTCTGCTCGTTGTTTTTGGGTGAGTCGGCCGTGATAAATACCAACCTGATCACCAAAGTATTTGTAAAACATTTCCATGCGCTGAAATGTCATATTGACTTCCGGAAAGATAATAACGGTTGATTTATTGGATTTCAACTGGTCTTCGATGGCTTTAAAAAACAGCCGATACTTGCTGGCTCCATCAAAAACGTGAAAAAAAACACCCGGCTTCACTTTCGTCAATTCCTGGTACCAATTATAACTTTGCTGTTCTTTATTTGTTAAGATAACTGACTGGTTTTTTTCTGCTGCTTCGACCGGATTTTCTCGCAGTGCTTGTGATAAAGTCTTGTATGTAAGAACATAGTCTTTTTTAATTAAAGGACTCAAGCTTTTCTCAAATTGTGCTAATACCATTTTTAGATCTCCTGCTGTCATGTCATGGTAGACCAGGGAGTCCATCAGCTCGCGCTGTTTTTTTCCTATTTTTTTATCCCAGTTAAGTGCTTCCCGACCAGTATCGGTTAGATGATAGCTTGTTTCAGCCGAACCATCATCCCCGTTTGGATCGCCGGGAATTTTCCAGCTCTTTTTAGCATAAACTACTTTTTTCTTAACGAGAGCAGTTAGAATTACCCGATCTTCAGGTTTAACTTTTTTTATCAGCAAAGCGTTTTTATCTTCGGTGTTTTTATCTTCGGTAAAATAATGTTCAATAAACCAGTTCTCTTTTAAATTCAGATCAAAACTACCCTGATTTTTAAAATAACAGGTCTCCTGTTTGATTTGAACTGACATGGTAAAATAAGAAAGGGCTTCATAAAATAAAGAACAATAGGCGGTCTTCATCCAAAGACACAATTCTATTTGTTCTTTATTTAAAATTGGCTGACTATCAATATTTTCAGTAATTTCTTTGATTCTGCCCGAATAATCAGTTGTTTCTTTAATTTGTATAACAAAACCTTCAACCCGCCGATTTCCGAACCCAAATGAAACAACAACGCGCATTCCCACTTTAATGACTGCTTCCAGTTGCTGTGGAATTCGATAGTCGTAGGCGTGATCGATACGTTTGTTCGTCTGGTTTAAAAAAACTTCGGCAATTTTCACGGTGCATGTCCTATTCTGTAATAGTTAATGTTTCTTCAAATTCGTTACTGCTAAGTATCACTGAAGCTGTGTCAATATCAGCTTCGAAATTTTCATCACTCTCTGGTTCATGAACCTTATGAACACAGTGGATCATATCTTCAGCAATTTCATTGGTCGCAATCGTAACCGGATTATCAATTTTAATTTTTACCAGTGGCTCATCCCCATCCACTATTTCTCTTGCCCGTTTCGCTGTTGCCAGTACCAGAGAATATTTATTTTCTGCTTTAACAATTAAATCATTTAATGCTGGATATCGCATTGTTACCTCCCAAGTATATCTTCAATTTTATTTTTTAGTCGTTCAGTTCGGCATTTTTCTGCCGTAATAATACTCTGCACTCGTTGTGCCGCATCGTCGAGATCGTCATTGATGACAATATAACTGTAATCATCAGCGTTTTTCATCTCTTCGTAGGCGCAATTTAAACGCATTTCCATTTGTTCTTTACTTTCGGTTCCCCGTTCTTCGATTCGTCGTCGCAATTCCTGCATGGACGGCGGAACGATAAAAATATAAATACCTTCTTTGTAATTAGTTCGAACCTTCGCTGCACCCTGGATATCAATTTCCAGGATAACATCAAATCCGGATTCTAATAAGTTTTCCACGTAGTCTTTAGGTGTTCCATAATAATTTTCATAGACTGTTGCATATTCCAGATATTGTCCTTGTTTGATTCTTTCTTCAAAACTCTCTTTTGAAATATAAAAATACTCCCGACCATGCTTCTCACTGTTTCTAGGCTGACGTGTTGTTTCCGAAATCGACAGTCGCAGATCTGGGTTTTTTCGGCAGATAATCTTACATACACTTCCCTTACCGGCACAGGATGGTCCTGATATAACAATGAGAATACCTTTTTCACGTTCAAAAAAAGCTTCAGTTAATTGATCTTCTTTTAATTCCTTATTTACTACTGGACAATCACTCATAGACTTATTTAACACCCCTACTCAATATTTTGTATTTGTTCTCTTATTTTTTCAATCTCACTCTTAACATCTACTACAATATTTGCAATGGCTAAATCGCTGGCTTTTGAGCCGATGGTATTAATTTCCCGATTCACTTCCTGAATTAAAAAATCCAGTTTTCTGCCAACCGGTTCTGTTTCCTCAACCATGCCTTCCAAACGATCTAAATGGCTTTGAAGCCGGGTTAATTCTTCATCGATGTTAAGCTTGTCTGTCATCAGAGCGACCTCAGTTAATAAACGTTTTTCGTCTATTTCAACCGACTCTACATAGGAAGATATTTTTTCCCGCAGTTCATCTCTGTAACGCTCCAGCATGTCAGGACTTTTTTCTTTGATCTTTTTAACTAGATCCCGAACGGTACGGCAGCGATTGACCACATCATTTTTCAATGCGCTTCCTTCGCGCTCGCGGCTGGCATCGACTTCTTCAAGCGTTTTTACTAAAACCGGTTGAATTTTCAACCAAATACTTTCATAATCATCGATGTCTTCTTCAATCATGATCACATCGGGAAATTTTGAAATCAGGGATAAACTCAGGTCATCCCCAATCATAGAATCAAGTCGACGAATTTCGTTTAACACCGAAATATAATTTTTGGCTAAATCCCGATTAAAAACAATGTGGCGATTTTTGGTGCCCAATTCCGAATATTTGATGAATATCTCAATGCGTCCTCTCGCAATGCTTTGCGAGACAGTATTTCTGATTTTCTCTTCGATTGGATTAAGGGTTTTTGGAATTTTAACAAAAAAATCTCTGAATCGATGGTTAATCGTTTTAATCTCAATTGAACAATCGACTTCCTCATCACGATAATCTTTCCGCCCAAAGCCTGTCATACTTTTCATGATGTTTCTCCATTTCCATTTTAATCCACCCGGTTAATTTCAGCTAATTAGTCATGTGAAATCATAGCCAGGCCACTGCTTTTTCTGTAATTGTAAAATATTCAAACTGCAAGATTATTAAGTACTATGGCATAAAAGATATCTTTTCACTTAGTTACCTAATCCATATACTATATCCAATTCCCATAAAAAAGTCAACGTTTCCCTACTTATTAAACACTAAATAGAATTCAGCTTTACTTTTCTTAATTTTTTCTTATGCCTATCTTTTTAAAACCCTTTTACATCTGTGAAGAACGTGATAAAATCATCCCATCTCTATCCATCTATTTGAAAGGAGCATTTTACATGGCTTATGATGGCGTTACCCTGTATCACTTAATAGAAGAATTTAAACCCCTCTTAATTGGAGGTCGCATACGAAAAATCTATCAACCAGAAAACGATGAAATCCGGCTTTTGGTTAACCTGGGAAATCAAAAACACCATGTCTTACTTTCATCCAACGCGAGTAACCCGCGCGCATATATGACCGAAAAAATCAAAGAGAATCCCAGTGCACCGCCCAGTTTTTGCATGGTTTTGAGGAAGTATATTCTCAATGGCACGATTGTTGATATTGCCCAGCATCAAACTGATCGTATCATGGAAATTTCGATTTCATCAAAAAATGATTTCAATGAAACGGTTGTCCGAAAACTGCTGGTTGAAATAATGGGCCGCAACAGCAATATTATCCTGGTTGATGAATCGATGAAAATCCTCGATTCCATGAAAAAAGTAGGTTCGACTTCCAGCCGCTACCGCCAAATCCTTCCCGGTCGGGATTATATTTATCCCCCGGAAAATAACCGTTATGCTTTTTTTAATATTGAAGCCGAACAATTGAATGAACTGCTGGCCAATCATGGCGAAGCATCGGTGGAAAAATTTTTTATTCAGGCTTTTCTGGGGATCAGCCCCAACATCGGTAAAGAGATCGCTTTCAGAAGCGGCATCGACCCTAATTTTCTTGTAGCTGAGCTCTCCAAAAAGCAAAAGCAATTCTTATGGGAAGGGTTTACTCAAGTTATTACCGAAATAGAACAGCAAGCTGATCCTGTTATTATCTATCTGGGTCGAAAAATGGTGGATTTTTCGACGGTCGATCTCCATTATTTACGCGCTGATCATCGATACGAATCCTACCCGTCCATTTCAGAAATGCTTGAGGAATATTATTTTAAACGGGATAAGGCCCTGCGTTTCAAAACACGAGCGGCCAATCTTCGTCAGCAGCTTGACATTCTGGTCAAAAAAAATATCAAAAAGTTAGATAATCTCCAACATGATGTGGACGCATCTCATAAAAGTGAGAAGTTTAAGCTCTATGGTGATTTAATTACCGCCAATATTTATGCTATTGAAAAAGGTCAGGAAATCGCGACATTAGTTAACTATTACGATCCCGACTGTCAGACCCTTGAGATTCCCCTGAAAGTCAACCGAACCCCGGCTCAAAACGCCCAACACTACTATAAAAAGTATAACAAAAGTAAAATAGCACTGAAACATCTGGCTGGCTATATTATTGAAACTGAAGAAAAAATATACTATCTGGAGAGCCTGGTCAATAGTTTAAATCAGTCCACTGAGTTGGCCGAACTCGATGAAATCCGCCACGAATTTCTCCATTCTGAATTTAATAAAAAAACACTTTCCAAAGAAGACAAGAAAAAACAAACCCCTTCACAGCCCCTGCATTATGTTTCATCTGAAGGGTTTCATATTTTTGTTGGTAAGAACAATTATCAGAATGATTTCATATCTACAAAAATGGGAAAAAGTGAGGACTGCTGGCTTCATGTCAAAGATGCCCCTGGTTCTCATGTACTGATTGTGGCTGGCGGACGCTTCATCACCGAAAAAACCCTACTGGAAGCCGGTAATCTGGCCGCCTGGTACAGCAAATCACGAGGCTCCAGTAATGTTCCGGTTGATTATCTTGAGTTTAAATATTTAAAGAAACCCAGCAAGGCAAAACCGGGGATGGTTATCTTCACCAACCAAAACACTATGTATGTAACCCCAACACAGGATGGCGTTGAAGCAATGGAAATCATTGCCGATTCTATTTAACCTATTTCAGACTTTTTAATATGGATTTAAACTCAGGCGGAACCGGAGCTCTAAAAACGAGACGCTCTCCGGTTCTGGGATGGGTAAAACCAAGCGTATGGGCATGGAGACATTGACCCGCGGTTTTAAAGGGGTTATTCTTGTCTCCTTTACCATACAATGGATCTCCTGCCAACGGATGACCGATTTTTTCCATATGCACCCGGATTTGGTGAGTGCGACCGGTTTCCAGCTGAAAACGGAGAAAGGTATACTGGGCATACCGCTTCACTACTTCAAAATGGGTAATTGCCGATTTCGAGTTTTTTTCCACCACTGCCATCTTTATCCTGAGTTGTTCGTGTCTGCCAATGGGCATATCCACCGTGCCGCGGTTGGGTTTGACATTGCCTTTGACCAGTCCATAGTAACGTCTAAGAATACTATGCTCTTTAAGCTGTTCCGAAAGGCTACGGTGTGCGATGTCATTTTTGGCAATCATCAATAATCCGGAGGTATCCTTATCAATTCGGTGAATGATCCCCGGCCGCATGACGCCATTGATATTTGATAGATTCTTTGTGTGATAAAGCAATCCATTAACAAGGGTACCACTGCTGTTTCCTGGAGCAGGGTGGACCACCATTCCCTGGGGCTTATTAACGACGATCACATCCTCATCTTCATAGATGATGGTAAGCGGAATGTCTTCTGCTTCCATATGACAGGCGACCGGTTCAGGAATCATCAAGGTGATGGTTTCTCCTGGCTTTACATGATAACTGGCTTTCTTTTTTTGTCCGTTTACCAAAACATCCCCGGTCGTGATTAGTCGCTTAATGTATTCTCTTGAATAATCCCCCGGCAAAGCGCAGCAAAAATGATCCAGTCGTTGCTCGGTCTCTTCTGGCACAATATATTCATTACGCTCTTTAGTCATAAAGCTCTCCCTTGTTATCAATCATATGTATCGATCCACTTCTAAACGGATATTTCCTTTTTTTGTCCGCTCATCCATGCCAATTATTTTTGCCTTGCCTTTTCCTCGCAGTGAAATAACATCGCCAGATTTCAGCCGGAAATCATTTTTATTGATCTCCGTATAATTCACCCTTACCTTACCCTGTTTGATGAAAACAAGGCTATTCTGTCTGGAAAACCCCCATATTTTATTGATGATCCCATCAAGCCGGTTCGAAGCTACAACCACGGACAGCCGTTTGAAATTCTTTTCAAAGCTCTGAATCTGTTTCCAATCTTTGATTATGGTTTTTATTTCTCGGCCTTTAATCTGATTTAAATTGATCCATAGAAAATCCTGCAGTCGCTGGTGAGCAATAATCTGCACCTTATCTTCGCCCACATCAATATCACCAATGCTCTCCCGGGTTATACCCAGATGCATGAGTTCCCCCAGCACGTTGCGATGATCGATGGGAATCGTTTTTTCGAATTCAATGGCGAAGATAGGCCATTCCAGATCCTCTGCTGATATATAATCCGGATAAACACATAACATTTTTCGCTCTGCATCCGGGTGTCCTCCAAAAAATAGATAAGGGACACCACTATGCTTAATGGTGTCCACTATTTTTTTTTGAAACACTTCATCATAAAAATCAAAGAATCGGGGTTCAAAATTTTTATCGCACGCATCAGCAATCCGTGATAATAAAAAAATATCTTTTTTATCTGTCATAAGACATCCCTTCAACATTTAAATGTCTGAATTAAATTTTAGAAAATTAGCATTACGACCATTTTATAAAGTGGAAACAGTACAATCTGCATTAAAAGGATAGCGGCAAATGCTGATAAATCCAATGGTCCGATGATTGTAAATCGTCGCAGTGGCGACAAAATAGGTTCAGTTAAGCCATAAATCGTCTTTACAAAAATATTGTTTGGATCTGGGTTTACCCAGCTAAAAATAATGTTCACAAAGATTAATAGTGTGACTAATTCAAATAATAAATTACCCGCTTGAATGAGAATTCCCTGGATCATAAACGACCTATTCCATATCCTCATCCCACTCTAAAATCGGGGCATTAAAATCCAAATCATCATGTTGAGGATTGGTTAAAACAGCGACCGCTTTCGGGGCTAAAATAAATACGTTATCAGCTATTTTGTTAATTGATCCGTCCAAGGCAAATAGAGCACCACTTAAAAAATCAAAAATCTTGCGACCATTTTCATAATCGGTATTTTTTAAATTCAATACTACTGTTTTGTTATTCCGAATTTTATTGCAAATACTTGGAGCATCTTTAAAAACTTCAGGTTCCAACACTAAAACTTCTGGACCGTCGTCAAGGGATAATTCACTTCGTCTTGAAGGAGTCGTTTTCTTTGTTTTTGGCGCACTGAAGGCACTTTTTGTATCTTCGATATCATCGTCATATACATCTTCTTCGTAAATCTCGTCGTAACCATCCTCATTGTCCACTTCCATGCCAAAAACCTTAATAATTTTATCCTTAAATTTCTCTGCTGCCATTGTATATCTCCTAACTAACTAAATATTTTGCGTCCAACTCTTATCATATTGGAGCCTTCTTCTATTGCAATGGTATAATCATCAGTCATACCCATAGACAGATAATTCATTTGAACAATCTCATCCACAGATTCCTCTTTTATTCTATCATAAATTTTTTTTAATTCCACAAAAATCTCACGAATTTTGTCATTATTTTGGGTCAATGGTCCCATTGCCATCAGTCCTTTGACTTTGACAAACTGATATCCGGGCAATGCTTCCAAAATGCTATTTAGTTCTTCGACAAGAATTCCTGATTTACTGTCTTCCCGGGCCAAATTTAATTGGAGCAACACATTGGTAACAATTCCCTGTTTTTTGCTTTCGCGTTCAATTACTTCAATTAATTTAATTGAGTCAACTGAATGGATCAGGAATGTTTTTCCGATGATATACTTGACCTTGTTTTTTTGCAAATGCCCGATAAAATGCCATCGGGGACGATCTCCCAGAGCCTCGTGTTTTTTTAGAAAATCCTGAACCTTGCTTTCGCCGAGATCATAAATCCCAGCGTCCAGCACCGCTTTGGTGTCTTCTATGCTTTGATATTTCGAAACTGCGACAAGGGTGACTTGGTCTGGTATTTCTGACTTTATCCGATTAATATTTTCTGAAATCACTTTTTCACATCCTTAAGGGTAAATACTGATGCGCATTCCGCTGCTTAAGTTTGGATTATCAATCGTTCTTAAAACAGCATTGCCATTGTTATATTTTTCGACAACAACCGGCAGGGAATCACTGAAGTAACCTTTTGTAACTGTGTCGATCATTGTTTCTTCATCTTTCTTATAAACGGCACTTTTGGGTATTTCATAGGCACTGTAGTCCTGAATATAAATGTCTGACTTGCCGATTACCACTTCAGAAAAATCATTGATATAATCTTTAAGCATCAATACAACAATTTTTTGATTTCCTTCATCGATAACATCAACAAAGTAACCGGAGTAAACCTTATCTTCATATTCAAATCGGAGTTTTGGAAAATAGTAAAGCTGATCAACCCGTTTGATTAAAAACTCATAATAGTCCTGGTTGATCCCACTGTCAGCTGTGCCCATTAACTCTGTTTTAAAGGAAATAACTTCATCTTGTCCCATTATGGTCATGTCATTGGGTATCGAAAATGCAACATAAATATGATCATTGTTGACAACCTTCAAAAGTCCTTCAGATTCCTGATCGACTTTACTTGCCGTTTTAAGAAATGTCGTGTTGATGTAGGGAAGCATACTTTCACTCAAGGCTTTTTCAACCGGCTGTATTGATGTATACACGTATCCACTTGACAGCAGTCCCAATTCATTAAGGGCAATATTTCTGGACTCTCCACCTAGCAGCCCCACCAGGGTTTGACGTTTTTGTTGCAGAGCAGCCAAATCCAGACCCATATATTGGACCGATTCTATTAAGAATTTCTTTCGTTCCCGTTCAGTTTCCCCAATTTGGTTGGTAATACTTGAAATGCCCTGATAGTTGGATACAATATCACCCACAATCCGGCTCCAATTGTTATAATATTCTTCTTTGATAATCATATCAATTACCGCGATTTGTTCATTTAAATAATCAGTATTGACAACCTTAGCTGTATTTGTCAGCGGTTTATAGCCGTTGGCCTTTTCGCCTTCCTGCAGTGAGAGATCACTGGCCTGGAAATCATCGATCACCCGATAGTCGATATCTTTAAAGAAATACATCTCAGTTTTGTACGATTCGGTATAGTCTTTTTTCTCGAGCAGCATGCTCATATTACCTCGATAACTCGAAATAAAAATTATTGCTACAATAAAAAAAAAACGATGCCAACAACAATTTTTCTCAAAGAATTGACTCGTCTATTGTTTTTTCTTTTAATTTGTCCCATATTTTCACCTTAATAAAAAATGGTCTGAGTGAGAGGATTTGAACCTCCGGCCTCTTGACCCCCAGTCAAGCGCGCTACCAAGCTGCGCTACACCCAGACAGTAAATATATTATAATGATAAATGAAGGATTAATCAAGCTTTTTTTTATTTAATTCATTTAAACCCATTAAAATATATAAATATTTAAGGGTATCTGCGTCAAAAACCCGCAGATACCTCATGTAATTTAGTTTCCCATTCGTTTTTCCATGGGAGATGATATGGTTTCAAGATTCTCAACAACAGCGATGATTACCGGTTGATATTTACTGTTAAACCGGCCTTTACGATCAAAATTCCGGATCACCAAGTATGTAATGGCTGTAAGGCTAATCCCTGTTATAAATGAAGTCAGCACCTGATCCCATCCTAAACTTAAGGCGCCAACCAAGTAATATACAACGCAACTTCCTAAAATGAAGGCAATCAATGGAATCCCATACATAATAAATGCGGCTACAAAAACATTGGCAAATTGCATCTCGACCTCGACTATTTCACCGCTTTTAGCATTGATGGGGTTTTTAGCAGTTGTCAACATAACTGATTGGTCTTTGCTGACATGACAGGCTCCGCAATCACCACAAGCTGAATTACGTTTGATCTCAACTTCCGCATTATTTCCCTGAAGCGCTTTTATCGTTCCTATTTCTTTCATTACAATTCATCCACAGAAATGCCCAGATCGATGAGTTGATCCAGACTTGCACTGGCTGGCGCATCCATCATCAGACAACCATGATTTTGAGTTTTTGGAAATGCGATAACGTCACGGATATTATCATTATCAGTCAGCAGCATCACCAGACGATCTAAACCAAACGCCAGACCACCATGAGGAGGCGTTCCATATTTAAGGGCTTCCAGTAAAAATCCGAATTGCTCCCAGGCCGATTCCTGAGAAAAGCCCAGCGCAGTGAATACTTTTTCCTGGATATCCTGGTTGTGGATACGAATGCTTCCACCACCCAGTTCGACGCCATTTACGACCATATCGTATGCGTCTGCCCGAACTTTCAAAAGATCAGTTTCCAGATATTGCAAATCTTCTTCCAGCGGCATTGTAAAAGGGTGATGTTTAGCCGTATATCGGCCAGCTTCAGGATCATATTCCAACAATGGAAAATCGGTTACCCAGAGGAAGTTGTATTGATCTTTTAAATCATATTCTAATTTACGTGCCAGTTCCAATCTCAATTGACCCAAAGCATTACAGACTATTTCATTGGTGTCAGCAATAATGAAAATTAAATCCCCTGGTTGGGCATCGGTTTTTTCAAAAATTGCTGCTTTTTCTTCTTCTGAAATAAATTTCAGGATTGGCGATTTCATCTCGTCTTCAGAAACATCAATCCAGGCTAAACCTTTAGCCTTATAAATCTTAGCAAAGTTTTCCAGTCCTTTGATGCCTTTTTTGCTTAATTTATCCTGGGCACCTTTAGCATTAATGGCACGAACACTTCCGCCTTTTTTGACTGCCCCGGAAAAGACTTTGAATTCAGAGTTTTCAACAATTTCAGATAAATCAATCAATTTCAAATCAAATCGGGTATCTGGCTTATCTGAGCCGTATTGATCCATCGCTTCCTGATAAGTCATTCTTACCATCGGCGTTTGGACCTCTACCCCTTTTACTTCCTTCATGATCTTCGCAATCATTTCTTCATTTATTTTTATAATATCATCTTTATCAATGAACGACATTTCCATATCGATTTGAGTAAACTCCGGCTGACGATCCTGTCTTAAATCTTCATCACGGAAACACTTGGCAATCTGATAATAACGATCAACTCCGGAAATCATTAGAATCTGTTTGTATAACTGGGGTGACTGAGGCAGTCCAAAAAACTTTCCTTTTTGCACCCGAGATGGCACCAGAAAATCTCGGGCCCCTTCTGGGGTTGGTTTCGCCAGCATTGGTGTTTCAACTTCTAAAAAGCCTTTTTCATTCAGGAAATTTCTGGCAATGGCAGCTGCCTGATGACGAGTTCTGAGAATTTTCTGATATTTTGGTTTTCTCAGATCAAGGTAACGATATTTTAATCGCACGGCTTCATTGGTCTGATCGTTATCTTCAATATAAATCGGTGGTGTTTCTGACGAATCGAGGATTTTTAATTCGATAATCTCGACTTCGATTTCACCGGTTGGAATATTTTGATTGACATTTTCTGGACTTCGTAAAACAACCTGACCTTTAACCGATAAGACGTATTCATTTCTGACCTTTTCAGCAATTTCAAAAGCTTCAGGCCGTTCTTCGTTGACAACCAGCTGAATTTTTCCAGAACGGTCCCTTAAATCAATAAATAGTACGCCGCCGAGATTTCGACGATTATCCGCCCAACCAGCCAGTTCGACTACCTGACCGACATCACTTGCTGTTAATTCTCCACACATGGTATTTCTATAATAAGTATTCATGCTACCTCCAATGTATATAGTGATTTATTTATCTTCTTAACCTTTATATTATAATGAAGATGTTGGGAGAATGTCAAGTGGGAAAAGCGAATTCCATCTCTGAATGGTAAACTTCTTATATGTTTATCTACCTTATCGAAATCATTTTCAAGACAACCTTTTCTTTAATTAATTTTCAGTCTGTACCCGTTCAAACTTATCCCACTGCAATTTTTTTTCTTTGTATCCGATAAATGCTGTCATTCTGACAATGGCTATGAAAAATCTTAAACCGGCATTTTCAAAAAAGCAAAGTAAAACAGCCTTGAGCACGTCACTAAATCGAATTTTATAATTTTGCGTATGTATGCGAGTAAAAAATGCAGTCAAAGTTAAAATCGCCCCGAAAGATGCATAGATAAGAAAAAACATCACCATGAAAGGAATGTTTACGAGGTCTAAGACATAAGCTAGACCCATTGTCAAAATTCCGAATAATTCTATGAACGGAGATAAAAGCTCATATAATAAGAAATATGTGTACGATGCAAAGCTCACCGCTCCATATTCAACATTCGCAAAAACACGTCGATGCATCGTCATACTTTGAAATAAACCCAAATGCCATCGCTTTCTCTGTTTTCTTAAGTCACTCAATTTTTCTGGTGCCTGGCTCCAGCTGATTGCATCAGCTGAGTACTTAATGTGATAAGGTATGTTATGGGTTCGACAGAATACATGCATTTTCAGTATCAGTTCCATATCTTCGCCAATGGTCGAACTATCATATCCTCCGACAGCAATCACAATCTCTTTTTTAAACATCCCGAAAGCCCCTGAGATCAGAATACTCCCATTATATTGATCCATCAATAATCGAGAAGCTAAAAAAGATCGATCATATTCGAGTACCTGCATCGATGCTAAAAGATTTTTTGGCAATTTATAATCTTTAACACGACCATGTTCAAGCTCAATGCCATTACTGATTCCGATGACCCCACCTGTAGCAATTACATCATCATACTCCAGAATAGGATTAGCGATTTTTTCAAGTGAATCATATTGGAGTAGTGTATCTGCATCCATACAGATGAAATATGGATACTTTGATGCATTTATCCCCATATTTAAGGAATCGGCCTTTCCACCATTCTCTTTTCTGATCAAAGTGATTGAAACTTTCTGATCGTGACATTCATAAATAAACTCTTCACTCTTACACTTAATGAGCTTATTGATTGGTCGATTAACTAAGTGCATATTAAAATATTTGATCAACTTATCTGATGTGTCATCACTAGATCCATCATCAACTATGATAATCTCAAACAATTTATACTCAACATCTAATATTGAATGGATCGTCTCAATAATGGTAACACTTTCATTATACGCAGGAACAAGTATCGAAATCGGTACATAGTAGTCATGTTTTAATTCATTTTTCAAACTTTCATTTCTTCGTTTTTCGTATAAAACATTAGAACCCACGATAACGGATAAAAACAGAAACGTTGAATATCCAATTAAATAAATGATAAAAAATATTCCAACGAAACTTAAAAATATTCTTATTGTTTCCATTATTTGCAAACCTCGATTCCAACTTGATTTCTGGTTTTCTGTTTAGTCGAATTTTTTTTTCTGATACTAAAAGTATATTGAAGAATCTCTCTTGCGAATCGATCCTTTCCATTTATAATATCCAAAAACTCATCTTCACTGACATTCATTTCACAAAGACTGGAAGCGGCATTCAAACGTACATACCAGTTTCTACTTGACAATGACGATTTTAAAACATCGATCACCTGTCGCTCCTCATATCTAGAAAGCGCTCTGGCCGACAATGCAGCGAACTCCCATTCTTCGCTGTTTTTTTGAAGCAAATAATCAATCAATACCTTTTTTGCTGGTTCAAAATAATGTTTGCCATAATATCTGATCAGTGCAAATTTGATTTCATTATGCAAATTTTTATCAATCAATAATCCAAACATCATCCCTCTAAGGTCTACATTGGTTAATTTAAAATAATTAATAATTGTCAACTGCATCGGCGCATGAAAATACGAAAAATTCTCGAGCAATTTAATACTTAATTTCTCATGACTTCCCTTGAACGAGAATAAACCATCAGTTAAAAGTTTTGAGTTATAATAAACCTGTCGATTATCGAGAATTTTTACCGCTCGGAGGATGTTTTCTTCGTCTCCAAATTGGTATAATGCCATAAGTGCATTTTCCCTGCAGTAAACAGATTTATCATATAAATACGAAATCAATATCTCAGAAATCGATTTGGCAGTCTCAGCAAAATTGATCGGATATTGGGATACCACGTAAGCAAAGTACGCCTTATTAATCGATTGTTGTTTTTCATATTTGGCAGCTAATAAAACGAACAGCTTCCCAAGTTGCCGTAAATATGGTTCAATCCTGTTGTTGTCATTGTACTTTTCAAGAGCCCGGTGGAAAGCTTTTAGATTATCAACGTTCTTCAGCTTTTTTGTTAAATACTTCATTTGACTGTTGTCAATTTCGCTAACAGAAGTGATTTTATCTAATTGATCTTCAAATTTTTTAGAGAATTCAGCTTCAACTTTTTTGATTCTCCTATTTCTTAAACGGCTGAGCAAGGCCCATAAACAATCAAAACCGATCAATGAAAGACAAAGCAATGCATACATATAAATCAATATTTCAATATTCAACATTTTCACCCTGTGCCCAGTGTTCTTGGATTATGTAATACGATTGTTTGAGTCTTTCGTGATAGTCAACACGACTTTTCCATTCTTTTAATTTAATTGAGTTCGTTTTAATAGTCTCGTCACCAAAGTTACCGACCCCCACATACATTTTATCAACATGCATCTTTTCTACTCCGTAATTTTGGTAGTAATCATCATGGATCATCATATTTGAAGGATCCGAAAAATTCAAAAGCTGCCAGGGAATCCGTATTTCAATACAGTCGCTCCCAAAGATATAATCAGCCTGAGAATTATAGTCCCTACTGTTTGGATTCCCGTTTCCATAATTCAATCTTCCTGTTTCATAAATTGGTGAAAGATTGAATAAAAAACGTTGCTCATTCGACATTTTCTGGAGATTCACAAGTGGATCTGGTGATTTTTTTTGCAACATCCTTACTACAGAAAATGTCGTCGAATATGGGTCAGGGACATCAATATACGGATCGACTCCCGAGATCGATTTTTCGTACATTGCTCTGGTGGGATCATAGTACTCCTGGACTAATAGACGGGCGCTATCTTTACCTTTTATCTCTATCAGGAAATCAGCAAGACGATCAAATGAAACTGAGTATTCTTTACTTTCATAGCTGCCGCTTTTGGGTGTTGTATCAATGGGGATATAGATAGCCTCCTGCTGATTCAGATTTTCCTCTTTTACCATAAAATAGACAAATTCTTCATCATACTTAACTGAGATTGATCGATTATTTTGCACTGAAACCAGGTCTTTCTCATTCCATTCGGACGGATCCCCATCAATGTAGCATAGTCGTTCTGTTTTTCCCGGATCAAATGACATCAAGCCATACTTCTGATCCACACTTTGAGTGTCACACCAGTTTTTTTCCTGCAGTGTATCAATGGCATATTGGGTGTTCCATGTATGATTAGACCAATTATCCTGCCACGTCGAAATGATGGCACCACAGCATCCTGCTGTGATGATTTCATCAAAAGTATTCATTAAGTTTTCACCCTGTTTTTGTTCTGTGAGAAAACCGGTGTTTATATTATCGATGCCTCGAGCCGTTGAAAAACCATAGCTGGAAATAAGTACGGGCATCTCATGATAGAGATTTAACATTTCTACATATCCATCGTCAGAAGTATTTTTATCAATTTTATTGAGATAATCTGCATGCACTTGAATCTCACTTTCTGCAAGGCATTTTGAAAAATCAGTTATGTAATCATAGATGTGATAAGATGCAAAAAATCCTGATTCTATATTCTCAGTAAGTTTGATGTGATTTGCATCGATACTTACAATTTTTTCACTTTGTAATTTTATATCATATTTGTATTCAAAGGGATCTATAGACGGTTCCGAAACAAAGGATACCAATCGCTGCTCTTTATATTTTTGACTTTCATAGGTTAATAAATCATCCATGACCTCCGCCAGCATATTCTCAAATGGGCTCGATTCCTCCGTTGTATAG
>NZ_JBDODG010000027.1:0-41627 GCF_039830195.1 Acetobacterium sp. | reverse complement strand
CGCTCAATTCCTGCGATGGTTTTCCTTTTCCATTTCTCTTCTTGTATTCTTCCAATTCTTTTTTTACAAGCTCTTCTTCTTCGCGCTTGTATCTGAGTGCGTACTCTTCTATTTTATCTATATCATCTTTTGTATAAAATTCTACCTCCGCACTTAGAGCCTCACCATAGGACAGTTCTGTCAAAGCCGCTGTCATTGGTGTCGCTGCTTTAGGCAAAATATCCTTTCCATCAAATAAAAGCGCATTAATTAGAGAAGATTTCCCGGCTTTTACCCGCCCGATTATCCCAATTTGCAATAAGCGGTTTTCATCTTCTAAGGCTTTTAAATATTTATTTATTTTTTCTACTGATTCTATTTGATTTTCACGAATCAGACTTTCTGATTCAGTGCCCAAAAGATCAAAATAAGTTTTTGTCACATCATCCAACTGAGATAATAAATCTACTAATTCATCAAACATTATTGATTTCCCCCTTGAAATAATGTCTCTGTCGCCAACATTTTAATCTGTTCATTCGCACGGTCATAAGTTTTTATTTTTTCTTCAATTTCTTTTATTTTACACTCCCGCAAGGCTTCCAATTCAGTTACCTGCTGTTTTTTTACTTCCATTTCTTTTTCAAAACTATTACTTATCTCATTTATTAATACCTTTATTTGTTCATTAAATACTGGCGGCAATTCATTCCTAAGCTGCCCTTTTATTTGCGGAATCGTACCTGTCATTATTTGCTGACGAACTGCTTCTTCTTTCTTTTTTTGATTAATCATGTCAAAGAAACCTGATAAAATCTCTGGCAAGAACACGATAATTAACTCAAATACCGGCATTACTACCGTCGTTGTCGCTGCTAAAACACTTGTGATTGCTTTATATGAAACATTTGCTCCAACATTACTTTTTCGTTGTTCAACGATACCAGATAATGAACTGCTCGCTGAACTCAATATACCTTTTGTTGAGTCGGAAATCTTCTTTAATAAATCTTCATCCATAGTATATGCCACATTCAATACCGAAACATTCGTAATTTCTGCCGCAAAATCATCAATTACTTTATTACCAATGTTTGACATTAGTTCTTTTATTTCAGACACTAATGCAAATTTAATCAAGTCAGTCATATTCTGGGATAAAGCCTCTGTCCCGCCATGAAGATAACTTTGCGTCAATTCGTCAATTGAACCGCTTAACGCCTTTCCTACACGATTAATAATTATATCTACATTATTGTTGGAATATTTATTTTGAGCCTCGTCAATCAGTTCATCCCTTTTCTTGATAATTCGCTCTATTCCCAATTTCAACTCATTTATCGAAGCTTCATTCTCTGTTTTGGTTTTTGTCAATACGGATACTGCCGTATTAAATAGTCCCAGAATTCGGAACGTCAACTCTTTTATCTTACAGAAAAACAATTTTTCGAATAATCGTTCTGGTTCAATTTCATCAATCACTTCTTTCAACAAACTACCTTGATTTAAACCTAAGGCGCGAATATTCTTTGAGGCATCAAGATCTAAACTCAATTGTTCTTCAATTTTTTCCTTCACTTCTTCTACTTCCGAATCTGCTCTCAAGTTCGACTTACTCAGAAAAAAAGAAAAATCTCTTTCGAATTCTTGAATCTCAATCAATTGTCTTAACATTGATTTTGTAATACTACCATCTTCAATACTTGTAAGAACAATATAATGGCTCCCTTTATTGATATAGTTAAAAATTGCTTGATTATGCAAATCAAGAGGAGAATCAAATCCCGGCATATCAACCAGAATCAACGGTTCAATTTCTTTTAACAAAGGTATATCCAAATATACTCTGATTAATTTATACTTTTCTGCGTGATCTTTTATAGACTCAATATCAGAAACATCAAATTCATTTACGGAATTATTCTCATCAACACCTTGAATGTATCGTCGACTAGAGTATCTCAACTCTGTTGCCAATGAAGTTTCAGGTGTAATACCAACCGGTAACAAACCCTCGTTTAGAAATGAATTGATCAGCGACGTTTTACCCGAGCTGAAAGCACCAATAATTGGTACTAATAATTCAATTTCAATAATTTCTTTTTTCAAACCATCAATTTCATTACAAATATTCTGAATTGAATCATCACTTTTTTTTAACTCAACTAATTCTTTATTTAATTCGGTTAAGTAGTCTAGGTATTTTTTTTGCATAATTAACATAGTAACCCTCCTCGTTATTAATTTAAATCAACTTTAAGCCAAATTATCCATTCTCTCTTTATTCACTTTCTCATCCACCATCACAAACAACTTCCCTCTGGCCCGCGAAATCCCAATATACATATATTTCGAAAAGTTATGCTCGAAAATCTTATCAGTATCCACCAGAATAACCACCTTGGCATCCAATCCTTTAAAACCCTGGATGGTTGCAAAAATCGGTTTGTTGTTTTGAATCTCGATTTGGTCATGCAGTTCATTGACCCCGCCGATTTTTTCAAGACCGTTTTTTGCTTTTGAGTTTTGATATTTTTTCGGCGATAAGAATACCACATCCGATAATTGCACCTTTTCTTTTTTCATCGTTTTTATCAGGCTGGTCATTTCCTGTTCAAATTGATCATCGTTCTGATAATGGATCACGGTAACGTCTTCGCCGTTTTCCCGCAGACATTCATTGAGTTCATAACTGCTGACTTTGGCATTAAACTCGCCAATCTGCCGGGTATTCCGGCAATTGGTAAATAAGGTAAATTTTGTGTGATCATAGTCTTCCAGCATTTCCAGCCCCTCTTCAAAATGAGGATTAAACAAATTCTGCTTGTCGTCATAGAAGATGGCCCAACGGCCTTTGTCCAAACCACCACGAAGCAAAAGATCCAGACAGAACAGGTAATTGATCCGCAGGATATCCTGGGCCTCATCGATTACCAGCAGATCGTACTGCACAACTTCTAATTCATCGGGTGACATGGCTTTGAGCTTTTGATAATAGTGTTCTGGCATCACTTCTTCGAAATAATGCTTGCTGTCTTGTTTGAGCAAATCCAGATCCACTGGTATCAATTCTCCGAACAGCCCATGAATATTAATGATTTTGAGCTGCTCACAATCTTTAATCTCGCGATTCAGAGCCGTGGCTAAATTCTTATTAAAGGTCAGATACAACACCCCGCTTCCATTGGCTGATTCCCGCAGTGCATAATCCAGAGCGCAAAATGTTTTACCGGTTCCGGCACCGCCTTTGATCATTAAATGGCAGTTTCCCGTTAGACCTTTGATGACGGCCTTCTGGTCTTCGGTATAGCGTGATAAAAAACGATCGACATCTTCAATCCGACTGCCGAGACTCGGTTGATAAAGGAATTCTCCTCTGAAGAATTCAACAATTTCCTTGATATCCTGTGCTGATAAAACTGAAGGCAGCGACCGCTGTTGCTTTTCCCAATAGTCAAATATGCCTGCCAGATAAGTGGTAATATCTAAGGTTGTCTCGTCATAAATAATTTCAGGGATAATTTCTTCACCCTGAGAAAGAAATTCAATATCAGGAAAAAGCACCCCGGATGCAAAAAGAATATTGCCGAAATGATGATTCCCTCTGAACTTTGCTTTAATGACGTTCTTGAGAGAAAACATATTGCCGGTTACCTGGGCAAAAGGGCCTTCGTTTTTTCTGTTTTCGTTTCCATGACGATCCGTAAAAAGCCATTGCCCATTTTGACAGGCGACCCGCCCCCCTTTTATCTCAAGACAGGCAATACCCTTCTCACAAACAACCACAAAATCAATCTCGCCATAAACCTTTGACTGATGCCTTGGCAGTCCCAATGAATGGATTACCACCGCATTTTTCAGCTCCAAGTCCTGCAATATTTCAAAAACTTTTCGCTCGGCGTTACTCTTAACCTCGTCACCACAATAGGGTGGGAGGAATACTGTCTGTTTTTCCATGGATCACAATCTCCCTGTAAATTTATAAATCTGCATCAATCAAAATAATCACTGCCGTCAAGTGCGTATGCATTACCATCAATTTTTATCATATTATCTCCGGGTTTTTCCGGATCTACCACAAAACCATGGGCAACTTCATTGGGGTAAAACACATAGGCGGCGGTACCATTATACGGTTCTATTCTACTAATAGTACCAGTTGTTTCTTTTCCCCCTGAAGACTTGTAGGTAAAACTATTACCGGTGAATGTGTAACTGCCTTCAGCTTTGATAGAATACCAGGTACCTTGATATTCCTCTGGGATTATGCTGGCATTTGAGGTAGTTGCTTCCGGAACCGCCGTAACGGCAACTGGCGTTTCAACAGTTTTTTGCACTATAGTAAATTGCTGTGTAACAATCTCAGAAAGGTTGGACCGATCGTCGATTACTCTTGCCTTTAAGGTTGTACTGACATTAATGGTAAACGGAGTCTCGTAAAGCTTTGAGTTGGTCAATGGTTCGCTTCCATCCAATGTGTAATAAACAGTGCCAAATTCATTGGGATTAACCACTGTAATTGCCAGAGTTCCATCTGAATTTTCAACACTCTCAATGGTTGGTTGATTGATCTTCTGTTTTAAAAACGGCAGGTCTATGAAACCAGCAATTACAGCATAGGCTATTCCACTGGCGATCATTAACAGCAAGGCCAGGCAAAAACCCACAATCAAAATCTTTTTCGTTTTCGATGTTCGCACTTCATCATTCATTATTTATTCCTCCCCATACTTCCCCCGCATCCGCTCAATCATCTCCACCATCTCTTTGCGAAAACTTGGTGGGCTTAACACCTCAACCCAGTCCCCCTGAGAAAGCAGCCATTTCTTGACCCCTTCGCCATAGACCCGGGCTGACAGGGTGGTGACACCGTCTTCTGTTTTTTCCACCCTGGCAGTAGGCAGCCGGTCCTGGACAGCCTCCAGGGACTGGCCGGAAAAACGGAAACGGATGGTCGTTAGTTCACCGGTATACATAAACTGAATCCGATCCCGGAATTCACTTTCCTGGAAGCGGTTGCCGTAGTCAATCGTAAAGCGCTGATCATCCTCACAAAAAGCGTAATTGAGAAAACGATCGAGCCGGAAAACCAATGAAACAGGATTCTCCTTGCCATTGATCTCGGCAATTACATAAAAATAATACTCGTTGAACAACAGCCCCAGAGGATTGATTTTATAGGCTTTTACGGTGCCATCCTGTTTTTGATACTGCACATCCAGCACCTGCTGCTTCTGAACACTCTGGCTGAAAAACCAGATTCGTTCAATTAAGTCCTGGCCGTGTTTGACCGGCTGATAAAATTGGCGCTCATTGCCGATGGCCAACTCAATGGCCTTGCGGTTATAAGACAGGCGCAGCAGATGATCGAGGATTTCTTCCATTTCTTTTTCACTGAAGGCCCGGGCATCCAACAGCACCTTAGCTACCGCAAAAATATCATGATCTGACAGGGCCATACTGCCTTCCCGGAACAACCGGTGTCCCTGACGTTTTCGATCATAGGAAACCTCACTCTCAGGATAAAGCACTTGCAGATAATCTTCAATTTCCTTGAGATCCCGCTGGATGGTTTTATCGCTGACTCCCTGTTTTTCGGCCCATTTCTGTTTGTTGACGATCTCGCCACGGATGATCTGATCATAAATGGCCAGGACCCGGGCGGTTTTCTTTTCATCATATTGTGATTTCATACTTCTCCCCCCATTGTGATGGCCCTAAATCCGCACATTTTTCTTGCAGCTTTTACACACCGGCACTGGCCCCAGCGGCCCTGGCATGGTAGTTGTAGCTGGGTTCTGATGGCAGATCTGACACACGGGCTTGTGATTCTTTTTCTGATCCTGGTCTTTTTTTTCGAAAAACATCGTCATTCTCCTTTTCCATTGATTGATTTGATATTATGATTATATCGGAATCGGATGGACAATATCTGTCCTTAACCATCAGTTTATCTGATTTTTTTACCAATCATCGGTGCTCCCAGAAGATCTGTTACGCTTAATCAGTCAACTGCAATTGTCGATATTCTAATACTATTTCTTAACCAAAAAATTAATCGACCTATATGCTCCTTTAATTTACTGTCACCATCTTCTTTCAATGAAACACTACAATCGTAAATATGATTTCATTTCTACAATAAACCACATTATTTTATTATACGCCTTTTAAATAACGTTTTCAAAACATTTATTGCCTAAATCCATGCCTTTTCCTCACCATTTAAAAATCTCTGACATTTGTCAAAGATTTGAACTCATTTCGCTAAAAATGCTACTTCATTTCCACCTCTTTCATCATACACCACTCTCCAAAAATTTCAAGATGTGGCAAAACATGTGCCAGAATTTTTTTGTGTAATTCAAAAATAACCTGCTGTTAAAAGTTCGATTATGCAGCCGCAGCCTGATCGACAATTCAAGTTACTCATATTTTTTCGAGCTATCGAAAACTCTTGCTTCAAGACTAACTTGTCGTTACCGAAAACATAAAAAAAAGGATGCCCTTTTTACGACATCCTGTTTTTTTTATTTATATTTGCTTGTTAATGGGTTCACCTCGTTAAAAATCATCCCGTCCCGGCACAAAAAACTCCAGGAATTCCTGATCTGCTTCGCTGACCAGAAAGCCGTGGGTGACGCCACTGGGGATATAGATGGATTCTCCGGGTTCCAGATGGGTGATCGTTCCCGCAACGCTGACATCGGCACAACCGCTGATCATATAATCAATCTGGGCCTGGGGGTGGGCATGGCAGGGCGGGATGGTGCCGGCTTTCACGGTCATCCGGACCAGCCCGCAGGCACTTTCGCCAACCATGATCTCTCTGGTTACGGTGGGCGGCAGTTTCATTTTCATCTTGCTCAGCCTTCTTTCAGATGATAGAGGGTTCGCAGGTCTTCCGGAGTGAGCTGGGTTTTCTCCGCGCCACTAAATTCATGGGCGACCACCCCCCGATCCATCATAATCAGCCGATTGCCATAGGCAATGGCGTCTTCCAGGTGATGGGTGATCATCAGCGCGGTCAGATGATCCTTCTCTACAATCCGTTTGGTAAAAGCCATCACGTCATCGGCGGTTTTGGGGTCCAGGGCGGCGGTGTGCTCATCCAGTAAGATCAGTTCCGGAGGCTTGATGGTACACATAATCAAAGCCACCACCTGGCATTGTCCGCCGGAGAGGTTTTTAATTTTAGCGTCCAGCTTGTTTTCCAGACCCATATCGGCCTCAGCCAGTTTGTCCCGGAAGATTTCCTTTAGACTTTTAGTTAGGGCCCAGTTGAAATTCTTACGGTTCTGCCGACCATAGGCCAGAGCCAGATTTTCGGCCACGGTCAGATTCGGGGCGGTTCCCCGCATCGGACTCTGGAAAACCCGGCCGATAAATTTGGAGCGCTTGTGTTCCGGCATAAAGGTAATGTCTTTTTCATCCAAATAGATATAGCCATCATTAGGCAGGATGGCCCCGCTGATCAGATTGAAGAGGGTCGACTTGCCGGCGCCGTTATTACCTAAAATCGTCACAAACTCACCATCATCGACGGTCAGGTTCAAGCCATTCAAAATATGATTATCGACCCCGTTGTCGATGGTGAACTTCTTTCTCAAGTCGCTGATCTTAAGCATGGCGGTCCCTCTTTTTCAATTGATAGTTTTCCTTGTAATACTGATAGGCCGGAATCGCCAGGGCAATGGTGACAATCACGGCGGACAACAGTTTCATGGCATAGGCCGGGAAGATCCGGGTGCTGATGGCCAGGGCCAGGATAAAACGGTAGATCACCGAGCCCAGCAGACAGCTGAACATCCCGGCCAGGATGGTGCGACGGCGGATAAAGGCCTCGCCGATAATCACCGCGGCCAGACCGACAACCAGCATCCCGGCGCCGGAATTCATGTCGGCGTAGCCCTGATCGCTGGCTACCAGTCCCCCGCATAGTGCGATCAGACCGTTGCTGATCATCAGACCGACGATTTTATAAAGATCCACACTCATGGATGAGGAACGGGCCATCATTTCATTGTCACCAATGGCGCGGATGCAGAGGCCGCAGTTGGTTTTAAAAAACAGTACCAACACCGCCATGGCAATCACCACAAAGATTAGTGACACCACAATTTTGGCAAGTTCAAATTCCATCGGCAATAGGCCTCCCAACAGATCATAGATGCTGGTAACCCCCAGCAACGTCAGGTTGGACGAACCCTGCATCACCATCAGATTAATGGTATAGAGGCCGGTCATCGTCAAAATCCCCGATAGAATAGCCGGAATCCGCAGCTTGGTCTGGAGCAGCGCGGTCACCAGACCTGCCAGCCCGCCGGCCAGCAGCGCCAGGATAATTCCCAATACCGGGTGACCGTTCACTACTGAAATGCTCATCACGGCCATGCCAAACACAAAACTTCCTTCGGCGGTTAAATCCGGGGTGTTTAATACTCTAAAACTGATGTAGATGCCCATCGCAATGAGACTATAGATGAGTCCCAGTTGCAGGGAACCGATGGCTAATGACATAATTGTTTTCTCCTTTAATAATCGCCCGTTGCTGATTGTTTGCTATTCTACTATGGTAGCCGATTGACTGAGTTCTGCTGAAATCTGAATTCCGATGGCATCGGAAGTAGTTTGATTAATTACGGTATCGGTGGCTTCCACTGCGACTGCCGGTATTTCAGCCGGGGTTTTGCCTTTTAGAATTTCAATTGCCATATCAGCCGATGTTGCTCCAATAGCAGCATCACCAATGGCCACGGTTGCCAATGCCCCGCTGTTAACCATCACTGCGGAACTGCCGTAGACTGGTTTTTTAGCTGCTTTAGCCGCTTCGGCAACGGTCGGCATGGCATTCTGAATCACGGAGTCATTGGGAATAAAGACGGCATCTACCTGACTTAACAGCCCATCAATGGCCTGCTTAACTTCAGATGAGTTGGTGACAACTGCTTCAACAATTTCATAGCCCTGGGCAGTCATGTATTCTTTGGCTTTGTTGACAGTACTGACGGAATTAACTTCACTGGTATTATAAATGATCCCAAAGGTTTTTATCACGGGTGTCATCGTTTTTGACAGGTCAATAATTTTAGCTACCGGGATCGGATTGGATGTTCCGGTGGCGTTGTAATCGGGGTTTTCCATGGTGGTAACAATACCGGCCTTAACTGGGTCAGACACGGCGATAAAAACCTGTGGTGTTTCCGACTTCATGTTAACAAATGCCTGCGTTGCCGGGGTGGCCACGGTGGCCACTAAATCGTAGGTTCCATCTGACATTTCCTGGGCAATGGTATTCATGGCTGAGGCATCACCCTGAGCATTCTTGACGACAATTTCCATCTGCTCTTCAGAATATCCCTGATCGCGCAGCTCCTGAATAAAACCATCCCGCATGGCATCAAAGGCGCCGTTTTCGATGGTTTGAATCACACCGACTTTTAATTTCTTTTGCTCAGTGCCACCACTGGTTCCCGATGATGCACAGGCCGCCAATGACAGGGTCATGGCCAGGGTTAAAACAATCGCCGTAATTTTCTTGAATACATTCTTTTTCATTTCTTTTTCTCCTCTTTTTTTATTATTTGGTTTTTATTTTGGGGTATTTTTATTGATCGCTTCCAGCTCCAGAAAGGCTGCTTGCAGCATTTCCCGGGTGATCTGATAGGGGTTGTGGCGGATATCGGCCATCTGGGTGATTGCTTCCAGACAGGGTTCCAACTGCTCATAATCCAGATCCAGATCGGCCAGGGCGTGGGGCAGTTGGGTTTCGCAATTAAAATTGTAGACCCGCTCAAATTCTTCCCGCTGGCCATCCACCAGCAGCAGGATCAGAATCCCAAAGGCCACGATCTCACCATGAAGGTGGGTTTTATCATCAAAGCCGGGAATATTGGTGAGGGTATAATAGATGGCGTGGGCCAGACCGCTGTTATAGTCCGGGGTATGATCGAGGGTGACCAGAATCGACACCAGGGCAGTGGTGACAATGACGATCATCGCGGCCTGCTCAAAGGCTTCAGTGACAATTTTTTGCTGATTGGCTTGAAGTGCCTGTGCCCCGTGTTCAATCACGCCGTCGGCACATTGGCGGCTGATATTCACACCCATGGCCAGGGCGTGATTCAGGGCTTCGCCCCGGGATGAAATCGAGGCCTCATAATATTTGGCATAGGTATCACCCAGCCCGGCCCAGAGGTATTTCACCGGTGCCTCAGCCAGTACCCGGGTCTGGATAAAAGCATGCTTGGGCGGTTCTTTTAAAAACTCCGGTTTTAAAAAGCCGCCGTCCGGGCCGTACATAATCGAAACACTGGTACAGGCAGAGCAGTTGGAGGCGATCGTCGGGAATGAAAAAATCGGCTGACCCACCTGTTCGGCCACAAATTTCCCGGTATCCAACACCCGTCCGCCGCCGATGGCAAAGATCATTTCGGCATCGGTCGCAGCGATTTCTTTTTTCAGCTTCGCAACATTTTCATAGCTGCACTCACCCCCATAGTGCAAGGTTGCCACCACGGTAAGTCGACTCTTGCCAATCGCCGCATCCAGCGCTTGGGCGGCAGCCCGATAGCCGTGATCCCCAACAATCAGCACCACCTTTTTGCCATAGTGGCCGCAGACCTCATCAATATGGTCGTAGCTCGATTCGCCGACGGTATAGTTTGATAAATTTACACTGTATGTCATCCTGCGTCTCCTTCTTTCTTTTTCCAAAAAACAAAAAACTCCTGTCCTGAAATAGGACAAGAGTTAAAATTCCTGCGGTACCACCTAAATTGATGTCCTCAAGCCGAGTTGAGATCCATCCACTTTGAACGCACAAACATACGCTTTCCTGTGATAACGGACGGAACCCCCGTTGAACATTACTAAGCCTGCGGCCGTTCTTTTCACCCTCATGAATCCATTCCCGATGGCGATTGCTGCTGCATTCACACTGTCTGCAACTCACTGAAGCATCTTTCTGATCGGTACTACTTTCAATCAAAGGTTTGTTTCTACTAATTGTTTGCATGATATCATAATCCGGACAGCTTTGTAAAGAAAAACATCAACTACCATCATTTGAAAACGTTCTTAGTTTCTACTTTTCTCGCTGTTGCTGGCCGGCTTCCCGGTTGACCAGCCAGATCCCGACACTGACGCAGGCCAGAGAAACGAGAATCCGCAGATTCAGAAAGGCTTCGCCGAGAAAAAGCCCGGACAGCATCACGCCAAAAACCGGGATCATAAAACCATAGATGGCCACAATCCCGACCGGGTTGTGTTTAAGCAGGATCGCCCAGATGGTAAAGGCCACGGCGGACAAGGTGGCGAGATAACCGAGCAGCAGCAATCCCGGGATGGTGATCTGGTTGATCGTGCCGCCCATGATCAGGCCGACCACAATCAGCACCACCCCGCCGATCATCAGCTGATAGGCGGTCAGGATCATCGCGTCGCTTTTTTTGGTAAAGACCCGGGTCATCACCGCGCCCAGGGCCGAGGCAATACAAACCAGAAACAGAAAACCATCCCCGATCAGCGAAAAACTACTGCCGATCGTTCCGCCATTGAACTGGATGATGATCACCCCGGCCATGCCCAGCAGACAGCCTAAAATTTTGGCCCGGGTCATCTTTTCGTTTTTCAGGATCAGATGCGCAAAGAGAATCGCAAAAAAGGTGGAGGTGGCATTGATAATCGCCGCCTTCACCCCGGTGGTATTGGCCAGGCCGATGTAAAAGAAAATGTACTGGAGGGTGGTCTGCACCAATCCCAGGCTGATCATCCGACCCCATTCATCGTCGCGCGGGACGACGATTTTTTGATAGTAAACGCTGGTAATAACCCAGGTGAGTATCCCCGCCAGGGTAAAACGATAACCGGCAAACAAGACCTGGGCGCCGGTTGTGTCGATATCAAAAAGGCCATAGCCTATTTTTACGGCGGGATAGGCACTCCCCCAGAGCAGGCAGCAAAGGGTTGCCAGGGCCAGGACAAGGCCTTTGTTCTGCAGTCGATCGGTCAAATTTTTCCTCCTGTTGATGCAGTTTTATTTTCTAACGCATTTTAACTAAATCATTTTATTTAATCAAATCAAACGGGCCACCTCATTGGCCGCCCAGATGGCGCCTCTAATATTATTAATCGCCTGACTGTCACCAATATTATAAACCTGGGGGTAGTCATTCTTTAACGCTTCATATAAGGCGTTGGTCGGTTCAAAGCCCACCGCAATCATTACATGATGGGCCGGGAGCAGTTGTTCCTGCCCGTTTTTTTCAATCACCGCCCCCACTTCGGTGACGGCGGTGAGGGTGGCACTGGTGATGATTTCGCTACGATAAAAGATCAGCAGATCTTTAAGCATCTGTTTGTTGGCCGGGGCCATGGGAATACCGGCGGCCAGAATATCCGGGGCGGAGTCCACAATGATCATTTTATGGCGATGCATAGCCAGATGGAGGGCCGCCTCACATCCGGCCAGGCCGCCACCGATGGCCGGACAGCGGGGTCCGACAAAGGTTTTATCGGTCAGTACATCAATGGCGTTGGTCACCTTTTCGCTGTCCATCCCCGGGAATGTAAGCGTCCGGGCTTCGGAACCCTGGGCAATAAAAAGGATCTCTGGATTGATGGCGGCTATTTTTTCAGGGGTTGCCGATTCATCCAGCCGGATCTCAACCGCTAAGCCTTCCAACTGCGTTTCATACCAATGGATCAGCTGCCGGTCGGTGGTTTTTAAGATCCGCTGGCTGCTGTATTTCAGCTTGCCTCCCAGGCCATAGCTTTTTTCAAAGAGGATCACCTGATGGCCCCGTAAGGCGCTGACCCGGGCAGCTTCCATGCCGGCCGGACCGCCACCGACGACCACCACTTTTTTCGGGGTTTCGGCCGCTACAATTCCAGAGCGCAATTCCCGGTTGCAGGCCGGATTAACGGTACAGGAGGCTTCCTGCCCGGCAATTAGCTGGGCCAGACAACCGTCATTACAGCCCAGACAGGGCCGGATATCTTCGGTCTGGCCGTTTTCTAACTTGTGGGGCAGCTCGGGATCAGCCAGCAGGGGCCGACCCAGACCCACTGCATCCAGCCAGCCTTGTGCCAGCGCGTCAGCAGCCAGTTCGGGATCCGCCATTTTTCCGGCGGCCAGGACCGGCACCGTCACAACTTTTTTAAGCGCCTCGCTGAGATTCAGATAAACGCCTTTATCAAAATAAACCGGCGGATATTGCCAATAGGAGGCTTTCTCCGGCATATCAATGCCCGCCGCCACGTCAAAACCATCACAGCCGGCGGCTGCCAGGAGTACGGCCGCAGCCAGGGCTTCCTCCAGATCACGACCCTGTTCCGCAAATTCTTCCCGCAGCAGGGCTTGCTGTCCCCCGGTTTTGAGATAACTTTTCATCGCCAACCGCACCATCACTGGAAAATCACGGCCGCAGGTAGCTTTGATGGCGGCAATGATTTCCGTCACAACCCGGAAGCGGTTTTGTAGCGTGCCGCCATAGCCATCGTCGCGCTGATTATAAAGCGCCAGCGTAAAACCATCCAGCAAAGATCCCGACTCGATTTCGACACCGTCAAAACCCGCGGCTTTGACAATTTTGGCGGCCTCGGCAAAGGACGCCACCAACCCCTGGATTTCAGCGCTGGTCATCGCATTGCAACCTCTGATTTGTTTCGCCCGGTCATCTCCAGCCAAACCGGCGGCCAGCTGCACAAAAATCCTGGCACCCCGGTCATGGACCTGCCGGGTCATTTCCAGACCTACAGCGATATAGGCCGCGGGGTTTACCAATGGCGCTGGATCAGTGCAGGCAATCTTTTTTTCACCAGAACCGGCCACCTCATTGGCGCCGGTAATGATCAACCCTATCCCACCGGTGGCCCGGGTCACATAAAAAGCGATGGCTTCATCGGTGTAAGCCCCGTTTTCATCAGCCGTCGCAATCCCCATTGCCGGCATAAACAGCCGATTCTTCAGCTTAAGCTGATTGATTGTAAATGGTTCAAATAAAACTCTGACCTTCTTATCCATCATTTTACTGCTGCGCCGAATTTGCGGATATGGTCCACCATTTCCTGATAGGTAGTCTTCATTAACTCCGGCGGCAACTCGTAGAGTTCGATGCTGTGTCGCAGCTTGACCATGCCGTTCGCGACGATTTCATCCGCTGCCGTGATATCAAAATCCGCTTCGTAAACCACCTTGCAGTCGATACTGGCACCAAATTTACTGGCCAGTGATCCCAGCAGCATCCGGGCCAGCTGGTACTGCTCATCGATCACATAAAAATCCACATAGGTTTCCGGGCAATGGTCATCCCGTTCTTCCTCAATCAGGAAGCCCTGGCAGGCACTCATCGAAAAAAACACCGGAATGGCATTAATCGCATCCACCAATTCCCGAATCCCGTCATCAATATCATCAGGATTCTGTAAATAAGCCGCCTTGTCTGTTTGGCTAAAAACTGTGATGGGATTATTCGCAATCCCTAAAAATGATAAATCCATCTTGTCCTCGCTTTCATTAATTATTAAAAATTTCTGACCGGCCGGTCATTATGGCAGTAGCCGTTTAGAAAAAGATCATTCCGAACCAGGTGATCACATTATAGCCGTTCAAAAACGACAAGTTATGCTTTTCGCAGATATCCGTTACTGAGATGGCATGGCTTTCGACACAGGGATACATTTTATCGCGATGCTTGCAGGCCTCATCCGGGTAGCCGCAGTCCTCACAGATGGCACAGGATTCGGCAGTCAGAATCAGTTTGTCATGATAATCGCCAAAGACATCGGTTTTGATCGCCTCGACGATTTCGATATGCTCACAGCGCGTCGCCAACATTTCGTCCATATTGAGAATATCACTGACCTCCGAGATGGTGCTGAAAATAAAGGCATGCTCATAGCCCAGACACCGCTCTTTACATTCTTCCAGCGTGCCGACCGCCGGCGGGCAGGACCAGGAGTTGCCATACTGGGGACATTCCAACTTGCAGATGGTCCGCACCGCCTCGTAAAAATTAATTTCTGACGGATCAAAAAAGGCATATTCAAAAATGGGATATTCGGTGATTTTCTTTTCAATATTAGCTCTTGTCATTATCTTCTACCTCACTTATTTGCTTTATTTTATCACAATCGGATTAAATTGTCCTGATCAACAGCCAAAATCTCAATTGACGGGCTTGTTCGTCTCATTGTATAATGAAACAATCGTGAACGCAATACATCTGGGCATGACATCGTTGCATCAATTAAATGAATTATCCATAAACCTTCAAGAATGGAGGCGTGACGACCACGTCTCCATCTATTTTAATTTCAATTCAAAGTGATTTCTTATATATTTGTTCCACCGAAAAGGAGCCCTGCTATGGTTAAACCCAGAGTATTACTACTGATGATCATCTTTATGCTTACCATTCTGGGCGGCTGCTCGCCTCAAAACCCAACAATCGAAAAAAAAGCCGAGCAAGGCCGGCTTGACTTAACGCAAGTTAATATTAAAAATGAAATCATTCCGCTGGATGGCGACTGGGCCTTCTACTGGAATCAGTTCCTTGATCCCGCTACCATCGACCAGAGCGCGCTTAGCGGCTATGTCCCCTTCCCGTCATCCTGGAATAAATATGAAATCGATGGTGAAGCGATACCCGGCGCTGGCTACGGAACTTATGGGCTGACCTTTGTCGCTTCTGAAAAGCAAATTCTGGCGTTGAAGATTCCCAAGGTGCGCACCGCCTACAATCTCTTTATCAACGGCGATCTGATCGCCAGCGCTGGCACCCCGGGCCAAACCAGAGACACCATGGGGCCCCAGTATCTGCCCCAGATCGTCTCCTTTGAGGCGCTGGCGGGTGACAATCAAGTGGTTATCCAGATGTCCAATTTTTATATGTCCAGCGGGGGCCTGCTGAACAGCATTCTTCTGGGCGGAGAATCCCAACTTCTGGCCCTCCGTTATCGTGGCCTTGCCTATGAGCTGTTTCTTTTTGGCGCCCTGATGATGATGGGCGTTTATCATCTGGCTTTGTTTTTCTTCCGCAAAAAAGACCAGGCACCCCTTTATTTTGGACTGTTTTGCATCCTGATCGCGATCCGAACCCTGATGATCGGTGAGTCCTTTCTGTACTTTGCCTGGCCGGATCTGGACTTTGTAATCACCCGAAAAATTCAGACCCTGACTTATTATCTCGGGGTGCCCCTGATTCTGATGTTTTTCCGGACCATTTTACCCGACTACTTCCATGCCCGACTGACTCAAATTGTTCTGATTTTAGGAATTGCCTATACTGCGGTAGTGATTTTAGCCCCGACCAATATTTACTCCGCGATTAACCCACTCTACCAGATCTGGACGATTTGCCTGATTGTCTATTTACTTGCCATGCTGTTGAAAATTGCCCGGCACGAAGAGCCAAACAGTGGCCTGATCGTATTGGGTGGTCTGATCCTGATTGCCACCTGCTTCATTGACATCATTACCCTCAGCCCCTGGATCAACGACAGCTGGCCACCGCTATTACGGATGATTTTCCAGGGGGATGCCAACTCTTCCACCGGGCAATTGATCTTTGCCGGTCTCTATTCCCTGTTGCTGGCCAAAACCTTTACCGAATCCCTGGATCACCGCACCATCATGAGTGAACAGCTCAGCGAGATCAATGATCATCTCGATGAACTGGTGGCCCAGCGGACCCGTGAGCTGACCGCCGCTAACCAGAAGGTGGAACAGCAGAATTTTGAGCTGGAACTGATCAATCATGAGCTGCAGCGGCTGTCCCTGCGTGATCCCCTGACCGAACTGTGGAACCGCCGGAAATATGATGAAACCATCCAGCTGGAATGGCAGCGCTGTTTAAGACAGCAACGACCGATCTCGCTGCTCTTTATTGATGTCGATTATTTTAAAAACTATAATGATATGTATGGCCATGTGGCTGGCGATGCGACGCTGATAAAAATTGGTGACACCCTCCGGGCAGCTTTGTCGCGGCCCACCGATATGGTGGTGCGTTACGGTGGCGAAGAGTTTATTGTCCTCCTTGCCGAAACCGGAAAAGCCGAAGCCCTGCTAAATGCCAACCGCCTGCGTGAAAAGGTTGAAGCCCTGGCCATTCCCCATCAGCAATCGGCCGTCAAAGACTGCATCACCGTCAGCATCGGGGTTGCCACCCTGCTGCCGGACCGCCATTCTCGGCATCAGGAACTGGTCAAAATTGCTGATAAGGCGCTTTATCAGGCCAAAACCAATGGCCGCAACCAGGTTGTCTATCTGGATCAATAGATCAGCCACGAGCCCCATGTTTTCACCAGAAGAGATCTGCCCCAAAAGGAACCCGCGCAACCCCACTCGGGTTCCTTTTCATTTTTTAATAAAAAAGATCCCTCAAAAACAGCACTGTTTCTGAGAGATCTTTGGCTGAATGCTACTACAGCGAATCCTTGATTTGCTGAAAATCATAACCCGGTGAAATATTGACGATTTCTTTTAGAATCGTTTGCGGCGGTATGGTTTCCGGGATTTTGAAAAGTGCATAGAAGTCTGTTGCTCCCATGCTTAAACTGTCCATCGCTTCCTGAATCGTCATGGAGCCTTTAATGGCGCTGACATCAATGGTACCTGGGGTTGATGCCGCTCCTTCGCTTTCCGATCCCCCGGCGTTGGCTTTGGCTTGATCGAAACTATATTCAGGCACCAGCGCTGAAATCTGCTTGAATTGCGTCTCCTTCGGGACACTTTCTGGAATTGCCAGTTGTTGATACACTTCCTCCAGGGTCAGACCGGTGAGGGTTGTCGCTTCTTCAATGGTGTTGTAGCCTTTGACTTCATAAATCGGAATAACCTCGCCCTGGGCAACGGCTAATGGCAATATCTGAAAATTACCGGTTAGTTGAGCGATCCCAATTGTTCCAAAGAACAAACCCACAACCACAACCACCATCACCAGCGGATGCACCGTTTTGCGGGCTACCTTGACTTCAAGCGCACCTTTAACCGGGCATGCCAGAACACAATCGTTACAGTTGATACACTCTGCCGTCGTAATCCGATCTGCTTTCTCAATCTCAATATTCACAGGACAGGATTTATCACATTTTTTACAGTGAACGCAAAGATTGTCATTGCGCTCAATTTTGGTCGGACTGATTTTTCCGATGATGGCATAAAAAGCCCCGGCCGGACATATATATTTGCAGAAAAAGCGGTCATAGAAGAATGACCCGGCGACTGTAATGAATAACAGGATAAAACCGAATATAGCTAAAGGATCCTCTTCAATCGAACCGGATATCACCGATATATGGGAAAACGCTGCGTAAGGATCATAGGGTGCCATCCACAGGCTGCCATAATACCAGGCCATTCCCACCGTAAAAACTAACACGACATATTTGAAATATCGCAAAATCCGATCAACTTTTGAGGGGATGATAAAACGCTTTTTAAACAGCTTTTGGCCGATCTTCGCAAACACTTCCTGCAAGACCCCAAAGGGACAAAGCAACCCGCAAAAACTCCTGCGAAACAGCACTGCCAGGGCCACAGTCAAGACCAGTAAAACAACCGTCCCCGAATAAATCTTCTTGATAAAAGTCCCCGTCAGGAGCAGCGTATACAAGCTTTCCAATGCGCCATAAGGACACAATGCATGAATCGACGGGGCTTTTCCGCCGCCCAGGACCTGATGCATATACGATTCATAAGTAACCCAGATAAGCAAACCCACCAATATCAGCAATCTTGACCATTTTGCCGCTTTGTTCCAATCCATTTTCATTATACTACCTCTCTTTGTAAAATATTATTTTGCCAAATAAATTGTAGGTTTGCTTTGTGTCATTAGTGTGTCAAGCGAGTCTGCCAGCCAAACCATTCAGGCGCTTCTTGATCTTGGCATGCAGTACTGCAGAACCAAATAGCATCATGCCCTAAAGAACCTGTCAGTTTTCTGGCCGGTTCTTTTTGACATCATCGCGGTGCATTATTCTTATTCGTACCGCTGATGCTCCCGGGTCAGGGTGCACTGGTCGTAACGACCGGCAAAGAGGTGCTGCATTGCCCGGGTAATCGCCCCAGGGTCGTCATAACGGTAGATCGTGTCCATCCCGGATACCATATTGTCGCTGACCATCCAGCCGGCGCCGAGCACCTTGTCGATGACAACCTCGCCCCAGGGATCGTCAATTGAGGATTGCAGGGCGATGGTGGCCGTGGCCGGCTCCCAGCCGTAAAAGCGTGAGGGACTGTCGTAATAAACGATCTCCATATCAGCAAATCCCTGGGCATTCATCCTATATTTATGGAGCAGGCAGCCGCCCGGGGTGACAATCGGTTGTTCCCGGCTGCAGCCTTCCTGGGGCTGGGCAAAACCGGGATCGTTATACTGACCGATTTTTAGCTCAATATCCAGCAGCCGCACCCCTTTGCGTTCGATGAAACAGCGGCCGCTATCACCGGTGCGATCGACGACGATGCGATCGCAGAGCTTCTTGGGCAGTCCCGAGCTCTCGCGGCCGGAGAAAGCCCCCATCAGTGCCCCGGGCCCGGACAGCTGCAGGCCGAGGAAATAGACCCCGGTTTTGTCCCCCAGCCGGGTCATCAATCCGATGCCGCCTTCCATGTACCAGGGGGCAAAGGTTGGCTCCCGGATATTTACCACATAAGCATAGAAGATCGTTTCACCGTTTTCTTCAATCACTTCCAGCGGCGGCGGCACCATGCTCCGGGCCTTTTCGGTATTGGTCAATCCATAAAACTGGATGCCATACTGCCAGTTCATGGCCGCACCGTTCATAAAATTGCCGAGGTCTTCGGCGGCGATAAAATAACTTGCCTGCATTGTCTTCTCCTTTCGAAAACTGCGGTGTTTCGTAATGATAGGTTCTGTTAACTCAACGTTTATAAGTTTCTATTCAATCAAAAGCGCCAATTGCCCTGCTTTCGCGCCCGGGCAACTTCCAGAAAATAATCGTCCAGTCCTTTTTGCATCGCCGGATCGGGACTCATGGCATTTTTGGAGCCTTCCAGATCATTGTCATCACCGCAGATCAACCGCTGGTTGTTGCGGACTCCGGTGAGGATCCGGGTCGCGGACTGCATTGGGGTTTGGGCATAATCCGGGGCCTTGACATCAGTGAAAATAGCGGTGGCGGTGGTGCCAGGGGTGGCGGAATTGACCTTGATATTGTCGTCCCAGAGCTCATAGCGCAGGGTCAGTCCCAGCATATTCAGGGCCGACTTGGTGACGGCATACATCGATTGAAGGGCCATCGGCGACCAGGCAATGCCGGAAATAGTATTGACAATCTGACCGCCGCCCTGGGCCTTCATATAGGGAATCACATGACGGATGCCATAAAGAGCACCATAGAAGTTTAGATCAAGGGCCTTTTTCCAGTCCTCGTTGGTCAGCTCGGTAAAGCTGCCGTTTAAACCGGCGCCGGCGTTGTTGAACAACAGATCGATCCGTCCGCCAAAGAATGCGGCAGCATCGGCCAACATCGCCTTAACGCTGTCTTCCAGGGTCACGTTACAGAAGATGCCGATGATTTTACCGGGATAGGCGGCCTCCAGCCGGGCGCTTTCTTTTTCCAGGTTGGCCTTGTTAAAGTCAGCGATGGCCAACTTTTTGGCGCCGTTCTGGAGCATCGTTTCGGCCAGCGCATTGCCAATCCCTGAAGCCCCGCCTGTCACCACAGCCGTCTTGCCGACAAAGTAATTATCAAATCCGTACATTTCTTCTTCCTCCTTTATTTTTATCGCCATCAGTCCTGTGATGGCTGAGCCACTGAGGCCTTGCCGTGAGCATCCTGGGTGGCCTCGAGAATCCGTCCGCAGGTGCGGGCGTCGCCAATGATGCAGACGTGTTCAAATGCATCCCTGAAGCTGTCGACCACTGCTTGTCGGGGCCGGACGCCCAGGGCCAGCACAATCCAGTCCGCATCAACCGTGATAATTTGATCATCGGCCAGACGCCGGAGTTCAATCCCGGTTGGCGTCGCCTTTAACAGTTGATGGCCGGTCAGGATCTGGGGCCGGCTTTCGATAATCCGTCCCATTACGTCAGCGACCACCGTCGGGTACATCCCCGGGCCGACTTCCGGGAGCATTTCAATCAGGGTCAACTGACAGCCCCGGGCCGCCAGGACCTCCGCCGTTTCCAGCCCGGTCATGCCGGAGCCGATCACGGCCACCCTGCCGGCGGGGGTAGCCCGGCCCAACAGCACCGCCTCGGCGGTTACCACCTGGTCGCCATCCAGGCCTTCGATAGCCGGGATCAGGGGTTCGGCGCCACAGGCAATAAAGACCCAGTCCGGAGCCAGCGCTTTAACCTTGGCCACCGTCGCTGCTTCACCGAGGCGCAGGGCAATCCCGGCCTTGTTCACCTGGGTTATCAGCGAATCGGTATAGGCGGTGATCATCGCCTTGCCATAGCCCTTGTCAGCGGTGTTCAGGGTGCCACCGAGGCGCTCCCCGGCTTCAAAGATCACCGGTTCAAAGCCGCGCGCCTTGAGGGTCAGGGCCGCTTCGATTCCGGCCGGCCCGCCGCCGATCACCGCTGCTACCCGACCGCCGCCGTTGCGTTCCGGCTGGGCATATTCCCGCTCCCGGCCGGTTAGCGGATTGACCGCGCACTTGATCCGGTGAAGCTTAACAATTTCCCCAAAACAGCCCAGGCAGCCAATGCATTTGCGAATCTCATCAGCCCGGCCGGAAAAGGCTTTGTTAACCCAGTCGGGATCAGCCAGATGACCCCGGCCGACCCCCACAAAGTCGACGGCTTCTTCAGCCAGCAAGGCTTCAGCGGCCTCCGGGTCTTTGATATTACTGACCCCCAGTACCGGAATCTGCACCACCGCCTTGATCGCCGCGGAGAGGCGCTTTTTGTTGCCCTGGGGAAAGGTGCCGGGTTCGATGCACTCCAGCGAATAGGTGCTGACGTTGATGGCGTCGGCCCCGGCCGCTTCCAGAACCACCGCGATTTTCTTCGCTTCGTCCAGATCAATGCCGCCGGCGAACATTTCCTCAGCGTTGATCCGCACCGATAGCGGAAAACCCGCCCCGCAAACCTGGCGGATGCCTGCGATAATCTCGGTGACAAAGCGCATCCGGTTGTCAAAACTGCCGCCGTAGCGATCGGTCCGGAAATTCATCGCCGGGGACAGAAACTCGTTGATCAGATAACCATGGGCGCCGTGGAGTTCGACCCCATCGGCCCCGGACATCTTGACAAAACTGGCGGCCTGGATGAATTTTTCGACATGTTCCCGGCATTCCTCGGTGCTCAGGGCCCGGGGCATTTCGCCGCCGGCCGGATTGGCCACCGCTGACGGCGCCACCGGCTGAACCCCGGCAATCATGGTTGACGCTTCGCGACCGGGGTGCTGGAGCTGGACAAAAATTTTGGTATCGTATTTATGGACCGTATCGACTATCCGCTGCAGGCCGATGACGTCTGACGGCCGATAGGCGGCCAGCTGACAGGGCTCGCCAGCCCCGGCTGCGCCGTCGATCCGGGTCACCTCGGTGATGATCAGGCCGACCCCGCCCCGGGCCCGGGCTTCGTAAAAGGCAATAATATCATCATTCACCCCGCCGCCGGGCGCTGCAATAAAAACCCCCATCGCCGGCATAAACACGCGATTCTTCAGGGTCAGCCGCCCGATTTTTCCAGGCGCTTGCAATCTTTCAAACATCTTGTCTCCTTTCATTTTTGTGGCTGCATATAACGAATCAACAACAGTGGTACCAGGGCCTTAACCAGGACCGCCGTGTAAGCGGTGCGAATAAAGAAAAACTGAAAAAAGTTCAGCGATTCAAAATTAAAAAAGCTCAGCACCCCGGAATAAACCGTCACTGTGATCAGTATAATCGGCAGACAAAGTACCGCCGCCAGTAGCCAATTATTTTGCGGCAGCCAGGCAACCCCGGGATGCCGCTGTGACAGTCTGGGGATTTCCCCGCTGGCCACCGCTGATCCGAGCTTTTTGGCCAACGCCGGCACGGTCATCATGGTGATAATGATACCGGAAATGATCCCCCCGATGAGGATCCCCGCGCGCAGGGTGGGCGCGATCATGACGTAGTCGTCACTGGTAATAATGGTCCCGCCCAACACCAGACCCAGCACCATGTTCATCCCAAAATCGGTCAGCCAGCTGTTGTAGAGCTGTTGAAAATAAGAGATCTGCGGTAATGGCGGCTTGACCAGCGGTGAGGGTGGGGCATCCGCCGCCGGGTTTAAACCGGTGACATCCGGCTGGACGTAGCGGTAAATCGCCACCTCCAGTATTTTGGCACTGAGAAAACAGGCATAGACCATTTTGCAGACCAGCATCTGCCCGAACCGCAGCGTTTCAAAATCGTAGAAGATAAAGATCATCCCGTTGATCAGGGGCGTCAACAGACCAAAAAACAGGGCGCAAAGCAGCGCCAGTAAAAACGGATTCCGGGGCAAACGCATCATCATCCGGCTGACCGGTAAGTTGGCCGGCAGGGTCCTGTTAGCCTGAGCCCAGGTCACATAACGACGCACAAAAAAGACGTTGATCACGGCGGTCATTACCCCGCAGATCGCCGCATCAAGCAGAACATCCGCGAGACCAAAGCTTTTGCCCCAGTTGAGAGCCACCATCAGCGCAAGGTTGATCCCCAAGGTCAAGAGAATGGCCGTCGCATTGTTCATATAGGGAAGCCGCATTTTTTTTGGTTGCTTCATGATTTCACACCTTTCTATTTACTAGTTACCCATAAAATTAAAATAAAACAATTGAACTCAAAAAAAACGCATCAAAGGCTTGAATGCGTTTTACTGGCGGCTCTTTTGCCGGCCAAGATATCGTTTTCAGTTGTGCCGCAGCCGGCTCTTTTTCCCGCTGCGGATCGGTTTGCTCAAACGACGATCCGGTTTCGGCCTGACTCCTTGGCTTGATATAGCTTTTGGTCGGCGCGGTCGATAAAGGCTGTGACCGCCTCGCCCCGGTATTCGGCAATGCCGCCGCTGATGGTTATTTTCAGCCCCTCGGCAAATTGATAGGCTTCAATGCGAGCGCGGATTCTTTCACAAACCAGGCTGGCGCTGACCTGATCGGTATTGGGTAAGACGACGAGAAACTCCTCGCCGCCGTATCTTCCCACCGCATCCTGAACCCGGATATTGCCGGCAATGATATTCGCCGTTACCTGAAGTACCTGATCGCCAAAAACATGGCCTCTGGTATCATTAACCGTTTTAAAGTGGTCAATATCAAACATCGCAATCGCAACCGGCTGGCTGGTCCGGCTGGCCTCATGGATCGTGCTGGCCAGTACCGCCAGCACCGCTTTGCGGTTATTGATCCGGGTCAGAGCATCGGTGACATTCTCGGCTTCCAGCAATTTATTTTCATGCTCCAGCTGCAGCGCCCGTTCTTTTTTGGCAGTGATATCAAAAACGATCCCCGCCGCAAATTCGGCCTTCCCCTGGGCATCCCGCTGGGTTACCTTGCCGCGGTCATAAAACCACTTCCAGGAGCCATCCAGCGCCCGGATCCGGTACTCGCATTCGTAGACGTCAGTTGTCCCGGCCATATTTTGCCGCATTGCATCCATTACCAGCGGATAATCATCGGGATGAAGCTTATCGGTAAAAAAAGAATAGTTGACCGGGTCCGGTAGTTCATCGATGCGATAGCCCAAGGTTGTGACCTTCAGGGAATTGAACACGACATTGCCGGTTTTGAGGTTCAGATACCAATGGCCGAGATTGCCCGACCAGGCAAAATCAAGCCGGACTTCCTGCTCTTTTTCTGACAATAACTCTTTGTTTAACATCTTCAGCTCATCGATGATCTCAATCAGCTGGGCTCTGGTATAACGGGAATAATCCATGGCGGTTCCTCTTTTCATCTCAATCTTTGCTTCTTCTGCAATTAAACCCCGATGATCTTTCTGCGAGCGGCCCGGTTGCGGCCCTATTTTGATCAGTTCAGAGTACTTTTTTAATCGTCGGCGCCGACCAGTGACCATCGAGCACGGCGTCTTGGGGCAGATAAATCCGCATAAACAGATGGAAGTCATCGCTTCCAACCGGCAGCCAGTTACTCTGCCTGGCGGCCTCGGGCGGGCTGGACTGCACCAGAATATCCAATGAGCCATCTTCGTTTAATACAAAGCCGCTGCGGTCGTTGATGCAATAGCGGTTTAAGGCATTGTCGATCAGTAAGTTGTCACTGCCATAAGCCGTAATCGACCAGAAGCCGTTTGCCTGAGTCGGCGGCAGAGCATCTTTATCAAAGTGAATGATATAGGCGTTGCTGCCACTCAGCGTTTGCCCATCGCTGTCCTGATAAGCCTTCGGATAAATCGCCACCGCGGCAGGATTGGCGGCAATGCCATTTATGGCGATCAAAGCCCGAAATTTGTATTCCGTGCCGAACTCGGCAATCGGTTCGCCAAAGTAACTCCAGCTCCCCAGCGATGCCAAAAATTGCCCACAGTCCGGCGCCAGACTGCTGGAGCAATTGGCCACCATCGTTTGCCATTGCGCCGCGGCCTGATCGCCCAAGATCGTGGCATCGAAGCTCGCTCCCGGACCGACATTGATGCTGCTAAGCGCTTTGAGTAACGGTTCATCCGCGGCGGTCGGGGGATTGCTGACCATCAGTTGGTTGGCGGTGTCAAAAAATTCCTGGGGACTCATCGCCTGGACATGGGTAATCGGCACAAAATCGTGATCCGGATCAGCGGTACCGGCCTGTGGGGTATAGGGTTCGCCGGACTGGTAGGCCGCCAGCGGGATCAGCTGCATCTGATTCTGGATGGCGTAGACATTATCCAGATCGGCTTCGCCGTTACAGACAACCCGGATCAGCATCCATGACAGGTTGGTGGGCATGGCAACCTGTTTCATGTTGTCGGGCACCGGGCCCTGATAAGTGGGACCGGTAATCAGATAGGTCTGCTGCTCCTGGGTATCGCCACCGGAGCCAAGAATCGCCACTGCGTTGGTGTAGGCATCCATCACTTCGACTGAACAGAAGCGATCCGTCTGGGGTTTGACATAAACCATCGCTGTGTCCTCAAGATCCAGAAAGGCCTGGGAATAGACGGTGTCGACATTGGGGGTAACAATATCTGTTGAGGTAGCAGTGGCCAGACCTTTAGCGTGAATCAGTTGATTAACAGGCGCCCGGGTGTGGCTGGGCGCGACGGTATTGGTCATGGCTTCTTTGGTGGCATTGACCAGAACCAGTGGCAGACAGTACACGTAGGCATCGGAGACGGTTTGCCAGACATCGGTTTTTGCGGTTGCCGTAGCCGTTTTTTCGCTACAGCCTGACAGCGATGTCGCCAGAATGCCCAGAACCAGAATTAGTGCAAATTTGTTCTTCATTGTTTCGTCCCTTCCGAATTAAATAATATGAAAATTATACCATATTAATGCGTGCATGTCGTAGTGAAAGTTTAAATATGCCGTCAGCCGCAACGGGTTCCTGATTTTTTAAATTTTTATTTATCTCTTAATCAATATTAGTTTTGTTTTTGTTTTGTTATGCCAGTCGTTTGTACTGACGGATGTGCTGTCCTTTCTACTGCCGTAAACACTGTCACATTGACTGTGTTTTTAACGCAGAACATTGGGGGCGGCTAATAAATTTGAAGCGATAGACCTCATTGACTGATTGCCCGGCTATAAAACGGGTAATGTTTATACAAGATAAGTCTGCGTGCTCGAAGTCACACTTATTTGGGCAATGTGACGAAAGGAATGCTAATAATCATGATAACACCATTAACAGGCGCCTGCCTCATCGGTCAATCAGGCGGACCGACATCCGTTATTAACGCCAGTGCCCTTGGCTGCATTGAAGCTGCACTTGCTTCAGAACATATCACAACGGTTTACGCTGCCAAAAATGGCATCAAGGGAGTTTTAGATGATCGATTATATATTATCGATCTGGAGGATTCTTGTGAGCTTTCACTACTGAAGTATACTCCTTCCTCAGCATTTGGAACCAGCCGTTATAAACTTAAAGATTTCATAGTGGATGACACCGATTACAAGCGTATTCTCAAAACATTCCGGAAGTATGATATCCGTTATTTCTTATATAACGGCGGCAATGATTCCATGGATACCTGCAGCAAAATAAGCAGTTATCTGAAGTAGAACAACTTTGATTGCCGGATTATCGGCATCCCAAAGACCGTCGACAATGACCTTTTAGGCATGGATCACTGCCCCGGCTACGGTAGTGCCGCTAAGTTTGTTGCGACATCGTGCATGGAGATTTACAAAGATGCAAAAGTCTATGGAACTGGTTCCATAACGATCCTGGAAATCATGGGTCGAAACGCCGGATGGCTGACCGCTTCTGCCGCGCTAGCCACCTACAAAGGTCTTGGCCCCGATCTGATCTATTTACCTGAGATCCATTTTGACCTTGGCGATTTCATTGCCGACGTGAGCCGTATCTATGAAAAAAAGAGAGACGTTCTTGTCGCGGTTTCTGAAGGCATTATGGATAAAAATAGCACTTACATTGCCGCTTATTTTTCCGATCTGACCAAGCATACAGATGCATTCGGCCATTCCCGGATGGGCGGACTTGCCGCTGGCCTTGCCAGCTTTGTCGGCACAAAGATCGATACTAAGGTCCGCGGTATCGAATTCGGCCTTACTCAGCGATGCGCCGCCCATATTGCCTCAGGCACAGACATCGAAGAAGCCTATACAATCGGCCGAACCGCTCTGGAAGTTGCGCTTGACGGTGCCACCAATCAGATGGTCGGCTTTGAAAGAATTCCCGGAAAAGAGTACCAATGCCGGATAAAAATGTTCGATCTAATTGATGTCGCAAACGCTGAAAAGAAAATACCCCGAGAGTGGATCAATGCCGCCGGCAACGGTCTACTGCCGGCTTTCATCGACTATGCGCTGCCACTTATTCAGGGCGAAACCAAAATACCGAAAGAAGATGGTCTTCCCAAGTTCGCCAAGCTTAAAAAAATCACGACCCGAGATATCTAAATATTTACGGTACTTTTATTGTAGACGCAAAAAAACCTGCTACTTAACGTAACAGGTTCTATCTAACATCAATCTTGATGCGTAGTTCATGGTGGCGGAGAAGGTGCGTATCGATCAGTATCCCCTCCCATAAATTTTGTTATTATAATTACGCTATGACAAAGTTCTTTCTGTTTTTACAAAATTATTTGCTTTATGCAAATAATTTCTTTAAATGTCTTACTTTGCACTTTAAGCCTACAAACAAAACACCGCATATAACGGAATTGATAAAATATTATTTTCAAATCCAAAGTTCTTTCCCGAAATCCTAATCGAATAAACCGGATGATAGTGTTTGACATAGACCGATAAACTTCTTGATTTGACATTTTCCCTTGCTTTAACCTCAATGGGAAAAACATCACTTTGTTTCTCAATCATAAAATCAACTTCCGATGTTCCCGAAGTCCAGTAATATAAAGGGTATCCCTTTTGTATTAAAGCAGTGGCAACATAGTTTTCAGTCAGTGCGCCGATAAAAACATGATCATTACCTTTAATAATGTCATATTCATTGACGCCAGCCCGGTGCGACAACAGTCCAACATCACCCATATAGAGTTTAAATGAAGCCATATCTTTAAAAATAGCCAATGGATGTTGACCTTGTTCGACCTTCTCACATTTTAGGACGATTCCCGCTGCCAAAAGCCAATCAATTGATGCCCCAAATAATGATGCCCGGCCCCCCCTGGCAACAACTTTATATTGAAACTTTTTATTATCTTTGGCCAACTGCGCCGGTAGACTATCAAAACAGGCCATGATTTTCGTTGTGTCGCTATATGTTGCATACTTGGCCATATCCGCAACGTAGGCATTGATGATCGCTCCCTGGATTTCTGCTACCTCAAGCAAACTGTTGTTTTCTGAATATTCTTTTACTGCTTCAGGCATGCCACCGACAATTAAATATTCACGATAAAGGCCCATTGCCTTTTTGTGCAAAGCCGGATCCAGCGGCTCACGTTTTTCATAATACCCCCTTATTTCATCAGCCAACATTTCCTGATTCTTCGCCCACAGGAATTCTTCAAAATCCATCGGATACATTTGAATTTGATTAACTTTCCCCACCGGGAAACTGAAATCTTCACGTTTTATTGCCACGCCAAGTAAACTGCCCGCACCGATGACGTAATATTCTGGGGCATCTTCACAGAAATATTTCAAGCTTGTCAAAGCACGCTCACAGGCCTGAATTTCGTCAAAGACAATTAAGGTTGTCTCCTTATTAATTTTCTCACCAAAATAAACCTCAAAGCGATGAATTAAAAAGTCTGGAGAAATATTTCCCTGGAAATCTTCGGCTAATTCCCTGTTTAATTCAAAATTGATATAAATCGTGTTCTGAAAATGTTTTTCGCCAAAATATTTGATACTGGTGGTTTTCCCAATTTGACGAGCGCCATAGATTAGTGCCGGCTTACGAGAATTTTTATTTTTCCAGGATATTAAAACATCTTCAAATTTTCGCTTCATTATCATTCTCCATTGTGTTTTTTCTTTTAATTTACCATGATTAGCATAGATAAGTCAAATAAAATGTGTTAACTGTACATTTTATTTGACTTAACAGTGCTTCAGTTTAATAATTTGAAATAGAACATTATTATCTGATCAGCATATTATATGCGAAAAAAAACCTGCTACATAACGTAACAGGTTCTATCTAACATCAATGTTGATGCGTAGTTCATGGTGGCGGAGAAGGTGGGATTTGAACCCACGCACCGCGTTAACGGCCTATACCCTTAGCAGGGGCACCTCTTATAGCCACTTGAGTACTTCTCCAAAGGTAATAATGCATGATTGTTTATTCAATTCTCTGGCATTTGATGGCCGAGAGGGTGGGATTCGAACCCACGTGGGCTTGCACCCTAACGGTTTTCAAGACCGCCCCGTTATGACCACTTCGGTACCTCTCGTAATTCAAAATGCAAGATTAATATTACCAGTGAAAACTCATATTGTCAAGTGGTTTATTAAATTATTTTGCAATTATTTTAAAATTTTTATTTTTTATAATTTCACAATCCAGTTCAGTGGATCTTCCAGGTTACCGGTCTGGACACCATACAGGGTATCATATATTTTTTGGGAGTATTCGCCTATTTTACCGTCGTTAAATGTCATTTCCGCATCTTTCCACCCCAGCGCACCAATCGGCGAAATAACGGCGGCTGTGCCGGTTGCAAAGGCTTCTTTGATTTTCCCCTGTTGATAGGCCTCATAAAGCTCGTCGATGGTGATCCGGCGCTCTTCCACTGTTTCGCCCCAGTGTTTCAATAAATCGATGACACTTTTGCGGGTGATGCCGTTTAAGATGGTGCCTTCCAGGGAGGGTGTCACAAACACATCGTCGATTAAGAAGAACACATTACTGGTTCCTACTTCTTCGATATACTGTCGTTTTTCGCCGTCCAACCATAAAATCTGTTCAAAGCCCATGTCATGAACTTTCTGCTGGGCTGCCAGACCACCGGCGTAATTACCGCCGCACTTGGCTTCACCGGTACCACCACGGACGGTCCGGGCATATTCCGATTCCACGTAAATCCGGCTGGGGACCATCCCGCCTTTATAGTAAGATCCCACCGGAGACATGATAATCATAAATTTGTATCGTTTGGAAACCCGCACCCCGATAAACGGATCGGTGGCAAAAACAAAGGGCCGGATATAAAGCGATGTCCCCGGAGACTTGGGAATCCAGGCTTCATCCATCTTAACCAGGGCTTTCAGGGCTTCCAGTAAAAAGTCCTCATCAATTTGCGGAATGCACATCCGGGCGTTGGAGCGGTTCATCCGTTTGAAATTTTCATCAGGTCTGAACAGCTGGACCTCGCCTGACGGCGTTTTATAGGCTTTTAAGCCTTCAAAGACTTCCTGGGCATAATGGAGAACCATTGCCGATGGCATGATCTCTATCGGGCCATAAGGCTTAATTACGGCATCATGCCAACCAACCCCTTCGGTATAGTCCATCTCAAACATGTAGTCGGTGAATTCCACACCGAAGATCAGCGAATCTTCTTCTGGTTTATCCTTGGGGTTTACCGTTTTAACAATTTTAATTTCCATGTCTTCCTCCGAGTTCCATAGCCAAACAAGTGCTATTTCGTGTATGAAGGTAGTATAACAAGCTTTGTATACAAAGTACAAGTGTATTTTTTAGGAATAATGTACTTTATCAATACATCCAGCGCGGCTCTTTTTTATGTAAACGTCGTCTTTGTTTTGGGCTTGCGGTTTAACTATTTTCCCAGCTTTATCGGAAATTTTTTGAATAACTGCGGTCCCATCCCTGGTTGTCATTAATAAATCCACCAACTAAAATGGACGATGGTTTTACCCATCGTCCTAGCTTTTCTAATCCACAAAATATATTTCAATGTTTTGTCTACCCCAGATCTCGCACTCTTCCTCGCTGTCCATATAAATGTCAATAATGCCATATCCGACAGCACCACCCCGGTCTTCCACTATATAGGTTCCACCAAGTGCCGGAATATATACCTTTGTTCCAAACGGAATTCCACCCCAGGTAGCAATCGTCCGGCCTGACTGTGGCACAGTTCCTGATGCAGTGTTATTGCCGGTAGCTGTATAGGCGGTGGCACTGACCACCATGCTGCCTTTAAAACCACTATCCGGATTGATCGATGCACTGCCATCGCCAGTATCACTTTTTTCGACATTGACATTTCCGGTTACCGAAGAAACCTCTACTGCTTTCGGCATGACAATGGTTGTCGACGGACCGACTTCAATAATTTCTTCAACCGCCGGCATGATCACTTCACTGGTGATAACTTCACGGCTGACCTCAATGCCATTTTCATAGCGGATCTTTTCTTTCATGTTGGCTTTGCCGTTCTGTCCGACCTGAACAACAATTCTTGTTCCGGCTGGCAGTTCGGTGTTTTCCACAATCGTCGCCTTCATTGGCACATCTTTAATCCCGGTTGATTCCACATAGGAAATCCGGGTTACTTTGATATTGCCGGTCTTCTCGGTTAAAGGGGTATTCAGCCCCGGTTCAACCTTATCGTCCTCATCGGGTTTAACCCCATTTTCATCCAGGACATCGCCAACGGTTGCGCCGCCTGATAAGTAAGCAATGGTTTTTCCATCAACCAGAATCTTTCCGGAAATTTTCTTTTCAATTGTTACATCAATGACATCTTTAAACAAAGTCGTCAGCGGTGTACTGTATTTATATTTGTCACTAACCGGAAGATCATTGGCAAGCAAAACTTCCTCCAGGGATTCGAGCAGTTTTCCATTGGCAGTGTATACCTTGCCTTCGAAGTTAACCTCAACTTCTTTTTCAACGGTAAAAGCACTGGAAACACCCACTACAAGCAGCAGAATCAAAGCAATGATTCCGATCTTGACGCCGGGATATTTCTTGAGAAAACCAGCTGTTTCTCTCTCTCTATTCATAAATAATACCTTTCATTTTGTCTAAATTGCATAAATAAAAGTTACACATTTGTTACAGCAAGTTTACCATCCCACCCATTTTATGTCAAGTTTTTTGTGGCTTTTGCGGGTGCAAATGGTGACTCCATCCCAATTACAAACCATGTTTTCGCCCATTCTAATGCCATAATGGGGGTTGGGGTAAATTCTTGTCCTGGCTTTTTTTTATCGTTTCTGTCCGGATAAGCTAGTTTTTAGGAAACTGTTCTATACTACATCTTGTGCTCTTAAATGAATGAATTTTAAACGAACGGAGACCTTATGCTCGATACAAAAATAAATCAGCAGCTGATTGCAATATTGCAGACCGATCTGCTCAAATGGTTTAAAAAAGACCAGCGAAAGCTGCCATTTCGCCAAACCAAAGACCCCTATTTTATCTGGATCTCAGAAATCATGGCGCAGCAAACCCAGATTGATACATTAATACCCTATTATAACCGATTTATAGATAAGTTCCCGACCGTTTTTTCGCTGGCCCTGGCCTCGGCCGATGAGGTTATTAAAGCCTGGGAGGGATTGGGCTATTATTCCCGGGCCCGCAACCTCCATCAGGCCGCCCGCATCATTGTCGCGGACTACGACGGCCTGATGCCGGATAACTTTGCCGAGCTGATCAAGCTCCCGGGGATTGGCCCCTATACCGGCGGTGCCATTGCCAGCATTGCCTTTAATCAGCCAGTCAGTGCGGTCGATGGCAATGTCCTTCGGGTGATCAGCCGGTACTGCAACAGCTTTGATGATATCGGCGAGGCCAAAACAAAAAAACGGATGACCCACTGGATTGAGAGCATTCTGCCGGAAGCGGCCGGGGACTTTAATGAAGCTTTGATGGAACTGGGGGCCCTGATCTGCACCCCTCAAAACCCCAAATGCCTGCTCTGCCCGATCCGCAGTGGTTGCCAGAGTCATGCGGCCGGCACCACCGAACAGCTCCCGATCAAGGCGAAAAAGCAGAAGCAGACCACCCAAAAAATGGAGGTCGGCATTGTCAAACAGAACGGCTGCCTGTATTTTGTGCGGCGGCCTGATGCCGGCCTGTTATCTGGGATGTGGTCCTTTCCGATTGCCGAAGCCGCAACCGGCAACGGTCAGGATATCAAAAAAAAGCTCGGAGAAAATTTCCCCGAGCTTAATGAACCGGTTTTTATTGGGACCAGCCGCCACGTTTTCTCCCATATCATCTGGGAGATGTCAATCTATGGTTTTGATCTCGACAGCATGGTCAGCGAAACCACCGCCCACTCCTATCTGGTCACCAACCAGCAGGAATCGCGATCTGATCGTGACACGGCTTTTAAAGCCCTGTCTCAGGTCGATGAGTTGGCCCTGCCGGTGGCCTTTTCCAAATTACTGGATCAATTGACTGGTTTTAATGTTACTAATTCTATTATTTTATCCACTTCTTAATTATAACCAATTATTTATTATATTCAATTTCTAATCCTTACTGGTGCCGGATCACCTGGAAGCGCTGCAGTATCACATCGCTGTCGCTTTCGGGGATACCGGCTTTTCTTTTGGCGATGGCAATCTGTTCTTCCGGGGTATTGACCCCCTCCAGATCGGGCAGCAGCAGGCCGCGGTGGAGATCTTTCTCGACAATGACCCCGTACTTTTTCGCATCCAGTTCGGCCATACTCTTGACCGGTTCCGGGATGCCCAGCACATCGACCTTGATTTCCAGATCCATCAGTTCCTGCTCTTCCACCGGCATAAAGCGGGGATCATAGGTAGACGCCTCAATGGCATTGCGGATGATCTCCTGGGCGATGTTTTCGGTCACCGGGCCAGTGGTACCGATGCAGCCGCGCAGTTCGCCATGCTGATGGAGGGAGACAAAAACCCCGGCCTGATTGTTTTCCAATTCACCCAGCACATCGGCTTCGATGTCAACCTGATTTTTGTAATGATCAAAATTCAGTTTCCGGCCCCGCTGCACCCAGGTATTGATGGTGGCCCGGGCCAGAGCGACAAAGGGACTTTCGTTGGAACGCCTTTCTTTATAGGAAAGCATTTTATCGGCTTCGTAGCGATCCAGCAGGCTGGGAATTTTCTGATCGGTCAAATCAATAAAGGCTGACATGTAGCCGACCCCAAAAGGGCCTTCATAAGAAAAGACCGTGGCTTCGGTATCCAGACCATCGGTGGCGCCCAATCCCATAATAATCGGTTTTAAACCGCATTGACCGGCCGGTTCGTAGACCTGGTGGGGAACGGTTAAAATGGAGTAGTAATTCTTTGCTTTGATGCCATTGACAATATTCTCATCAAACAGCGGTCCCATCGGATTAAAAGCATAGGGCCCTTCATCCTTGAGGCAATGGGAAAGATCGGCCGAAGCCAGAATCATTGCTTCTTTGCCCCGGGCTTCAATGGCTTCCCGGATCACCTTCCCCATTTTATAAAGCTCGATCAGGCTCAGCTCGCCGATGGTAATATGGACGATTTTGTAGCTGCGATAATATTTTTCGATAAAGTAAAGCGGTACCAGCACCCCATGATCAAGGTCCAGGCTGATCTTATATTCTTTGGCAATTTTATGATTCAAGAAAATGGTGTGACAGTTATTTTTGGCAAAGCCCATATTCAGCTCATCCAACAGCCCCATATCGCAATCTTTTTCCATCGCGATTTCAGGATGTCCAAAATTGCGCAGATCACCCTTCATCTGGTTTTCATAAACCACTGCCACCCCGTCCCGAAAGACGTTGCCGTGGGGCGTGATGCAGACAATCACTTCCGGCTTGATTTCTGCCACCTTCAGGGCCAGATCCCGCAACCCCCGAATCGTTTTTTCCGCTTCATTTTCCCGGCCTTCCCCAATCTCCGGGATCAACACCGGTGGATGGCAGGCAATGCCCAATCCTTTTAAATACATAGTTTCACTTCCTTATTTATGTTTTCTTATTTTTTATTTGAGATTATAAAACGCATCTTTCCCGGCGTAGTCGCCCAGCAGTCCCAGTTGTTCTTCAATCCGCATCAGCTGATTGTATTTGGCCACCCGGTCGGTGCGCGAAGGCGCCCCGGTTTTAATCTGCCCGGCATTGACCGCCACCACCAGATCGGCAATGGTGACATCCTCGGTTTCACCGGAACGATGGGAAACGACGACGGTATAGCCGGCCCGTTTGGCCATTTCAATGGTGTCCAGGGTTTCCGTCAGGGTGCCAATCTGATTGACCTTGACCAGAATTGAATTGGCCACCCCGTTATCAATGCCCCGTTTCAGCCGCTGGGTATTGGTGACAAAGATATCATCCCCGACCAGCTGGACCTTTTTCCCCAGCCGCTCGGTCATGATTTTCCAGCCTTCCCAATCCTCTTCATCGAGACCATCCTCAATGGAAATAATCGGGTATTTATCAATCAGCATTTCATAAAAGTCGATCATTTCAGCGGCAGTTTTTTCTACCCCTTCGCCGGCCAGAAAATATTTCCTCGTTTCTTCATTATACATTTCCGAAGCCGCCACGTCCATGGCCAGCTGGACATCTTCGCCGGGAAGATAGCCGGCCCCTTCAATGGCTGTCACAATCAGCTGCAGCGCTTCCTCATTGGATTTCAGATTCGGAGCAAAGCCGCCTTCATCACCCACCGAGGTGGCCATTCCTTTTTCGCCCAGTACTTTTTTGAGCTGGTGGAAGATTTCCGAGCCCATCCGCACGGCTTCCCGGAAATCCCGGGCGCCCACTGGCATGATCAGAAATTCCTGAATATCGACGTTGTTATCGGCATGTTCGCCACCGTTTAAAATATTCATCATCGGCGTTGGCAGCAGTTTGGCATTGACGCCGCCCAGATATTTATAAAAGGGCAGTCCCAATGATCTGGCCGCCGCATGGGCTGCCGCCATCGAAATCCCCAAAATCGCATTAGCCCCGAGCTTGCTTTTGTTTTCGGTGCCATCCAGTGAAATCAGCACCCCATCAATGGCAATCTGATCGGCAGCATCCATCCCGACCAGAAACTCCTGGGCATAGGCGACGCTGTCCACAGCTTTTAACACCCCTTTGCCCTGATAACGGCTGCAATCCTGATCCCGCAGTTCCACCGCTTCAAAAGCCCCGGTGGAGGCTCCGGAAGGAACAATACTACGGCCCAGGGTGCCATCTTCTAAAACAACATCCACCTCAATGGTCGGGTTCCCGCGGGAATCCAGTATTTCTCGGGCAAAAATATCTTCAATATAAGTATTCATTTTTTCCTCCATTTTTTATTTTTTTTCGGCACCTGCAAAACTGATCGACAACGCAGCTCACAGTACCCCCTGTTCTTGTTTATACACCTAATTTACGCAAATAAACTTTTGCCGGGAAAAATTTACATACAAAAGCCCTGAAAAAGAGAGTCTCTTCCAGGGCCTGGGTTTTTTATTGTTCAGGGGCAACTACCGGTTCTCCTTCTTCATCAATCAGTACCGTGAGTCCGCCGCCATATTCATCAAAATGGTATAAGTAATTGATTCCCGTTTCTGTATCTTCAATAATCCTACACCCGGAAGTATCGCCGGTAGATTCGTTAAGCACGATTTTAAATCGGTTTTTCTTTTGCTTTTTCATTTTCATTTTTATCCTTTTCTCCTCTTAAATCAAGGTGGGCGATTTCATTATAACCAATCCCAGATAAAAAATCAATTTTTCCCGGTAATTTTTTAAAATGCTTTTTCTACAAATTCCTGATGGTCAGATAGTTCTGTAGATGTACTCCTTAACTGAAGCGGCGATCGATGATCCGGACGCTTTTTTTCTCGGACCGGGGCAGTGATCCCAGCGGACCGGCCATAGGAATAACGCTTAAGCCGACCCGGGATTTAAACTCGCGTTTGACCGCGGCCTCAATATCCTGTTTGTCCACCCCGTTGAGAATTTCAAAAGCCAGGAAAACACAGTCTTTGCCGTCCTGATGATCCACCGTAGCCAAATATTCGCTGCTGACCCCGGCCACGGTTTTTAACAGCTCATCGATCTGGCCGGGATAAATATTGACACCCTTGACCTTCACCATGTCATCGGTGCGGCCGATGATCCGGTCATGGCGGGGATGCACCGAGCCGCAGGCACAGGGCCCGGGAATAAAGCGGGTGATATCATGGGTCCGGTAACGCAGCAGCGGCGCCCCCTCCTTCCGGAAGGTGGTGATCACCAGTTCGCCATATTCGCCCATCGGTACGGGCTTCAGGGTTTCCTGATCGAGAATTTCAAAATACAGATAGTCGGACCAGTAGTGGAGCCCGTCATGTTCGCTGCAGTCGATGGAAATGCCGGGACCATAGATTTCGGTCAGGCCATAAATATCAAACAGCTCAATCCTCAGTTCTTCGGCAATCCGGCTGCGCATCTTGTCGCCCCAGCGTTCCGAACCGATGACGCCGCGTTTTAAATGGATCTGCTCACCCAGGTTCTGGTTGGCCACCTCTTCGGCCAGCAGCAGGGCGTAGGAGGAGGTTGATGCCAGCACTGTGGCTTTTAAATCGACCATCATCTGCAATTGTTTCTGGGTGTTCCCCGGCCCCATCGGAATGGCCATGGCGCCCATTTTTTCGGCCCCGGCCTGAAAACCGATGCCGGCGGTCCAGAGCCCATAGCCCGGGGTAATCTGGATCCGATCTTCCTCAGTCATCCCGGCATAGCGATAACAACGGGCGAACATTTCCGCCCAGTCAGCCACGTCCCCAGCCGTATAGGGAATGATCACCGGCTGACCGGTGGTTCCCGATGAGGAATGAATCCGCACCACCTCACTGTCCGGCACTGCCTGCAAACCGAGGGGGTAGGCATTGCGCAGATCGCTCTTATCGGTAAAGGGCAACTGCTCAAAATCCGCCATGGTCTTAATATCCGCCGCAACAATCCCGGCGGCTTTAAAACGTTGCTGATAAAAAGGACTCTTTTCCTCCAGTCGCTTAACCAGCGCTTGTAAATCTTTTAATGTTTCCATCGTTCTTTTCCTCTTTCCTGATATAAAAAAAGACCCATCCTCTTATTGTTTACAACAATAAAAGGATGAGTCAAAATAACCCACGGTACCACCTTTATTCACAGGCTAAATTAAACCTGTGCACTTTATCTGCAAATGCCATCACATCTGCCATCCCTTAACGTCGATGAAACGTTGTGAAATACTCAGGCCTCGCCCTTTCCTCACACCCTCAGGTGCCCATTATGCCAGTCCGCTTCCTGTCAGGCTCTCACCGCCCCCGACTCGCTTTAAATGCGCTGCTGACTTTACTCCACCATCACCGGTTTGTTTTTTCTGAGTATAGCCTTAATTTTTATTTTTGTCAAGACCCATCATTTGATCACGCCATTTTCCACACAGACGGCCAGGTTCATTTTCTTTTCCCCGGCCGTCTCAAAATAGATACAGGCAATATCACCATTGCGGGTCTGGATGGTGCCCGCCCCAAAGCGCTGATGAATTACCACCCGGCCTTGCTGATAAGCCTGCAGATCGACGGTGGCACCGCTGACCGCCCCGGCATGGTAATCCTGCCATTTACCCTGCTGACGGCCAAAACTCTCGCGGTGACGGAGCCCTGGTTTTTCCGTTGGTGCTTTTTTCCGGGGCAGGCCATCAATTAAATAAGAAATAAACGGCGATGGTTTGATGTCTTTGTCCCGGTGTTTGACGCACAGAAAAATCAGCTCCTGTTTGGCCCGGGTGGCGCCCACATAAAAGAGCCGGACTTCTTCGGCATAGGCCTTGGCATCTTCCGGAGCATTGGCGACATTGGGGATCTGCCCTTCGGTAGCGTCAATGATAAAGACCTTTTCAAATTCCAGCCCTTTGCTGGAATGGAGGGTCGACAGGGTGACCCGGGGGATCTTCGCGGTTCTGGTCTGGGGTTCCTGCAGCTTTTCGGCCAGCCTTTCCAGTTTCTCAAAAAAGTCCGGAAAATTGGCCACCCGGCCGCCGAGAATCTTCAGTACCGCCAGCTTCTGCTCAATGTTTTCTTCCGATTGCCCGGAACTGATCCGGAAATTCAGATAGGAGCGATAGCCCAGATCATCGAGAATCATCCCGATGCCTTTCTGAGGCGGCGCTGTTTTCAGCTTTTTGAACCCGGCTTTGAGATCTTTGAGCCGTTTAACCTGCCAGGCCCGTTCGCCGCTGATGCGGATCAGGGCATCAAAGGGATTTTCTCCGGACTTCAGCTGCTGAGCCAGCTGGTTGATGGTATCCCGGGATATCGCCGCATCCATCTTGTAGTAAACCTGGGTAAATAAATCGAGATCTCCGGGATTATCGGCAAACTGATAAAAAAGACGGATATCCTTGATCAAAAAATGGCTGAAAAACTGGGGACTGTGTTCCTTGATCTGGTAAGCGATCCCAGCCTCATCGAGAAGATCAACCAGCGGGATGGCGGACTCGTTGTTGCGATAGAGAACCGCGATTTCCTTGCCTTCCCGGCGGATCGCGGCGATGATCAGCTGATACTGGGCTTCGCTGGATTTCACCCATTCCCGGGCAATCGGCACGCCAGTAAAGCCACTGCCATCAGGCACCGCCATTTCTTTTTGATAGCGCTCATGGTTCAGTTTGATAAAGGCATTGGCCTTGTCGACAATCTCCCGGGTGCTGCGGTAATTGGTTTCCATTAACAGCACCTCGCCCTGGGGCCAGGTCTCCTTAAAGGCCAGCAGCGACTGCGGAAAGGCGCCACGAAAACCGTAGATACTCTGATCTTCATCCCCGACCATAAACAGGTTTCCGGTTTCCCCAGTTAACAGTTCAATGATCTTAAACTGAATCTTGGAGGTGTCCTGGGCTTCGTCTAAATGAATATAGGAGTACTGGTTCTGAAAAAAGGCCAGCATTTCGGGATATTTTTTCAACAGTCCCCAGGCGTATTTTAAGATATCATCAAAGTCCATCAGCTGTTCTTTGCGCTTATGACTTTCGTATGCTTCATAGATTTCCAGGAAATCCACCTCCAGTGGCGGCAGCAGTTTGATTTCCGCCGCGGTCAGCATCATATTTTTGCAGAAGCCGATCCGCTGGCAGATTTCGCTTAGTTCAATTTCGCCGGGATGTTCCAAAAACAACTGCCGGTACAACTCCCGGATCACCGGGGTGGTGTTGCCCAATACGGTATGGGCGCGGCGGCGGTAGCTCCGCTCATAGTGGCGGATCACCCCCAGGGCAAAACTGTGGATGGTGCTGAAATGGAGGGTTTCCGCCTCGGCCGCCCCAAACATTTTGCTGTATCGGGCTTTCAGATCCCGGGCCCCCATGCGACTGAAGGTCAGGGTCAGGATCGCCCCCGGATCGATTTGCGCGACCCTCAGCAGATAGGCAATCCGGCAGATGATCACCGTGGTTTTGCCGCTGCCCGGCACCGCCAGCAACAGACTCTGGCCCCGGGTCCGGACCACCGCTTGTTCCTGCTGCGGATTCAGTTTTATTTGATAGGATTGTTTAAAGGTTTCAAAATTTTTCATGGCTTCATTATAGCCGAAACTAGCTTTTTTATCCAGTTCCATCATCAAAGTGGTAAGAAGTCGCTGCTGGTTTGAATTTGCCAAGGGATGTCACTGTAACATTGACGATCTAAGAACCATCTTAGAAAACTTCTATTCACTTATTTTTGCAGGCCATTACATTTTCCTTTTGTCAAGTTTTTACCTTGATTAAAAAAGTTTATTAAGTTATAATAAAGCTATCTGCATGTCAGTTAAATTTTGAAATTGGGAAGGAGTATGAATATGAGTTTTGAAGATGGAATGAAGGGGTTTACCTTTGGCATGATTTCTTTAATCTGCATTGGGGTCAACATTATTTTAAGCTTTGTTGGCCTTAGCACAATCGCATCGATTGTCAGTCTAGCCGGTCTGGTTACCGCAATCATGGCTTTTGTATACGGCAAAAAAGAATTCGCTGCTGATCCGGATAATAAAAAAGCAAAAACCGGAAAAACTATCGGTCTGGTACTGATTATTATCAACATCGTCTTTACAGTTTTAGCTATTGTCGCTTTAGTTGCACTATTTGGCTTAGCCGCCTCAATGTAATTATATTAATTTTTACAACAAATGTATTACAATCGGGTAGGAGGCTGACCATTAATTGATCAGCCGACCTCCCACACCACCG
>NZ_JBDODG010000026.1:0-3103 GCF_039830195.1 Acetobacterium sp. | reverse complement strand
TGTGTCCGCTGCCTCACTTGAGACAACTTCATTAGTATACGCTCTTTCGCCCCTCCTGTCAACGCTTTTTTGAAAGTTTTTTCATTTCTTTTTCATTGTGCTGTATTTATGTCCTGTTCCTGCTTATTCAAGGCTCTCCATCGCTTTTTCGGGATCGCTTTGACATGATTCCATCATCATTAATACCTTATCAATAAATATTCTAACAATCTCCGGATCAAATTGGGTTCCCGCACATCGCTCAAGCTCCTCAATGGCTTCTGCTTTTGTTATCGCCTTCTTATAGGAACGTTTTGACGTCATCGCTTCATAGGCATCCGCAACGGCGATGATCCTCGAAAAAAACGGAATCGCTTCTCCCGCCAGACCTTCCGGATATCCGTTACCATCCCAACGCTCATGATGATACAGTACGATTTCTGCCAGTCCAGAATATTCATTGACGGATTTCAAAATCTGATAGCCGGTTTCAGGATTCCGCCTGATCACGGCAAACTCCTCTGCTGTTAGCCTCTCTGTTTTATTCAAGAGTTCCGGAGGGGTCATAATCTTTCCGATATCATGCAATTCCCCCACCGCCTTTAATTCACGAAGCTCTTTTTTACTCAAATTTAGCGCCTTCCCAATAGCCTCACTGTATTGGGCCACCAGCTGAGTGTGGATCTGCTCGCGATCATATTTAAAATTAATATTACGCAATACCAGCTCAATGGTCTTGCTTCGCATGATCTTTCCACGTTTTAGTTTGTCCCTATACATATTATTATCTGCACTGGTCATCAACTCTGCTGTTTTTTCATCTATCATATTTTTAGTGGCATGACCCACCGCCAGCGAAACAATTACCGAATCAAATCCGGCTTTATCAGCCTCATGCAGCAATCTCTTTTTAATCCTTTCAGCCGCAACTTCATCGGTTTTGGGCAGCAAGAGACAGAATTCATCCCCGCCCATTCGTCCAATCAAATCGTTCTCCCGGCAGGATTTTTTCAAAACACCAGCCACGGTGATCAGCAACCGATCGCCAGCCTCATGCCCGAATGCATCGTTAGTCAGTTTTAACCCATTCACATCGATGATCATCAATGTCAGCGGCAACTGTTCCTCAACATCCAGCCGCTTAACGGCTTCACTGATGTAATAGCGATTGTAAAGACCCGTTAAATGGTCATGAAAACTCAGTCTTTCGATCTTTTTTTCTCTTTCTATTTTTTCAGTAATATCAAACAAAGACCCCCGATAACCGATTCGTGTTCCATCTTTATTAAACTGGGGAATCCCATTGATTGAAATATAACGATCGTTCCCATCGATGGTTTGTATCGAACAAATATAGTTAACAAAGGGTTGGTTTTTTCTAATACAGCTTAACACTTCTGTTTTTCTTTTTTTTGCTTCCGATTTGGAAATCAGATCATAAAAATATAAGTGGCCAACCAGTTCTGCTTGCGATCCCCCGATTACATCTTTGACATTGGGGCTTAGGTAGGTAAATAAGCCTTTTTCATTAGTTTCCCAGGTAACGATACCGCTCTGGATGGCTAGCTGATCATAACGGTCATGACTTTCTTTTAATTCTTGAAGCAGTTTATTCTTTTCGGTTACATCTCTCTGGATAACTACATAGGCTTTTGATTGTCCATCTTCTTCTATTATCGGCGTAACCTTGTATTCGCACATAAAGGTCGTGCCATCAGCCCGAATCACCAAATCATTTCCTGAATAGGTGTTTCCCACTCGTATGGTGTTATACACTTCCGCTTTTATTAGTCCTTTGGGAAAAAATATTTTTGGAGATCGCCCCAGCAATTCGTCTTCCTTATAACCAAACAGCTCCTCTGCACTTTTATTGATGTAAATAATCTTAAATTGATGATCTGTGATCATAACCGAGTCAGAAATATTGGTGATCACGGTACCTAAGAAGAGATTCCACTTTTCTGCTTCTCTCTGGTCTGCATTTTTCATGTTGATCATTTCCTCCGATCTGATCATCCTATTTAGAAACGATTGGCTTGTTGGATTGTATCGCCAAACCCGCAATTTACGACTAGATCTGAGGACGTTTTTTTATAAAACAGCCGTCTTCCAAATCTGCAAAGGCTTGCTTTAATTCATCTTCGGTGTTCATCACAATGGGACCGCCCCAGGCCACTGGTTCATTCAGCGGCGGTGCTGAAAATACGGCGAAACGAAGCGGCTTTTCCTCGGCTGTTATTTCAATATATTCACCTTCACTAAACAGCAGCGCCGATTTCTCTTTATATAAGGTTCCCGCTACTGCGCCTTGACCTTCAATTAAAAACGCAAATACGGTTTCTCCTTTGGGAGTCGGAATCCTAACCGATTTTCCCGGTTCAACTACCACATCAAAAATCATCGCCTGGATGTGATGGGGTTCGGCGCCTTTTACCCCTTCATAAGATCCGGATATAACGCCAACATTAAAACCGGCTCCTTTATATAGAGGACGTTTCTTTTCTAATTTCAAAATATTTGGGCTCTGTCATCTTTTCTGACCTGGGCAGATTCAGCCACAACTGGAAACCCAGCATTCTTTCACAGGCCTGGGGCATCTCCTGATGAAGAATCCCACTCCCTCCGGTCATCCATTGGGAACAGCCGGATTCAATGGCCCCCTTATTCCCCAGGCTGTCCTGATGTTCGATCAGCCCTTCGACCAGATAGGTGACGGTTTCAATTCCCCGGTGGGGATGCATGGGAAAACCTTTAATGTAATCCTGGGGATTTTCAGAATCAAAGGAATCCAGCATCAGGAAGGGATCAAATGCTTTTACTGTTGAGTGGGACAAGACCCGGGTCAAATGAACCCCGGCCCCATCCACTGCATTAATCCCCTGAACGACCTGTATAATCTTTCTTTCTTTCATAAAAACGCCTTCTTTCTCTTTCTTCTTTTTAGGACTTATTTATTAGAATTATACCGTATTTGACGTTTTTTAAACGTGTTTTAGAATAATTCTATTCGTTTATCGGTGGTCTGGTGAGAATTAATGGCCGTTGAATGAATCCGTGCAACTCCGTCTCCGCTGCGCTGCGCCTGCGTTTGGGGCTTCGCCCCATAAAAAAATACAGATATAAA
>NZ_JBDODG010000025.1:0-44349 GCF_039830195.1 Acetobacterium sp. | reverse complement strand
TGTGTCCGCTGCCTCACTTGAGACAACTTCATTAGTATACGCTCTTTCGCCCCTCTTGTCAACGCTTTTTTGAAAGTTTTTTCATTTCTTTTTGATAATAGCCAAAATACTCTGGTATCCGCTTATTATCTGGTTTTAAAAGCTATTAATCAACTATTTTTCCCACAACTTTTACTTATTTACCCTCATAAATATTATTCAAACACATAAAATAATTTTAATTTTATATTTTAGTTTTTTCTTGTAAATTAAAGGAGCTCAAAATCCTTGGATTCTGAGCTCCTTGTTCATTGAGTAATCTAGTCGATGGGTTTCATTGTCGGGAATTTCCTATGGCAAATCTATTGGTTTCTATGCCATCCTATGATGTTCTGCCAACCAGTTAATCCAATAAACCATAATGTAATAATGTTCTACTTAGTTCTATACGACATGTATCAAATGGCGTATGCTTTGGCGTACTTGGCGTAAAGCATGCTAAATAGCCCAGATATCATCATTAACTTCAATCTTACTGAATTCTTTCTTCTTGAGGTCTTTAGTCGCCTCCGCATAAACATTCATCGTTGTTTCAATGTCTTTGTGCCCAAGAGTATCCTGTAATGCTTTAATATTAATGCCACTCTCGCATAATCTTGTAGCAAACGTATGACGTAAACTATGACAAGAGAAAGGTGGTAATAACACAGCATCCTTCTCAGCCTTAAGTAATACCTCATCATTACAATCTCTAATGATTCTTTTAAGAGCCTTATTCAAAGTTCCTTGATGGTGAACATTACCAAATCGATTCACAAAGATGAAATCCTTATAACCATCAACAATAGTTTCACAACGAATCCCGGTCAATAGCTGGTTTTTGCGTTCCTGCAAGAACGCCTCTTTCACAAAACCAAACATAGGAACTTCTCTTCTGCCAGCTTCTGTTTTTGGCGTATTAATAGCAAAATCGCAACCATTTCCAGCATGATTATAATATACTAGCGTGTGTTTTACGCTAACCATGCCTTCTCTTGTATCAATATCCTGCCAGCGAAGACCTGTTACTTCTCCCACTCGTAGCCCAGTTCCAAGCATTACTGCAAAAATGGGATACCAATGACCGTATTTCTTACTATTTCTAACATACTTAACAAACAGTTTCTGTTCTTCGATGGTTAATGCTTTCTTATGGTTCCTATCAAAATTATGGGACTGCTTAAGCTCCTTGAGAATATTATCAGATGGATTAACTCTAATAATCAAATCATCAACACCCATCTGTAATACCTGATGAAGAACGGTGTGTATACCATCTATGGTTGAAATCTGGAGGTTCTGTTCATCAGCTAAATTATTATAAAATCTCTTAACATCAGAACGTTTAACCCTAGACAACTTCATTTTCCCCAGACTCGGAGCAACAAAATGATTATACATATAATTGTAATTCTGCTTGGTGTTATCCTTCAAACCACGCTTAAGGTCGCTCCATATCTGGAACATTGCATTTACAGTAACTCCTGCTTTTTCAATTTTAATACCATCAAAGTTGTCCTTTTGAATCAGAGCCTCTTTATCACGCAATTCTTCTAAAGTATCCGCATACACCGAATGACGTTTGCCATCTCTACTAGTCCAACGATAATCATATTTGCCATTTGCTCGCTGCGACTCACCTTGTTTTAATACTCTTCTATTATTATCGGTCCTTTTCTCCTTTGACATAAATGCAATCTCCTTCCGTAATTGCTTAAAGAAGGGCAGTATGATAGTTAGCATCATACCATCCATACGCCACTTCATCAAGTATTGTTTCTGTTAAATTGAGAACGCTTTATCTAGGTAATCATCTAATTTTTTTCTTCGGATTAATCTTTTTGAGCCTACCCATAATACAAACGAACAGTCATCTTTATCTGTCAGTTCCCTTAATTTATCTCTGCCAACGCCACTATAAACAGCGGCTTGGTCTATTGTCAGGCTACTACGTTCCCAAACCGGAATCTCTGGCCTTCTATTTTTGATTTTCGGTTGTTTACTGATACCAGCTGTATTTGATTTAGTAAATTCACGATAGTACAACACTGAATTACTTAATTTCTTGCGGTCAAATATATAATCCACTTTTGAAAAATCAAGCATTGGTATCTCTATTGGTAATCCCATATCATCCTCCTATTTTGTGTCAATTTTAGTAATAGCGTTATTACTATGAGCTGTACGTTTTAATCTTCCTATTTATATAGAGCTAATTAATAGGCTAATTTTCAAATTATATTCCAAATCAGCTTTATTGTGATTAATCCAGTCTGGAATAATATGAAAATTTACACGATACGATTCACTCATTTTATTTCCTCGATTTTCTTTTCTTCTTCTTGTTATTATTTTTTTTGATTGTTGTTATAAATGAATAACCATTACTGTAATGGGCACATGATTTTTTATTAATATCTGTTATACCCATAACCGTACAATGCAGATTTTGGTCGCCATTTATCCAAATGGAATGATTACATAACTTGCAGTTGGAGGGTCTCGGTTTTCTGTATTTTCTTTTAACATAAATAATTGTGCTTGTGTTTGTTCCTGTTGAACCTTTTGGCATATTAATCTCCTTGTCTAAATCTAAATTCTTCGTCATTTGGTATTATTTCACCATTGAAATTTGTTGTCGGGATATCACGAATACTTCCATTACTCAGCCGAAGGTTAGTCGCAATGCCTTGAAGCATATAGGACAATCCTACAAGTTCCATGAACTGCTCTTTGCTGTCCGTATCTTTTTCTAACACTTTAAACACAGCATTGCCTGCCAATTCTTCTTCAAGATAAGGATAATTATCTTTTCCTCCTAATCTGCCTATTTCAAAATATACTTCGCTTGCTCTGTCTAATAATATTTCCTTTGCTGATTTTGTATCATATCTACAATTTTTACTCATAGTATTACCTCCAATTAAATTCATTTGGCTGTTAAATTTCTTTACAAGTGAATATAAAATCTTGTAAAGAATGCTTACTCGGTACACGCATTGTTAAATATAGCAGTGTAAAATATCTTTACAACTGGTATCATGGTTACATGATTATGGCTGTCAAGATTCTTTACTGATATACTATATATAGCCATGGATAGGGGTTTTAAAGTGTTCTCCAACGGTCAGAGAAAGCGTAGACATTAGCCTGACGCAGGTTCTTATTATTCTGAACAACATCTATAAAACCTTTCCTAACAAGTTCATCCCTAGCATTAAAGAATGTTGGTTTGCTCATATAATCACGATATTTAGCATTCGGAAATTTAAAACTCTTATTCCCTCCGCTTTCAATTCTCATATAACAATAGATTTTAAAAGCACTGGAAGATAATCTTCTCATGAGTTCAGAGGCCATAATAGTTGCCCCCATTCTAAAATAGCGTTTCTCAGTACCGTCATTATTCTTTGTTTCCCATGGCGCAAATGGGTTTTTTTTTATTTCGTGCATTGAATTATTCTCTTTGCAGCAACCGTTCAATAGCTTCTAAGATAGTTCTTTCACGCTCTTTACTATAAATTACCCCTAAGCCACCGTGTCAACGTAAATTCGTTAATATGAAGCTCCTGCGCCACTTCCCATTTGCTATAGTTCTAGTAACACTTTATTTTTTCAATAATTCCAGTGTTTGCCCCTGCTGAATCTTTTGGCATAGTGATTTCCGTCTTAGCTAATTTCATTCATCCAATGTATTATCCCTTTCAAATCTGTGTAGAAGGACACTCAACTCTACACAGGTTTCTTCAAGTGATTTGCCTTGACACTCATCCCAATAGTTAATAATAAACACAATAATTTTATTTTGCTTTTCAATTGACATTGGTTCTGAAAAAATCTTACTCATTATCTCAGTTAACTTCAATATTCTGTCAACAGCATAATTATACAATAGCTCAACATCATCTTTTTCTTTGTAGAATTTGTCAACTTCATCGAAACCTTTTAAATATTCTAATTCTCTCATTTGTTTTTTCTCCTTTAAATTTAAATTTTTAAATAATTCATAGATACTTGGAATTTCATCAATTCCAAAAGTATCGGGTATTACTACTGGTTGCATTCCCAGTTGCTTAAACTTTTTCAGCCACCGCCATTAGACCGGTTTTAGCTGCAATCACTTTTTACAGCTCATACCATTCTTTAAACTTCTTATTTTTGAAAGTTGTTCATTTTATTTTGTTGTAGTTATTCTCCCTTCTCAATTATAAATAGTTCTTCAAACGATTTGTTCAGTGCCTTACTGATTGCCTTAGCAGTCTTAGGGACAATAGATTTTCCTTTTTCCATTCTTGATACAACAGATACCGGAACACTTGCTTTCGCTGCTAACTGATTCATGGACAGCCCTGTTTCCATACGTGTCTTTGTAAAACTTTCCTTTGCTTTAATATTCATGTTTAGCTCACCTCCTTCTTATAATCTAATTTTAACAGCCATTTTGAATTTAATATCATTCTTTTGCATTGCTTTTTGTGCTAATTTATACTAAAATAAATTCATATTGTATTTATAGGAGGCCAGGATATGGGAAGGAAAAAAAAGACCGAGTATAACCAGACCGCTTTTTCTAAGCGCATAACCAAATTGCAAAACGAACATAAATATACCGATACTTATGTCATAATGAATTTAACAGACGAAAATGATATTCCGCTAATTTCAAATGAACAAACACTTAATTCCTACAAGATAGGGAAGCGGATTCCTAGAGATTTAATTCCTATTGTCTGTGCCTTCGCTCGCTTTTACCATGTTTCAACGGATTACCTTCTGGGATATGATGATGTTCCTAACAAAGAAGTTGCAAAAGCAAATGTCATAACAGGATTAAGTCCAGGTGCCATTACGGCACTCATCAAATTTAAAAACTCTACTTCTTATGATAACAATATCCACACTATGATTGATGCCATTATTTCTGGAACAGAACCCGAAGACATGCTGCACTATTTGAATCTTTACCAACAACTATATCGGGATTACAAGGACTTAAAAGAGCAGAACGAGCAATCATCTTACGATATTGATAAATTACAATATCAATTTGTTCTTGCCCATAGCATGTATAATTACTGGAAAGCAAAAGCACTTCCAAAACTCGAACCATTTTTTGAAAAGCAAATGGCAATAGAAGAAGACATTTATATATTTGAACATTCACAGGAAGTCTATAATCAATACGCCCAATATCAGGATGATTTAGAAACGGTTCATTCTTATGTTATAGAAGATGAAAATGGGCATACAATAATTTTAAGTAACGAATAGAATTACTATTCACAAATTATTTCATTGAATCCTACAACAGATACAAAAAAAGCAGTGAATATAATTCAAAGAAAAAATACGGCTACAACCCCATAAAACCCTGTTTATCAGGCTCAAATATTTCTAAGAACCCTGAACGCCAAACGGAGATACCACCACAAAGTATCACCATTAATAAATGCTTCTAGCAACGTAATGCGACATTTTATTCTGGTTTATTTAATTATTGGGCTAGAAAGCAGGTTCTTACTCCGATTTAGCTACCCATCATAATAAGGAGGGAACAGTCACCTGCCCCCTCCAATCAGTTATCTAATGTTTACGATTCAATCGATTTAAATTTTTCAATCAAGGTAGATGCCTGAACACCGGTTATCTTTTTATAATCTTCAACATCCCAATGTTCTTTGACGTACTTATTCATTGCCTCTGACGAAGTATTATGCTGTCTCATCAGTGTTTCCAGATACTGAATTTGTTTCTGAGTGGCAGGTCTGTCAGTTTTTGGGTTCTGATTTAATTCATGAGGATTTCTTCCGACAGGTTGTTCTTGTCCGATGTTCATATCTTCAACATCCTGAGTAAATCTGGCTGATAAATTTCCAACATTTAGGGCTGCATCGACTAATGCTCGTTTCTTAGCCATTTTCAGAACCACATTCTGAACACTGTAGCCGTTGCTCTTGGCATATTTTCCTTCTCGGGTGTTGGTAACACCGATACCTTCGCCTTTGACCACGCCATTGTAATCAATCAGGAACACCTTACACTCATAACAGAAAAAGCCAACATCATAATCTTCAACCCGATTTACAACTTCCGTTCTGGCAATCAACCCCAGATAATTCAATATTTTCTCTGCTCCGGGCTTTAATAATGACGGTTTGCTGCAACGAGGGATGATTCCATAATCGCTCCCAGCCACCAGCACCGCATCAATAAAACGATTCATTTCATCATCAAACGCCTTGGCTTCCTCAACGGTTAAGCCTCTAGCTACTGATGCCGTTACCGGCTTTGTTTCGGGCTTAAATTCGGTACTTTCCGCATCAAACATAAGATTGTGGGGTATCTTCATTTCAGCTCGTTCAATCGCCGATTTCGCGTTTTCTGCTGGTTCAATATTACCGATTTTACTTTCCAGCAACGCTTTCAAATCCAATTTTTTATTCATAATAATCATCCTCCTTAATTTAGTGTAAATCTGCGTGATGTACTGGTTTTCACGTACTTTGAATACAGTTCCGGTTCTGCTGTTTTTAAGGCTTTTGTATCAAGCCTTTCAGACGTGACCGGTTTCCAGCTGATGGTATATTCCTGACACGTTGCTTTATCATGATTGCCCATCAATTCTTTGATATGGTTGGCTGCCTCCTGTTTCTTTGCCTTGGCATTATCTTCCTCGGCGCTGGCTTTTATATACTGATTAACATATTCAACAGCATCCTCCGGCAATATCATTTGTTCCGAAATACCGCCATGATACATCGTATCAATCAGATTTCTAGCAGCATCTGAACCATCAATTTCCGGGCGAATCATATTTTGGACTTTATTCCAGAACGCATTCTCCAGGACAACAAGCATCTGCTGTACCTCGGCATCGGCATCAACTTCATAAACACGAAAAGTATTTCCGCCAATCAGAACCGCCACATAAGCTTTTGCTACACCGGTCACACAAAGATAATGCTGAACCTGAGTCTGGTAATAGACTGGGATGTCATTTTCCCATTCTGAACGCTTATATTCACTGGCAGTCTTAATTTCAAGTATGGCTGGATTTCCAGCATCATCAACGGTCAGTCCATCAACATTGGCAAGCATAAATGGATATTTGGGGTGTTGCAGCATCGCTTTTACTTCTACGACAGTTTTACCAGTTACTTCAGTAAAATGATTACGGATGACTGGCTCCATGATAGTTCCCCACGCCATCGCTTCATTTTCAACTGGCAAATCATTGGTCTGATTGGTTTTATTCAGCCACAACTCAAGCTCTGATTTCCATTTGTTGATTCCCAGAAGGCAGCTCACGTCAGAACCACCAATCCCTAGTTTTCTACAACTAAGCCATTCTTCTTTTGACAATCCCTCTGTTTCGGCCAATATATTAATGTTCATGCTTCTTCCTCCGTTAAAATAGAAAAGGCCGAATCCGAAGACTCAGCCAGTTTATTGATAATTGAATATGATACTTTTTGAACCGTATTTGCTATGATTTTTAATTCGTCTTTATCTTTTAGCCATGAGTTGATATAGCCCATCGAATACGCACTGGTATCTAAGCCTAATCTCATTGAAACAACAAAAGCTACTGATTCAGCAACAAGCTCTCTTTGATTCCGGCCCATATCCGTTTTCGGATGCAGCGTAAAATCAATAGAATGAGCATACTCATGTAAAATGGTTTTAATCTTTTGCAGATACTCCAAATCAGACCGGATACATATGACCCCGGTATCAAGATTATAGGAACCTTTGGAAGCTGTTCCATGGACATCTTCAATATGATGGTCGAGTGAAATAATCGTATGCAATTTTTCATATATCGCTTTTAGTTCCGCATCATTACCTGACAGACCTTTGACCAGCACCGGCAAGTGTTCATCTGAACCATCGGTATCGGCAATATCATAGACATAGGCAATCCGAAACCCTCCGATTTCACGTTTGGTGACCTTTTCACCCTCAGCATCCTGATAGTGTGATTTGTTATCCGGCTCTTTAAACGTTTCTGTTTTTCGAAAACAAGGGGCTAAGATAGCCAGCCCTTTACTTCCTTTTTTCACATATCGACCCAGCTGATTCCAGGCCTTAAAGCCTTTAACATAGGACGCTTCCGGATTTTGCAAATAAATTAACATTGCATTTCCAGCGCTATAGGTGTAAAATAAGCTTTGAAAAGCAAGGTATTTACACCAGTCCTCATCTGTATTGATGGTCGCCAAACCAGTATCAATACGTTCGAGGGCTGCTTTTATTTTTTCCTGATTCTTATTCATTTTTTCCATCCTTTTCGATTTTTAATTTTGGTTTTAGTTGTACCAATAACATAATGATTCTTGTTTCATTTCGCACAGTCTTCATAACATGGACACTCACAACAATGGTCATAATCACACTCAGCACCGACCAGAAAATTTTTGCTGATATACGGCTTACAGGTGCTCAGATACAAACTGCATTCCTGACAGATACCCGGCATGTCTGGTGACACTGGTTTTCCTTGGAGGATACAATCGTTCATGCTTCACCTTTCTCAAAAATACAATCAATGGTAATGCTGCTTTTTCCGATACGGATATTTTTATGAAATGCTCCCTTATCCAAAAGTTTCTTGCGATAGATGGCATAATTTCCACCTTTTAGATTATGGAAAAGCAGCTTCTGCCACTCTGTTTCTATGGTCAATTCCTCTAAGGAACCATCAATCTGAACCATATACACAACAACACCTTCCATCATCAGCTTTTGAGCCTTCTTAAAATTAATCAGTTTCATTTCTTTCTTATCAAACATAACGTTCCTCCTTAGATTTGTTAAAAATGGGCAAAAAAATAAGACCTATATGGATTAGAAAATTTCCACATGGTCTCGTTCACGATTGTAATAATTTACGTTGTTACTGAGCGCTTCTACCGGTGCTACTAGCGTAGCATTGACATCAAACATCACATCCTTTCCTGTTCATGTGCAACTGCTATTTGATTTGCACGATTTCATTTTGACTTTTCATTTGTGACGCATATGATGCATGCACTGCACAAATATGTGCACCTATGCATGCTGTGCATTGGTTTTCAAAAACAGTATTTGAATTCATTGGTCATTTGCTGCTTCTTTGAATGCACATTTTTCATCCATCCCAACTCCTTTCTATTTTGGGCATAAAAATAGAACAGTTTAACGACTTGTTCAGGTCAAAAAAAGACATCAAGATTTCTCCTGATGTCCTAGATATTCATATATAAGCCCCTGGGTTCCAAACCAAGAATCCTTTTAAAAGATTTTAGACATGGATGACTCCTAAAATTTATATAGTTTTTTTGCCTATACTGTCCTAAATACAATAGTTAATTATAATAATTTTTAATCTTCTATTGCCTTAAGCACTGCATAACGAGGATTGTCAAACATTGAATCTCTAAAAACAACGTCAGCTCCCGCTCTATATAATTGTCTTGCAGCATCATCATCCCTCTTTGTGAATACTTGAGCAATTATTTTTCCTCTATAGCCATGTTTTCTTATTGCAACTATTACTGGTAAAACATGTCTACTATTTTTATTAAAATCACCTGCATTGAAATGAATTATATCGGCACGAAAATCCTTAATTTTTTGTAAACTATCATCAGAAGTCAAAAAATCGCAATTATCAAACGCGAATCCAAAAAGCGTAAGACTAGCTTTTGAAGTACTTCTTCTCAATTGAAAACTTTTCTCTGTCTCTAAGAATCCTTTTGTAGGATAACAATTTTTAACACAGAATTTATATAAGCTCTTATCCTCTGGAAATAAGTATTGATATTCCAATGCTTTAACCTCTGATGCCCTCTTATGATTGATTGTTCCATCCCATTCTTGTGGTCTTCTGTCACTAAACTCTGATGAAATTATTTTTGAAGAATATATTCCTATTTCAGAATAATATATTTCCTCTGATATTTTCTCGTATTTTACATTCGTTGTTTGCCAGTTATGTGTTGCCATCTCACTTACCTCTTGTATTCCATTTCTTGCACAATATAATTATTCCTTTTAATCTCATCTAATACTTCCTGCTCAAATTCATAAACTGGAGCTTTCATTTCCACAGTTACTTTATCAACATATTTATCCATTTTATTTTTTCTATAATATATAACAGACCTATTTCTAATTTTATCTGCAACTCTATCAGCTTTACATACCGCTTTTTCTAAAGCTTGCCTCGCATCATATCCTATATGTTCTTGTACAATATCCGCTGCTACATTATTTAACCACTCTTTTATATCATTCCAAAACTGTAATAGTGCAGCTGTCAACAACGCTCCTATTAAAAAAAATCCTGCCGTTAATATCAAACTCATTTTTATTCCACCTTTCCTTGTCTGATTCTTGTCTGCATCCCTCTATCTGATATCGCATACGCTAACAAACTCTGTATTCTGTGCGGTGCATATGGTATTGCTTCATCTGCCTTTGTATAATTGGAAACCATATTATCCTGTCGGTTTATCTCTGATGCCTGCCCGATAAATTCTTTCACATCCACCTGTTCTGCAAGCATAACGCTGTTTAATACCAGTTTTAAAATTGTCTGCACCGAACTTTTCATACTTCCACACATCAAATAACCGAAATTATCCGCACTATAATTCGACAGCCTGTACCAATGATAAAATGACAATCTTGACATCTTTTCTAGTTCATCTGGCGCAACCATGCGAATCATCTTAAACCGTTCATCCATCATCGTTTTCTGTTTCGTTACACCATCAGCTATTTTGTATAGTTCTCTTGCCATCAAAAAACGCAACTCTTCCTTAGAAAAGTCCTGTATCGTTTTCGCTGATAATTCTATCCAATAATAGCTGATTCCATAGCTTTCTGCTCCATAGTAATAATCCTCATATACATATACAGTCGGAGCTGTTATCTGCAAAATCTCCGATAGCTCTTCTACCAGCTCATATAATTCTGGAAACTGTTTCTGTGTCACCTTTACAGTTTTTCCAAGAAAATCAGGCAGTTTTATTTTATAATCTATCTCATCAAATACACTTTCAATATCCTTTTGAAATGCTACTCCATCCTTATACTGACGGTATGCTTCATCCTGTTTCTCATTGATATAACAAAATCGTTCCATCTATTCCAACCTCCTATCATGCAAGTACTGACATAATGTCTTCAATAATCGCTGCACGTCTTTTGTCATTCTTCATAAAGCATTTTTTTAACGTAGTTAATATTTCCGTATCTTCTGGCATAAACTGCTGTGCATAGGTCAAGAACGGAATTGCTTTCTCATATTGTCCCTTATCTGCAAGAAGTGTTCCAAACACTTTATTTGCAAGGAAATGTTCTTCTATGCTTCCATATTTGCGGAAATACTCTTCTAATGAGCAAAACGCCTTATCCTTTTCGCCATTTTTATAGAACAGCAGACCTTTCACACAATCCATAAAACCAATGTTATGTCCTTCTGCCATTTTTACACAGTCCTTCAGATTACTAAAACTATTGGATGCTAAAAACACCATATGTACCAACAGATACTCTCTCTGCGCTATTAACTCCTGCCTTTTCTTTCTTGCATAATCGGAATCTTCTTTTAATTCAATGCTTATTTCCAGCTCCTTTGATACCCTAGCAAATTCCTTTTGGATGCGGCTTATCTGTGACTGCATATATCCAACATCATAAAAGCTGGTTTCATCAAGAACTCCTGCTGTAGCTCCTGACATCTCGCTGATAACTCCCATCTTTGCCTTTCGGTAAAGCGTAACAATTTTATCTATCATCTGTTAGTCCTCCAATCCGTTTATCTCATTCTGATACTGTTCCTCCGTAATGTTTTCAGTCGAAACTACCTGTACTTCCTGCTCTCCCTTATTCTGGTATCTCCCCTGTATCGTCACATAAGCATAATCAAATACTGAAAAATCCATACATTCCTTATCTTTCTCTAATGTGTACAGGGCAGCATAGAATACTATATCCTTGATGTCAGCACCTGAAATATTTTCATACCTTCCAGCAAGGCTTTCTGATGAAATTTCTGAACTAAGCGGCATCTTCTCACTTAAATGTAGCTTCCATATCGCTGTCCTTGCTTTTTCATCTGGCATATCAAAGTAAACACTTAACAGGATTCTTCTCTTAAATGCCTCATCATAATTGCCTATCAGATTCGTTGTAAAGACTACTACTCCATTAAACCGTTCAAGTTCCATGAGCAATACACTTCTGGTAATATTTACCCCATAATCCGCTGACTGCGTAACCGATGATAACCTTTTTCCAAGAAAAGAATCTGCTTCATCAAATATCAGCACTGCATCATCCCTTGTGGCACTCTCAAACGCTTTACGGATGTTCTTCGGTGTTTCTCCAACATACTTTGATTCCAGTTCAGAGTAATTGATGTGATATACCTTTTTATTCAAAGCCTTTGCAACAGCTTCTGCTGTCATGCTCTTGCCAGTGCCAGCTTTTCCATAGAAATTCAGGATGACCGCACGATTTCCAGAGAAGTATTCAGACATTCCCCATTCCTCAGACATTTTACTTTTATAGCGTACTGCGGCAATAGCTGTCCGTATCTGCTCTTTTACCTTTTTATTCAATGTCACCTGTTCAAGTAAGAATCTAGGCTCATAACTTTCTATTATCTTTTGACTGTCCTTATCCTCTACTAGCTGCACCTTTTCAGCATCCTGTTTTCTACCTGATGCGTTTCTTATAATAATTTCATCTGGGAGCGGATTATATTTGGAATGATTGGTCTTTATTGCCCTTACTATCTGCTCAAACATATTGTCAATCAAGACTTCATCGAGCAGCTCAGTATGACCTCCGACCGTTCCAACATATGCATTCTGCAATTTAATGCAAATATTCTTCCCTGCAACAGAAGCTGTTTTTACAATCTCTTTTTCCTTTATATCCTGTACATCAGCAATTTCCTTACGCCTCATTTTTTGCCACCGTTCTTCCACATCTGTAGAACTGCGTTAGGATTTCTTGCAAAGTAGCCCGTAGTTCTGTTGATTCTTGTATTTCCATCTCCATCACGCCAATATCCAGATACAAATGTTCCATCTTTTCTTCTATACGGCTTTACATTATGAGGACTGACGTAGTGAGCAGGAGTTATCGTTGAAAACTGCCTCCCACTTTTACTAAATGTATTAACAGCATATGGCTGAAATGATTGTTCACCCAACATAAACTTTCCACCTTCCTTTAGCATCGCTTTTTCCTTGTTATATTTATCGGAACTTTGTGTTTATTTTTAATCCACACCTACACTCATTATAGCATTGGATTATTACTCTGCAACTATAATATTCTTTTATACTTACAAAAAAGACTTAAAGGCGGTGTCCTTGTTATGGATAGCTTAAATTTTGCATTAATCGGAAAACGGATAAAAAAAGTCAAAACAGGCCGTATTAACGACTTGTTCAGGTCAAAAAAGACATCAAGATTTCTCCTGATGCCTTTAATTACTTCTATAAATAAGAGGTGGGGTTTCGAACTACAAAACCCTTTTTTAATTATGACTCTAGGTTGCACCCAAATTTTTTTTGATATTTTTCTATATATACGGCGTTGTAACATAATATTACATTTTGATAACATAATAAAAGCCCAGACAACAAGATTTCTCCCATCATCTGGACTCATAAGTATATTATCAATCAGATTATTCCATAGGTTTAACATTTTCTTCAATAAATTTTATTTCTTCAGATGTTAATTTATATTTCTTATACAATTGCTTATCAATATCAGTTATAGACCTATTCCAGTCTAAGTCCGAAGCATTTGTAAAATCTTGAATTGGAACATTTAGCCACGTTTCTCTTGGGTTATCTTGTGTCACCTTTAAAGTTCCCAGCATTGTTCTTGCAAATTTTGTCTTAATATACTTTAATACAGCTTCACTTTCCTCCATTGTAGTAAATTTTCCTATACTTAAAAAAGTAACCGTATGCCCAACAAATGGTGATGCTAGAACTGGTGACGCCAAAACCTCTCCTATATTTCCTGAACCATTTGCTTTTGCCACAAATATTTTATAATATTCATAATTATCTGGCACTTTAATATAATTCTTTTTTATCCATTTTAAAATACGCTCATTTTTTTCTCTACCGTACACCTGCGCATACTCTTCTATATCATCTGGTTTTTCGTCAAAAAATAATTCTGGGAAAACATTAAACACATTAGACCCAACATCATATTTATGACCCTTACTTGGTCTTTCAATTGCCCAAATATTTTCATTATATAAATCATCTGTTAGCCTATACAAATCTCTAGGATAAACTAATTCTGCAAATGAAACAAATGTAGCAGTCAAAACTTTTTCCATAATAGAACGCAATTCTGTATGTGCTGTAAATATTCCTATTTTATCAAATTTCTGTTTATCATCCCAAAATGTTATTGCAATTCCCCCCTTTACATCAACACTAGGAAAAACATCTCTACTGTCTGCATAATAGTTAATAACCTTAAAGTGTTCATCATTTAATATTTTTTGATTCCACTCTTTTGGTGTTTTACCTGCATTAAAAAGGAAACGAGCCGGATGAATAAACGTACCTCTTCCACACAATGAACGTGCTGCATCTATAAAAAGATGATATATGGGGTTTGCACCACTCCCATCACCTTTATTTGTTAATTGATACGGTGGATTACCTACAATTGCATCAAACTTCATTTCGGTACCTTCCTTTTTCCAATAATTTGCTTTTAAAACTTTATCAGTAAATTGCTTTGGCTTATTTTTTAGCATATTAATTAAATCTTTAAAATAATGAGCATTAACTGAACCCGATTTATATCCAATAAGGGTTCTCTTTGTTATGGTCTTTGCCATCTCAGTTTTACATATAACAAACACATTGTCCTCTACCGTATTGCGCCATAACATATCATCAACTTCAATAGTCAGGTCTTTACAATGCAAATTCTGCCTTTTTCTTTGATACAAACTGTATGCTACATATAATGGATATAGTCCTGTCTTTGAATTAATTTCTAATATCTTAGCATTTGTTTTATATAAAGTACCTAATGTAACTTGCCCTCTATATACAAATCTAGGGTCTTCTATTAATTCAATATGTTTTTCATCATAAAAATCATATCCCCCAAGGCATTCACTCATATGCATATTAACAACTCTCCACGGAGTCAACACAGTTTCCTTGTCAGGATTTTTAAAGTAGCTAAATAATTCCGTTATCTTCTTAACTCGTTCTGTAGGCAAAAGCTCATCTGCTGATTTTACTGTATTTCTGATTTTTCTTCCAGCAGCTACAAATACCTCAGCATCATAATATTTAATAAATGTCTTAAATATTTTTTTTGTTACCCCAACAGGCATAAACTCTTCCCAAGATGAGTCATCTACAATATCTACTAGTTTGTCCATCGTGATATCTTCATCTATATCTATATCAGCACCATAAATAAGTAATGGTATTCTGATAGAGATTCCTCTTAAAATAGAAATCGCATTATTCTTCTGTTTGTTTTTCTCCGCTACCTCCTTAAGACGTTCCTCTTCCTCTGGTGTGCGTTCTTTCTTTGGTTTCTTTTTAATACGTTCTAATTCCTCATGTTCCTCATCTGTAAAACCTTGATGATTTACGTCTATATCTTTTGACTTTTGAGCTGCTTTCGATGCTCCGACAATACCTTTCAATTTATTAAATTTTTCTATATCTAATTCATTCAGTTTTAACAATTCATCATTATATAAATTAGTATCATCAAATCCATTCTGTACCGCACGTTCCGCATAAGCTCTCTTCAACTGTTGTAACAATCTGTTTGTATCATACAATTTCATTTCTGTGCCATCCACTGCGATAACAGGACAAAAATTTAAGAATTCTCCAAGAATACGTTTATCCGTTTCACTTGTCTTCCCAGCTTTAGTTGATAATGCAACAGACTCTGCAACCATCTTTAATGTTCTGTCTGGTGCAAAATCAAATACATAACAGCACTGCTTTATCTTACCATTAATATTGCACGGAGATTGTACTCTGAATATAGTCTGCAAATAGTTAGCTGCTGACGTAGAATACGAACCTGCAAGCATAAACACAGCCGTCCATTCTGGAACTGTTACACCCGTTGTCAACCTTCCACAAGATAAGGTAATTGTATACCCATCATCTCCAGCGTCTTTAATCGCTTTTTGAACCAATTTCAAAGCATTTTTCGATTCCTCATCTGCATCCCCATCTCCTGCAACGTTAATAATCTCAAATGCACCACTTCCAAATACTGGATGCTGCTTCATCATTATACTAAGAGCTTTCGCCTCTCTTACTCCTGGAACCATCCATAGTGAATGCTTAAATAATCTTCTATATTCTTCACTGGCATATGGATAGCAACTATCCATACTCTCTTTCGTAATCAAATTCAAAAAACTTTTCACATCATTCTCATGATAGAAATCTCCAATAGATTTTCCTACAGGAATCTCTTTTCTATCACTTCTTATATCACCTGTCCATGTGCGAAAAAATTCTCTGAAATTAAATGCCTTATCTTCTAACTCTACGTATTTCTTACTAGCAATTATTTTTCCAAGGTCATATGTGAAAATTTTAAGTTCTGGTAACTCATCATAAGGATTGGAATCCCCAAAATGGTCAATATTCCACGTTCTCTTATTCTGCTGTTCCATTACATAATCCCAAGTATAAATATTATCATCATAATCATTTAAAATATTGAACGGTGTACCTGATAATGCTAAAAATTTTGTATCATGACCTGATTCTTCTTTTACAATATTTTTAATAACATCATCTCCAAGAGCTGTCTTTGTACCTTCGTGTGCTTCATCTACAATAACAAAGTCCCACTCCAAATTAAAAATTTCGTCATTCTTATCAAATTTACCACCGACTAGAGATGAACCACCTAAATTCTGAATAGATACAAAATAAACAAACTTCTTACCTTTTGACACCAAATACTCTAGAGTTGCCCCATTATTTTTAGAACCATATTCATAATCATCCATGCCATGAAAGATTTTTTTGAAATCTTCAAACCATCCAACGTCTACTACAGGTCTATGCGTAATAATAATAGTCTTTTCGAATTTGCTCTCTTTAATTACCTGTAATGCTGATAGAGTTTTTCCAAAACGCATTTTCGCATTCCAAAGCATACGATTACCATCTTTAAACTGTTTCAAAGTTTTTTTTATGGCTTCCTCCTGTTCTGGACGAAAAATAATAGGTGTGAAATCATCCATATCTATATCTCCAATATTTGGACGACTCTTCTTCACTGCGTCTATTGCTTTCAATGCGGTTTTTAAATCTATCTTAAACCATTCTTTACTAGTGGAGCCACTAATTGTTTTCTTTTTTATATTAGAATTTGTTAATACTCTGTGTATATCATGGTCTCTGAACGCTTTTACAGCAATATTTCCATTCTTATCTGTGACTGTTCTAATTGCTAATTCTGAATGCAACAGTTTTGGAATAATTCCGGCAGTGTTTGTATACTGCTTAATCCGTTGCAATGCTGCCTGGTTCAGGTCATGACAATTTGCTGGCAACTCATCAATAGATTTATCTGTTTTCAAAGTAGCATCGCCTATTTTGACCAATCCTGCATGTATGGTATCATTAATTTCAAATATATAGATAAGTTTATACTCAAATGAATCCAGAAAATAATTCTCCATTTACTTAGCCCCTTCCAGCAATGTTCTAAATTCTATAGTTTCTTCTGCTCTCCAGTCTCTAATTCTACAACTCGGAGCATCGGGATTAACTTTAATTTTATCATCTTTTTCTTCCTCTTCTGAAACAAGAAAACCAAAAATAGACATTTGGTGCTCAGCTTCTCTCATCTCTCCATAAGGAATTGTATAAGTCAAACCATCCATCTGCCACAGATTCCATGAAATAATATTGGCAATCTTTTTTATCTGTACTATTGTTGGCTCCTTCTCAAATTTATGCTGCATATTATCAATAAATGTATATAAAATATTCTCTCTTGCCAACAATAAATTGTCTCCTTGAAATTCATATCCATAAGTACTCTGAACTGCACGAATAACCCATAACATCCATGCGTCTTCATCCTCAAGATTTTCGTTTATAACACGAAATTTTCTATCTAATAATCCTATTCGTTCATTCACCGGAATAATTTCACCACTAACAGCATCATAACGGCTTACTAAATACGGTGCTTCTCCACAAGATACTTCTAATCTTCTAGCATCCACATAATTTTTCCATGATTTATGTTTTTCATCCGGAAAAAATATCTTATCCTTAATTGTCTCCCATTCTCCGCTTTTAGCTATATTAAATACATCTTTACGACCAAACCATTGTTCATCCACAAGGTTATTCTGTTCATTACACACCCATGATGGTGTAAATACCTCCGCCTTGACTTTTGTTCTATTATCCTGATGTTCCTTGGCTTTTGTTACTCTCGGTTGTATCAGTTTAGAGTACATCCCTGTAACCAGCCCTGTTGTTATTTCTCTATGTGCCTTAAATAAATATCCAAATTTTTCATAATCGTTAGTAGCCCAAATAATATTCTTTTGTGTTGTTTTATCTTTTAACAGCATTTCTAATACAGATTCGCCATACTTTAATATACTGTCTTCCAATATATCTACTGTGTAATCCACATTAAACCTCCTTTCGGTAGCTTAATAAATTATATCTTATAATTAGTCCCATTACCGGTACTAGAACAACCTATTTTTTTGCATTAATTCTTGTGTTTGCTGTTTTCTCAGCGCCTGCTGGAATCAACCAACCGCATCTTTCCTTTTTTGATTGCACCTTCAATACGTCCTTCATTACATAAAATACCAATCCTTCTGGATGATATATTCCATATTTTAGACACTATATTCTATTATAGTCTGCTATCGGAACAACCACAACATCAATATTGAGATTGTTCCAACAGCTTCAACTACTTTTATGAACTATTTCAATTTATTTACATACCTATAGTATGTAGCCTTTTTCATATCTAGAATTTTCATTAATTCAAATGGTTTCAATTCACCATCAAGAACCTTTTGATATTCGATACCAAATTCATTTAACGACATAACCGCAGGTCTTCCATAATTATCCCATTCCCCACGTTCCTTCTTTGCCTGAATACCCTCCTTTTGACGTTTTTCTTTCTTCTCAACTTCCGCCTGTGCCATTGCTGCATACAATTCAATCATCATATTATTAATGGTTTCCATTATCATCTGAGCCATTGAATTATCCATCTTAGATATATCTATCAGTGTTGTTGGTAATTCTAGAATCTTCACACGGATTCCATTATCTCTGTAATACTGCAATTCTTTTAAGGTATCCTGTTTATTTCTTCCTAACCGGTCAACTTCTGAAATAATCAATTCATCACCGCTCCGCAAAACATCTTCCTTTAAAACTTGATACCTGGGTCGATTAAAGTTTTTTCCAGTCTGTTGGTCAGTATAAATTCTTTCCAGTTCCAGACTGTTACTATTGCAGTAATTCTCAATTTCTTTAATACCTCTGTCCAGATGCTGTTCCTTTGTTGATGTTCTGTGATATCCATATCGTTTCATAAAAAATTCTCCTTTCGTTGTTCAGTACCTAAATGTATACTTTTTGAGGCCATAAAAAAGGGACTGAAAAACAGTCCCGTAATGTATAGACATTCACTTATTAAACGTCTCAGTATTTGTGTATGCTTTTCGGCACCACCTACTTAAAATAAGTATAAAAAAGAAGGTGTATTTCAACCTTCATAATTCTTAGTTATTAAAAAATATTGATTCCTGCGGATAATCCGATATAATAACCATAGGTTTTTAGAATTCTATTAAGAGATGATTAGCCGTTGAAGCGTGCATCTTTTAGTGGCATTTTCCTTTCTGTCGATTTCTTATGGTCATTATATCCGTCAATCTCCGGATAGGCAAGTCCATCCGCTTTCGTCTTCATTCAGTTTTTCTATGTATGCTCTTCTTTCTGCTTCCTGTTTTGCTCTCTTTGTAGCTCTTATTTCAGACTCTATTTTTTCAGTTGCCTTTATGAATGTCTCTTTTAATCTTTTGTACATAACCATCATTTTTCCTTATCTTCTTCAGCTTTATTGTTAATTGTCAAATTATAAGTGTCAAACCAGTCCTAGAAACCCTTTGTTGCTGTATTTTCTAACTCATAGTTATCCCTGGCTGTATAAGGGAAATAATCAGGGAAACTACAAGTATGCTCCTACTTGGTAGCACCTTCCACAGCAACTATTCTTAATTTTTCGCCTATAAACTACTCTGTAGAGGATTACCCCAAAGAACTTCGCCAGTCGTTAAATCTTCTATCATTAAAACATCTTCAAGCGGAATGGCATCTTCTGAAATATACCAAGTTCCATAACGAGAATTTTGGGTAAAATCTTTGAACCATTGCTTATTCATACGATTCTTCTTAGCCCATACAACCCAAAACTTGTAAGATTCTTTCATTGGTATGCTAATTCTGATTCTCTGCTTAAGTTCAGGGTTTTTCGTATACTCCTCAGAGCCATCCAATGAATCTGTCATCCATACTACAGGTTTTACAGGGTCGGATATTTCACTAACAGTGCCATAATTGCCATCTTCATATCTAACCGTCCTTAAATCTGTAGGCTTAATCAGATTACTTGGTGTTAGTTCAAGATATCCCGCCTCAATAATCTGCTCTGCCTGATATCTCGATGTGTAGTGATACAACTGCTTTTCTACTACATTACTGCTTGTTTTTCTATTGTTTTTTCTTTTCATATATGAATCTCCTTTTCATGGATAAATTTATATTTTTAGTTGCTATTAACTCTTAAATTGGTTTATTAACCGCTTCCGGTACTTTCTGTTTCATCTCTTCTGTCAAAGGCTTTCTCAGCATTGTAGATAAATATCCTTCTGAAATTCCCATTTTTGTCAATTATTATCTCCGTTTAATGGACGACATCCGCATTTTACACAGATTTCAGCTTTATCATTGAGAACCGCACCACAATTTCGAAAATACACAATTTCACATCCTGTCAATCAAATTAATTATATTGTAACATAATGTTTCATTCATTTTAACAAATACTTTTGTCAGTATTGTTGGTTGAAGTTTCAAAGCTCAATTTAAGCCATCGAAAATACATTATATTGATTTCAATACACCACTTAGCGCAATATGTTGTATTTTAAGTCTTCAAAAATTATTTTTGACACTCTAATCATTATTTTTATACCGATTCAGTTCCAACGGCTCAATATGTATATATCTCATACATCTGTTCGTATTTTATCAGCTTCATTCAGCCAGTCCATATAATTCTGACAGATGGTAAACGTATCAGGATAACAGCACTCTTTCTTCTTTAGATTTTCTGAAATCAGATGCCTTGTATCGTAATTTATCTTATTTCATAATCAATCACCACCCTTCCCGATTTTGGGCAAAAAAATAAAGCATTTCGGCTATCTCCAACTCTTATCAACGGTTTCCCATTCAAAGCAATTACCATAATATCGCCATTGACCGTCACACTTAGCAAAGGTCATGTAAAGGGCTCTTAGTTCTCCGTCAATATCATAAACATGGTCGTATGCTTCACCTACCTGTAAATATCCATGTGACATGGCTCTTGGCGGTAACATATCCATAAAATTATCCACGACGTCCTCTGACACAATATCCCCCAAATTTAAATAATCATAAATGCTTTCTTTTCCTGTTCGGTCTGAAAATTCACACCAGCCGTCTAATGTTTTGATTCCTGTACTCATTTTTTCTCGTTCCTTTCTTAGTTTAATTTGAACTGTTTGGATTGCCGTATTTCATAATGGGCATAAGAATAAGACCTTTTAGCGACTTGTCTAGGTCGTGATGCTGCCGCTTGTACAATGACCGTAGGGTATCAATCTAAGAACTACTTTTAAATAATAGTAACCAGGTGGCTCTCAAAATTTGCATATTTTTTTCGCTATACTGGCGATTTTAGATTACCGATTGTTTTCTTTTTTCTCTAACAAGGGTTGATTTGCTGATTCCAGTCATTTCTTCCACTTGTTTATAAGAATAGGATTCCAGCAATTCCATTGCGTGATTGATTTTCTTACTGTTGAATTTCTTTGGTCTGCCCTCCCTATAATCTATTTTCTGCTTGGCGATAGCTTTACCGCCCTGGGTGCGCTCAATAATCATGGCTCTTTCGAACTCTGCAAATGCTAACAGATTCGTGACAATCAACCTGCCCATCGGTGTATTTTCAATTAACCCCATGTTGAGGATATGGATTTTTACCCCTTTGTTTAACAAAAGGTCGATATAGCCTAATCCTTCTTTTGTTGACCTACAAAAACGGTCTAATTTCGTTACAACAACATAATCATTTTCTTTTGCCGATTCCAACATCTGATTGAACAGGGGACGCTCTTTTGCTCCTGAAAAAGATTCAACAACGATTTCAACATCAGGATAAATGGCTTTAATTTTATTCGTTTGTTCCTCAATGCTGTTTCCGTCAAGCTGTCCTTTTGTGCTTACTCTTGCATAACCGTACTTCATTTTTTAATCCTCCTTAAATTTTGGCATAAAAAAAGAGAACCTTTTATAGTTCCCCCTAAGATATTTTTGGCTATATGTTTTGACACCGATTAAACCCGCATGTTTCCATAGGTGGCTCAGCGGTGTCATAACTTAAAAGTTTTGATACTACATCCTTAAAAACGAACATATAAAAGAAGGTGTATTTCAACCTTCTTAATCGTTACAATATTTTTATGTCTGCTGTAAAAGCAATGTTCTTAGCCAAATTAGGCATCGCATCAAACAGTATTTTATATTTCTGTTTCTGCTCATCTACCTCCATAATGGTTCCTTCTCCCCACAGTCCAACGCTAACTCTTTGGGCTATAACAAATTGCGGTGTACAATATGATGACGGCTTTTGGGGGGAATTTACAGCTAAGCTTTCTACAGGCTTTTGGAGCATCATAAGGTTGTTCTCGCCCATCTCATTGATAAACCTTGATGACATAGAGGGCGAACTCTGCTTTTCATACTGATATTGATAGCTGCTAAGAAATAATTGTTTCACTGCCCTTGTTACGGCCACATAGCATACTCTGCGTTCTTCTTCTATTGCCTGCTTCGTAACCGCTCTTCCGCTTGGTAAGATTCCTTCTACCATCCCAGGTATAAACACATGGTCAAACTCTAATCCCTTAGCCGTATGGATAGTCATGATTTTCACCTTGTCATCATCATTTTCATCATCTTCAGGGGAAAACAATGCGAAAAATTGCAATAAATCATGAAGGGGTATCGGACCATCTTCCTCTTTTTCTAATTCATTAATCATTTGTAATAATGCTGTTATATTATCCTTTTTTTCTTGGTCCGGGTCACCATCCAGAGTTTCTCTATAGCCCCAATCCAAAATTATATTTGCAAGCTCCAGACAAGAATATCTTTGATGTGATTTATTCATTATGTATATGTGTCTATAATACTCAAATATCTGTTTATTTTTTATTTCACCAGCTTGTACCAGTGTCATTAATGCTATAAATAATGTCAATTGATTATCAGCTGCGTACTGTTTTACTTTCTCCATGGAAGATTTTCCAAATCCTCTTTTGGGCATATTCACGGTCTGTTCAAATGACAAATCATCCAAAAATAATATCATACTTAAATAACTCAATACTGTTCGTATCTCTTCTGATTCAAAGAATTTCGCTCCTGCATAGGCCTTATATGGAATAGCATGTAGTCTTAATTGCTGCTCTATATGGCTTGCCTGACTTGAGTTTCTAATCAGAATTGCAATCTCTTTATATTCACATCCAGCTTCAACTGATTCATGAATTTTATCTGCTATCCATATTGCTTCATCTACCGCTGTCTTTGTACAGTTGTAGACCGGCAGACTTCCTGTTGAATTTGAGGTTTTCATCTGCTTAGGAAGCCTCTCTGTATTATGTTGTATCAGTGCATCTGCTGCTTTAATAATCTCTGGCGTACTCCTGAAATTACAATTCAATGTGAAAGTCTGTGTATTCGGATATTTTTTATCAAACTCTATTAGATATTCCGGTTTAGAACCTCTCCACGAATAAATCAGCTGGTCATCATCACCAATAATAAAAAGGTTTTTATATTTCTGACTAATCATATCTGCTAATTCAGCTTGTACCTTACTTACATCCTGATATTCGTCTATGAGTACATATTCGCATTTATCCTGCCACTTATCCAATACATCAGCGTATTTTTTAAAAATATGCACTGTAAAATATAAAAGGTCATCATAATCTAATGCATGAACCTGAAATTCTTTTAATAGATATCTATAAATAATACCGTCCATTATGTGATGGGCACTATCTGCTTTTTGAATGCTTTGTTCTAGTATCTGTGTCTTTGGTTCTTGTTCAAACAACTCAACATAACTGCCATTTACTTTGAATTCCCTTATTTTTTCAAGGACATCCCTTTCCCTATAGTCTCTAGCGGATAAATTCATTTCTTTTAGAATCTCTCGTACGAATTTATTCTGGTCACTTCTTCTAAGAGATTTAAACAGTTTCGGATATCCTAGATGATGTATTTCTTCCTTCAATATGTTAGAACAATAATGATGAAAAGTTCCCATGAAGCAGGTCGCAACATCACCAATTAATCCCCTGAGTTTACGCTTCATTCCCGATGCTGCTTTTCGTGTAAATGTTAATGCTATGATAACATCAGGAGCAATATACAAATCCTGAATTAGATGAGCAACTCTATGGGTTAAACAATAAGTCTTTCCACTACCGGGAACAGCCGGTACTCTTACATACCCTTCTGTTGCCTGAATAATGCTCTGTTGTTGGGGAGTAGGGCTATTAGAAGCCATATTATAACACCTCGCTTTTGTAATGGCTAGAAAGCCTGATAAACAGAGGCTTTCTAGCTCGTTTTAATTGTCAAGATATCACTAATAGGACAGACAATTCTATAGACGATATTTTATAAGTTCCTGTACGAATCTAAATATATTATCTGCCTTAACATCTTGAAGCATGGTCTGATATGCTTTATCAATCTCATATTCCTGAGCCATATCAGCTTGTGGAAATCCTATACTCATTTTACAACGTATTTGAAAGTTTTCTTGAATTTCCTTATATTCCTCTCTTCCTTTAAATTCTTTGGTTACTGTTAATTTGTACTTCTCAATCAATTCATTTAATTCCTTAACAGCATTCTCACAGCTAAAATGATTCTCCAACATATTTCTAACCGGCTGTTCCAAATTCATATAATTCTTTTCTATTGTCGAAAAATGATTCGATGATTTTTCATTCATATAATTTGTATAGTTGTCTTCTATACTACGGAAAGATAAGAAGAAGCACACTGTTTCTTTTCCATAGGGTCTTGTAAAATAGACGCTAAAATCAATTTTATGTTCGGTAACTGGTGATAAGTTTGCTACTGCGCTTAATACTGCAACAAATTTATCTGCTCTCGGATTAAAATCTCCGATAGGATTCTCTATTCTGGAAAAACTAGCGGAATCAAGGTTTCCTGCCAGCTCCCGAAGCTGCGCTCCACTGAGTCCAGCTGCAATACGAACCTCCTTCACGATTTCTCCTAATAATTTCATATCATATTTCATCAAATTTGCCTCCTTAACTAATAATAGTATACTACAGACCCTTCTTTTTTTCAATTCATTTATGAAGTTTTTTACTTTTATGAAAATATTTAATTGACACTCAATTTCCGTCATGGTAATATAACCGTAGTTCATATATGAACTAATTTACATTATCGAAATACAGGCGGTGATATCATGCATTGTAATATCATAAGAAAATCCATCTCAAAAAAAGAATATCATTCCATGATAGAAACACATGACACTGCTTTCTCACGGACTGTCAAAAATGGTTTTTCTTATTACAATGCTACAAATCTCTATACTCTCGGATTGCGAGAAATCCGTTTGGAAAACCATACGCGATTTCAAGATGATTATCGCATGAAGATTGTAATCAATTTTAACGTGTTTCATAAAGGTGACGATTTTTTTTCCTACAATATCGAAAACTTTGTTTACGATAACTTCCTCAGCTTGCTTGAAAGCACCTTAGAAGGTTTCATAAGTAACTACCACAGAGGCAGCCCTTGGTTTTTTGAAAAAGTTGAATATTCCAGAGACTATTTTACAGAAAATCATAATGAGATTAACAACATTATAACCAAATGCAATTACATCAACGGTAAACGCAAATTAGAATTCCATGCTTACGAATCAGGCATCGAATTCTGTTCCTACGAAAAAACAGACCAAAGCAGAAGGCCTACATTCCGTTTTCATTTTTACAGAAAAAAAACTGAGCAGCTTGATAAAAAGAACCACCTGACAGATGCACAAATCATGAATATTGAAAATATGTATCATGTAGAAGCTCAGCTTTTTAAAGGCAGAATCGATGATTTGTCACGTCAGCTGGGAGTGTCTAGAGGTTCCATAGAAGATTTTACAAATTCCGTACTGGAAGATAATTATCTTAAAAAATATATTATAGAAATCTACGGCATCAACCCTCACCGAAAACGAAAAGCCAATGTAGAAATAATTAAAAACAGCGGTGAATCATCGTACAGCAAAAGACAATTAATCCATATTCTTGACCAAATAAATCAGAGCAGTATTCATTCTGCTCGAAATAAATATAAGGGTGCACAAAAAAAATTATTTGATTCAAACTTAAAGAAAATAATTAATCTGGGTATTAATCCCATCTACCTTACAAGCCAATCCCCTTTGGCAATAATGCCCCCTTTGGTTGAACAAATATTTTGAGAATAATTTAAAAACAAAAACTTCATCAAATAGAGAATTCTATTTAATGAAGTTCGTATTGACCTATATAATCTCTTCAAAAAATTGTATTATCCAATATAAAAGGCAATATTAGCTTTTTACAGCCCATATTGCCTTTTATCCATTAACCACTCCATTTGAGAACATGTCTACCACGACGAGTTTTATTTCCACACTTACATAGATTTCCTTCTCCCAATTGATTCTCATTTCAGCGCTCATTTTTTCAATAACTTTTTCATCTCATCAATACTCAAGATATTTTCTTTTCTTCTATGAATCATTCTGTGACAATTTGAACAAACAGGTATTAAGTCTTCAGCAGGATTTATAATCATCTCTCTATCTAGAGAATATAATGGCCGGATATGATGAATTTCTATAAACCCCCGACCTCTTTCACCATAAACTTCTTCAAAATCAAATCCACATATCCCACAAACTTTACCATGTATTTCAATAGCTTTCCTTCTGTTTAAAGGCTCTCTTTCATACTTTTTACTTGTAATATGTTTTATCGTTCCTTCAGATAATAAAGAAGTATCGTCATCAATTCCATCAATGAAGTCCTTCTCAATTATTGAAGGCTCAATAATCTCAACTTCAAAACCATTCGACAATGCATTCTTTTCAAATCTCATAATAGGTACTTTATTTGTCGATTTCCGATTATGCAAAAAGCATTCATACCACTCTGGTAACTTTTCTATTACCAAATCTGCAAATTCGTTAGACCAAAACAACCGTGTTCTGGGATTTTCCATCAAATCCGACTCAATATGAGCATCATATTCTTTTCCTTTATAAAATAAACATGTATCAATTCGAGTCCCTTTTTCAATATCCCCTTTAATAAAAAAATCTCTAATATCTTTTGGTATGGCCGTTCCATGATGCAAAAATGATGATTTATCCATTTCTTTTATAGCAACATTTAAATTCAATATTTTCCAAGAGTATGAAATAATAGGATATTGCGTTTCTTTTTTCATTTTTTACTTCCTTTTTACCTCAAAAATAAACCCCACCAGATGGCTTTTACTATCTGATGAGGTTCAAATATCATATTGCCTCTTCCATATGCATCAAATTAGTTTTAATTTTGCATCAATTGGCGTACGATTGGCGTATGGCGTAGGTTTTAACACCTCGCAAAGCCCTATTTATGGGATTCTATCAGTCGATAGGCTTCATTGTCGGGAAAAGAATAACATCTCTAATGCTATGCTGATTAGTAAACAGCATAACCAATCGATCAATTCCGATACCTAAACCACCAGTCGGCGGCAGACCCACTTCCAGGGCATTGATAAAGTCAGCATCAAAAGGATGCGCTTCATCATCACCGTCAGTTTTCTTCTGTACCTGAGACATAAACCGCTCTTTCTGATCAATGGGATCATTCAATTCGGAAAATGCATTGGCACATTCGGCGCCGTTTATATATAATTCAAACCGTTCCGTGTATCGCGGATCTTTAGGGTCTTTCTTGGCCAGTGGAGAAATTTCGACTGGGTGCATCGTCACAAAGGTTGGTTGGATAAGTTTATCTTCAACAAATTCGTCAAAGACTTCGGCCATAATTTCACCAACACTGTTTTTTCCATCCACATCCACGTGTAATTCTTTAGCTGCCGCCCGGGCGACTTCAACATCTGTCATGACATCAAAATCCACATTGGTATGTTCTTTGACTAAATCAACCATTCGTGCCCGTTTGAATGGAGCAGCCAGACTGATTTCTTGATCACCATAAATAACAGTTTCCGATTTATTTACTTCTTTAGCCAGAAAACTATAGAGTTCTTCAATCATTTTCATCAGATCGTCATAGTTTGCATATGCCTCATAGGACTCCAGTAATGTGAATTCAGGGTTGTGGGTGGCGTCCATTCCTTCATTTCTAAAAACCCGGCTCATTTCATAAACCTTATCGAATCCGCCAACAATTAATCGCTTGAGCGGCAGTTCCAGGGCGATTCGGCAGTACAGAGTGATATCCAGAGCATTATGATGGGTCATGAAAGGTCTGGCATTGGCGCCACCGGCCAGATTGGAAAGAACCGGTGTTTCTACTTCGATAAAATCTCGGGCATCATAAAACTCCCGTATTTTTCGCATAATCAGTGATCGCTTCTGAAAAACATCCTTCACTTCGGGATTTACAATCAGATCAACATATCGCTGTCGGTAACGAAGTTCCATATCTTTTAGGCCATGATATTTTTCAGGCAGAATCTGTAATGATTTGCTCAGCAGCGTCAGTTCTGATACTCTTACCGAGATCTGGCCCATTTTTGTTTTGAAAATTTCCCCTTTAACCCCAACGATGTCGCCGATGTCATAGGTTTTAATTTCGTCATACATATCTGGCAGGGCATCTTTTTTCAGAAATAATTGAATTCTTCCGGTGGAGTCCTGGAGATCATAAAAGGATACTTTTCCCTGGCCCCGTTTGGACATAATCCGGCCTGCCATGGTCACTTCTTTTTCTTCATAGTCATCATAAGTATCTTCCACTTTTTTTGCATGGGCACTTACGTTGAAACTGGTTTGTTCAAAGGGATTCTTCCCTGCATCTTGTAAAGTCTTTAATTTATCTCTTCTTATTTCTAGAAGTTCGCTAAGATTTTCTGTTGTCAATGTCTACTCCCCTATCTACGTATTTCTAAAATTTGATATGCCGCTTCGCCGTCTGGTATTTGCACCTTCACGGTATCGCCTACCTTTGCACCCAGCAGAGCCGACCCAATCGGAGACTCATTTGAAATACGGTTGTTTTTAGGATCAGATTCTGCTGATCCCACAATTTTGTATTCTGCGACTAAGTCCAATATTGGATTTTTAATTTTAACGATACTGCCAACGCCCACATCGTCGGTATGAATATCTTTTTCTACAATAACAACTGCTATTTTAAGCTTGTGTTCCAACTCCGAAATTCGGCCTTCAACAAACCCTTGTTCATTTTTCGCTTCATCATATTCAGCATTTTCACTTAAATCGCCGAACTCCCGAGCTGTTTTAATCCGATCTGCGACCTCGTGGCGCTTGACTGTTTTTAAATATTCCAGTTCTTTTTTTATGTTATTAAAACCGTCCTCGGTTATAACTAATTCTTTTCCATTCATGTTCATTTTATTCCTCCATCTGACACGATTCTCATTCTCATTCTCGAGTGCCATTTTTTCTTTCTATTTTTAGTTTTATGACTTGTGGTTTCGATTGACATTGTTTAAATGTTTTACTTGCCGATAACAGTTTTTCCCCACATGTAATGTACCAGTTTTTCCGGAACGATAACTGATCCGTCGGCTTGCTGGTAATTTTCTAAAATTGCGGCAAAGGTCCTGCCCACAGCCAGTCCCGAACCATTAAGGGTATGCAAAAAGCGGGTTTTCTTGGTTTCGCCATCTCTAAAGCGAATATTTGCCCGTCTGGCCTGGTAGTCTTCAAAATTTGAACAGGAGCTGATTTCGACATAGCGGTTGTAACTTGGCATCCATACTTCAATGTCGTAGGTTTTGGCAGAACTAAAGCCCAGATCTCCAGTGCATAATTCAACCACCCGGTAAGGGATCCCCAGTAATTGTAAAATATCTTCCGCATTGTTCGTTAAAGATTCCAGTTCTTCGTAGGACCGATCCGGATGAACAAATTTAACCATTTCGACCTTGTCAAACTGGTGGTTACGGATTAATCCCCGGGTATCACGACCAGCTGATCCGGCTTCCTGCCTGAAGCAGGGGGTATAGGCGGTGAAGTATTTGGGCAATTCCTCCTCGCCCAATATTTCATCGCGATAGATATTGGTTACCGGTACCTCGGCGGTCGGCACCAGAAAAAAGTCCTTACTTGGTAGATGAAAGGCATCTTCTTCAAATTTTGGCAATTGTCCGGTGCCGGTCATGCTTTCCCGATTCACCATAAATGGTGGCGAGATTTCGGTATAATGATGTTCTTCGCAATGGGTGTAAAGCATAAAGTTAATCAGTGCCCGTTGCAATCGGGCTCCATCGCCTTTGAACATGCTAAATCGGGCCCCGGTGATTTTGACCGCGCGTTCAAAATCGAGAATGTCCAGATCCACCCCAATATCCCAATGAGCTTTGATCTCGAAATCAAATTTTCGGGGTTCACCCCATTTTCTGATTTCCAGATTATCAGTGTCATCTTTTCCAACCTTGACTTGCGGGTTGGGAATATTCGGAAAATTCAGCAACTGAATTTTGATCTCATCATCGATTGTTTTGACTTCTGCATCCAGATCTTTAATCTTGTTTGACAGTTCCTTCATTTCAGCAAAAATCTCGGTACAATCTTTATTTTCTTTCTTTAAAACCGGAATTTGTTTGGACACCACATTTTGCCGGCTTTTCATTTCTTCAACCTGACCCAATGTTTCCCGACGTTTTTCATCTAATGCGGTAACAACGCTTAAATCGTATTGACCGCGTTTGTCCAAACCTGCCTGAACTTCTTCTTTATTTTCTCTTATGCGCTTTATATCGAGCATTTTTTCCTCCTGCTTTTAAAAACTTATGATCTTATCCTACTGAGTTACCCCAGTTAGTTGCGTAAGCTGAGCCAGAACCTGTTCTAACTCACTGATTTTTTGTCCATACCCTGCCCAGTTACCGGCTTTTTGTGCGTCTTGTGCTTCTTTAAATAGGGCATTCGCTTTCACCACTAATTCTGCGGTGGTTGATGTGCTTCCGGTGCTTTGGGTCGGTGGGTTATTACTCAGCAATTCCTGAATGTCAAAAACCTGTGCCAGCGCCAACTCCAGGGAGTCTGCCATGACAATTTCATTCTGGTAACACACCACCACTTTTTTTAATTCCGGCAGATTGTTTTCGCCACCAGGCGCTTGAATGTAAATTGGTTCCACATAGATAATCGCATTTTCGATCGGTATCGACATCAAATTACCCCGCAGAACCCGTGATCCCTGTTGTCCTAAAAGCGTCAATTGCGGTGAGATAATCGTATCCTGATCGATTCGCTGTTCGATCTGCATCGGACCATAAACCAACTGCTGTTTGGGAAACTCATACAAGATCAGCTGACCATAACCTGGGCCATCCGATACCCCTGCCAGCCAGGCAATCATATTATCCTTATCTTTTGGTGTAAAAGGCATCGTCAACATAAATTCAGCCTCTCGATCCGGTAGTTTCATAATGGTATAAGCCGATTCCACCGGTACCTCGGTTTTTTCAGATTCATAAAACTGGGTTGCCGTCTCCCATTGATCTTCCTTATTATAGAAGACCCTGGCATTTGACATATGATAGGTTTTATAAATATCCGATTGAATGTCAAACATGGTTTTTGAATACCGCAGATGTTGTTTGATTCCTTCCGGCATTTCTGAAAGATCTTTCAAAAATCCGGGGAATATTTTACTGTAGGTTTCCAGAACCGGTTCATTATCCACCTTGTAGAAGGTCACATCACCATTATAGGCGTCAACAACCACCTTCACCGAGTTACGCACATAATTATTGCCAGCCTCATCAACTGGCTGTGAGTAAGGATAGCGATCACTGGTGGTAAAGGCATCAACAATCCAATACAGACGGCCTTCTGAGATCACCATGTAGGGATCACTATCATAGCTTAAAAATGGAGCGATGGTTGAGACGCGTTCTGAAATATTGCGATGAATCAGCATCTTACTGTCAGCCGTGATTTCATTTGCCAAAAGCAGTTCCGATGAGCCATGATAGAGCGCGAATGCCAGTTTATTGATAAAGGACATTTGGATCCCCGCTGTCCCCGTGTAGGTTACCTCCTGGTTATCATTGCCCTGAGGATAATCAAACTCTGCTGTCGTACAGTTGGTGACAACGTAGCCGTAGTCATTTTCGCCGAAGTAAATCCGCGGTTCGTCAATGACCAGTTCGCTCACATCTGTAACCGGCGGAACATCTTTGACGATCAGATCCGGCTGTCCGACATTGTTTGTTTTATTGACCGGGGACACCGCTGTTCCAAAGCCATGGGTATACTTCAAGTGCTGATTGACCCAGGTCTTCGCTTCAGTGGGTAACAAGGTATTGTTCATTTCCCGGGCGCCCAGGAACACCTGGGTATAGACACCATTGACAAAATAGCGATCCACATCAACATCATAAAATTGATAGTAGTTCCTGATCCCTTGTAAAGAATTATACATTTCCTGGGTTGGTATTTGATCGTTAATTGGTATATTATCGATTGTAATTTGATTTTCTTTAATTTCTTTTGCGGTTATTTCCTGAGTTCCTGAAAACTCTCTTGTTTCAACGTTGGCTAAATCATAAGCCTGTTGCGTATACTCAATGTTATTGGCAATATACTGTTCTTCTTTGGTAAATTGGTTGGGGATAACAATCAGCGATTCATAGATTCCCTGGGCTGCTCCGCCTAAAATTACCACCACAATAAACAAGACCGGACCGGCCCCCATGAACAGATATTTTTTCTTATAGCCGGAAAATATGGATGTAACAGCCAGAACCAGACATAAAACGCCTTTAATAATGATGACCTTCAGTCCGACATCAATATCTGCCGCACCGGCGCCATAGACAATCCCGGAACTGGAGTACAGCAACTGAAAAGCTTCTAAAAAGCTGCCAATTGACAGGATTAAAAAAAGCACTCCTAAAAAAATGCCGATCTGCCTGGATGCAATCTCAAGATAGGATTTGAATATCCCCTTGGCATTATCTTTAATGGATTCCAGATCTTGTTCCCGGCTGAATTCGATTTTCTTGCCCTGATAGAGGATATAGGCCGTGTATAAAAAAGTCAAAACGACGATAACTGCAAAGAAACCGATAAAAATAGAAAAGACTTCCTGATATAATGGCAATCCAAAAAAATAAAGGGCCAGATCCTGATTGAAGATGGGATCTGTCAAATTGAATTGAGTCTGATTGATGAATTCCAGGATTTGGTACCAAAGCCGATCTGAGATTAAAATGGTCAGAAAAAAAGCGACAACACCACTCACACCAATTGCGAGGATATTCTGCTTTTTCGTTGCCTTTTGGACACTCCCGATGTAACTTGCTGAAATACGATTAAGCAACTTTAAATAAAAAAACAAAATAAGCATCAACCCAATAAAGATCGGAATACCTATTTGTGTTTTTGTAACCAGTTCTTTAAAGAAAATTTCAGTATATCCCATTTCCACAAACCAAAGATAATCGATATAAAATTGGTTCAGTGATAATAGAATCGTGAAAATTACTAACAACACACCTAATCCAATTAAGAGTGTTTTGTTTCTTTTTCTCATTTTTCCACTTCTTTCCTGATGTTATAGTATTTTTCTCTAATTTTATCATTATATCACATTTTTTTGACAATTCATTAATAAAATGCAATATTTCCGATTAAAAGAGGCTCATTCAAAAATTCATCTTTTTTCATTTACTGGCCGCCAAAACGTTAAGTGCGATTAGCCTTGAATCGGAAAGTCAAAATAGGTTTCGGGATACGGCTCGTCTGAAAGCGTAAAGTGCCACCACTCCTGCTGCATTGGTTCAAACCCCTCTGAACGCATCAGATAGCGGAGCTGGACCCGATTTTTACTTTGTTCCAGGGTAAGATGGTCATAATCGCTGTAAGAGACCTCCGAAAAGAAATCAAACATTCCACCCATATCGATTTCGGTCCCTGTTTCGATGTTTACCACCGTCAGGTCCACCGTGCTGCCCCGGGTATGGGAAGATTCCGGGGCGATAAAACCGCCATCGAAAATTTCCTGGCGCGTCTTCTCCGGATAATAGACGCTTTTGGTTTTCTCATCTTCGTCCAGCTTTCCCCAGCGAACAAAATGGTCCACTGCGCGCTTTGGTCGATACCCGTCAAAAACCTTTAATCCAAATCCTTCTTCCAGAAGTTGTTTTTGAACTCGCCCCAGGGCGATTGCCGCTTTTTCAGTTAATAAAATGATGGGGGCTTCATAGCCGTCGATTCTTTCGCCCACAAAATTATCTCCCGTATAGTATTTTACATCTGTCATGATTCCCGGGATTGCCAGAGTAATATCCACAAAATCACTGGGACGTACGATCATAATTTTTTTCATTGATTTTCCCCTAGTTTACGCTTGAAAATGTCTTTTTTCCTATTTTATACGATGATTGGCATGATTACCAGTAATAATTATCAAAATCAATGAAAGCATCAAATAATTTACTATATTATTATAGTAGCTTATTTGATGCTGAAACCTTGTTCATTTGACAATATCCAGTGAAATTCGACCATCCAGAATTTCGACAATGCGGTCTGCTTTTTCAGCAACCCGTCGGTCATGGGTAATGATGATAAAGGTGGTTCCCAGTTCCTGGTTGATCTTCCGGAAGAGTTGATAAATGCTGTCGGTGGTCTGAGAATCCAGATTACCGGTGGGTTCGTCGGCCAGAATAATTTTGGGTTGATTCATCAGTGCCCTGGCAATAGCGGTTCGTTGCTGTTGTCCCCCCGACATGTTTGTTGCCAAATTATTTTCCACCTTTTCCAGTCCCACCAGATTCAGGATTTCCCTGGCCCTCTGCCGACTTTGCTTATCAGCCTTGCCTTGGGCGATCCGATGTGGCATCAGCACATTTTCCAGGGCCGTAAACTCTGGTAACAGGTAATGAAACTGGAAAACAAAACCCAATGTTTCATTACGCAAGTCAGCCAAACGTCCTTTTGACATGTTTCTGGTAGATACGCCGTTGATAATTACTTCCCCTTTAGTTGGCCGATCCAGGGTTCCGATAATATTGAGGAGGGTACTTTTACCGCTACCAGACTCGCCAATTATGGCGTTAAAAGAGCCGGTTTTAAAGCCCAGATTCAGTTCATGAAGCGCGACCGTTTTAATCGTCTTGCCATAGACCTTTGATACCCCTTTGACTTCAACCACAAAATTATCCATTTTTAATTACCTCCATGGGGTCCAGTCTGGACACGCGAATGGCTGGAATTAAGGCCGCCAGGGTTGAAGCGATAATCGCAATTCCCGCTGAAATGCCGATAAAAACCCAGTCAATATAGAAGGGCACCAATGAAGACCCATCCGGATTGGTGACAAAGGTGGCAAATGACCAACTCAGTCCGATTCCCAGCCCGATACCGACAAAAGCCCCGAGGATGCCGAGCAAAAATCCCTGAAACAAAAAAACCAGACTGGCTTTGGGGTTATGCATTCCCATCGCTTTTAATATCCCGATCTGTCTGGACTTCTGGACGACACTGATGGCCAGGACACTGGCGATGCCCAATACCACTGAAACCAGAACAAAAACCTGAATCATCAGGCTTGAAGCGGTTTGCCCTGATAGCCCGGATAATAAGGCGGCATTTTCTTCCTTCCAGTTTGTCACAACTAAGGAATCGTCATCTAAGCGTTTTTCCACATCCATGGCCACTTCATCCGCAGCAAAGACATCCTGTACCTGCATTTCGATCTGCGATACGCCTTCACCGGTTTCCAAAAATGTCTGGGCTGTACCATTATTTGTTAGAATCCAAGATTCATTTAAAGACTTTACCTGCAAATCAAAAAAACCAGTTACCAGAAACTCTCCTATTTTTCCAGTCGGGGTGATCATTTCAATCGTATCGCCGATTGCTACGTTCAGGTTTTTTGAAAGGTCCTTTCCGATAATAACTTCATTTTCATTTATCCCCAGCTCGCCTTTAACCACCCGATCTGTTATTTTATAGATTCCCTGAGCAGTGTCCCAATCAAAACCTCTGATAATAATGGTAGTCGACTGATCGGGTGTTTTTAAGATGGCCGGCCCCTGAGTAACCGCCACAAGGTTTGTTATTTCTTCTGGATTGGCGGCTTTGATCGTTTTTATTTCAGCCTGGGGGTCTAAAATAAAATCACCATCTTCCTGGGGCGCAACGGTAATCTGCGGCGCACTACCCACCGTTTTATCGACCAGGCTTTTTTGAAGACCAGTGATCAGTGACCCGATGAATATCTGAACCGACACCCCGATCGCAATCCCCAAAACAATCAGAATGGTTTGACCCTTACTGGATTTTAAAAACCGCAAGGCTATATCAAATGCCAGTTTCATGATTTTCCCACCCTTCTGAAATTCTTACCACCGCGTCATAGCTATCCACATAATAATCACCGCCGATTTCTTTTACCACCGATAAATTATCTTTAAATGCTGCGCCACCTAAAATGATGCTGATTTCGTTGCCGAGAATTTTACGGACATCTTCAATGGTTCGCCTGGCGGCAACCAGATTGAAATAATTACTGACTCCCATCGCTATGACCTCGGGTCGCAATCGGACCATTGCCTGCAAAAGCGCTTCCGGCGGTGTATTACTACCTAAGAAATAGACCTGATGACCGCATAAGGTAAAGAAATCAGCAATCATCCGGGCACCAATGTCGTGGTATTCCTCGGCGGGACAGAAAATCATAATTTTTTTCCGCCCCGCTCTAAAGCTGTTACGCAGTCCTTCATTGATAACCCGGGGATAGCAGTATTCGATAACAGTACGAACCACCGATGTTCTAAAATGTTCTTTCCAGATTGCCACTGATTCTCGTCTTTCTTCCAGTTCCATTTTGTTTTGGGCGGGCATTAACAACTCGTTGTATAACTCCACAATGCCAACCTTTCCCGTTTCCAGGGCATCCAGTGCAATTCGCACGGCATTGGGTTTATCATCGTTTTCCAGACACTCCACAAATTTTTCATATAACATTTGCACACCATCCAATTTATAGATTATTAATAATTTATACCCCTGAGTTTGAAGAACAAACATGTCACCCGGTTAATTTGCAGCAATTCAAAAGAAAGAATCCCTGCAAATAAAATTTGCAGGGATTCTTATATGCTAAGACTATTAGAGGTCGATAACCCTTTTTCCAATGCTTTCCAATTTTTCTTCTGTCAATCCACAATCGAGTAAATAACCAAGCTCATCTAAAGTGCCTTGTCCCAAGGGAACTAACGTCGCTCCTGAGTCACTTCCCAATGCAATGTTCACACCCATTGCATCTGCTTTTTTTACCATCAACTGATGTTGTCTAAAATAAGCTTCCGATACTTTTTGATATTTTTTCATTGGACTCGTATCATCACATCTGGCTATATTGGCAAATGGTGCCAGGGTCGGCACCCAAACAACGCCACTCTCACGCATCGCATGCAGGCAGTCATCATTTATCCCATAGCCGTGCTCAATGGTATCCGCGCCGGATGTCAAAGCTATCATAATACCCTCTGGAGTGTTGGCATGAACCATGACCGATAAACCCTTTTGATGAGCATGATCAATCATCTCCGAACATTCACTTTTAGAAAACCCCACCGGTCCTGAGGCACCCAATGTGGTAAAACTCATGATTCCGGTTAAAATAATTTTTATGAAATCTGGCTTTTGTTTAATGAGTTGATTCATCTTCTTTATGCCATCATTAAGATTATCTACTGAGTCCCCTAAAAAATCACCGTAATGGCCTTTTTTAAAAAAAGCGCGAATGGGTGTCTTAACAATAAGATCAGAATCTTTTGAAACATCTCTAAGGATTATTCCCATTCCTGAACCATCCCCACCATCACGGATTGCCTGTACCCCTTTATTTTGATAGATTTGAATGAGGTCTTTCATCGTTTCCATCGCTAAATCATCAATTTCAGACGGTCTTAATCCTCTGAATTGACCCAAACCACAATGAACATGACAATCGATCAACATGTTTTTTTGTTTACGCAAACGTCATGAATCTCATCCGTTGCTTTAGATCTGTTCGGGCTTGTTCCAATTACTGTTATTTTCACCTTATCACCAACCTATAAACCTGCAATATTCAGAATTTTGGTGGATTTTATTCCCCAAAATAAAAAACTCCTCCTTTTTAAGGTAGACAGTTTAATGATATAAACGGTCCACCTTAAGAGGAGCATTTTAGAATTTCCGGCTCGGCCGACATTCAGTTTTGTTACTGATTATTATACTACTGGAGTTATTGGAGCAATTCCAGCCATATCAAGAATTTCGGGAATTCTGTTTTCCCAACCTAATGACATGATGTGAACGCCTTGTGCGTAATCTTTACATTCTTTGATCAGACGAGCACAGATTTCCACGCCAGTATCGCCAGCTTTTGTTTTTTCTTTATCAGCTTGCAATTCTTTAATCATATCATCTGGAACATGAACACCAGCTACATTGGCATTCATGTATCGGCACATGCCGACATTTTTAGGGATGATCAGACCCAGTTGAACTGGAACACCAAACTGTTTAGCTTGTTCCATGAATTTGATGAATTTTTCTGGCTCATAAACACCCTGGGTTTGGAAATATTCGCATCCAGCTTTCACTTTTGCTTCCATTTTTGCCAATTGGACATCAACAGAGTCGCTACATGGCGATACAACAGCGCCTTTAGCAAACTTAGGTGGTGCTCCATCAACTGCATTACCGGCAATGTCAAAGCCTTCTTCTAATCGTTTTACCGCATGAATTAACGAAACGGAATCCAAATCGAAAACAGGTTTTGCTTGAGGATGATCTCCCAATGTGGTGTAATCCCCTGTTAACAGTAATAAATTTTCAATGCCCAGTAATGCGGCACTTAATACATCAGACTGTAAAGCAATACGATTTCGGTCACGGCAGGTAATTTGAAAAATTGGGAGCAGTCCCTCATCTTTTAATACCTTACATGTTGCCAGTGAACCAGTACGCATGACTGAGGATTGGTTATCCGTTACATTCAATGCATGAACCCGGGTTTTTAAATATTCATGGGCATCTTTAATTAAGTGGTCAAGCTCAACTCCTTTTGGAGGTCCCACTTCTGCAGTTAATACAAACTCGCCACGTTGAAACAGCTCAGTTATTCTCATTTATAATTACTCCTAATCTTCTTAAATTGTTGGTTCTTCTGCGTTTGGATTGTGATAATTCCGCACTTTTGGTGCATCATATTTCATATTATCCAGTTTATTCAGTTTTTCCAATTTTCGGTAAATCCGTTCCCATCCGCATTCCATTTCCTTATCAACTTCGCACTTGCCTTCTTTGGCACCGCCACATTGGCCGTTGAGCAAACTTTTTGAACATGCAGTAATTGGACAAATTCCGCCGGTACCGTTCAGATAGCATTCGCCACACTGTCCACAATCAACATTCAGTGGTGTAACACCCTGGAATCCTGGTAATGGATAGGTATCGCAGCAGGAATAGACTCTTTTGCCCTCAAATTGAGCAGCAACCGTCTGAACCCCAACGCCACAGGAAAATACCAGAATGGTATCTGCCGCATTAATGACATCGGTATGTTTTTGCAATTGCAATTTTAAATTATCTGGATTACAGATGTAATCCGTTGTGATAATCTGAGTCACGCCGTTAAGGTCTTTTTGCAGTTCATCTGCTTCGTGTTCAGCGAAATAAACTTCTTTGCAGCCGTGACAGTTAATGATCACCGTTTTTCCTTGAGCCAGTGCTTCGATTGTTTCTTTTGATTTTAGTTGGGTAATCAGCATATTATTTACCCTCCCTTATGGCAGTTTTTCCGATTTTAATTCGTTCAACAATTGGAATTTTTGATGAACAGATATATTCACAGCATCCACATTCAATACAATCCATTGTATTCTGTGTTTTCATGCCTTCCCAGTCTTCTGACAGCGCATATTTGGTGAAATACAGCGGACGCAGTTCCATTGGGCAGACATCTGCACAACGGCCACACTTGATACATTCTACGGCTTCTTTAACAGTGGTTTCAACAGCAATAATACCATTGGAACATTTCAGCATTGGAACATTTAGGTTCGCCTGGGCGAATCCCATCATTGGGCCACCGATTTTAACCGTTACATCATCGCCTTTGACATCGCCGCAATGGTTGACGATATCTTTGACCGAGGTACCGATTTTGACCAAATAGTTGCCGGGTTTGTTCATGCGGTTACCGCTGACAGTCACAACACGTTCAACCAGAGGCATGCCCAATTGAATTGCATCGGAAACGGCTTTAGCTGTGCTCACGTTACATACAATTGCGCCAACATCCATTGGCAGGCCGCCACTTGGCACTTGTTTACCCATAACCCGTTTGATGAGCATTTTTTCAGCCCCTTGTGGGTATTTGGTTTTCGCAACGACGATTTCGATGTTTTCGATATCAGCAGTTTTTGCCTGCAGTAATTCAACTGCATCCAACTTGTTGTCTTCAATGGCAATCACGCCTTTTGGTGCGCCTGATGCTTTCATCATCGCTTTTAGACCATAAATTACTTCATCGGCATACGCCAGCAGAACCTGGTGATCCGCGGTCAGAATTGGTTCGCATTCACAACCGTTGAGTAAAACCAGTTCAATTGGTTTAGGTGATTTAAGTTTAACGGCAGTTGGGAATCCAGCCCCACCCATACCGACAACGCCTTTTTCACGAACGATTTCGATAATTTCATCAGCAGAAAGTGTATCAATATCACCAGCTGGTTTGACTGACTCGTCAAGGGTGTTCTTACCGTCTGACTGAATCACGATCGCTAAGCTATCCAGCCCGCTGATTGGATGCAATCGTGGTTCAACAGCAACAACCGTACCGCTGACGCTGGCATGAATCGCACTACTGACAACGCCTGCTGCCTGAGCAATTTTCTGACCCATTTTTACCTGCTGTCCAACTGTTACAATTGGTTCAGCTGGTGCACCAGCATGCTGTGACATAGGAATAACCACGTTCACTGGATCTGGGAAAGGAACCACTGCGATATGTTCACTCAACTCTTTAAATTCGGTTGGGTGAATTCCACCATAGTATCCTTCATATCGTTCTTCACGGACAGATTTTACATATTCGCTGACAAATTTGTGATTTACTTTGGAATAATCCCGAAGTTCCACGGGTTTGCTTAACAGTTCTTGCAAACGTCCTTGTTTTTCGAGTCTTTCATAGATGAGCTGCCATCCGCAATCCATCTCTTTGTCAACTTCACATTTGCCATTTTTAGCACCGCCACATTGACCATTCAGTAAGCTCTTTGAACAATCTACGACTGGGCAGATTCCTCCGGTCATGTTCAGGTAACACTGGCCACATGCTTCGCATAAGGTGGTTGTCAATGCCATGCCATGATAGCCATCAACAACAACGGAGTCGCTTGCAGCATATACTGGCATTTCCGCCATTCCTGCAATCGTCTGAATACCCAGACCACATGAAATAACAAACACATTTTTGGTTTCTTGGGGAATAAGACCTTGGAAGCTCTTTGATGTTAATGGTTCATTGCACAGAAAATCAATTCGTGCCGAGCCAACGATATTTTTGCCCTGTTCTTTGGCAATCTCTTCAAACAAACCGCATTCTGGTTCGTCAAAACTGTCGAGTTCCTTAAAACATTTATTACAAGCTATAACAAACAAATCATCCTTGTCTGCCAGAACCGCATCAAGCTCTTCCTTTCTTTTCAGTTTAAACTTTGTGTAATCCTCCAATTGTATACCTCCTTTGTTTTTTCAGATTTTATAAGTTATTTTGCATTTTACATGCTCGAATAACATGTTTAGCCAATAAAGCTGTTGTAATTGGGCCTGTTCCGCCGCCGCATCCTGGTGTAGCTGAAGTAATCATTGCTACCTTGTCTAAACAGTCTACGTGAGCATCCCCAGCACGAATTTTTTTGCCTTCTTCGTTTAATACAAATTCTTTGTTTTCGTCTTTCATCTGAGACATCGCAACGTCAATTAAAATACAGTCTTCGCTTAACATGTCAGCTCTTACTAAGCCGTAGATACCACATGCGGTTACAACGATATCCGCTTTTTTAGTGTAAGAAGCAGTATCTTTTGTATGTACGTGACACATAGTTACGGTCGCAAATTCGTTTGTCAGCATAATTGTAAGTGGTTTTCCTAAAACGTTAGAGTTATTAATAACAACAACATCTTTACCCTTAACATCGATATTATAGAATTTAAACATTTCCATAACGCCTTCAGCTGTACATGGGAAGAATCCTCTTTCATCGGCGATCATCAGTTTTCCTAAGTTTGTAGGGTTAAGAGCATCTGGATCTTTTTCTGGGCTTAACAGATATTTGATTTTTTCTGCATCGATTTGATCTGGAAGTGGTTGGAAGATTAAAACAGAATGAATATTTTTGTCTTCATTAATTGCCTGAAGTTTTGCAATGAAATCAGCTTCGGTTACATCGATTGGGAACTGAACAGATTCAACTTCAATGTTTGATTTTCCCATTCTGGTGATGATACTTTTTTCGTAAGAAATAGACCCTGGATCTTCACCAACTCGCATGATTGCCATTTTTACGACTATGCCTTTTTCTTTTAATGCATTAGCATCTGCTAGCACTTCAGCCAACATTGACTCGCTAACTTCTTTTCCACTTAATAATTTTGCTGCCATAATTATAATACTCCTCTTTGTTCAAAATTTTTTAATCGATCTTTTTAAATAGTTCTTTTATGAAAGTTGTTTTTCAACATCTGCATAAACGCGGTCACAAATTTCAACACCTTTATCCAACATCGGTTTAACTCGATTGTTAACATCTGCTACATAATCGGCGTCTTTAATTGTTTTAATATTAATTAAAACATTCACCCAACCACTGATCATCGCGGCTCTTAAACATTGAACACCGCAAGCAACATCACTGATGGCTAAAGCAGAACCTTTGCCGACCAGTTCTTCCTGTAATAAAACAGCTTTGTAACATACTTCAACGATTTCAAGCGGAATACTGCACGCAACCTTGGTGCATTCTTCTAAGGTTTTTTCTTTGTAAGCTTTTTCTTCTTCTGTTTCTTTGGGAAGACCATAGGCTTTTGCTAAAGGCATAAAGTTTTTTGCGTCTTCATCAATCATTGCTAGCAAACGATCTTGAAGAACCTGTGCTTCTTTTAAAATACGCTGAATATCTTCTTCATACTCCGCATATTTTTTCTTGCCGGTGGTCAAGTTGCAAACCATTCCAGCTAAAGCTGTTCCGATTGCACCAACTAATGCGGCTGCACCGCCACCACCTGGGACAGCTGCTTTGCTGTACAGGGCTTCAACAAATTCAGTACATTTTTTTTCTGAGATAGAACTAAAATCAGTTCCTACTGCATCAAATTCCATTCACAAACTCCACTTCAATTTTTATCGTATTTTTTTTAACAAACTTATTTATTGAAAGGGTTCCGAAGAACCCTTTTAATCAGCAACATATTTCTAGAATAAACCAGAAATAACACCATTTTCATCAACATCGATTTTTTCGGCTGCTGGTACTTTTGGCAGACCAGGCATTTTCATGATATCTCCGGTCAGGGCAACAATAAATCCGGCACCGGCTGAAATATTACATGAACGAACGGTAATTCTGAAAC
>NZ_JBDODG010000024.1:0-3344 GCF_039830195.1 Acetobacterium sp. | reverse complement strand
CCACCCGGATGCTGGAAATCCTCAACCGGATTACCCAGGGAGAAGGACAGAATGGTGACATCGAACTGCTCGAAGAACTCTGTTACAAGATCAAAGACGGTTCCCTGTGCGGCCTGGGTCAGACTGCCCCCAACCCGGTGCTGACCACCATCAAATATTTTAGAAACGAATATGAAGACCATATTTATCATCATAAATGCACCGCCAAAAGCTGCAAGCCGCTGTTAACCTACACCATTGACAAAGAAAAATGCGTGGGCTGCGGCGCCTGCAAAAAGAACTGTCCCGTGGCAGCCATTACCGGCGAAAAGAAGCTGGTCCATGAAATCAATCAGGACCTCTGCATCAAGTGCGGCAAATGCTTTGCCGTCTGTAAATTTGATTCCGTCATCATTGACTAGAAAGGAGTGGGAGAATGAAAAAATTTAAACTAAACATCGATGGAAAAGAAGTCACCGGTATTCCCGGACAAACCATTTTAGAAGTCGCCCGGGAAAATGCAATAGATATTCCCACCCTGTGCTATGACGACCGCCTGGAGATCTACGGTTCCTGCGGCCTCTGTGTGGTGGAAGTTGCCGGCATTCCCAAGATTCTCAAAGCCTGCGCCACTGAAATCAGCGACAACATGGTAGTCAGCACCAGGACCCCCCGAGTCATTGAATCCCGCAAAACCAACCTCGAGTTACTGCTTTCCAAACATATCGGCGACTGCGTTGCCCCCTGTAAACGGGCCTGTCCCGGCACCACCGACTGCCAGGGCTATGTCGGTTTAATCGCCAATGGCGAATTCGAAGAAGCCTTAAAGCTGATCAAAGAACAATTGCCCCTGCCCGGGGCCATTGGCCGGGTCTGTCCCCATCCCTGTGAAGACGCCTGTCGGCGCGGCGACGTCGATCAGCCGATCGCCATTGCCTGGCTCAAACGCTTCGCCGCCGACTTTGATATGACTCATGAGATGTTCCGACCCGAAATCGCCAAAGCCACCGGCAAATCCATCGGCATTATCGGCGGCGGCCCTGGCGGACTCACTGCCGCCTATTATCTGATCCAATCCGGCCACGCCGTTACTATCTATGACGCTATGCCCAAAATGGGTGGGATGCTCCGCTACGGGATCCCCGAATATCGCTTACCCAAAGGGGTGGTCGATGAAGAAGTGGGACTGATTGAAGACATGGGCGTGGTCTTTAAAAACAATACCCGCATCGGCGTCGATATCCCCTTTGACACCATCCGCAACACCCATGACGCCGTCTATGTGGCCCTGGGTGCCTGGACCAGTTCCGGCCTGAGATGTGACGGCATCGATGCCAAGGGCGTCATCGGCGGGATTGAGCTGCTCCAGCAGGTGGCCAATAACGAACCGATTGTCCTTGGCGAAAAAGTCGCCATTGTCGGCGGCGGCAACACTGCCATGGATGCCTGCCGTACCGCGATCCGGTTAGGTGCCAAAGAAGTCTACAACATCTACCGAAGGACTAAAGCCGAAATGCCGGCGGAAGAAATTGAAATCAGCGAAGCCGAAGAAGAAGGGGTGATCTTCAAGAACCTGACCAACCCCATCGAAGTGATCAAAGGCGACGACGGTCAGATCGTTAAGATAAGACTCCAGAAAATGGCTCTGGGCGAACCCGATGCCAGTGGCAGAAGAAGCCCAGTTCCGATGGTTGGCGAAGAAGAGATCCTCGACATCGATACCCTGATTCTGGCCATCGGCCAGGGGATTAACCCCGATGGGATCGGTGCCGCCAACACCGATAAAAAAGAAAACAACGAAAGCAAAGAAAACAGTATTGATAACCGCCTGGCCCTGACCAAATGGAACACCGTCCTGGCCGACGAACAGACCTTCCGGACCAATCTCGACGGTGTTTTTGCCGGCGGGGACTGCATCAACAGCGGCGCCTCGATTGTCATTAAAGCCGTTGGCGATGCCAAAAAAGCCGTGCCCTTTATCGAAGGCTATCTAAACGGCGAAACCATCGCTTACCACGAACCCTATTACGTGATCCGTGAGTCAGTGGACCAGGATTATCTCGAAAGCATCAAGAAAAACAAACGCCCGGTGATGGTTCATCTCTTACCGGAAGAGCGTAATGATAACTTCCTGGAAGTGGTCGAAGGCTACAACCCCTTACAGGCTGTCGAAGAAGGCAAACGCTGCCTTGAATGCGGCTGTCAGGATTACTTTGAATGTAAGTTGATCGCCTATGCCAATGAATATAATGTTAAACCTGAACGCTTCAAGGGCAAGAACCCGGAAGCCAAGATTCAGGACGACCATCCCTTTGTCATCCGCGACAACAGCAAGTGCATCACCTGCGGTCTCTGCGTCCGGGTCTGCGACGAAATCGTCGGCGCCGAGGCCCTCGGTCTGGTTGACCGGGGCTTTGAAACCATTGTCGAACCGGCTCTGAGACAGCCACTGAAAGACACCGGCTGCGTCAGCTGCGGCATGTGCATCTCGGTTTGTCCCACCGGCGCTTTAAGAGAAGGGCTCACCGGGATTAAACAGATTCCCTTGGATACCAAAAAAACTGAATCCACCTGCGGCTACTGTTCCGCTGGCTGTCAGATCATCATCGAATCCAAGGGTGATACGATCATCAAAGCGATTCCGCAGAAAAACCATCAGGATCTCAATCAGGGGGTGATGTGCGGCCGCGGCCGCTTTGGCACCAACCTGGTCCAGTGGGGCGAACGCATCACCACCCCGCTGATCCGCAATAAGCAAGGTGAGCTGGAAGAAGCCACCTGGTACGACGCCCTGGTGACCATTGCCAAAAGATCTCAGAGCATTGCCGCCCGTTACGGCGCCGAAGCCGTGAAGATGGGCATTTCACCCAAGTATACCAATGAGGAAATTTATACCTTTACTAAGCTGGCCGAGGTGCTCCGGGCTGAGACTTTCAGTTTCAGTAACCGCAAGACGGGAGAAGCAGCTGTCCGTCAAGGTAATTACCAGATCCGGGATATGCAGGCCATTGTCAGTGCTGATACCATTCTGGTTCTGGGCATGCTGCCGGAGGACAACCCGATTGTTAAGTATAAGCTGATCCAGGCCGAAAAAAATGGAGCGACGATCATGGTAATCAATCACCGGGAAAGTGGCTATGGTAAGCTGGGCCAGGAGTTTATCCTTGGTTGTGACCAGTTGCCATTTTTAGGGGAAATTACCAAACATGTGCTGGAAAACAGCAAAGTCAAAAGAGATCTTGCAAATCTGGAGCTGCTGAAAACCTCACTTTTTGATTTTGATATCAGCGAGGATACCAGAACAATCGGCTGGAGTGTTATCATAAAAGTGCAGTCCCAAATTGCAAGGAAATGAGGTAAAATAG
>NZ_JBDODG010000023.1:0-50145 GCF_039830195.1 Acetobacterium sp. | reverse complement strand
GACCTTTTTCAGCGATGATGGCTTCAAAGGCAGTCTGTACCTTATGGGCGCCGGCGGCAATGCCGCAGCTGCCTGATCCGATGATAATTTTCATACGGTTACCTCCTGAACACTGGTCTCTGAATCCGTTGTATCATCACTGGCCTTTTCTTTTAACTCCGCCAGAATATGGGTGACCTTGTCTTTGGTCAGCTGACCGTAGGTGTCATCGTTGATCATCATCACCGGGGATAAGCTGCAGCAGCCCAGACAGGCAACGTTGTTCAGAGTGAACAACCCGTCAGGGGTGGTTTCGCCTTCGGTGATCTCGAGATAGTCCATCACGGCTTCTTCCACCATTTTGGAGCCATTGACGTGACAGGCGGTGCCCTGACACAGCATGATCAAGTATTTCCCGACAGGTTTAAAGCGGAACTGGGTGTAAAAGGTGGCCACCCCGTAAACTTTGGCAATGGCGGTGTGGGTTTCGGCAGCGATATGGCGCATCAGCTCGACGGATAGAAAGCCGTACAGCTCCTGGGCTTTCTGGAGGATCGTGATCAGGCTTCCGGGGATGTCGGCGTAGCGGTCCAGCACCGGGGTCAGTTCTGTGAAAGGGTTGGGCTGGTCACCGTGGCAGCCACAGCCAGATATTTTTGTATTTTGACTCATTATTCTTCCTTTCTTTCTTAACAGGGTCCTTAAGGTGTTCACACTATTGGTTTTCATAACATTTAGAAAGCTTTTAATTATTCAAAAAACCTTGCAGCAATCTACAAGGTCTTCTGATTATCTCCATATCAATATTCCTTTATGAACTATTTGAGTATCCACTTAAAGCTTCCGGTTAAATCGCTTGTTACAAATCTAAATTGTTGTTGATTTAATAATTTCAATGATAGTGGTGTCTTTTATTGTTCGCTATTATCCTTTTGAAGCACAAAGTATCTCTGTTTTCTGGCAGGCTTCCAAACGTTGCCCATTGGCATACACGGTCATGTTTTGACCACGAACATAACCAATTAAGGTCACCCCCAGGCTTCGGGCTAGGTTTACCGCTTCATCAGTCGGTGAACTAAGCGAAACAACCATGGGCACTTCTAGCATTACTGCTTTTTTAAGAATCTCTGATGCAATTCTTCCTGTTGTCATTAAGATCTTATCTTTGGGATTGATCTCACACATCATACAGTTACCAATTACCTTATCCAGGGTGTTATGGCGACCGATATCTTCCCCCATGGCCAGAATCTGTTCATGATCACACAGCACAGTGGTGTGAACCCCGCCGGTTAAGCGATAGGCGGAGCCGCTTTTGACCATTTTCCGGATCAGATCAAAAATCCTCGCTGGCGTAATTTTTAACTCCGAACAGATATTGATTTTGGGCATCGCTGTTCCCAGACTCATTCCACCGCCACAGCCGGAGGTCAGAATCCGTTTTTCGGTGCTGATGGTGACTTCGTTTTTTAGCCGGACATCGGCCAGCCGACTGCTTTCGCAGACCCTTAAAATATCAATATCATTTACTGCTTTGATAAGTCCTTCTGAAAACAAATAGCCAATCACCAGAAAGTTCAAACTGGAAGGCGAACAAAGAATGGTTACCAGTTCATGGCCATTGACAAAAATCGTCAGCGGCATTTCTTCCGGCAAAGAAAGCTTTTGTTCCGTCCACCGCCCCTCTGCCAGCCGATAACAGCCACTGGTCTTCTTTTCTGATGACAATACCATTATCTTATCCATCACTTTTCGCCTCCTCACTTTATCTTTTAAATTTCACAGACAATGCTTATTGTGGGCATTTACCCAGCGCTGCCAATTCATTAGCCACGTCGCCCAATCCCAGTTTTTCATAGGTTTCTCGGGTCGGCCAGCCGGTTTTTTCATCCCAACCGCGCAAACGATAATAGTTGGACACAAAAGTATTAAATCCATCTTCGTCAATGCAAATACCGTCAGCATCCGGATAACGATGAAAGGGGACAATCTCATCGACTTCCATTTGTCGGGTTCGGTCGTAATTACGGATGGTAATGGCTCGAAATAAATTTTTGATCCGGTTAGCAGCTGTTTCAATCTCTTCCTGAGTCAGGCCGGCCCCGGTGGCCGCTTCAAATAATTCGGTTTCGGCCGTCATCCAGAACATATCCGGCAGCTGCCAGTCACAGGTGGTGATGGCTTCCTTCAATTCTGACTTCGTTTCATTCATGATCACTGATTGGGGGCCCGCCATGCTGCCATAAGGATCTGTTTTCATGGCATGAACATACTCAGTAGTATCTTTGTGATGGGTATTGGTCTGAGCATCCCGGGTGGAGGTCATCATTTCAACAGCTATGGGCAGCCAGGTATCTAACGGTACCGTTCCTTCATAACCGCGGCCATTCCAATGGGCGGAATATCCCCAGGCTACTTCAAAACTGATGGGAATATCCAATTGTTTACCGCCGAATCGTCGGGACTTTCGCTGCTGATAAATGGTGTCGCCGAATTTTTCTTTGCCCATTTCCCGTATTGCCCGGGACATGCCTTCGGCAAACAGATTGCCATAATAACCTTTACGGTAGACAATCATATCCAGCATATATTTCATGAAGTCTTCCGATTCCACATCGATTTCCATACCGAAGTCAATGTCATCAAAAACCCCTTCGGTATTACCCATGGACAGCCAGGTCATCAGCCAGACAATGATATCCCACTTATTGACGCCATACTGACTGCACAGCTCATTAATGGTCATCCCTCGGTTGTAGTCCGGACCCCAGAAATTGTATTCGTCCCCCTGATGTTCGTCAAAGAGAATCGGAATTTCAGGATCAGAAAAGTCCGGTGGCGGTGCTGCTCCGGACATCATGGCGCAAGCGGCGGTATTGTTTTTTTCGGTGACATAGGTTTGGGCCGGCATCCAGGCGCAATCGTATTTCCACTCAATGGCAAAGGGACCTACACATTTTGACACCTGATTCATCCGTTCCTGTTTCCAGGTGGTGCTCTTGATATCCATCATCAGTCGGGGACAATGCTGGTTGCATCCATGACTGCAGGTGGTATTGTATTCTCTCAGCCCCCCTTCCACTTCTGCTTCCTGGCCATGACCAAAAAACTTCGGTGATTCCTTAATCGGATTGGTATTAAAACCTGGGGTGCCCATGGTTTTTCTGAGTTCCAGCACCTTGTTCACATCTGCCGGTTTGATACTGCCGGTGCCTCTGACGCAGATGCCCTTTAACAGCTTTGAACCCATGACTGCACCGAACCCGCCTTTGCCGGCGGCGGTTTCATTGGCGGTGGCCACAATTGCCATCCGCAGCAGGTTTTCGCCAGCCGGGCCAATGACAATACTTTTGACATCTTTCCCATGAATAGACTCCAGTTTGATCTGGGTATCATAGGTATATAGCCCCCAAATGCCGGCTGCCAAGGCATCGCGGATTTCTACCGTCTGATCGTCAATAAAGAGATAGCCCGGTTTTTCCAGGGCGCCTTCAAGGACAATTCCATCATAACCGGCATATTTAAGCTCTGATCCAAACCAGCCGCCCATCCCCGACCAGGCATACTGCTCGGGATAACATTGGGGTGCAATTCCGGCAATGACAATCCTGCCGCCGGTGGGAATACCAGTGGCGGTGGTTGCCCCGGTCATGATGATCAGCTTATTCTCCGGATCGAGGGCTTTGACTCCCGGCTTCACCTCATCCCAGAAAATTTTGTTGGCGACACCGCGTCCCCCCAGGTATATGGGTACATAATCCCAAATCGGTTGTTCAGTAATTTCCTTTGTCGTCAGATTAACCCGCAAGATTTTTCCGGCATAGCCGCATAATTCTCTCTTCATCTTAGTTTTCCCTCCCTAAGTCAGCCTCTGACAGCGCGAGACATTGTACCTGGCAATACTCAATACAGGCCGGACCCGCTTCACGATTGCGGCACAAATCGCATTTTTTCGCTTTTTTTGACACTGTGTCATAATTGATTCTTTTGGGCTCATAGGGACAGGCTTTGTAGCATTTTTTACAGCCAATACAATCTGCTTCATTGATATAAACAATGCCGCTATCCGCTTCAATACAGATTGCTTGATCTTTTTTGGGACAGGCTTCATAACAGGGATGATCTTGACAATGCTGGCAGGTTAAAATCGTATGATCCTCCAGATTGATGGTATCCCGTTCCAGAAAAATCCGTCTTAACATCTGCCCCGCTTCACCCTCGTGCACCAGACTGCAGACAATTTCACAGGCATTACAGCCCACGCAGACTGAATATTCCTTGGCATGCTGAATGACGTGCCGGCCTAGCTCTTTTGGCCCAAGATTACTATTATTATTCGTCATTTTTCGCTTACATCCTCATCAAATTTTTTGTTGCCCTCTTTCAGTTGTTTGATACTTTATCTTAGTTGCTAATACACACGCCGCCGTCAACAACGATATTGGTTCCGGTTACAAAAGAAGACTCATCGGATCCCAGGTACACGGCTGGATAAGCGATATCATCTGGTTCACCCAAACGACCGACCATACACACTGTGTCAATCATTCCCTGTTGCGCTTCTTTGCTGTTTTTAATGAAGTCCGGTGTCATGCCGGTATTAATTGGTCCTGGTAAAATACAGTTGATCCGAATCCCTTGGCGGGCAAATTCCTTGGCGACATTTCGGGAAAGGTTGGTAACAGCCGCTTTCATAGCACCATAGAAATAAGAATTCAGTTCTGGCCAGATTGACGAAATAGATGCGACGTTAATGATGCTGCCTTTGCCGGCGGCCACCATGCCCGGGATGAAAGCCTGCATCGTCCAGACGTAAGCCCGATAATTGGTTTCCATAATTAAATCGAAATCTTCTTTGTTTTGCTCTAAAAACGGTTTGTGTACCAGAACGCCGGCTGAATTAAAAAGAATATCAACATGATCATATTTTGCATCAACCGCCGCTTTTAATTTTTCGATATCTTCAAATTTACGCAAATCGCATTGAACAAAAGAACCTTCGCCGCCTATTGCTTCAATTTTTTTAACCAGTTCGTTTCCTTTTTCCGCATTTCTGCCGACACAAACAACTTTTGCACCTTCTTTGACATACATCAACGAAACGGCTTCCCCAATACCGGATGTTGCTCCAGTTACTACTGCAATCTTGTTTTCTAATCTGCCCATTTTTTACTCCTTCATATTTTTAGTTTGGATTTAAAAATCAACATGCATTTTTTTGCAGTCTAAACAAAACCGATCTCAACACATCAATAATTTTTAAATCGCTATTACAATCGTTATCATTATAGCAACTGGCTTATCAAATTACATTCTACATTAATTTCAAAATTGCTTTTCTTTTTATACATTTTGTATGATGAATATTAACTACCGGTCTGTTTTTTTGAATCTTTAATCTGCTGAGGTAATTATTAATGAGAGTAACTATGTCGATGCTTTACGATGGCCTTAAATCGTGTGTGCTTTGCCGCAAAGGAACCGCTTATAACAAAAATATATACGTCGATGATGTCTGTTTCTCAAAAAAAAGTAAAATTCCAACCGATATCAGCTATGTCATTATCGACTGGAGCGACTATAACCAGGATGCTTATGTTCATATTCCTTCCGAGATGTTAATTTTGGCAACACGAAAGGAAACGGTCGACAGCGAAGTTCTGCCGCCCTGTGCCTTAGTTATTTATTCTGTCTCATCCTTATCGCAATTATTCGAGATTTGCCGAGATGTTATGCGCCGCTATTTTCAGTGGGGCGATGAGCTTTTGTCTCTGGTGATGAAAAATGTGGACATTCATCAACTGATTGACTATGCCCATCGGATTCTGACCAATCCCATGATGATTTTGGATAATTCCATGAAGGTTCTTGGATTTACCTCAGACGATGCCATGAATGATGAAGTTTGGAAGCTCACTGTTGAAAAAGGTTATGCGGACCTGGATAGTCAGGCTTCCCAGGTTTTAAAACGGGCCTTGACATTATTAGATGACCATGACGCCGCCTATAACCACCCCATGCATGGCAACAGTTGGGCATCAGCTAAAAGTGTCATTTTAAACGGCAATCGGGTTGCCATCATCAGTCTGATCCAAAAAAATCATCCCATCAGTGAGGGTGACTTTTCCTGTCTCTGTTATTTCGGTGATATGCTGGCCTTATATTTTAAAACCCATGACAGCCGCAGCTATCTAACTGACAACCGGTTAGAATTAATCATTACCGATATTCTGGATGAACGGTTTAAAAATGATGCTGAACTAGTTGCCCGGATCCGTAACGTTAACTGGCTGCCCAAAAAGAATTTCTATATTCTGACAATTCAGTCTCAGCATGTCTTTTTAAACAAAACTCAGCTGAAGAAAATAAGTGATGCCATCCTTAAACTCATTACCAGTTCCTGTGCGGTGATTTATAACGATCATATTGTCATTTTGATCAATCACGATCAATTAAGCAGTCTCAGTGCTCAGGAGTCTGAAAACTTAGCACACTTCCTGAAAAAAAATCAGCTGTGTGCCGGGGTCAGCAATGGCGAAGAAAAAATTTCTGATCTTGCCAGGCTCTACCGCCAAGCCCTGATGGCGATTGACATCGGAAATTATCTAGGTCTTGACGACCAGTTATTTAATTTTAAAGAGCATCGCCTCAGCAGCATGATTTATGCCTTTGTGAAACTTGGCGATATTGAAAGTTATTTAAACCCCTGTATTAAACAATTGCAGGCATATGATCAAAAGAAAGGAGCTGCCCTGCTGCCAACGCTTGTTGCTTATCTGGATAACAACTGCAAGCAGCTAAAGGCGTCACAGGATTTGTACATTCAGCGGGGCACCCTTATTTATCGACTCAAGAAAATTGAGGAGCTGTGTAAAATCGAACTGACAGATCAACAGGTCATCTTTGATCTGCAGCTTTCATTGAAGCTGTTTCAATTTATCCTTGCGTTTTAATCCCCTAAACTTTACTTCAATCATTTGGCTTTCTTTTATTAAAAAATCAGTACATTTGACAGATAAATGTACTGATTGAAAGAACATAAATTAAGACTTCCCAGCTAGCGGTATGAACACATTTGCTGGGATTTTCCCTTAATACAACCCGAATGGTTTTATCTATTTTTCAAACAAACTTTTTTTCTTCCTCTTTTAACTGAAATCGTCCGATCATCTGATTTAATAACTCAGCCTGGCTGTTTAACTCCTCACTTGCGGCAGCACTTTCTTCCGCCGTTGCCGAGTTGGTCTGGACAACTTGAGAGACCTGTTCGATTGCCAGCGTAATCTGCGCAATTTCTGACGCCTGATCATTCGAAGATATCGCAATATTGCTGACAAGATTCGAAACGGTTTCAATTTCAGTCAGCATTTCTTTTAAACGCTCTGACGTTTCATCGGCAATTTTCGAACCGGATACTACTTTTTCAATGGAGTCTTCAATTAAAACCGTTGTTTCTTTTGCGGCTTCAGCACTTCTTGCCGCAAGCGTCCTGACCTCTTCGGCCACTACGGCAAAACCTTTGCCATGCTGACCGGCCCGGGCGGCTTCAACCGCTGCATTTAATGCCAGAATATTCGTCTGGAAGGCGATATCCTCAATCACCTTGATGATTTTTGAAATGTCCGTCGATGACCGATTAATCTCATTCATAGCATCAACTGTTCTTTTCATCTGAAGATTGCCATCTTCAGCGTTATCCCGTAATCGTCTGGTAATTTCATTAACCGCATTGGCATTGTGCGCATTTTGTTTTGTTTCACCGGCTACTTCCTCGATGGAGGCGGTGAGCTCTTCAATGGTACTGGCCTGTTCCGTTGCGCCTTGTGAAAGGGCCTGACCCCCATCGGAAATCTGTCTTGCGCCCATTTTCACCTGATCGGCAGCGGTGTTGATCTCTGCCATGGTCTCGCTGAGATGGGTGGTAATGTCATTTAATGCCATTTTAATGGTAAGAAAATCGCCATGGTAATAGGAGGTAATTTCCAGATTCAGATTTCCCTGACCGATTTCACTCAATGTCTCACTGATTTCAGCAACATACCGCTTTAAAAACGCAATTGTTTTGTTCATGGCAGTTTTTATTTCAGCATGATCACCTGAATAGTCACCGCTCATCGCTGTCTGCAGATTCCCCTTTGATAGTTCAGTCAGTACAATTGAAGCTTCGGAAATGGGCGCAATCACTGCATCCAGGGTTTGATTAAAACCGGCGATGACTTTCGCATATTCGCCACTAAACATTTCGACATGCCCCCTGTAACTGAGATTTCCTTCGATAGCCATGGTTGCCATTGCCTGGGTTTCCTGAGTCAGATTACCAATATTTTCAATCATTGCAATCAAGCTTGGATTTAACGTATCGGCTGTGCTTAACTTCCCGACTTGTTTTAATTCTTTTAAATCACTGAGATCACCTGCGGCAATCCGGCTGGCTACTGCCACAATCAGGTTCAGTTGTTGGTGGACACGATTGATGGACTCCGATAGCTCTCCATAAATTCCCTGGTACTGTCCTTTAACAACTTGGGACAGATCATTGACACGCATGTTTGCCATCACAGCGTTGCCTTCTACGAGAGCCCCTAAGCCATCAATACAGGCATTAATGCCATCCTTGAGATGATTATAATCACCAGCATACTCTTTGGTGATTTTATCCGGTATTTCGCCTTTGCCAATCTTTCCAATAATTGACTCACCCATTCTGATGTGTTCAACTAGGTCTCTGATAACCTGATTAAAACCAATCATAAAATGTTGAAATTGACCATTTAATCCTTCTTCATTTCCTTCATATTCAAAATTACCTTCGTTTGTTTTAAAGGCTTTTTCTGCCATTTCAGAATACAATTGATTGATTTGAGCGACAATATCAAGCAAAGACTGACCTAAAATATCTTGCTCTGATTCTTTCTTAAACTCCACCGAAAAATCGCCTGCCGCCAAATTTTGAACTTTGGCGGCCAGGTCTTTTCGTTTTTCAATCATTAGGACAAATGATGCCATCATCTGTCCCAATTCATCTTTTGAACGTTGTGAAAATGCATTCAAATCATTTACATCCAAGTCAACATCTCCCAACGCCATTTTTGAGAAAACTTCATTCAGTTTTTTTATTGGTCGTGTTAATATATTTCCTACGATCATTGAACCAATCAAACTTAAACACATGATTGAAAGTGTCATCACTGCAATAAGCATTCCAAATTCAAAACGTATCTGTTCAACATTCAGATCTTTCAAATTAGCCAGATAGGATGATACAAGCAGATAAGAAATGACTCCGTATAAACCAATCCCGATGAACGAGATCGCGATAATCAGAAGTGATATTTTATGTGAAAACTTTCCTCTGAATTCCCTAATTGCAGCTGCTGATTCATTTTTTCTTTTTTTCATTTTATTCAACTTCCTTCTTTTTATCCATTGCTTTTGATTTAATACAGTCAATAACGCTTGATGTCTTTAATCGCCATATCTATTAAACTCACTTGAGCAGTGTATACATACAGGCATTGTGTACCTGATCATTGAGACAAACACTCTTTCTCATAATTCCTTCCAGCCGGAACCCTGCTTTTTCCAGAACTTTTCTGGCTCTTATATTCTCAAAGATTGGCACTGCAAAAATACGCACTAAATTAAATTCGGATAATCCCAATTGACACATTTCTTCAATAGCATTTTGGGTAATTCCCCGTCCCCAATAATTTTCACCGATCCAAAAGACTAATTCACCGGATTTACTGCCATCATCCTCCTGAATCATCAGGCTGATTGTCCCGATGATTTTGTTCTCGTACATAATGGCTTTATTAATCTGCTTAACCCGGTAAACATTCTTGTCTTTTAAAATAAACGAATGGATATCATCTAGAGCAAACGATTTTTGAGCCGCTTTTCCCAGGTTTCTCACCACCGGCCCAGTGGCATGATTCATGATACTGTGCGCATCATTCAGCTTTAAATTTCGTAATTGAACGTTCATGATTTTCTCCTAATTTATTTACGTAAACTAACTGGCATTTAGATTGATCGCTACATCCAGCGCTTCGCCAAACCACAACTTCGCTTCTTCCCGCAACGATGCTTCTGAATCGCTGCAGTGCAGCAGGTTATTACAGCTGCGGTTTTCAAGATTGGCTGCTTCCAGGGTGTCGTATCCATAGTCGCCTCGGATGGTGCCCCTATCTGCCTTTGACGGATCCGTTGTACCAGTGAGCGCCCGGGAGTTGGCAATGGCAGCTGGACCTTCCTGAGACAACAGAATTGGAATCATTCCTTTACCGGCATAACTGCTGATCACGGCCGCCTTAAAGCTTTCCCCAAACCGTTCAATGACTTCCTGATAATGTGCAATAATCAGCTGTTCATCGACATTGCGATAACCGATCTTTTCAATCGAAAATCCTTCATTCCTAAAGCGCTCGCTAATTGTTTCAACCAGTTCTCGTTCTAATGCATCTGGTTTCATAATGATAAAAGCATACGTTTTCATTTTTTATCTTTCCTTTCGATAAACAGAGCCCATCTCAAAAGCTTCTCGTTTTTCAACAAAAATTTTCTGAAGATGGGCCTGACGTTAAAATTTCTAAATTATTTGTATGAATGTACTTGTTATTTTATATTTTTTTATTTTTGCAATGGGGCTTTAAATGTTTTCAGTGGCAGGGTATTAGGATAACCCGATGATTTCACCGTCTTCGGTAATATCCATACCGTTGGCTGCCGGCACTTTGGGAAGACCCGGCATCGTCATAATAGCACCGGTAATGGCTACCACAAATCCGGCGCCGGCAGACAGACGGACTTCTTTGACATGGATGTTGAAATTGCGCGGTGCTCCCAACAGGGCGGCATCATCCGAGAACGAGTACTGGGTTTTTGCCATACAAACCGGCAGGTGATCAAAGCCCAGAGCGGCAATTTCGTCCAGCTGTTGCTTGGCTTCCAGGGTGTATTCCACCCCATCGGCCCGGTAGATCTCTTTGGCAATGGTTTCAATCTTATCTTCAAGGGGCAGTTCCAGGGCATAAAGGGGTTTGTAAGGTGCCACATTCTGATCACAGAGTCTGACCACTTCCTCGGCCAGCTCCACCCCGCCTTTGCCCCCCTGAGAGAAGACATCGGACAAGATCACTTTTACACCCTTATCTTCGCAGGCTTTTTTAACGGCGTCAAATTCGGCAGCCGTATCAGTTGGGAACTTATTGAGCGCCACCACCACTGGTACTTCAAACTTCTTTAAATTATCCAGATGCTGAACAATGTTGGCCGTTCCCGCTTCAACTGCTTTGACATTTTCTTTGGACAATTCCGCTTTTTCCACACCGCCATTCATTTTCAGCGCCCGGACAGTGGCAACGATGACCACGGCACTGGGGCTGATGCCGGCATAACGGCATTTAATATCAAAGAACTTTTCAGCTCCCAAATCAGCGCCGAAGCCAGCTTCGGTTACCACGTAATCGGCCAATTTTAAAGCTGTTTTAGTGGCCAGGACTGAGTTACAGCCGTGGGCGATATTGGCAAACGGTCCGCCATGAATAAAGGCTGGGGTATTTTCCAGGGTTTGCACCAGATTAGGTTTGATGGCATCTTTTAACAGCAGAGCCATGGCGCCGGTGGCTTCCAGATCACTTGCAGTCACCGCTTTGCCAGCGGTATTGTAGGCGACGATCATCCGGCCCAGACGTTCTTTCAAATCGGTCAGACTGGAGGCCAGACAGAGAATCGCCATAATTTCTGAAGCCACGGTAATGTCGTAGCCGGTTTCCCGTTCAACGCCGTTGGCGCGACTGCCTTGGCCAACCGTAATTTTTCGCAACGCCCGGTCATTCATGTCGACTACCCGTCGCCAGACAATCCGGTCCAGATCAATGTTTAAGGCATTTCCCTGATGAAGGTGATTATCAAGCAAGGCTGCTAGCAGGCTGTGAGCCGAGGTAATGGCATGGAAGTCACCGGTGAAATGAAGGTTGATATCATCCATCGGGACGACCTGGGCGTAACCGCCACCGGCTGCACCGCCTTTAACCCCAAAACAAGGTCCCAGAGAAGGCTCTCTTAAGGTTGTGATCGTTTTCTTACCAATGTAGTTCAGCGCCATGGACAGACCCACGTTGGTGGTGGTTTTACCTTCTCCGGCTGGGGTCGGGTTGATGGCTGTTACCAGCACCAGTTTACCATCTGGCTTATCCTGATTATCCTTTAACACTGAAAGAGATACCTTGGCCTTGTGATTGCCGTAAAGCTCCATGTCATCGGCTTTTATTCCCAATTGCTCTGCCACTGCTGAAATTGGCTTCAGATTGGCTTCCTGGGCGATTTGTACGTCGGTTTTCATTTTTAATAATTCTCCTGTTTATAATAATTTCCACGTTTACTAATTCATTCTCATTTAGTATAAAACGCGTTTATCTTAAAATTTTGCAACAAACGCGTTTTATAACTGACTTTATTAATTTTTTATCAGATGATTTTAGTATTCTTCTTTATAATAGATTATTTGTTATATCTCGGAATTTCGTTCACATCAATTTCTTTATTGTTTTCCAGATTCATATAAGGCGAACGGGCAACCGTCACCCGGATTTCTTTTTGCGGTTTTCCCGGTGTTCCCCAGACAACCTTCAATTCTTTTCCTTCAACGGCATATTCCGGCTTGATAAAGGCCAGCGAAATCATCCGCTGATAGTAATAACTATTCAATCGACCGCTGGAAATACCAATTTCTTTACCATCCGTCAGAACCTTATCAGCGTGGTAATACATCGAAAAACCGCTGTTGTAATACATATCCATGGGGCGGTCGTCCATGGTTTCAAAAGGTTCAACGTCCTGACCTCTGAACTGTGAAGCAAAGATTTCGCCCAGGTCATCGGGATTCCATTCCAGGGTCACCATGGTTCTGGTCGGGTTTTTGGCAATTTCTTCCAATGCCGCCTTGCCCGGGAAGTCATGATCAAACTTGATCAGATATTCCCAGCCGACATCATAGGGGGTGACAAAACGGGTCGTTAAATCATCACCCACGCTGCCAACCAGGGCTCTATTCAGATTAAAAAAGCCTTCCATCGGTCTTGCGGCCATATACTCTTTTAGGCCTTCCGTTTCAAACCAGGGCAATGGATAATGCATATTGATATTCGGGAAACCGGCTTCAGTATGGTTCATGGTATAACCAACCTGTCCCAGCTTTTTGGCGTCAAAGGTTTTAGCCACTTCCCAGATACAGTCATAAACCGCTTCTGAATTTTTCGTATCGCCATGAATTTCGTAGCCCAGGGTGCCGGCCATGCCCAGTCTGAGAATGCGTACATCGATCCCGGCAATTTTTGCCATCCGATGTTTGGTAAAGGCTATATCATGGAGATCGCTTTGAGAAGCCTGTTCCAGAATTTCCAGAGATTTTGGTCCAGCCAGCTGGAAGAAAAACTCTTTACCCGACAAATCAACGCCTTCAACATCCATCTCAGTAACCGATACATAATATCCCACCACCGGGTTAAGCCAGTAGGTTCGGAAGTGATTTTCGGCAATCATCATGACTACTCCGTCAGTCAGAATGAAACCCTGGTCATTACATAGAACGGCATGGCGGATGCTGCCTGGTTTCATCTTTAAAAAGCTGTTGATGCAGATGGAGGTCAGGAATTTTGCCGCATCCGGTCCTTTGACATCGTATATTGGGGAATTGTTCAATGTTGTCCCAAACCAGGCCGTCGATTTTGATGCCAAAATTTCATTTTTATACCCGGTGTACTCATAAGGTATCAGATTCCCTCCCTGGTTAAACAGCGTAAACGCATCGCGATTAATTGAATTTAACATTTTATTTCTCCTTTTGATTGAGAAGTGATAATGAAATCCTTCTCAATATTTTATTTGTCCTTATTATATTTAACTTGCACTTTAAAGTCATTGTCCATATAATAAAAAAATAATCATTATTATTATACAAACTTGTATAAGATGAAAGGAGTTCCTGATGAAACTGAGCATTGATATTGTATTTGAACAGCTCGCCTGGCCGGACGCTGCATTAATTTCAGGCAAAACCATTCAATTAAACCTCTCCGGAATCCGCTTTTATCGCCCTGAGGGTGGTTGTGACCTGAGTGAGGAATTGCTCTATCTCAGCGATGCAAAACAATTAGCTGACCTGCAATCGCCAAAATCATTGTCCTTTATCTGTCTGGGTCCGATTGACGAAGCCCTGCTCGACCCCCATTGGTCGGTTATCATCATACCTTCGCAAACCGATGCCGGTGAGCTGTTTGACGCGGTTCAGGCGATTTTTGACCGCTATCAACGATGGCTGGAACACATTAACGAAGCGATTTTTAACGGCCAGACGCTCCAGGCCATCCTTGACGAAGCCTGCCGGTATCTTAAAAACCCGGCGGCCTTGTTTGACGATTCCCAGGGGCTGCTGATGCGCACCAGTAACATGAATCTGGATAAATTGGATGCGATCTGGGCTCACGTTCTGGAAAAAGGCTATTCTTTAAAAGAGGTTGACAGTATCAATCTCAGCGAAAAGTTCAGAACCCAGCACCAGCCCTTTTATTATCAGTCCCCGGATACGTTTGGAAACATCAAACGCCTGATTGCGCCGATTCTTGTCAATGGCCAGCTGTTCGGATCACTGGCGATGACGGAACTGATCAGTCCGCTGACAAAGTCCGAATATGCCAACCTGTGGCTGGCTCAGCAAATAATCGAAAATGCCCTAAAGGTGAATGACGAATTTTGCAAAAATCTGGAAACCCCCTGGTATCTCTACCGTTTGATTAAAGAAAAATACGTCGATCCCCATATCCTCGCCCATCATTTAGGTTTAAAAGACCGCAAGATCGCGGAACCTTATGCCTTATGGTGCTTTAGCCCTGCCGGAAAAATTATTGATTCGGATTTCAGCACTCAGGGTTACTCTAATCAGCTTTCCCGATTGTTTAAAGATCAGCTGATTTTTTTGTTTGAGTCACTGATTCTCGTCTGTGATTACAATCTCGAACCTGAAAATAAAAAACAGTTCCATGAGCTGATTCTGGATTTCTTAGCCAAACGCGAATTCAAAGCGACGAAGAGTATGGTTTTTAATGATATCTATGAAATTAATCTGGCCTATCTGCAGTGTCAGATAGCCAACGAATACGCCAATGATGCTGCTTGTGAAATCATCTGTTTTAATGACATTTATGCCGATCATATTTTAACGGTTCTTGATCGCCACACCAAACTCGATGTGCTCATTGTCCCCCAGCTTAAAAGCTTGAATCAGCAGGATCCCTATACCCACGAGTTGCTTTTATGTCTTAGAGCCTATATTGCCAACGGCAAAAACATTACCGCGGCCGCTGATTCACTCAAGATCCATCGCCACACCGTGGTTTATCGTTTAAAAAACATTCAAAAGCTCACGGGTCTGAATTATGAGATGCTCCAGGACGACATGATGTTTCAATTGTTTTTGTCCTGTGGAATTTTATTGCGAAATGTACCGCAATAAGAAATCATTTGTATTCCTTTTATAAAGACAAACAAAAAACAGCATCTCCATTAATTGGATAATGCTGTTTTTTTCTTTTCTAACTTTATTAATTTTCAGTTGAGGTTCGGCTACCAATCCGGTGATTTTCCAGATCCTGGAAGATTTCCCGGACGGATAATGGTTTTCTGCCAATCAGCATTTCTACATCCTTGGAGCAGGCGTTCATCTGTTCCAAGCGGATGGCCCGGCCAAAGGTCACCATCCCATCGGAACAGAAGGGAAAGTTCTTGGCTGTTTCGGCCCATTCACCTTCGGTATTTCTCGGCACACCAATAGAATCGAAGAAGGCGTACATCTCGTCGTCAGTCAATTCCTGATAGGTAACCGTTTTGCCGGTGACTTCGCTGCCGATTTTACAGAATTCGGTAATGGTCATCGCTTCCGGTCCACTGATATCGTAGATGGTATTGTTTTCGCCAGCCCCGGCCGCCACACAGGCAGCGACTTCGGCACAATCATCCCGTGAAATGAAGGCCATGTGCCCATTGCCCATGTTAGTGGCCATTACACCGTTTTCGGCGGCACTTTGTTCAAACACCGATACCATTGCCTCGGCATACTGGGAATCCCGTAAGATGATCCAGTCAATATCAAGGCTTTTCAGGTAAGCTTCGGTGATTTTATGATCTGAAACTTCATAGGTATCACAGTCTTCTTCGCCGGCACCGACAATGGAGGTATAAACAATTTTTTTCACACCCGCTTCAACGGCAGCATCAATCGCGTTCTTGTGAGCAGTTCTTCGGCGCTCACCAACAAAAGGCATAGAGATTAGCAGTAGTACCTCTCCCCCTGCAAAGGCTTTTAATAATGTCTCTTTATTAAATATATCCGCATATCGGGTCTCGACGCCCTGCTCTTGATACTGTTTAATCACATCTTTGTTTGGGGTTGTAAAGATCAGCTGGTCTTTCGGCACTTTTTTTAAAATACTGCGCGCAGAATAACCGCCAAAATTACCGTCTACACCGGTCATTATTATTTTTCCCATTAATTCGTTTCTCCTTGTTTGTTATTTATCTAACTAAGACAAGTATAACGAATCTCTGACCAAAAAGATAATTCAAAGAGGCAAAGATGATAATCAGGTTTACTTATGATGTTATATCAATAACGTCCGATATCCCGGGCAATGGTATAGGCGGTGGCATTGGCCGTATAAACATTTTTAGGTTCAACACAATCGCCAAGTTCAAAGAATAATGGTGCGCAGTTTCTCAATTCATTTGACTGGTCTCGCAGTGGTTTCTGCCCAAGCGCATAGATCACCGTGTCCGCTTCATAAAGGCTTTGTTTGCCAATTTCGTAGTGTTGATTCAAACTGGCCTGGGTCACAGCCGATACCAACATTCCTTTTGTAATGGTATCGCAGCATTGTTCTTCTGAAAATGAGTCACCAACAAACTCACCAATGACACCTTTTTCAGTGATCTCGACAGCTTTGGTTGAAGTCACTACCACGATTTGATACTTCAGGATTTCATTGTTAATGGCCATTGAATGAATGACATTGTTTGAAAAGTTCAAACGGTTGGACATTTCGATAATGGTCACTTTTTTCCCTAGCTGTGAAAGATAAATGGCCAGTTCAATCCCGGATAATCCGCCACCTAGAACAACTGCTTTTTCGCCAACTTTCTCGGCCTCCAGATATCCCGCATCTGCATCCATAACGTTTTTGCCGTTAATTCCAGGGATATTGGGCATCACTGCTTTTGCGCCCAAGGCAGCAATGATAACATCTGGTTTTAAGACTTTAGCTAATTCCGGCGTGACTTCGGTATTCATACGCAAATCAATTTCCGCTTCTTCTATCAGCGCACTTTGTGAATCCAGATATTGCTGCATATTCTGCTTGAAAGGCACTTTTTTCTCACAACGCAAAGCACCGCCTAATTCATTTGACTTTTCACAAAGAATAACTTCATGACCGTGTTCATAAGCAGTCAGAGCCGCTTGCATACCACCGATGCCGCCCCCGGCAATCAATACTTTTTTCTTCTTTTGAGGCAATATCTGATTGTATTTTACTTCCCGTTCAAAACCAATTTCTGGGTTGATTGCGCAAATGCTTGTTAACTTTGTGAAGTGCGCCGAGAAACATTCAAAGCAACGAATGCATTTGCGAATTTTTTTCTCCTGTCCCATTTGGGCTTTAATAGGGGTGTCCGGATCAGCCATCAATTGACGGCACAACATCACCACATCGGCTTTTCCTGAAGAAATGATCTCTTCCAACAGCTCCGGTTCAGCCAATGCACCTACCGTTGCAATTTTAGAATGACGGATGACTTTTTTCACTGCCGCCGCATATTTTATATTGGCACCGTCATCTAAAAACATACTGGGGGAAGTGATGGTAAACACCGAAGTTTCTTCGTGAGCGCCTACCGAAACGTTGATCAGATCCGCATGGCCATCTAATTGTTTGGCAATCTCAACGCCGTAGTCAATGTCATAACCGCCTTCAAAAAGCTCTGCTCCGCTGATCCGAACACCAACCGGAAAATCACGACCGCATTTTTTCTTGATATCAGCAATGGCCGCATTAACAAAGCGAGCCCGATTTTCCATGGAACCACCCCACTGATCCCGTCGGTTGTTATGGGGTCCAAGAAACTGGTTGAACATCCAGCCATGACCGGCATGGATAGTTACCATCCCAAAACCGCAGTGTTTGGCGGTTTGTGCCGCATCACCAAATTTCTTGATGATTTCAAAAATAACGTCTTCCGGCATTTGGGGAATCTCCATCCCTAAACCATTAACCGAATCAAAGGCACCAAAAATCTCATTTCCCAGACCAAACTTGCTGTGATACGAATTTGCCCCACAGTGTTGGAGTTCAATATCGGCAACAGCGCCGTGTCTGCTGACACATTGAGAAAGTCTGTATAAAGGCGACAAAGCGGTGGGATCATCCAGTCTGATGGTCGGACCGATGGCACCTCTGGCATTATCAGCCATTGCTGAACCAATGCTGACGGTGGCCGCTCCGCCCTGAGCCTTTCTTTCAAAATAAGCGATAAATTCATCCCCCGGATGCAATCGCTCGTCGGGATAGTATTCCAACCCAATTGGCGCTGCAAAAATCCGGTTTCTAAACTGTCTGTTTCCCAGTACTACTGGCGAAAATAATTGTTCAAATTTTTTCATTAAATCTCTGCCTTTCAAAATAAAATAATAGTATTCACGCTTCTATCGTAATTAAAATTAACACTGTTGTCTAACGATTAAAAAGCCTGATGCTTATGCTAAAAATGCATAAGTACCAGGCTTTTGTGACCTCTTTAATTTTTGTCTCGCGCTGTATTGAGGAATGCGTTAAGACAAGGATTTTTATTCGCCTGATTCCAGGCAAATTCAATGTTATATTGATGATGCGTCTGATTAATTTTCAAAAACGTGATCGTCTGATATTTTTTCGTCAGCCCATCTGAATCAGGATAGAAAGAAATGCCCCTTCCCAATTCAGTTAACAGTAACTGGGTTTCAAACGAATCGACTTCAATGACTATCGGATCAAAACCATCCTGACGACAGCAATCCAGAATATAATCATAATGCTTCTGAAAGCTTTCCCTTTTGGGTACAATAATTTTCTCATTTCTAAGTTCAGGTGCTTCAATCGATTCTCGTCCTACAAACCGATGAAATGGCCCCACACCAACTTTTACATTATATTGACAGATATTTAATGAATTGATTCCTTTTTCATCCTGCAGTTCTGCTTTAAAGACCGAAATAATATCCAAAGTGCCATCGTTGATTTGGGTCAGCAATTGTGCCGGCGTACTTTGTTGCAGAACGATTTCGACATTTTGATTTTTTTGCTGATATCGTTTTAATACCCCAGTCACATACTCAAAGCCCAGATCATTAGAAAAGCCCACTTTTAAGACATTGTTTTCTTTGTAACTTAAACGCACGCCATCTTCAACCGCTTTATCGTATAATTTCAGTATCGATTTCACACTGGTTAAATAATCGCTACCCGCTGGAGTGAGCTGAACTTTTGTGGTGCACCTTTCAAAAAGTGCAAAACCAATCTCTTTTTCCAATTGTTTGATGGCGCGACTGATGGTCGTTTGTGAAACAAACTGGCGTTTTCCAGCTTCAGTGAAATTTAAAGTTTCAGATAATGCGATAAAATACTCCAGGGTTTGTCGATTCAAGCACTTGCTCCCTCCTTACTCTTTTTAATAATCAATTGCATAAATTCATCAATGAGGGGATTATCATCATTCTTATTTCGGGCCATGCAAAATTCTGAATGATGATGGGTTTCGATCAGTTTTATCCGGTGAATCCCAGAAGCTTCGGTTAGCACTTCCTCAGAAATAATGGCAATTCCTTTATTGGCACTAACCAATAAAATCATCTCATCAAAATTATCGACCTCTTTAATAACATTCGGTTCAAAACCGTCCTGTTCGCAGCTCCTGAAAAAGGAGTCGTGATATTTGGGTCCATAGGTTTTTGAAAAAATAATCAGCTTTTCAGATTTCAATTCATTGCCATAGATTTCATAACGATCGTGCCAGGGATGACTGGTCGAGACAATGACACATAGGGTGCTGGTGAATAAGGTTGTGATCTCGATCTGGGGATAGGTCTCAATTTCATTGGCCAGACCGAACATAATATCAATTTCGTTATTTCTTATTTTTTCAGATAATTTTCTAAAGCTGAGTTCATACAGTTCCAGATTCACTTCCGGGTGATGGGCGACAAATTTACTTAACACCTCCGGCAAAAAACGTTTTTCAACCGGACCGGATACGCCGATTCGCAATGATCCTGAAAACCCATTTTTTAAGGCCTTGGCCTTTGTTACCGCTTGTTCGTAATCCTCAATTATCCGCTTGCTGGCTTCATAAAAAGCTTTACCGGCTAAGGTTAAGGTCGGACGATAACCGGATCGGTCAAACAATTGAAAATCCAGTTCCTGTTCCATGGCAGCCATCTGCTGGCTCATGGCCGTCTGGGAGACAAAGCATTCCTGTGCCGCTTTGGTAAAACTGCCATGCTCAACTGCCGCAATAAAATACTCCAATTTTCTGAAATCCATTTTCCACCTCGCTGGGATGATCATTCATCATTGCATTCTTTGCTCCAATTTTATCATTCGTTTGTTTTCCACACAATGCGAAATTTATGAAGCATTTGATTTTTACTGCAATGCAATTATATATTGCGATTTTTTCTGCTATCCCAAGATTGTACAGGTTTCAATATAAGTTTACAGCATAAAAAAGCTATCTGAGATTTGTCTGCATGCAGACAAACAGATAACTTTTATTGATTATTATTTTACTTTCTTAAGGTAAACTGATGGATGGTTTCCTTTGCAGCTTCGGCGCTGCGGGCCGCCAGGGTTCGGACCTCTTCAGCCACCACCGCAAAGCCTCTGCCATGCTGGCCGGCCCGGGCTGCCTCTACGGCAGCATTTAAAGCCAGAATATTGGTCTGGAAGGCAATGTCGTCGATAACTTTAATAATTTTGGAAATATCATTGGATGATTGATTGATCTCAATCATGGCATTTTGCATTTCCGCCATCTGACCGTTGCCAATATCCGCATTTTCACGAACAACCCCGGTTAGTTCCCGGGCCTTATTGGCATTTTTGGCGTTTTCCTTGGTCTGATCTGCAATTTCAGCGATTGATGCGGTCAATTCTTCGATGGAACTGGCCTGTTCAGTGGCACCCTGAGCTAACGACTGGCTGCCGGCCGCTACCTGGTTGGCACCTGAACTGACCTGCAAGGCCGCCGTATAGATTTCACTTAACAAGGTATTTAATGTTTTGATAATCTCATTCAGAGCATTTGAGATCCCGACAAAGTCGCCGCTATACGCCTGAATATCGTCGATATCAAGGTTACCATTGCCAATTTCCCGGGTAACCGCAGAAATTTCTTCAATAACACTGTTTAATTGTGCAACCGTGCCATTCACCGATTGTTTCATCTGGTCAAAACCGCCTTCGTAGTGTCCCGTGATGCTGGTTCTCAAATCACCAGTCGAAATTGCATCCATTACTGTCGAAATCTCATCAAAGGGCTTGGCAATCTCAATCAGGATGTTATTCATTCCGGAAATAATAGTCTGCCAGGAACCTTTAAAACGTGTTTCATCAGCCTTTATCTGTTCGCCCTTGACAATGGCATTTAACAGCATATCGGCTTCGCCAATCAGATCTCCGACCGACCCTTTGACTACACCTAGACTCGTATTGATTGCCCCGAAGTATTCTTTTATTTCGACCGTGTATTGATTGCCTTCGCCAATCGTCAGATCAAAATTCAGATCGCCATCGGCCAGAAGCAGCAGGTTTTCTTTGAGCCGTGAAACCTCGGCCTCCGTGTATCGATTGACACTCACCGATGAGGTTAGATCCATGGTGATTTCAAGAAAACCAAGCTTCTCATTTTTTTTGTTCGTGATCAATCGAGAATTCTTTTGCAGGTATGCGCCTAAAAATTCAAAATCGAAAGTGGTCACGTCATTATTAATTAACTGATAAATACTGCAGTTCGCCGGACATTCTTGTGAATTGCAATAGTCAACCCCAAATTCACAGGCTTTTCTGCCATAGGCACCTTCGCGGTTCTCAATAATGCCAGCCTGCAAAAGTTGATTCTCCAGAGTTTTATTAAAAAACAGCCAATGGGAATTGGTATCCAGAATATGCATGGGATAAGGTATCGCATCCATGGCATGCTCATACAGTTCGATTTTGGCAGTGTTTTGAACTATGGTGCTGCTAATCGTTTCAAACAGTGACAAATAGATACCCGATAGATCAGTGGCTGTTGGTCGAATTTGCCAAAAAAGTCAAACAGTATTATAACCCGGATATTTTTAACAACTATGATGACATCGCCACCGAGCGGGGGCTGTTTATGTCCCCGGCCACTTATCGAAAACTGATCAAACCTCATCACAAACGCCTCAATGACGCCGTTAAAGAACTGGGGATGATTCCCATCCAGCACACCTGCGGGCTTTGTGAATCCCTAATCGAAGACATCATTGAAACCGGCGCTGCCGCCTGGAGCTCGGTTCAGCCGGTTAATGACATTGTGGGGCTGCTGGAAAAATATGGCGATCGCATTGCCTTAATCGGGGGCTACGATGCCAATGGTGCACCTGACCACCTGGATGCTACCACCGAAGAACGACTAGCTGACGTGCATCGGTGTCTGGACACCTATGGCAAATATCAATCCTATATCGTCTTCCCCTTTGTCATCGTTGACTCCCTGGACCCCAACGATATGCTTGCCTTGATGGGGCCAATGCTGGGTGAAGCGGTCCGATACAGTCATGAACTGGGACGAACCCAGGCTGTCTAATTGTTTTCATTTGTATTCGAAAAAATAATGAGGGGAATTATGTGACCGAGATTATGGTGGCAATTGACTAGCACGGGCGGATAAATAGTCCGGCCACAAAAAAAGAAGCCGATTTTCTGCTTCCTCGAACCTGATTAATAAAATAACCAAGAAATGGTGTGAGATCGAGAACCCCGCTGATCTGAGCATTTTCTTCTGAAAGTGTATAAGCCTGATCATACTTATTTATGCTGACTTCAATATGATTTGAAAACGGGATAAACACAGTGGGTACATATCCCTGTTGAACCAGATACCAGATTGGTGATGCTTTTCATAGAATTCAAGAAAAAAGGGGCTTTTGCAAAATAGCGAATAAGCTATGATGCAAAAGCTCCTTTTTTTGTAGCATACCGTATTAAATGTCTTCACTTGATTATTTTTAAATTTGTTTTTACTCAACCGTCACACTCTTAGCCAGATTTTTCGGCTTATCGACATCACAGCCTCTGGCAACGGCCAGATAATAAGCCAACAGCTGCAGATACACAATGGTGGGAATGGCGGTGATATCATCGTCCATCTCGGGAATCACCCAGACCTCATCTACCTCTGAGGCAATATCCTCGTGACCGGCCTGGACAATCGCCAATACGTGGGCGCCGCGGGCCTTCACTTCTTTGATATTACTGAGCATTTTTTCGAATACATTTTCCTGGGTACAGACGGCCACTACAATGGTGCCATCCTCGATCAGGGCGATGGGACCGTGCTTCAGTTCCCCGGCCGCATAGGCCTCCGAATGAATATAGGAGATCTCCTTGAGTTTAAGTGATCCTTCCATACTGGTGTATAAGTCCACCCCTCTGCCGATGTAGAAAAGGTCATGGATTTTATGATTTTTGTCAGCAAATGCTTTAATCACGTCCTGGCTTTCCAGCGCCTTTTCGATCAGTCCCGGGGTCATCATCAGACCATGACAAATCCGGGCGGCCTCTTCTTTTTTCATTTTCCCGTTGAGATTTCCCAAAAATGAGGCCAACAGCATCATACAACCAACCTGGGTAACATAAGCCTTGGTCGATGCCACGGCGATTTCCGGTCCGGCATTGGTGTAAATAACGTCATCCGCTTCCCGGGCGATGGAACTGCCGACCACATTGGTCACCGCCAAAACCCAGGCGCCCCGTTCTTTGGCGAGGCGGATCGCCGCTAAGGTATCGGCTGTTTCGCCAGATTGACTGATGACAATCAGCAGGGTATTTTCATCGACAATCGGATTCTTATAGCGATACTCTGACGCTGCTTCGGTTTCCACGCTGATCCGGGCAAATTTTTCAAAATAATATTTGCCTACCATCCCGGCATGATAAGCCGTTCCACAGGCCACAATCTGAATCCGGTTAATGTGTTTCATCATCTCAGCATCAAGCTTCAGACCGGTAAAGGAAGCGCCATTGTCGCAGCAGCGGCCCATTAAGGCTTCCATCATCGCCTTGGGCTGTTCCACCATTTCTTTCATCATAAAATGATCGTAGCCGCCTTTTTCAGCATCGCCGGGATCCCAATCGACGACAAATATTTCTTTGTCAATGACTTGACCAGCGCTGTTCATGACCTCGATCGCGTCAGCTGTCAGCACTGCCATTTCGCCGTTATCCAGCAGATAAACATCCCGGGTATAGTTTAGAATCGCCGGAATATCCGAAGCGATAAAATTTTCACCATCTCCCAATCCGACAATCAACGGGCTGTCTTTACGGACGGCCACAATTTTATTCGGTTCATTGGCACAAAGAACTGCCAAAGCGTAGGAACCCTTCATCCGCTTCAACGCAATCTGAATGGTTTGAACCAGATCGCCGTTATAAAGCTCATTGAGCAAATGAGCAATCACTTCGGTATCGGTATCGGAAATGAAAACATGACCCATCGCTTGCAGTTCATCTTTCAAAGACATATAGTTTTCAATGATCCCGTTATGGACCACCGATATTTCTTTATTGACACTACAATGGGGATGGGCATTGGCATCTGAAGGAACCCCATGGGTGGCCCAACGGGTGTGACCAATGCCGACCTGGCCAGAAAGAGGTGTTTTTTCCAGAACATCTTCCAGATTTTTAAGCCGCCCCTTTTTCTTTTCCACCCGGATCACTTCATTTTCCAGAGTCGCAATTCCAGCCGAGTCGTAGCCCCGATACTCCAACCGGGAAAGACCACTAATTAGCACATCCTGAGCCTGTTTATCGCCGATATAACCTACAATTCCACACATTTTTTCACCTGTTATTCTTTTTTTATGCCATCTCTGTCCTGAAGATCACTCTTCAGTTTTTCATGACAATTCTCCAGGGCATCCGCCGAAATTTCGATACTCCCTGACCTCGTCAACTCAATTATGTGTGGACCATCACTTGAGTTCTGGCGCTTCTTTGCTGTCTTTGGTTTTGGTCCATGGTCTTTTTTTACCCAAATACACGCTGAAATAATCTAGCTAAACTGTTCTAGCTGGGTTATTTTATCATAAACGATCTTTGAACGCAAAGAAATGAGAGGCATGCCCCTCATTTCTTAATAAGTTATTAATGTTTCAGTAATCATTTATACCGGTTAAACCATCACGACTTGACCGACTGATGGTCCCGAACTGCCTAAACGATCTTCAATGAAAAGAGCCAGTTCTTTGGCCATATTGGTCAATTCATTCTGATCCTTTCCTTCAATCATCACCCGCACCAGCGGTTCGGTCCCGGACGGCCGGATCAGCACCCGTCCCTGGCCCTGAAAATGAGCTTCAACTTCCTGAATCTTCTTTTGGATCTGATCATCTTTCAGATAATCCTGTTTGCGACCATTCTCAACTCTGGCATTAACCAGAATCTGGGGGTATACTGTCATTAAATCGCCCAGGCTTTTTGAATCCCGGCCATCCAGTTTCAACAATTCCAGCAGCATCAAGGCTGTCAGCATGCCGTCTCCGGTAGTATTATGATCCAGCAGAATCAGATGGCCGGATTGTTCCCCGCCGAGATTATAATCACCCGCAATCATCGCTTCTAAAACATAGCGATCCCCTACATCGGTTTTGATGGTTTGGCAGCCCGCTTCTTTCAAGGCAATATCCAGACCGATATTACTCATCACTGTCACCACCACGGTATTTTTTTTCAGCGTATTGCAGGCCTTCATGCGACTGCCAATGAGATTCATGATCTTGTCGCCGTCAATGATATTCCCGGCGCAATCGACGGCCAGGCAACGGTCAGCATCGCCGTCAAAGGCAATCCCGATATCGGCCTTTTCTGTCACGACCCGGCGCTGCAACGGCTGCAAATGGGTCGAGCCACATCCGGCATTAATGTTCTTACCATCAGGGTTGTCACCAATGACGACCACTTCGGCCCCCAGGCTACGAAAGAAAGCCGGAGCAATGGCGTAGGATGCTCCATGGGCACAGTCCATGACCACCTTCAGCCCAGTAAAATCCCCTTGAACCGCCTTTTTTATGTGATTCAGATAAAAGCTTTCTGGTTGCTCCAGGTGCCGGATACTGCCGCCATCTTTTAGTGGCACTGGCTGACTTTCAAGGATGATCTTCTCAATTTCATTTTCCACCGCATCCGGCAGCTTGAAGCCCTGATTGTTGAAAAACTTAATCCCATTAAACTCATAAGGATTATGCGATGCTGAAATAACAACACCGGCATCTGCTTGTAGTTCTCTGGTAATGACGGCGATTGCCGGGGTTGGCAAAACACCAACCAGCAGCACTTCTCCACCGACTGAAAGAATCCCATTGGCCAGGGCCTGTTCCAGTTGTGCTCCCGATTCTCGGGTATCCATACCGATAACAATCTTGGGCCGGTGGGCATTTCTTCCCAACACACTGGCACCAGCCTGGCCAAGACCATAGGCCAGCTCCAATGTCAATTCTTTTTCATATATTCCACGCACACCATCGGTGCCAAATAATCTTCCCATCTATATAAAACTCCTTAGTTTGTTTGCTCGCTTGTTTGTTTACCAAAAGATAATTCGCTATTTCGGTAACCTGCTGTGCAAGTCGACTGACTTCAAACATGTCATTATCCTTATCTTTATCGACATACCCCATCATTTGTTAATCTTTTCTGGTGGTTTGACAGTCTGCTTAAGCCTAGTAATTTTTCCAAATCTTTTTTATTATACCTCAAGGCCACTGGAATTAAAACCGTTTTATAATTCCACCGCCCAGAACCTGACGGCCCTGATAAAAAACCAGGGCCTGACCCGGGGCCGGCGCCCGAACTGGAACACAGCTGTGGACGATAGCCTGAGTCCGGGAAAGTCGTTCGATACGGCCTTCATATTCGTGACCCCAGCGACAGGTTTTAAAGGTGAAACCGGTTTCCGGCAGACCCTTGGGTGACTGGATGATCAGTTCGTCGACAAAAATAGCACTTTGATACAAAGCCTTTTCCTCATCCAGTACCACGGTATTAGTCGCCGGTATCACCTCCACCACTGCCAATCGTTGCTCGCTGTTAATCCCTAAACCCCGGGTTTGACCCAGGGTAAACTGATGAATCCCCGGGTGTCGGCCCAGGATTTTTCCCGTAACATCGACAAAATTGCCGGGGGCGGTGGGGTTATTCCCAAATACGGCGTCTTTAAGAAACAGACCGTGGCCCTTCTTGGGGATAAAACAAATCCCCTGGCTTTCTTTGCCCCGGGCCAGCTCCGGCAGCAAGCCGAGGATTATTTCACGGACCGCAGCTTTGGATTCAAAACGATTCAGCGGAAACAACAACCGCCCCAGCATCTCCTGATCCAGATGATATAAAAAATACGACTGATCCTTATTCGGATTAGGACTGGCCCAGAGCTGAAAATCATTTTCATATTTGCGGATTTCGGCATAGTGTCCGGTAGCAATCATGGCATCATCATTGGCTGCTGCAAACTCACCCAGCAGTCTAAACTTCATATTCTGATTGCACAGCATACAGGGGTTGGGTGTTTCCCCCAACTGGTAGCCCGCTACAAACGGATTGATGACTTTTTCCTTAAACTGACTTTGAGCCGCCAGTACATGGTGTTCAATTTTCAGTTTTTCCGCCACCTGTCTGGCGGAATTAATAGTATTTTCGTCATTTAAAAAATTAAAGGTTACGCCAATTACCTCGTAACCTTCATTTTTTAACAGATAAGCAGCGGCGGCACTGTCGATACCGCCGCTTAATCCGATAATCACTTTTTTCTTTTTCACGTTTATTTCTTTCTCTGAATTTAATTTTAATTCCAAGTTAAATGCCTCGGTTAAATGCTTGATTCAAGTTCTTAGTAGTATTTATGCTAGCGTACTGTGATGTCCTTCAACCGGGTCTCTTTTTTTTCAATGTGGACGATCTTGGATTTTAAGGACTCCAGCTCCAGCGTATTATCCCGGTGGTCTTCCCAAATCGGCCAGTTCTTATTGGTTTCAATTAAATTGATGATTTCTTCAGTGAGCCAGGGGTTGCAAACCAACACCGGGCCCAGGGTATTGGTAAAAATACCTTTGCCGCTGATAACACCTTCAAATCGAGTCTCACCGTTATTGCCGTAACCATATTTCAACCGGCCAAAAGGTGACTCTTCTTTGATATCCAGGTCGATCATCTGAATTTGACTACCGACGATTTCCATTTCTTTGCCATTATACTGACAGCTGTAATAAAGATCGTCGCCATAAACGGCGTGATTTTCCCGGGTTTCAATTTCGATAATGCCCAGTCCTCTAATCGAAGACTGATCATCGCGGCTGATTGTTTCCCCAAAAAGCGCCACCGTTGTGCCGGTCACCAGCATCGGCCGGGTTTCAATATAGGCAATCAACTCTTTGCGATGCGGTTCCAGATAGGCTGCCACCGCCTCAAAATGGTCAATTTCTCCCGGCGGACAAAACAGAAAATCAAAGTCCAACGGGTTAAAGATCTCCGTATCCAGGTTAATCTGCTCGACCTCAACCCGGTAGCCCCGGCGTTCCCCTTCGGCCCGGATGGCCAGCAGATTGCCCCGGTCGCCATGAAGGTTAAACATATTATTAAAAAGCCAGCCGACTTTTATGGTCTGTTCCATTAGTTTTGTCCTCCTTCTATGAATTTTTTCATCTTTTCAAAGGTGGAGAGCCAGGTGATTAAATAAATATTATCGGTTTCGGCCTTGTCAATCTCGGCGAAAATTTCGTTAATATCGTCACTGTCCATAATTGTGATCGCTTCTTTGGCAACCCCATCATAAACAAGCCGGTTGGCGGTATCATAAGAAACATGTTCAGAAAAACACAGATAGCGCTCCACATTTGATTCTACCACCGGTTTGAAATCACAGTCAAAGGCATAAAAGGTATTGATATAATGGGGTACAAAGTCATTGACCACATACAAACCCAACGCCACCATTTTTTTACTCTTATCAGAAGCCATAATATTTAAAGCACTCTGGAGCGTATCAGGATTTTCCTGCTTAATCCGCATGTATTTAATGGTTTTATTTTTATAGGTCAAGATCTCAAAGCGGCCGCCAATGTTTTTGAAATTATCAAAAGCCTTAGCTGCCGCAGCTGGCGCGATACCGCAAATTTCTTCACAAACAGCCAACGAACCGGCATAGTTATAAAACATAAAGGGCAGATCATAGGGCATATGGAAGTCGACATTCTTCAGCTTAAAGGTTTGTTCGGCAAAATTCAGATCAGTGACCTGATAGTCCGGTGTGCTTTTACTGGCGAAACCACAAAAGTCACAATGAAAAGCGCCGATGCTATCAACATTGTAATAGTCAAAACTCATATCATGATGGCATTTGGGACAGGCCTGGGTTGGGTAATCCGCACCTTTAGTGAATGATTCATCGTGACGGGAAACCCCGTAATAAATGGAGCGACGGGCTATTTCCTCAAAAAATCGGGATCGCGGTTCTTCGTTATTGAGGATCAGTGTCATCCTGGGATTCACAACCTCTTTTAATTTACGGATGATAAAATCCGGATCCCCATTTCTCTGGACCTGGTCTTTTTGTAAATTGGTGATCAGCATGTTTTCAGCCGGCAGTTGGGCATAAATCAAGGGTAGATAACGCTCATCCGTTTCAAAAACATAGTAGTCCGCCTTCAGTTTCCCCAATAAGCTGGCTTCTTTGGCCAGCATTGTGGCAATTCCACCCAGTAAATTAGCACCCTCCAGATTCGAGACAATTTTCTTTCCATTTTGCTTTAAAATATGGGTGACCAGGTTGGTCGTCGAGGATTTTCCATTGGTTCCGGTAATAAAAATAACCTTCGAGTAGTCAATATTTTTAAAATGTTTCACAAAATCAGGGTCGATTGTCAACGCCTTTTCACCCGGAAGGTTGGTTCCCCGACCCTTGCTGACAAGTTTAATGGCAATCCCCATTAATTTTGCAAACCATAATGCGAGATAAAATTTCATTGTTAATAACCTTTCTTTACTATTGTAGTTGCTATTGCAATCGTGCTGTGAGCTCTACAACTCTTTATTCTTTAATTTTTCCCGAACCACAGTGAGCATGCTTTTGCGGTCATTGTGATCTGACGGATCGGATGAATCATCCTGATCTTTTGTTTCCAGGCTCTGATTCCAGCTCATCTGAGCCGCTCCGGCAACCACTGCTCCAACAAAGCAGGCGGTGCTGAACATGCTGGCCAAACCGATCACCATCGCCACCAGTTCGCCGTAGATGATACCATTAAATCGGACCGGGTGAATATCCCCATAACCGATGGTAGCAAAAGAGATCACCATATAATAGAGCATATCAAAGGCGTCCAGGGCCCGGTCTGAATTGGCCACATAAAAATTCGGATCGATCTTAAAACAATTAAAGACCATCAGGTAGAGGATACTCATTTCACTGACAACCAGTACCAGCATTCCTTTTAGAATACTGGCGGTTTCATGATATTTTCGCCGCTTTGAAACCGAACTCCGGATGATGCTGGGATTGGCAATGGCCCGGATCATCACCGAAAAACAGAGAATCAAGGCAAAGGAAAGTCCGACAAGACCCAGTGGCAGGCTTGGTGGCGAAATAAAATTCGCAAACAGCACAAAGTAATGACCCAGGACCAGATAAAAGATCAAATCCACAAAACGTGAGACAATGATATCCTGAAACTGATCGATCTTCATAAAAAGATGCTGAACCAGAAATACGATGACAATAAAAACGGCAAAACTTCCTAAAATTCCGGCTAATTCACTGACTAAGATCCGATGATGGCTGGAGACCACCACCAGTGAAATAACCAGCAACACGCCGGACACCATTAAAATCCCCTGATATTCATAATTGACAATCAATTTTACCAGAAAACGTCGGAACGGTTTGATTTTTTTTGTTTGATTCAGCTTTACTTCTTCAACAATTCGTTCTTTATTGTAAAATAAAAATAGTTCAAACAAAAAAAGCAGCATGATAAACAGATCATAAATAATAATAATGGCATTTCCATTAGCCAAGGTTTCGTAGACCGGAAATTCATTGACAAAGGGATTCATCTGAAAACTCCTTTATTGATCTTATGGTTCACGACTCTCAATCAACTTTATTTTTTGCTCTTTTGTCATTTTTTTGATGGCAACTTCCCGACTCAGGGCTTCTGACCGGGTATTGAGAGCTTCCCAATAAACCAGCGTCACCGGCAGGCGGCCCCGGGTATATTTTGCCCCGGTTCCCGAATTATGAACCTTGATCCGGGCTTCAACGTTGGTGGTCCATCCGGTATAAAGTGTATTATCACTACATTTTACGATATAAACGTAAGCCTTGTCTATCATTTGTTTATCTTTCTTTCAGTTTAAATGGGAAATCGTCCAACCGGTTTAATCTGTCACATCAACTTATCTATTTATTCTTGCGGTTCCTCCGTTTACCGGTTCGCAAGAAAAAAAGATCCCTAAAAGGGATCTTAATTGTTTTTTTTTAATTCCTAGAAGTTGCTGTTTCTTGGTCTTCTAGTTTGTTTTCTTTTTGTTCGACATTCACGACATCTTTTTGGTTCATTGTCAAAACCTTTTTCCTGGTAGAATTCTTGTTCACCTACTGTAAATACAAATTCTTCGCCACAATCTTGACAAATTAAAGTTCTGTCTTCCATGAGTTACCTCCACTTAATTTTAATGTACAGGATCTGATTATTCTTTTTTAAATGGAGCATGGACAATTTTGTCTGAACATTTTTTACCATTTATGAACTTGTAATCATTAACTATACTATGGTCATTATACAATGTTCGTTTACATTTGTCACCTGTTTTTTTAATTTTTTATTGAGTTAAATTCTTTTTTCGGATATATTAAAATAATACTATTTCAATTATAAGGAGATAAATCATGAGAGATCAGCGACTGTTAAAATATGCCCAAACCCTGGTCAATTACTCCCTCTACATTAAACCAGACGAGTGGGTTGTGATCCGGGGTTCCGATCTGGCCCTGCCCCTGATTAAAGAGTGCTACCGGGAGATCTTAAAAGCCGGCGCTCACCCCACTGTTATCCTCAACCCGGAAGGAATCTCAGAAATTCTTTTAAAGGAAGGCAACGACGACCAGCTACAATTTAATGCGCCGATGATGATGGAAGTCTATGCCAAAGCTGATAAGATTTTAAACATTCTGGGGGACCATAACCTGAAGTCATTGGCAGCGGTTCCCAGCGAACGTATCGCTCTGCAACGCCGTTCTGGTGCACCAGTCACTAAAATTTACAATGACCGGGTGGCCCGGGGTGAAATGGATTGGACATTGTGCCTCTACCCCACTGAAAGCGGCGCTCAGGAAGCCAATATGTCGCTGTCCGACTATGAAGAATTCGTTTTTGAGGCCTGTCTCCTGAATACCAACAACCCTACTACCGCCTGGCAGAAAATTCATGATGAACAGGAAGCAATGGTCGGCTATTTAAATCAAAAAACTAACTTCCATGTGATTGCCAAAGATACCGATCTGACCCTCAGTACCAAAAACCGGATTTGGATCAATTCCGACGGCCACCATAATTTCCCCAGCGGTGAGGTCTTTACTGCACCGGTAAAAGAAAGCGTAAACGGCACCATTCGTTTCACCTTTCCCGGTATTTACAGCGGCCAAGAAATTGAAGACATCCGTCTGATCTTCAAGGACGGCAAAGTCGTCCAGGCCAGCGCCAAACGCGGCGAAGCCTTGCTCCACGCCCTGCTTGATACCGACGAAGGTTCCCACTATGCCGGTGAATTTGCCATCGGCACCAACTACGGCATTACCCAATTTACCCGCAATATGCTTTTTGACGAAAAAATCGGTGGTACCATTCATGTGGCTCTGGGTAAATCCTACCCCGAATGCGGCCCCATCAACGACTCGATGCTCCATTGGGACATGCTCTGCGACATGAAAGACGGTGGTGAGATTTATGCTGATGGCGAGCTTTTTTACCAGAACGGAATGTTCATCAAAAAATAATCCCTATTTATACCTATCATCACCCAATTTATTGTAATAAACCCGGCTTTATGGTATTATTGGCAAATATACAAACAGGAGGAAATTAATGGAGACCACGGAAAAAAAGACGAATTTTATCACCAATGCAATCGATCAGGACATTGCCAACAAAGTCTACACCAACGATCGCGTTCACACCCGCTTCCCCCCCGAACCAAACGGATATTTACATATAGGTCATGCAAAAGCATCACTTCTCAACTACCGGATTGCGCAACAGTATCATGGAAAGTTCAATCTCCGCTTTGACGACACCAACCCCATCAAAGAAGAGTTGGAATATGTGGATTCGATCAAAGAAGATCTCAGCTGGCTGGGAATCAAATGGGATGAGCGGCTCTTTTTCGCTTCCAGTTATTTTGATAAAATGGCCGAGTACGCCGTTGAACTGATCAGCAAGGGTCTGGCCTTTGTAGATGAACTGTCGGCCGAGGAAATGCGCCAGTATCGGGGCACCCTGACCGAACCCGGCCAGGAAAGTCCCTTCCGCAACCGCCCGATCGAAGAAAACCTGAACCTGTTCGAACAAATGAAGGCCGGAAAGTTGCCGGAAGGCTCTTATATTCTGCGGGCTAAAATCGATATGGCCAGCCCCAACATGAATATGCGGGACCCGGCGATCTATCGGATTCTCCATACCCAACACCATTCCACCAGCGAAGACTGGTATATCTATCCGATGTATGATTACGCCCATCCGATTGAGGATGCCATCGAAGGGATTACCCATTCCCTGTGTACCCTGGAATTTGAAGATCACCGCCCCTTCTATGATTGGGTATTGGCGAACATCGACGATTTTAAGAACGAACCGCCGCGGCAGATCGAATTTGCCAAACTCAACCTGACCAAAACCATTGTCGGCAAACGCTTCTTAAAACAACTGGTCGATGAAAAAATTGTCGACGGCTGGGATGATCCCCGGTTAGCCACCATTTCCGGTTTACGCCGGCGCGGCTTTACGCCCGAGTCTATTCAGGCCTTCTGCGAAGCCATCGGGGTCGCTAAAACCAACAGCACCGTGGATATTGCCATGCTCGAACATTTTATCCGGGACGACCTGAAACTCAAAGCGCCCCGATTAATGGCCGTGGTCGATCCCCTGAAGGTGACCATCACGAACTACCCGGAAAACCAAACCGAGTGGGTTGAACTACCACTTAATCAGGAAAATGACGAAATGGGTAGCTATACTACTCCATTCAGCCGGGAAATTCTGATAGATCGCAGTGATTTTATGGAAGTACCTCCTAAAAAGTATTTCCGGCTATTCCCCGGAAATGAAGTCCGCCTGCGTGGTGCCTACTTCATCACCTGTCAGGAAGTGGTTAAAGATGCCGACGACCAGGTGATTGAGTTAAAATGCACCTACGATCCGGCTACCAAATCCGGGGCCGGCTGCGAGCGCAAGGTCAAAGGGACCATCCACTGGGTGGATGCCAGTCATGCCAGCGAAGTGGAAATCCACCTTTACGACTATCTGGTCGAAGACGATGCCGGACTCAACAAAGACAACTTTCTGGAACGGATCAATCAGAAATCATTGGAAATTGTCAAAGCCTATATTGAACCAGAACTGCTGAAGGCGAGCCCGTATGAAAAATTCCAGTTTATCCGCAACGGGTTTTTCTCAGTCGATCCCAAATATTCAACCCCAGACGCCCCGGTTTTTAACCAGATTGTCTCTTTAAAAAGTTCCTGGAAACCGACAAACTAACTGATAAATGAATACTGGCAAGATGCTGTTTTAGATGAGGGGAGAAGTTATGAAAATATGGTCTGATAAAGAAAAGATGTCCCGGGGCGAACTCCGGAAACTGCAGTTTAAGCGTTTAAAGAAAACCCTGAATCACGTTTATGAAAACGTACCTTATTATCACGAAAAGTTCAAAACCGCCGGGGTTAAACCGGTGGATATCCGAAGTTTGGAAGATCTGCGGCTGTTGCCGCTGACCACCAAGGAAGATCTGCGAAAAAATTATCCCTTTGGCCTCTTTGCCATGCCCAAAAATAAAATTGTCCGCTATCACGCCTCTTCCGGCACCACCGGCAAACCAACCGTGGTCGGTTATACCAAGCACGATTTGAAGGTTTGGCGGGAAGTAATCGCCCGGATTGCCACCATGGGCGGCGTCACCAATGAAGATACGGCCCAGATTACCTTTGGCTTCGGCCTCTTTACCGGAGCCTTTGGCTTACAGCAGGGGCTGGAAAAGGTCGGTGCCGGGGTGATCCCGATGTCGGCCGGAAATACCCAGAAGCAGATTATGATCATGCAGGATTTTCAATCCACCGTGCTGATTGGAACCCCCTCCTATGCCCTGCATCTGGCTGAAGCTGCTCAAGAAATGGGGATTGATCCCAAAGAAGAATTGTTTCTGAAATACGGCCTCTTCGGTGGCGAAGGTTCCACCGAAGAAATGCGGACCAAACTCAACGAAGCCTGGGGCATTGTCGCCACTGAGAACTACGGCATGAGCGAGCTGATCGGCCCCGGCGTTTCGGGCGAGTGTCTGGCTTTTAAAGGGATGCACATTAATGAGGATCACTTTATTGCCGAAATCATCGACCCCAATACCCTGGAAGTGCTTCCCGAAGGCTCGGTGGGTGAATTGGTAATCACGCCGATTACCAAAGAAGGACTGCCGCTAATCCGTTACCGTACCAAGGATATTACCCGACTGGACACCACCCCCTGTGATTGTGGCCGGACCTCAGTCCGAATGGCGAAGATCACCGGACGAACCGATGACATGCTGATTATCGGCGGCGTGAACGTCTTCCCATCGCAAATTGAAGGCGTCCTTCTGGGTATTAAGGGTATCGGCTCCAATTACCAGATTCGGGTACTGAAAAAAGGGTATTTAGATCGTATCGAAATCGATGTAGAAGTGGTCAACCAGGACTTGCTGGTCTCGGTGACCCTGCTGGATCAGCTTTACAAAGAAATTGAATCCAAACTGCACACGATCCTCGGCATTCACGCCGGCATTCATCTGGTTGAACCAAAAAGTCTGGTTCGCTCTGAAGGAAAAGCCAAACGCGTCATCGATCTACGATCAGAAAATCAATAGGAGATAAACCATGCTTATTAATCAATTGTCGGTCTTTATAGAAAATAAAAAAGGTCATCTCAGCAAGATCACCAAAGTCTTGAAAGATGCTCAGGTGGATATTCGGGCCATTTCCGTTTTTGACAGCGCTGAATTCGGAATTTTGCGCATCGTCGTCGATAAACCCGAGTTGGGCGCCGAAGCCCTTAAAAAAGCCGGTCACGTCGTTAAACAAAGCTATGTGCTGGCCATTGACCCCTCTGACAAGGTCGGCAGCCTGCATGATGTCTTTGCCCTGCTTTCGGATAATGACGTCAACATTGAATACGTCTATTCCTTCGTTATGCCCAATAATCAGGGGGCACCCCTGATTATTCTAAAAGCCGACGATCAGGAAAAAGCCATCGCCCTCCTGACCGCCTCGGATTTCAGTCTGATTCCCAAAGAAGCCGTTTATAACGTTCAAAACGGCTGATCGCCCAACCCCGTACCGACAATTGTTATATCATGTTGTATGCCTCAAGGCGAACAATTGCAAGGAAACGTCTATTCTAGCCGAATTAGTAATGCAACTGTACGAATTGCGCGCATACAACAGATTAACAATTGGTCGGTACGGCAGTTGTGTAACAAAACAAAGCCGGAGCAATGCTCCGGCTTTGTTTTTTATCGTCTGTTTTTGACCTTTTTAAGCCTGAAAAACTCTTCCCGCTCTTTTTCTTCGATGGTGTCCTGAATATACTTTATTTCGGTCTCTAATCGGGGAATCTGGATCTTGTCCAGGGCGTTGGCGCTTTTCTGGGTCTTTTTTATTTCCAGGGACAGCTTATAGGCAGTCGTTTCGACCTGCGCCAATTGATAAGACAAATACTTGACATCATTGAATTTTTTGATGGCAATATCCAGGGCCGGGTTATTTTCATTAAAACCAAAAGCCAGGTTTCTTTCCCGCCGCTCCGTATAGATGACCTCGGGAATATCTACCCCCATAACCCCTTTGGCCCGAATTTCAAACGGGATCTCCGGGGTTACCGAAAGCGCAAACTCTTCCAGATGATTAAGCCCCATACTGATACAAACCTGTTGCAGTGCCTCATAGGCATCCCGAAACATCTGACCGATTTCTTTCTCGATCAACTCGGCTTCTTTGACCAGCTGCATGATTTCCTGAATCAGGATGGTTCTTTTTTTATCCAGCAGTTCATAACCTTTGATCGAAAATTTCAGACGTCCCTTGGCCTTGATCAGATTCGCCTTGGTCGGTGTTATTTTAATGGCCATGACACCACCTATGCTTCCTTGGGAAAATACTTGTCGATGTTTTCAGGACTGAGTCGATCCAGCTCAGTTAATGGCAACAGTGCCAGCAGCCTCCAGCCCAGATTAAGACTTTCGATAATATTTCGGCCTTCATCAAAGCCCTGATTCAGAAACTCCGCTTCAAAAGCACGGCCAAAAGCCATATACTTTTTATCCGTCTGACTGAGATCCTCTTCGCCAATGATCTGAGACAAATCTCTGACTTCCTGTACCTTGGAATAAGAAGCAAATAATTGGTTGGCCACCTCGGCATGATCCCCTCTGGTAAAGCCTTCCCCAACCCCATCTTTCATCAGACGTGACAATGAGGGCAAAATAGCAACCGGCGGGTAAATGCTGCGTTGAAACAAATCCCGGCCGAGCACGATCTGACCTTCGGTGATATAACCGGTTAGATCCGGAATCGGATGGGTGATATCGTCATTGGGCATCGTCAGGATCGGTAAGAAGGTGATCGAACCCACCTGGTCTTTCAGCATTCCCGCCCGTTCATAGAGGGAGGCCAGATCCGAATACATATAACCGGGATAACCTTTTCGACTGGGTACCTCTTCCCGGGCTGATGATATTTCCCGCAGCGCTTCACAGTAACTGGTAATGTCGGTCATGACGACCAGAATGTGCATATGTTTTTCAAAAGCCAGGTATTCGGCCGCCGTTAAGGCGCACCGTGGCGTTGTTATTCGTTCGGCGATGGGGTCATCAGCGTAGTTGACAAACATGACCACCCGATCCATAACATTGGCTTCATCAAAACTTTTTCTAAAGAACTTTTCGTCATCATGTTTAACGCCGATGGCCGCAAAAACCACGCCAAATTCTTCATCGGCATTATCGCCCAGTCTTGCCTGTCTGACAATCTGAGCCGCCAATTCGTTATGCGGCAATCCATTGCCGGAGAATATTGGCAGCTTCTGACCGCGAATTAATGTCGCCAACGTGTCAATGGAAGAAATTCCGGTCTGGATAAAGTTACGGGGATATTCCCGCGACATCGGGTTAATCGGGCGACCATTAATGTTTGCTTCAACCAGACTGAAAATATCGCTGCCGTTGTCAATCGGCTCGCCAATGCCATTAAAAATCCGGCCCTGCAAATCCAGCGACATTGGTAAATTAAATGCTTCCCCGGTAAACTTGATAATGCTGTTCCCGGCTGCTAAACCGGCGGTGTTTTGAAAAACTTGGATAATGACATTTTTTTCTTCAATTTTGATGACTTTTCCCTTTTTAATATTTCCGGTGCTAATTTCGACAATATCAACTACTTCGCCATAGAAAACATCATCAACATCGGAGATCTGAATCAGGGGACCAACGACTTTGTCGATCTGTAGATATTCTTTTTTCATGTTATTCCCCCTTAATTCTCATATTTTTTAAAGAGCACTTCAAAATACTGGTCAATCTCATCTTTAAGTTTGTCAATCCCACTTAAATCATCGTTGGGAATGGTATACTTCATTTTTATGAATTGACTGAAAATATCCAAATTTTTAAGCCGCGATGTAGGTATCCCCAATTTCAGCCCTTCCCGTCCTCTTTCATAAAGATACTCAATCGCCTTTAACATTGCATATTGTTTTTCCAGCGGCACATAGGTGTCATCTTTGTTATAGGCATTCTGTTGGAGATAACCGACTTTAATGATTTTTGCGATCTCCAGAACCCAGCGCTGGTCATCCGGCAGTACATCTTCCCCAACCAGCATGACCATTTCCTGAAGTTTGTTTTCTTCGTACATCAGCTCCAGCATTTTATTTCTCAGGCTGATACAATCCGCAGCCACATTATCCTCATACCAGTCCGATAATATTTTAATGTAACCGCTGTAACTTTCCAGCCAGTTAATGGCCGGATAATGTCTGGCATAAGCCAGACTTTTGTCCAGGGCCAGAAAGACATTGACGAAACGCTTGGTATTCTCGGTTACCGGCTCAGAAAAGTCTCCACCGGCCGGAGATACGGCACCAATAATCGTGATCGAGCCGTCATCGCCGCCCAGGGTTTCAATACTGCCGGCCCGCTCATAAAACTCGGCAATTCGCGACGGCAGATACGCAGGATAGCCTTCCTCCGCCGGCATTTCTTCCAGCCGACCGGAAATCTCGCGCAGCGCTTCAGCCCAGCGGGAGGTTGAATCGGCCATCATCGCCACGGCATATCCCATATCCCGGTAGTATTCAGCGATGGTAACACCGGTGTAGATACTGGCTTCCCGGGCGGCCACCGGCATGTTTGAAGTATTGGCGATCAAAACGGTCCGCTCCATTATCGACTTGCCCGAGCGGGGATCGATCAGTTTGGGGAAATCTTCAATAACCTCGGTCATTTCGTTGCCGCGTTCACCGCAACCAATATAGACAATAATATCCGCATCCGACCATTTGGCCAATTGATGCTGAGTCATCGTTTTACCGGTTCCAAATCCCCCGGGGATCGCAGCAGTTCCGCCTTTGGCGATGGGAAAGAAAATGTCGATAACTCGTTGACCGGTTATCAATGGTACCAGTGTTTCCCGGCGATAGGCATTGGGTCGGGGAGTACGAACTGGCCATTCATGAGCCATCTTCAATTCATGAAGCTCATTTTTAGCGTCTCTGATCGTCACGAGTACGTCTTCGATCGTATATGAACCGTCAGCTACCACTTCAATGACAGTCCCTGATACATTCGGCGGTACCAGAAGGCGATTTTGGATGACCTCAGTTTCCTGAACGGTTCCAAAAATACTCCCCGCCAATAAGACGTCTCCAGGTTTAACCGTCATTACAGCCGGCCACAGTTTTTTGTCATCAATGGATAACAGACCGATTCCTTCAGGGATGAAAATTGGGGAAATCTCCTGGATTTTCTCCAGTGGTCGCTGGATCCCATCAAACATGTTTTTCAGCATCCCTGGTCCCAGCTTGAGACTCAGGGGTCTACCGGTGGGGGTTATTTCCTCGCCGGTTTTCAGCCCTTCGGTTTCTTCATAAACCTGGATGGTGCCGACATCCCCTTCTAAAACAATGACTTCACCGATTAAACGCTGTTCGCCAACGGTTACCATTTCCCGCATCTTGAAGGTGGTCATATTTTTCCCTTTGATTACGGGACCATTGATGGCAGATATAATGCCCTTTTCTTTGTTTTCTTCCTTAACTGCCACTTAGCTCACCTGCTTTTCCATAAACCCGTTCAGTGTCATTCCGATGAGTTTATAATTGGTTTTAATCAGATTTTCAACCGTAAAATCACAATGTAGTCGGCCTTCGGCATCTTCGGCAATAAAACCACCAATACAATCGATACACTCCTGACGGTATTCGATGGTAAAACTAGCTAATTGTTCTTCCATTAAGGCTTTAATCTCTTCAAAATCCCGTTCATTGACAAAGACAACAATATCTTTTTTATCGCCGAACACCTGGGGAATCTGTGCTGCACAATCGCGCAGATAATTGTTGTAAACATCTGCGGTCAGATAATCTCTGGCTTTCTCCCGGATCATCTGATTGAAATCCAGCAGAATCCGATTCTTTTCTTCCAGCTCCAGGGTTTTGGCTTTATTCTTACCTTCAGCAATAATTTTATTTTTATCTCTGAATATCGTATGATAACTCCGTTCCTCGATAGCGCGCTTTTCTTTTTTAATCTTTTCTTCGGAGTCAACCAGCAACGCTTTCTTTTTATCTTTTGCTTCGTAGATGATATCTTTTCCCCATTTGCGTTCTTTGCTTAAGAGATATTGGGTAAATACCCGGAGTTTTTCTTCTACTGAAATCATTTTATCACATCCTTACAATCCCACAGATTCTTTAATATACTGCATAATCATCCCTTCACTGCGCTGATAGCCATGACGATCGGGGATGACCGTAATTAAAGGTGAAAAGTACTTCTTTTTTGCTTCTAAAACTAAATCCTCAATCATTAGCGATGCTTTTTCGGTCAGAAAAATTATTCCAATGTCCTTATCTTTCAAGGCTTCCTTAAACGCTTCTTCAATCTCAGCTTTTGTTTTAAAATAAGATCCTTCGATGCCAGCCAGCTGCATTCCCAGAAAGGAATCACGGTTCTCACTGATAACATAAGATTTCATTACTACAGACTTCCGATAATCATGATCGAAATGATCAAACCATAGATTGCAACACCCTCTGCCAAACCAACATAAATCAAAGTTTTACCTAAAATTTTCTGGTCCTCAGAGACAGCCCCTAAAGCGGCCGAACCAACCACACCAACCGCATAACCAGCACCAGCACAAGCCAGCCCGGTAGAAAGTGCTGCCGCAATGTAGCCTAACCCCGCATCAGTGATTCCCCCTGGTGCGCCTTCAGTAGCTGCGGATACTATGCTGGGCGCCATAAAAATAAGTGCCCCGGCCAGCAAAGGTATAAATGTTGACAAATTTACACGTAAGAATTTTTTCATATTCTGACTTTTCTCATCGCAATCATTATATACGAAATAAACCCCACATGCGATTGTTCCTAAAACTAATAGCGCTGCTCCAATTGTAATCAGAGTTAAAACATTCATTTTCAAATTCTCCTTAATTTAAATTAATTTCCAGATCAACCGACTTAAACTCAACTCCGTCACCTGAATAGTATTTACTGAATAATTCATAAAACTGCAATCTCAGTGCCTGAATGCCAACGATTAATCCCTCTAATGCTATGATAAAAATATTAGCAAAGATGAGTATCCCCACGCTGATCACACCATTTTGGACCATGATTGCCAGAGTCTGAAATGCCATAAATAAACCCACATGGGTTAATGCAAACGCTCCAATTCTGATAAATGAAAGGGTGTTGCTCAACATACCCAAGAGCATTTCAAAAAGCTCAAAACCACTTTCTACATAATATTCTGAAGCGGTCTCTTCATACAATGGCTTCTTCTTCATCAAATAATTTGCCAGTGGTTCCCTGATTAATACCAGAAATACCAGTGATATTGCTAATACAATCAATACCGGATTGAATATTTCAGCATATGGTAAAACACCAAAGTTCAAACCAAAGATACCCAAAATACTAGAATACAAAGCTAAACCACAGATACCATTTTTTCCGAAAATACCCTCTTTGATTTCTTTCTGCTTTAGTTTGTTGATAATGCTGTAGACATACGCAATAAAAAGCATTGCCATGCCGATAAAAACTGCTGTCAGAAGAATGGTGTTAATCTCCTCAAAAGGTCTTAACCACAAGGGATGGATCACTTCTTCGAATCCAAAAATACTGCCATACATAAAACCAAAGAAAGTGGAGCACAGTCCTAAGCGTAAGAGCACTTTCCCAAGCTCCATTCCCCTTTTTCCCAGGATCAATCCAGCAAGTGCCAAAACCAATCCCTGACCCACATCACCAAACATAAATCCAAAACAAAACATATAAGTGATGCTTAAAAAAGGGGTTGGGTCGAGCTCATTAAACGATGGTACTCCGTACATTTTCACCAGGGTTTCAAACGGGCGAAAAAGCCAATTGTTTTTTAATTTTGTGGGTGGTTTTCCACTACCCTTATTGGTGTCTGAAAACATAATGATCATCTCCGGATATTTGGCCGCAATTGCTTCCATCCGTTGTTTATCCCGCTTGGAAATCCAGCCCGAAAAGTAAAAGTTCTCATCACTGAAGGCCATGTACTTTTTAATGATACTGAGATTTGCATACAAACTCAGGGTGTTGAAACTGTCTGTTGCATCCAATCGGTTTTCTTCTAAATGAATATTTAGTTTCTGAACTAGATCCGCATTCTTAGTCTGCAGTTCATTGATTTCAGCATCAATTGCAGCCAGAATTTCCTTTGGCGATTCGGTATATTTGGCATTAAACCCTTCAATCGGTTTAAAATTGAGGGCTTTTAGAATCCGTTGGGATTCGATTTCCAGATCCTTGGGCGACACAATCATAAATACTTCTTCATTGTCTTCCTGATTGCCAACATGAAAAACTATTGATGTCACGCTGTTGTAGATACTTTTTAATCGCACGGCGTTGTCTTTTGTTACCGAACCCAGGCTATATGAAAAATTTTCCAGACTGTCCAGTTCACTCATCTGCGCATCTAACTCGTCAAGATAGGAATATGCTATCTTGCTTTTTTCGAGGGCTTCGATCTGCGCCTTGACATCCCTCAATTCACTGTATTCCATCACTAAATTACTGTCAAACTCCCGAGCTTTGCCCAGGGCTTTCCCAAGGTCATTCTCACTTTTTGCTAAAGAAACCATGTCTAAATTAAGCGAACCTTTGTAGAGTTCGTTCAGCTTATTCACCGTTTTTACAAAATTCTTCTCATCCATCATAGTTTCGCCCGACACAAGCTGTGCAAATCCCAGTAGTTCACCCATATTTTCTTCACGTATGGGAAGAATGAACCGCCCGGAATCGATTTCCTGCATGGCATCGACTATTTGTATATCATTGAAAAGAAAAATGTCTTTGGCGAATTTATCAACATATTTGATCTTTCCGACCACATCCATCATAATCACATTTTCAATTGCCATAGAATACTTCCTTTCACAGCCTAATCAATGGGCCTGATTAAATATTTTTTAATTTCATCCGATCCCATCCGATAGCGCTTACTTTCGATGATTGAAGTAATATCTTCAATCTCAAAGTCCAATAGCCGAACATAGGCAACGACACGTCCAAATGAACCATTCCCTTCACTGAAAAGCTTGAGATACATAAAATAAAGATATCTTTCCTGCCGCCGTTCCATATACAGATCGATGGTTTTAGTATGATTAAACAGAAATGCATAATCTGTATCAGCGATCTGTTCTTTCATTTCAATGAAATTTTTCGCTTCAACTAATGCGAGCAAACGTTTTTCATTTAATTTCAGTCCGCCTCTTAATGAGTATGCAATCAGCTCCTCCCGAGACAGCTTATAAAACTTTTTACCGCGATAGATCCAGATTAAATTCAGCAGATCAAAATTGCGGCGCTGGGCATCAATTAAATCCCGATTCGCTTTTACATCCAATTTTAGCAAACGATTTTTCACCAGATCATAATAATAACGATCCAGTGTTTTTTCAACCATTACCAGGTCCTGCTCTATCTTAATATCTTTATAGATTTCCAGAATTCGATAGTAGTCGGTATTGATCAGTAGTTTTTTAAATTCATCCCAATCCCGTGCCCGAAATAACTTTTCAAAGGGGACCGTTGTATACTCATGGGAATAGATGATCAATTCCCTTAAAGTCTCAAGATCATCACTTCTGGCAATGCCCCGGATTAAAATCCGTAGCGCTTCTACTTCCAGTCGAACGAGAAATACCTTGAAATAGTTCTTATCTTCTCCTGATAAATAATGCATCAACTTTTCAGTTTCCTGCACTTTCAAATCGTTTAAATGCGCCTCAAACTCGGTTCGATGCAAATCCTCGATATTCATCATTTTTAGAAACTGACCATAGTAGGTATTATCTCTTAAATACAGAAATACTTCCTTCAAATCCTTTGCTTTGATGAGTTCCCGAAAATCTTCATCGCTAATTTTACGCGCTCTCATCGCCAGTGCTTTTGTACTTATACAAGCATATTTACTCTTAGACATACGATTCTCACACTTTTCTTTAAAATCTAGAAAGAGAATCAAAAAAAACTGGTTTTATGCGAATTTTTTTCTTTTCTTTCCGTTTCCACCTGAGTGTAATACTCATGAGACCTGTCGCTTTAATGTCCTTCAAACATCACTAGCTTTTTTTTTGAATAGTATTTCCAGCACTTCCCTGGCTTTATCTTCTTTTTTTTCATCATACCGGCAACGGATTTTTCCGAGTTCCTGCTCCATCGAATCTATGATTTTCTGGCGTTCATCTTTAGCTTTATCTATTTCCTGTTGATAGTTTTTTTGGGCTAATTCCCGAGCTCCATCCAGCTCAACTTTTTCTTTTTCTTTTATATCATTCTTAGTTCGTTCTAAAATTCTATCGGCTCTTTGGACAACATTCTTTTTAATTCGCACTGCCTTAGAGTCAAGATTTATAACTTGTCTGATGACCAAATTAATATCAGCATCTTCACTATGTAGCATGATCAGTCTCCTTTCAGTAATATTTGCACAATTACTTCTTATTAATATACCCACTAATTATGATTTTCATTATAGCACTTTAAAAAATTCTATCAACATCTATTTTTTTCTGGCAACCGATTACAAATTTCGTTGAATTACTTATTTGGTTGACATTGTTCCAGATTGGGTGTACGATGTATATATCTAGTACCCCTCCCCGCATGGGGTGCGTAATCAAGGAGGTAACACCATGAAAAAAACTCAGTTCAGTATCAGCGGCATGACCTGTACAGCGTGTGCCAGTGCCATTGAACGTAAGGTTGGCCAGTTGAACGGTGTCGAATCAGCGGTCATAAATTTTTCAAATGAAAAGCTTGTTGTTCAGCATGATCCGGACCTTGCGCCGATACTCCTGATCATCAGTACCATCGAAGCTCTGGGCTACGGTGCCGAGTTGGCTGATCAGGAGAAAACTGCCGGTATCAATAAAAAAGAAACAGGAAAACCAGGTTACCAAAGTCAAATTGATGAGGTCAAATTTCGTTTAATCGGTTCACTGATTTTTACGCTCCCCCTGGTTTATCTGGCCATGGGTCCGATGATCGGCCTGCCTATCCCCGCATTTCTGGCCGGCGAGCAAAACATCCTGATTAATGCTTTAACCCAAATGTTACTCACCCTACCAGTCATATACATGTGTCGACATTTTTATATCAATGGCTTTAAAGCCCTGGTCAAGCGCATTCCTAACATGGATTCCCTGGTAGCGGTGGGCACCAGTGCATCATTTTTGTATGGCGTGGTGGTTTTGTTCATCCTGGCCTATGGTTTCTCATATGATAGTATGCAATTGATCCATCATTATTCACATGAACTATATTTTGAATCGACCACGGTTATCCTAGTACTAATCACCCTCGGTAAGTTTCTCGAAACAAAAGCCAAAGGCAAAACTTCTCAAGCGATCGAAAAACTCATTGCTTTGGTCCCGGATAATGCCCGTGTTTTACGAAATAATATCGAAGTCGAAATTAACATTGATGAGGTGAAAGTTGATGATCTTGTGATCATTCGTCCCGGCGAACGGATTCCTGTCGACGGTGAAATAAGGAGTGGCCATTCCAGTGTTGACGAATCCCTGTTGACCGGTGAAAGCTTGCCGGTTGAAAAATCCGTTGGCGACTTTGTTATCTCTGGTAGTATCAATAAAACCGGATCATTTGAATTCAAGGCGACAAAAATCGGCCAGGATACGACCCTCAGTAAAATTATTCAGCTGGTTGAAGAAGCGCAATCATCAAAAGCCCCGATTGCCAGAATCGCCGATGAAATCAGCCGCTACTTTGTTCCGGCAGTGATGGGAATTTCGCTGCTCACCTTTGTGATCTGGATGATCCTCGGATACGGGTTGTCCTTTGCCTTATCTGCTGCGATATCAGTTTTAGTCATTTCCTGCCCCTGTGCTCTAGGTTTAGCGACCCCTACGGCAATAATGGTCGGCACCGGAAAAGGCGCCGAAAAAGGCATCTTATTCAAGAATGGACCGGCGCTGGAAATTCTCGGAAAATCCAACACCATTGTCTTTGACAAAACCGGCACTCTGACCATCGGTTCTCCATCGATAACCGATATCATTCTTTATGATTCTGAAGTAGATCAGAATGAATTATTAAAACTAACTGCCTCGCTCGAAAAAAAATCAGAGCACCCGCTAAGTGAAGCGATTATTAATGAGGCTGATGCACGCCAATTGCCTTTATATGATGTCTCCCATTTTGAATCGCTGTCGGGATTAGGTATTCACGGTCAGATCGCAAACAAAGAACTGCTGATCGGAAATATTAAACTAATGGAAAAAAACGCTGTCTCGGTAGAGCCTATCATGGCAGACTATCTGCGACTCTCCGATTTGGGAAAAACGCCACTATTGATAAGTTGGGATCAATCTATTAAAGGGATCGTCGGGGTTGCCGATACCATCAAAGAAAACAGTAATCTGGCCGTTTCTCAGCTAAAGGCGATGGGCATTCAGGTCTACATGCTTACAGGCGATAACGAACGAACTGCTCGCGCCATTGGCAATATGGTAAACATTGAAAATGTTGTCGCCAATGTACTTCCCGATGAAAAGTCATCAATGATCAAAGATCTTCAGTCCCGAGGACATCAGGTGATCATGGTCGGCGATGGCATCAATGATGCTCCGGCTCTGGCCCAAAGTGATGTGGGCATTGCCATTGGTAATGGTACCGATATTGCCATCGAATCTGCCGATGTTATTCTGATGCAAAACGATCTGATGAACATCGTCTCCGCCATCCAATTAAGCAAGGCGACACTTCGAAACATCAAGCAGAATTTATTCTGGGCGTTTATCTATAACGTGATCGGTATCCCCCTTGCTGCTGGTGCACTCTATATCCCCTTTGCACTGAAATTAAATCCCATGTTTGCGGCTGGAGCAATGAGCCTAAGTTCGGTATCGGTTGTTCTTAATGCCTTGTCGCTCAAGACTTTTAAAACAAAACGCTTCCCTATAAATAAGGTTGAAAGCAATCAAACTGTTACGAAGGCTGAACAGCCTCCAAATAAAAAAATAGAAACGAAAGAAGGAAAAACCATGAAAAAATTATTAAAAGTAGCTGATATGAGTTGTCAGCATTGTGTTAAACGAGTCGATGGTATTTTAAATGAATTCGAAGGGATCACTGATGTCTCCGTTTCACTGGAAGAAGGTCAGGCGAGTTTTTCAGCTACTGAAAATGTCGATATCAGCGCCGTTACTGCTGCTCTAACCGATGCCGGTTACCCGGCTTCTCTAATCACTGAGTAAATGATGGAAACCAAAGACCGTACCACCGAGCTTAACTTGCTTAAAACGGCCAGGGGACAGATAGACGGCATCATTAAAATGCTGGAAAGTGATCGCTACTGTATTGATGTTTCGAAACAAATTCTCGCAGTTCAGGCTCTGCTAAAGAAAACGAACCTGGAGATTCTAAAAAAGCATATGAATTCCTGCGTCAAAGATGCCTTTGAAAAGGGCGATGGTGATGCAAAAATTGACGAGATCATGCTCGTCCTTGATAAATACTATCGATAGCACTCATCGTCTTGCTTCACGGTAATCTAAAAGCCAGTTCTAGATAGGGCTGGCTTTTTTAGCGTTTTATAGGCTCTACAAAATTGAATATTATTTTTTTATTAAATTTCTTTTGACCTGTCTTCTAAAACATCATATACTATTTACAAGAAATTAATTCGATTATGTTTAGTTATAGAGGTGTCTTACCAATGAAAAAATTATTCTCAATTCTGATTGGTCTGTTAATTATCGGTTCAATCCTTGCCATTGACAGGGATATTATGAGTATTTCCAAATATATGAATAGCCCCGGTAAAGGCAAAGACACTTTTGTGACGACCTTGACCGCTGGACATTATACGGCCGCTATCGATATTCCTCCTGGCACCTATACCATTACATCCATATCCGGTATCGGCCAAGTATCATCTACTAAAGTGTTTTCCGGTGCCATCGATGGTAAAGGATCTGATAATAGCGAAAATCTGAAACAAACGATCGACAATGTTCAGCTTCCTAAAACTGTCGTCCTGACACTGACAGGTAGCTTAGTTGCAAATATTTCCACTGACACCGCTGATTTAAAAGCAATGATTCCCCGCAGAAACACCGCCACTAATCCGATAACGCTTACTCCAGGACAATACAAATCAGGTCAAGATTTTGATCCTGGTACCTATGATGTCATCTGGGTCAGTGGGCTTGGTACGGTTTCTTCCTCTAATCTATTTGATCAAGGAATTTTTGAGCGCATGGGTTTTGCTGATTTGACTGTAAAAGAATTTAAAAATCTCGAACTCAAAGATGGTTCAACCCTCACCGTTTCTGATTTGACGATTAAATTAGTGCCTAGCAAATAAAAAAACGTTCTGTGTTCGATGTCACTGTTAGCTGTTGTGAAGTTGTTCCAAAAGGAGATATTATATTTATGCTGAGATTAATTAAAATCGAAAGTAAAAAAATAAACCGCTTTATATAGCGGTTTTTTAATGTAAAAATTGGTGACCCATGGGCGACTTGAACGCCCGACACCCTGATTAAAAGTCAGATGCTCTACCAACTGAGCTAATGGGTCAGATAAATATTTGTTTAGTTTGTCTTCATAGGTTTGTATGATCCATTTATTTGCCAGACTAAGCGATTCACTCAAAAATGTTCACTTCCTACGGTCGTGCATTTTTGGTTCTCTGCTTATACCAACTGAGCTAATGGGTCATGCTGTATTAAAGGTTCGTATTTTCAATA
>NZ_JBDODG010000022.1:0-50378 GCF_039830195.1 Acetobacterium sp. | reverse complement strand
ACGGTGGTGTGGGAGGTCGGCTGATCAATTAATGGTCAGCCTCCTACCCGATTGTGGCGCTTTTGTAAGCAGATTGTGGTTGTAAATCGCGGCGATTTCGGTGGGCTCCAGCGGTTTGCTGAAGACATAGCCCTGGATTCCATCGCAGCCGCTATTTTTGAGGATGGCCACCTTGTCCCACGCCTCGATGCCCTCGGCCATAATTTTTAAATTAAGGCTGTGAGCCAGCAGGATCAGGCTTTCAATCACCTTGAAGCGGTTGCCCTGCAAAAACTGATCGCTGATCGATTTATCCAGTTTTATTTTGTTGACCGGCAGATAGGTCAGGCAATTCAGCGACGAATAGCCAGTGCCAAAATCATCCAGGGCCACCGACAGGCCGGCCGCTTTAAGCGCTTTGAGAAACTGATCGGTCTGGTAATCATTTTCCATCAAGATGCTTTCGGTAATCTCGATCTCAATAAACCGCGGCTCGACGTGATGCTGTTGCAGCAGCGTGGTGATATAACTGACGTAATCTTTGTCGCGCAGTTGGCGGTTGGAAAAATTAATCGCCACCGGTTTTTCCGCCAGGCCTTGCTTGCGCCAGCGGACGATCTGGGCCACCGCTTCCCGGGCTACCCAGCGGCCGATCTCGCTGATCAGGCCGGTTTCTTCGGCCACCGGAATAAACTGATCCGGACCGAGACTATGTTCCTTGACTCGCAGCAGGGCTTCAAAGCCGCCGGTCTGGCCGCTGCGTAAATCCACCTGGGGCTGATAGACCAGTTTAAAACCATCGCATTTTAGTGCTGCCCGGAGCATCATCTCAATTTCGATTTTGCGGTTCATTTCCGTTTTCAGTTCCTGATGATAATACATAAAGTGGTTTTTGCCGCGGTTCTTAACCTCGTACATGGCCGTATCGGCGTTCATAATCAGCTGATCGATGGCACTGCTGTCCCGGGGATAACAGGAAATGCCCATGCTGATACTGATAAAAACCTCCCGGTTGTCCAGCATAAAGGCCGCATCAAAGGCCGCCAGGATCAGATTGGCAGCGCTTTCGAGCTCGGCCGGTTGGCATTTATCGGGGATCAGAATCAGAAACTCATCGCCGCCGAGGCGACCGACCATCATCTTGTCGTCAGCCATCGATTGTAGCCGGCCGGCAATCTGCTTGAGCAATTCATCGCCATAGAGATGGCCGAGGGTATCATTGATGCTTTTGAAATTATCTATATCCAGGAGCAGCACCGCCCCGCTGCGGCCGGCAGTCAGTTCTTTTTCGAGCTGCACCAGAAAGCTCATCCGGTTGGGCAACTGGGTTAAAAAATCATGTCGGGCCAGATGCCGGATCTGTTCTTCCTGAACCTTAAATTTGGTATTATCAAACAGGATCCCGTGTAACTTGCAAAAGCTGCCGGCTGCTGATTTGATCCCCTTGCCGCGGATCAGCAACCATTTCTGGTGCGGCTCGGGGCCCGCCGTCAGCACCTGAATGTTGATCTGGGTTGATTTTCCCTGGAGGTAATTACGGACTTCGGCAATCAGCCGCTCACGATGACCGGCCTCCAGGACGAGGTCCATCCAGTAATGGACACTGCTGTGATTACTGACGGCTTTATTGATAATCCGCGAGCAGTCACCGGCGAAATGGACCGTTTTGGACGTGAGATCCACTTCCCAGACGGCGCTGTTGGTGCCTTCAATGGCCAGCTCAAACTTCTGGTTCAGTTCGCCGACTTCGCGATCGTGCTCTTCCATCACTTCATATTGGCGCCGTAGTGCCCCTTCCACCGCTTCCAGTTCATCGTAGGTTATTTTAAGCTCGGCATTACTGAACTCCAGCGCTTTTTGGATACTCCGACGTTTCAGATTATCGTAGATCAGCAGCAGCGTCACCAGCGTCAGGACAATCAGCAAAATCGCCGCGGCCAGAATCAGAGTGCGGTATTTATCCAGCGGGTATTCGGTTTTGTTGATCAGCACCGCATTCGCGGGAATCAGTTGATCGGGAATCTTAAATTGCTGGATCAGCGCATAATCGAAAATATAATAATAGGGCGTCGCTTCAATTAACGCCAGCGATTCGACCGGGGTCCCGGAAAAAATATCCACGACCAGCTCGGCCGCGGTTTTTCCCAGGGCCCGGTAATCCACCATTTTTCCGCCCATCAACCCCGCACCGACCCCACCCACCGAGGCCCGGTAAACCGGGATCTGGGTATGCTGGTATAAAAAGGCCGCGGCTTTTTCAAACGCCATATATTCCCCATGCTTATCGGGATTCATATCGAGAAACAGCAGAATCGTCTCATCCCCCAGTTGCGCCAGTTCCGTGCCCAGCTCAGCAAAGCTGTAGTCCGGGGTATTGAGGGTGGTAAAGGTCAGCTCGGGAAAGTCCTGGCGGAAGGATTCAAACTGCAGGCGGTTGCCCTGACCGGTCAGGGTTTCATCGACAATCCCGACGACTCGGGTGGCCTGGGGGTTAAAGACCCGAGCGATGTCGAGGGTTTCTTTAATCGAGATCCGTTCCATGATGCCGGTGATGTAGGGATCAGCCGCCGCCTGTCGGGCCCGGGTTTCATCGTTTACACCTAAAAAAACAATCGGGGTCTGGGGAAACAGTTCGGTCTGATAATCGCTGACAAATTGGAGGGCATTGTCATCCCCCACAATCACGGCATCATAGGGTGGCAGATTGGCCAATTTAAATTTCAGGCTCTGATAAAAAACCTGCTTGTTTTCCGGGGTATCGAGGCGCTTGGTATCCATGTATTCAATTTCCAGATTGATCTGCTGTTGCTCAAAAACCGACTGAACGCCGGCAATCTGGTCAGGAACCGAGACAAAGCTCTCGCTGTAGGAGCTGATAAAAAGAACGGATTTTGCCTCCTCGGCCCGAACCAAAAAAGCCGGTCCGGCGAGTAGGCAGACTAAGAAGATGCTGATACAGATGAGCATCCTCACAATTAAGACGGGTTTGGCGGATTTATGGCTGGTCATTTTTTGATTTGGCGCTTGATAAGTCATCGACCCCTCCGTTAATAAAACCTCTTTATTTCACTTCAACGCGATTACGGCCCTTTTCCTTGGCCTGATATAAGGCCGTATCAGCCCGGGAAACGATGGTTTCCGGAGTCTTGTCGGTGGTATACGCCGACACCCCGAGGCTGATCGTGACCTGCCCGGCGGTGCTAAATGAATAGTCGGCAACTGCCTGGCGCAGGCGTTGCGCCAGCAAGGTGGCGTCGGCCAGGGTGGTATCCGGCAGGATAATCAGAAACTCTTCGCCGCCCCAGCGCCCCACCACATCGCCATCACGGACATTTTCATGAAGGATGGCGACCAGTTCAATCAGGACCCGGTCCCCGACCTGATGGCCGTAGGTATCGTTGACCAGCTTGAAATGATCAATATCTAGAATGATGATCGCAAACGGTAACCCACTGTCTTTTGACCACTCAAATTGCGTTTCCATGGTTTCGTCCAGTTTCAGACGGTTGAAGCTTTGGGTCAGCTTATCAGTGATCGACAGCCGCCGGATCTCTTCCTCCATGATTTTTCGTTCGCTGATATCCCGGCTGACCCCGAGCATCCCGACAAAGCGGCCGTCTTCGCTGTAAATCCCGGAAACCGTTGCCTCAGTCCAGACGGTGCTGCCGTCTTTGCAGGGTTGCTCCAGCTCGCCCCGAAAAACCTGAAACGGCAGACCATTCATCACCGAGTTGATGGCCCGGGTCAAACCCTCCTGCATATGAATCAGTGAGCCCGGACACAAGACCTCTTCGGCGCTCTGGGCCAGCACCTCCTCAACCGTGTAGCCTCGGAGTTTTTCCACCGAGGGGCTGACATAGGTGAACCGCCCCTCCAGATCCATGGTCCAGATCACATCCGCGGCATTGTCAGCCAGCAGCCGATGCCGTTCTTCACTCTGCTGCAATTTCGCTTCAATGGCTTTAAGATCAGTGATATCCCGGATCACACTGAGGGTATGGGGAATCCCGTCAATGACGATCAGGTTTGATGACACCAGACCAATATGCTGTTGATTGTTTTTGCCCAGAAAAGAAAATTCCAGGTTTTCGACAAAACCATCTCGTTCGAGATTCCGGATAAAGGTTTCCCGATGGCTGAGATCAAGATAAAGATCCGCGATATTGAACTCACCGTCGCTTAAATCGGCATCGGTGAATTTAGTCGCTTCCATAAAGGCCCGGTTATAGGCAACCAGGGTGCCGTCGGATATTTTGGTAATCACGGTAGCGTCGGGAATGGTCTGAAACACCATTTCAAAATGGGAGCGGGCTTCTTCCAAATCGTGAATCGAGGTCTCCAGTTTTTCGGTCATGCTGTTAAAGGCCTCGGAAAAATCGCCGAGAAAATGGACCCGTTGGGAAAAGTCGCCCGATGCAATGGTTTTGGTGATCCAGGTCAGATTCCGCAGCGACGCCTGGAGATTTTTGATCGAGCCCAGCACATAGCCCCTGCCTTTAATATCATGGGACAGATTGCCATTGCCCAGTTCAGCCGCAGCCGCCCGGATCGTTTTAAGGGTCTGATCAAGCTCCAGAAAGGTCTCATCATTGCTGACACTTTCCAGGGGGACAGCGCTGACGCGCAGGTCATTAAGTAGGGCTTTAAAATACTCTAAAATTGACCGAACCTCGTTACTGCTCATATTAGTATGTCAGCTCCCTTCTGTAGTGATTGTTGATGTTGTCTTGTTGCGTGCTTCGTAACGGCGCCCGATTAATGCCTAGCACTCAGGTTCTGCGGGCACAGCGATTGCTGTGGCGCTGAACCGACAGGTCCGGTCCCCGGTACACCAGCAGTCGACCTCTTTGACAATAAAGGGTTTACCGGAAAAACCTTACAGCAGCGCCGCAATAAAGCCTTCATCATAGGTACAGATCTCATAGCTGTCCTCCGGCAGTCCTGAGCAATCGAGATCTTCGGAGATGGTCAGTATTAATTCGCCTTTGTCCATATCCACCTGTTCAACCCGGAGGATGCCCATGCCCAATTCTTTGAGGGTCTCCTTCAACTGATTGACAAAATGGTTAAGATCATCGGTGGGGGTTATCATATGCTGATAAAAAGCCTGCCCCGCCAGCTGTCCGGCCTGATAAAAGATTTCATCGGTCTCTGTTGCCCCGACATGTTTTTCGATGATGTCTCTGAAGGTAAATTGCATCAGCCGATACACCTCCACCCGGGTGGTATTGCCCAGATTCGGCCGTCCGGCGCCAATATCGCCCAGCAGCTCCCAGGAAAATTCATATTTTCTTGCCAATGATGATCGCCTCCGCTTCGTGATCCGTCGTTACGGATGCCGCTTGTTTTGCGGCATCCGTAAATTGATTCTATTTCTTTATTTTACCACGTCGACCCGGGGGATTGTCAAGGTGCTTTAATTGGCATCACGGCTATTTTATCGAAAACCGGCGTTTTATTTTGCGCATGACGCAGCCAATTATTTTGTGAAAACGATTCTTATAAAAGTTGACTTGACAATTAAAAATTCTTTGGATAAAATAGATAGCATGCTAAGTAATGGAGGACACATGGATAAAAAAGTCTTTAATTTTGGGGGCACTATCAAACAATTGAACAATATTATGGAAATGCGCTTCAATCATTCTCTGAAACAATGGGATCTGACCTCATCCCAGTTTTCCGTGATTATGTATTTGTTAAAAAACCAGGATCAGGCAGTCATTCAGAAAAATATTGAGGAAGCCTTCCTACTTAAAGGGCCAACCGTGACCGGAATTGTTAAACGTTTGGTCGAAAAAGGTTTTATTGAACGAAGGATTGATGCTCAGGATCGGCGCATAAACCATCTGGTTTTGACAGCCCGGGGGCGGGAACTCCAACCCCTACTCTTTGCAGAAATCACTCGCCTCGAAGCCGAAACCCTGGAAGGTCTGTCATCTGATGATCTTGTTTTATTAGAGACGATCCTGCGGCAGATCCTTAAAAACATCACCACACCCTGTCAATCTGCCGATCCCTGCTTCATCCCCTGCCCCTCCACTGAAAATTAGTAATTGCCTTACTCGCAAACAACACACAACAATTGGTCGATGCGGTAGCGAAGGACAAACCACTCTTTTTTTTTGCAAAATTGTTCGCTGCAAACCGGCAGCGAAGCTCAAGACCGTATCGCAATGACCGAACCCGATGATTCAACGAAAGGAATTATTTTTATGAAAAACGATTTATTTGAAAAGTACCCCGTCCCCAAGGCGGTTATGACCCTGGCGATCCCCACGATGCTGAGCATGCTGGTGACGATTGTCTACAATATGGCTGATACCTACTTCGTCGGCCAGACCGGCGATCCCAACCAGGTGGCCGCTGTCACCCTGACGATGCCGATCTTCTTCCTGCTGATGGCCTTTGGTAATATTTTTGGCATCGGCGGCGGTTCCTATATTTCGCGGCTGTTGGGTGAGCGGAAAATCGCCGACATTAAACACACCTCCGCTTTTGCCTTCTACGGCTCGATTGCCCTGGGCCTGATCGGGATGGTGGTGTTCCTGCTCTTTATGGATCCGATCCTGACGATTGCCGGCGCCAGCCCTAACACCCTCGGCCTGGCCAAAAGTTATCTGACCGTTATTGCCTATGGTGCGGTCGCCATCAGCCTGCAGAATTCCCTGGCCCAGATTGTCCGATCCGTTGGTGCGGCCAAAGAATCGATGATTGGGATGATGATCGGAACCATCGTCAACATCATCCTCGACCCGATTATGATTCTGTCCATGGGCATGGGCGTGGCCGGAGCGGCCTGGGCCACCGTGATTGGTAATGCCTGTGCGGTGCTCTATTTTATCTATTACATTTTCAAGCACAGTGATGTGCTGTCGATTGCCCCCAACGATTTCCGGATGGAAGGCGCCATCGCCAAAAACACCTTTGCCATCGGGATTCCCGCCTCGGTTAATAATATTCTGATGAGTTTTTCGATGATCATGTTAAACAGCTTTGCTTCAGCTTATGGCGATACCGTGATTGCCGCGCTGGGGGTTTCCGGCCGGGTCTTCTCGGTCGTGGTGATGCTCGCGCTGGGTCTGGCGATGGGGATTCAACCCTTTATCGGCTACAATTATGCCCAGCATAACTATAAGCGGATGAACGATGCGATCAAGTTTACCGCCATTATCGGGATGATCATGGGCACTGTAGTGATGATCGTCTCGATCGTTTTTGCCACCCAGATCGTGACCTTCTTTATCAACGACCCTGAGGTCATTGCCATCGGTGCAACGATGCTGATTATTCAAATGCTGGTCAGCCCCTTCCTGGGTCTGCAGTTTATTGTCACCACCGTCTATCAGTCGCTCGGCAAGGCGCTCCCGTCCCTGATCCTGACCGTTTGCCGCCAGGGTCTGGCCTTTATCCCAATTCTGATTATCGGCTCCTCGCTGTTTCAGCTTCAGGGCATTATCTGGGCCCAACCCCTGGCCGACGTCGTTTCAATCATCCTGGCGGTTTCAATGTACACCGTCACCTACCGTAAACTGCGGGCCAGCAAGGCCGAACCGGTTTCCCTGGCGATGGAAGACGGCCTGGCTTAAGCCATCAAAAACGCGCCCGTCTAAAGGCGCCCAGGTTGGTGGAAAACTACCGTACCGACCAATTATTAATCTGTTGTTCGCCGCGGAATCGGACAGGCTACGCCGTGTCCGCTCCGATGCGTACAACATGATGTAATAATTGTCGGTACTGGGTTAGTATTTAAAGATTAACTTGAGCGTCCTAATTAGGGGCGCTTTTTTGATTCGCTGGCGCGGAGCCGGTGTTCGGTGTGGAGCATGCCGATGTTGGTGGTCATGACGTTGCCGGTGGTGGCTGGGTAGTCCAGGAAGATGGCGATGGTGACGGCCAGGGCCAGGCCTTCCAGGGGGATGCCCAGCAGGTTGAAGACAATCGTAAAGAGAAAGGCGCCCATCCCCGGCGAGGGCGGTACGGCCACCGAGAGGATCATACAGAGGATCACCACCGGGATCATATCCGGCAGGGTAAAACTGATCCCGTATATATTGCCGACGAACAGGGCCGTCAGCAACAGCATCGGGATGGCGTCCTGCTTGTTGAACAGCACCCCCACCGGGATCGAAAAGTGGACCACGTAGTCGCGGATTTTCTGTTTGCTCAGGGCGGTGGCGGTGTGGCTGGCAAAGGTAGCGCTGGAGCTGGCGGTGGACAAGGCAATCAGCAGAAACGGCGCGGCCGAGCGCAGATACGCCAGCGGGCTCATTTTATGGGCAACCGTCAGGCTCAGCAGCATCACCAGATCGATAATCAGGTAGGCGCCGAGCAGCAACGCAATCAGGCCAAAGGCCCCCAGCAGGGCGGCGCCCTCGCCGGAGATCATCATGTTCAGGATACTGATAAAGACCACCCCGGGCATCAGCGCGCAGACGGCGTCGAGGATCGTGGCAAAGACCAGATTGGCTTCCGTGATGATCCGGGTGATGGCGGGAAAGCGGCCCTTTAAGGTCAGCATTACAACCCCGCCGATAATCGCCAGAAACATGATCTGCAGGGTATTGCCGTCAATAAAAGGTTGGATGATATTGGTGGGAATAATCCCGAAGACCATCGCCCCGATCTGATTCCACAGGTCATCCTGGCCGCCGGCACTGGCCGAACCGCTGCGGCCCAGCAGAAACAGCTGGGCCAGGGCCAGCGAGACCGCCGAGGCAAGCAGAATAACGGCCATTGACCAGGTCAGCAGCAGCCGGAAGATCCGCTTCATCTGGGCCAGGTTATCCATATTGACAATACTGCCGATGGCCGAGAAAAACAGCACCGGAATGACGATGGCGTTTAAAAAGCCGAAAAAGGTTGAACTGATCGGGGTCAGAATCACGCTACCCAGCTGCTTGCCGAGCTCCGGCGCCACCACCTGTAACCCCAGCCCCGCCAGGATCGCCGTCACCAGCGCCACGGCCGTAGTCAGGGCCGGGTTCAGTGGTTTCTGTTTAAGGGTATAAGAGACGTTGTTACAGCCTTTTTCATAGGAGTAGGTCACGGCTGATAAACCAATCAGAATATTCTGCCCGATCCGGTTGTAGTCCGCTTCCTCATCTTCTGACGGTTCCGGCAGGGTCAGCGGGTTTTGGGGATCGCCCCAGTAGTTCAAAGTCAGGGTAATCGTCTTAAAGCGTTTTTGAATCGCCAATTCAAAGCTGGCCGTATCATCGGCCTGATCGGCCCAGTAAACAATCGCTTCTTCGACAAACAGCTGAGCTTTCAGATTGTCGCTTTTGGGACACTTATAGTGGTTTAACAGCGCTTCAACAAAGGCATTGGCTTCATCAAGGCTCGCTAAGCGGAGTGGTAAAATCTTTTTTGTTTCCATGGTTCCCCCTCTGGTGTGGTATCTTATGACGATGTTGGAAGTGAACCATACTACGCTGTACCCACACAAATAACACCGGATCGATGACCCGGTGTTATTGACAGTGATGGAAAACTTGTCTGCTCATCAAATCAACCTGTTAGTCTAATATTACCACTATTATACCACTTGTCCCAGCCGGCCGTCATCATAATTTAACTGCCAGCCGACCCCAAATTTATCAATCAGGGATCCGTAGACCTTGCTCCAGAAGGTTTCCTGGAGTTCCATCTCAACCGTGCCCCCGTCTTTTAATTTATAGTAGAGAATCTTGATCTCATCGAGATCGTCGCTGAAAATCACCAGGGTCATTTTTTCCTTATGGAGATCCCGGTCTTTCGGGAAGGTCGCCGAGTGTTTCAGGTGGTTCTGATCCGGCTCTAGCTCTGCCCGGATGACCACCTTATCGGAGCGATCCTCCAGCTCGGGAACGGCCGGTTCGGGCAGCAAATCACTAAACAAAATAATTTCCGGGATATCGGTGCCGAACACATCGGCATAAAATTCTACCGCTTCCTGACAATTTCCATTAAAACTGAGATAGGGTTGTATCTGCATTGCTACACTCCTTTTCCTTGGGATGCGACACGGAATCCGCGTACTTCCTGAATCCGCTGTGTTTTCGTTTTAATCAATTTTACCGAACCATGACACTCTATTACATTGTATAGCCTCTTTTTTACGCTTTAAACGGTTTCGGGTAAAATTTTTGTTAGTTTCTGTAAAATAAAATTGACCTCAGGCCTATCTGCTGGTATTGTAGTAATGGCTGTCAATGCATTTTTATTTCTTTTCATTTTGTAGGTCATCATTTATGTCATCATTTGTATCTTTATAAGGAGGATTTTTGTGAGTATTATTTTATTAATTATCGGGCTGGTTTTATTAGTCAAAGGCGCCGATTATTTTGTGGAGGGTTCGTCCTCCATTGCCAAACGTTTTAACATCCCCAGCATGGTCATCGGTTTGACCCTGGTGGCTTTTGGAACCAGTGCCCCGGAACTGGCGGTGTCGGTGTCCGGATCGCTGAATCAGGCCAACGGGATTGTCTTTGGGAACGTGGTCGGCTCCAATATTGTCAATGTCCTCTTTATCCTGGGGATCTCAGCCTTTATTACCCCAATCAGTATCAAGTCCAAAACAATTTTTAAAGAGATGCCGTTTGCCATCCTGACCACCGTCGCACTGATGCTGATGGTCATGGATGGCCTGATCAATGGCGACCCGATCTCGGTGGTTTCCCGTTCGGAAGGCTGGATCTTACTGTTGTTTTTTGCCATTTATCTGTATTCGATGGTCGAAATCGCGATTCTCGGCAAGGAAGAATCCGCAGGCGAGATTATCCTGCTGCCGATGCCGAAAAGCACTGTCTTTACCATCGGTGGCCTGGCAGCCGTCATTTTTGGTGCCGATCTGGTCGTCAACGCCGCCATTGAAATTGCGACGCTGATGGGCTTATCCGAAACCGTTATCGGTTTAACAATTGTTGCCATCGGCACCTCCCTGCCGGAACTGATCACCTCGGTGGTCGCCGCCAAGAAGGGCGAAAACGACATTGCCGTCGGAAATATCGTCGGTTCCTGCATTTTTAATGTGCTTCTGGTCATGGGCATTTCCGGAATCATCTATCCGATCGAGATCGCCATGGAAAACTATGCCGATCTGTGGATCCTGTTGGCGTCCATGGTCGTCGTGGTCCCGATGATGTACACCTCCAAGAAGATCAGCCGCTGGGAAGGCGTGGTGATGATGCTCGGCTACGTCGGCTACTCCGCCTTTATCGTGATGCGGGCGATCTCTTAACCGCCGCGCAATCTAAACTAAACAAAGCAAACGAAAAAAAGCACCGGTTTTAAGCCAGTGCTTTTTTTCTATCAAAATGGATAACCCAGTACCGACAATTGTTCTATCATGTTGTGTGCCTCTAGGCGAACAGTTGCGGCGAAAAACAAGAGTATTTGAATCATTTAATTCGCAACTGTACGAATTGTGCGCATACAACAGATTAACAATTGGTCGGTACGGCAGTTTAACACCAACCGGCGCGCAGGCCTATGCCCGGGCTTCGTAGCGACTGATCAGCTCGTCGAGACCGGCAATGGTGGCTTCTTGGGGCAGCACGTAGGGGCTGTCAGGGAGGCTGCGGAAAAAGTCGTCAAAGGCGGCGACGATATTGGCTTCGGTTAATTTGATGGTCTTAAAGACCTGCTGATCGCCTTTTTTGTAGTGCAGAATCAGATGCACCAGGGTGGCTTCATTGACAAACTCCACCGCCGCATTCAGGGCGATCTTGGTTTCATCAAAGGCATAGGTTTTGCGGACCCCGGCGGCGATATCGTCGCGGACCTGTTTGATCAGCAGCAGCCGTTCCGCCGGCGTAAAGGGATGGCAAACGTCCTCCGGAAAGTACATGTTGCCGTCTTCCATGAAGGTGGCCAGATTGGTCAGCGAAAAGACGTTGATCATCGAACGGTTTTCCTGTTTAAAATAATCATAGAAGCGATTAGTCGCGGTCACTAGCGGTTCATAAAAGGGCAAGCTCTTGCGGACCTTGGCGGCGACCATCTCATGGGTAGCGTAATAGGCAAAACAGGGCAGCGGTTCCACCACCGCACGGATTCGATAGGTGCTATCCAGGGAATAAATGGCAAATAAGTCCCGGCTTTCTTCAATAAACTGTTCCGTCTGCTGGAGGATCGTCACAAAGCCCTTCTGGTAGAGGCGGTAAAACTCCGGATCACGATAACGGATCGCCTGACTGAAATCCCGGGAAATGGTGATGACATCTTCTGAGGTCAGGATAAAATACGGAAACAGCGCATTGATTTCCGGAGCATCCCCGGCGCACTGATAATAGTAATGGGAGTGATAGCTGACATTATCCAGCAGCGACAGGCCAATCAGGGTTTTCAGAATCCCCAGGCCCGGATCGGCCGCCGTTTCGGTGCCGGTTTCCAGAAAACTCTGGACGTCCTGCAAGATCAGTTGTTTCTGGTTGCCCAGCATCTGTTGAAAAATATGCTGATAGACCGCTTCAAATCGACTGGGAACGGCCAGCTTTAAATGGGGCTGCTCTTTACTAAACAGTTCGCGGTCAATACAGTTTTCGATCATCGTCAGCACCGCTCCGGCGCCGGTGACGACCCGGATGCTTTCCGGGGCATCAATGGCCATGTCACCGCTGTTACTGATTTTGATTTCTTTGGAAAAAGGGATTTGATAGCTGGTCAGTTCAGAGATGATCCCGATCAGTTCAATTATTTTGTGACGATTGTAATAGGTGCGTTCCCCGACCTGGGTGATTTCCATCAGTATCTGTAATTCTTCGGCTTCGGTATTTGACAGACGCAAGGCCCTGGTTAAGCTGTCAAAAACTTTTTTGGTGGGCAGCCGTTCACCGGTTTTAATCCGCTGCAGGGTAGTGCGGTTGATTTTGCCCGTTTCCGCAAGGAATTGAATCGTTTCACCGCTTTCCTCGAATAGTTCTGAGATTCTTTTGCTAAATTGTGTCATGAGCTGCTCCTGTTTAAATTTATTTTGCTGACGCTAGTTTATCTGCCGTAATTTTTTTCGTTCACTTATTTAAATTTATTTATAGCATTAATTTGTAATATTAATATCATTACTTTATTCAAATCATTAGCGAAACGATGCTACCTTTTATTATAGCGATGTTTCAGTCAATTGCAAGATGTGGCGTTTAGTGTGCCAGAATATTCAGACTTTTTATTTTTTTCCTGGCCCCGCAGCGCCGTTCGTCGTTGCGTCGTAAAAAAAGACAGCCCACTCAGTTGACCTGAAGGAGCTGTCTTTTTGCGTGGCAGTGTGATTTATTTTTACTGTCTGATGTGGCATCGCTGTCAGGCAATATTACCAATGACATTCTTGGCCCAGTTAATTGCCTCGCGGTAGTCGTGATAAATACAGTAATCCTCGATTTTTAACGCCTCGGCTGCTGCCTCAACCACGGCCCAGTCACCTTTTTCATAGGCTAGCATCAATTCATGAATGGGCTGCAGGCTGCCTTGCTCGTTGATCAGGGCAGCGAGAATTGATTGCGGCAGGGTAATGCCCGCCAGCACCACCTCCATAGGCTGATCCAGAATCGCGTCCAGCACGCTAAACAGACCCATCAGCGCGGCATCATGTTCCTGGTCGAACATCCCGGCGCGTTTAGCCAGGGATTCGGCAAAACGGGTGCGGATCAGGGATATTCTAATCAGTTCGGTGGGTTTATCCTTGCTGAGCTCATGGATCATTAAAATACTGATCCAGCGTTCAAATTCGCGCAGACCGATATAGCTCAAGGCAAATTTGATCGAGCTGATCAATTCGCTGCCGGCTCGAAAACTGGCTAACCGCAGCAGTCGATAGGTCAGCGTCACATCCTGTTCAATCAGATCCGCCAGCCGCTCAAACGAGGGTTCGTCGGTGTGTATTTCAGTCATCAGCTTCAGATACTGGATCTGGGTCGGTGTGGCCCGGATGGACCGCCCGGCAATCCGCGGCTTGCTGAAGAAATAGCCCTGGAACAGGGAAAAGCCCATTTCTTTCGCTTGGTTAAACTCATCCTCGGTTTCCACCTTTTCGGCCAGCAGGGTCTTTCCCTGGGCCAGGCCGGTCGGGACATCAGCGGCGATGGTATCCAGCGGGGTGATCATAATATCGTATTTGATAATATCGGCCAGCGGCGTCAGCGGGTAGGTTTGATAGGTCTGGGCAAAATCATCCAGGGCGATGCAGTAACCCATCGCTTTAATATCGGTCAACCGCTCCATCAGATTGTCGCTGACTTCAATGTCTTCCAGCATTTCCACAATCATCCGATCGGGTTTGATCAGTTCCACGGCCTCGGAATGGATAAAAATCTCGTCAAAATTAATGAAGGCGATTTTGTCTTCGATGAGATTTTCCAGGCCCGATTCAAACAGACCGGTAATGACCATGGCGGTGGCACCCTGAGATGATACCCCGCCAAATTGAGTGGACTGGCGATTAAGCCGAAATAACAGCTCATAACCGTACACTTCAAGCTGAGCGTTAAAAATCGGTTGTCTGGCAATAAACATGGGGCCTCCTGAGACTTTGATATACAGGTGCAAATTTATAATTGTCGGTTCCTTTGCAATATCTACATTGTAGCACTTTGTTTCATCAAGGACAAGCTATTTGTCTTATCATGCGCGTTTTAATTGCATCGTTATTTATTAAAAGGCGTCACTAAAAAAACACCGCGACTGATCATATGATCAGCTGTGGTGCTTTCACGGTCGTTTATTTGGCCGGTTTGCCGTAGGCAAATTTCCCTTTATAGACGAGCCGGCCATTGCGGTCGTAGGAGCGCCCTTCGCCATGCCAGACGCCATTGACAAATTCGCCTTCATATTTAAGCTGGCCATTGTCGTAGTATTCTTTGCAATGCCCGGTGGGCACTGAGGGGTCTTTGATGTTTTCCTGATTGCTGGGCAGCCGGGCAAAATTGCCTTCGCATTTGAGTTTGCCGTTGGCATCAAAGATCCGGCCCTGTCCGGCGGCGTAGCCATAGGCAAAATTGCCGATATATTTGAGTTTGCCGTTTTCTTCATAGAGCTTCCCCGCTCCGGAGGCCAGGCCGTTGGCGAAGTTGCCTTCGTATTTGAGGGTGCCGTTGGGGTAATACTCTTTGCCGGGTCCGACCTGGATGGCGTTGACAAAGACCCCTTCGGAGGCCAGCCGGTTAGCGACGAAGCGCTGGCCGAAAAAGCGGCTGCCCTGATAATAACCGATGATGTAGCCGTCCTGGCAGGGGATTCTGATCTGGGGCTGCTGGCCATTGGCCGGGCTGCTGCGCGGGGATGTCAGATAGAGCCACAGGCCCACCGCGACGATGACGACCAGAACCAGAAAAATAATACCGCCCATAAGCTACACCTCACTTTTCATGGATTTTCGGGACTGCAAAACAATTTTGTGTGAACTGGAGGTTGGCACTGCGCTGGCGTACCGACCAATTGTTAATCTGTTGTTCGCTGCGGGATCGGACAGGTTTATCAACCTGTTCGCCCCGATGCGTACAACATGATGTAACAATTGTCGGTACTGGGGTTGATTTAGTCATTCAGTTTGGTTTTATTCTTTACAAAATTGTTTTTGGGACCGAGAGCAAAGTAACTATGTTCTTTTCGTAATATCCTTTTAATTATTATACCCTGGTTGGCGCCAATGCTGCAAGCGGTTCAGTGAAATCGGGGACGGCGGCAGGTTCGTATTCGGCAATCATGGCATCCATAACCGCCAGGGTGGTTTCGGTGGGCAGCACGTACTCGCTGTTCGGCAGGCTGGTGAAAAATTCCTTAAAGGCGGCAATAATGCCGGGTTCCCGGAGTTCGATGGTTTTATATACCACCCGACCGGCAACTTTATAATGCAATACCAATCGCAGGCAGCTGGTGCTTTCGTAGATGAATTCGACCGCCTGGTTCATTGACAGCTTATCATCATCCAAGGCAAAGAGGATGCGGCGATCATGAAACAGATCATCTCTAACCTGGGTCAAGATCATCAGCCGTTCAACCGGGGTTAGTAAATGATAGATTTCTTCCGGAAAAACCAGGCTGCCATCGTTCATGAACTGGCGCAGGTTTTTCAGCGAAAAAACATTGAGCATCCCCCCGCTGACCTGCCGGAAGTAATTAAAATAGCGATCCACCGCCTCAAGTAGCGGTTCATAATAAGGAAAATCCTTATTCAGCTTGGCTTCCAACAGCTCCCGGTCGGTATAGTATGCAATACATGGCAGTGGTTCAACCACCACTTCCACCTTGAAGTTCCGGTCCAGATCAAACACCTTAAAGAGATCATTACTCTCCAGAATAAACGGCTGGGTCGTCGCCAGCATTTCGGCGAAGCAGTCGCTGTAGAGGTGTAAAAAGGCCGGGTCCTGGTAGATGACGGCCTGGGTCAGATCCCCGGAGATGGTGATGACGGCACTGGAGGTCAGGATAAAGTACGGGAACAGGGCGCTGATTTCCGGGCCGGGGATGGCTTCATCTGTTTGCGAAACCCAGCAATGGGACTGATAATTGACATTGTCCAGCAGCGTCAGGGCGATCAGATGTTTCAGGGCGCCCAGCAGCGGATCGGCCGTGGCAACGCCCGCTTCCCGGCGCAGGTTGAGGACATCCTGGAGGTTTAAGGTTTTCTTGTTCCCCATCAGTTGCTGAAAAAGATAATCATAAACCGCCTGGAAACCATAGGGAATCGCCAGCTTTACGGCGGGTTCGGCGGCTTCAAATAACTCCCGGTCAATGTTGCACTCAATCAGGCTCAGCACCTGTTTGGCCCCGGCGACAACCTGCAGCGCCGGGGTTACGGCGGCGCTATGGTTGGGGTTTTGCTGCTGCCGTAGCTCCTTGGAAAAGGGGATCTGATATTCGGTTAATTCGGCGATCGTTTCAATCAGTTCGATGATCTTTTGGCGGTTGGCGTAGGTGCCATCCCCCACCTGGGCGATGGCCAGCAGGGTTTCCAGTTCTGCTTCTTCGGCCGGTGACAGCCGCAGCACCCGGGTCAATTTTTTAAAAAAAGCGCGGGTCGGCAGCCGTTCCCCGGACTTAACCCGCTGCAGGGTGGTGCGGTTGATGTTGCCCATCTCCGCCAGCGACTGGACGCTTTCGCCACTTTCGATAATATACTCTTCGATTTTTTGACTGAGTAAAGACATGATACCTCCACGGTGTTCGAGATGTTGCCTAATGCGACTTTATTAATGTTTCTTAAAGATTTATATTCACTTATCTTTTTTATTATTCATCGGCATCCCTAATCATAATCGTTTTATTAAATACTGGCAAGTGTAATATTTTGTGATTGTTACAGATTGCTGCGTTTGTCAAATGGAGGCCTGCTTTTTTTGATTTGAATTTTTCGATTTATTTTGTTTTTTTTTAACCGTAACGCTGGTAAATAAACCGCTAAATCGCTATAATAGGTAATGTTGCTTGCTGTTTCGCAGCGTTTTTGGATTGCCTTAGGCTCCCCCGGCCTGACAGCGTATTTGTCCACCAACGCCAACACCGGATTCAACCCATGTCGTGTGACAATCCCAACCGATTGGAGATACCGTTGAATACCCGGACAAGCGGTTAGCAGTCAGCACCAATCACCAACAGAAAGAGGTTAATTAATGGAAGAAAACGAACAATCACAACCCGACACCACCATCATTCCGGCCCCGGATATGGCCGTTGTCCCCGAGCAGCGGGTGATCAAAAAACACCTGTCCACCAAACTGCTGGGTTTCACCCTGGCGATCCTGGCCCTGGCGGTCATCGCCCTTGGACTTATTTCTTATCATATGGGGTCTTCCGGCATCACGGCCAAAGCCAATGAAGACGCCCTCAAATACACCAACGAAGGCGCGGCCCACGTGGCGGCCATCATTTCCGGGAATCTGGAAACCCTGGCTGAAGTCAGTAAACGCAATGGCGTTGCCTCGATGGATTACCCCACCCAGGTGGCGGCCCTCGTCGGTGACGTTGAAGCGCTGGGTTATGAGGATCTGGCTGTCATGAACCTGGCCGGTCATGCCAAATACGTCATAAGTGGCGGCGAGTTTGACTCCTGGGGCGAATTCTGGTACGAGAACGGCTTTAAAGGTGAAATGGCCATCTCTGATGTCGCCATCAGTAAGGTCACCAAGGCCCCCTGTGTCTTTGAAGTGGCACCGATTAAAAGCAACGGCCAGATCGTCGGGCTGCTGGTCGGCCGTCGTTCCCCCACCTTCTTAAAAGTAACTACCAACGCCATGGGCGACGGCGCGCATCAATACGGCTTTGTCGTGAACAACGAGGGCGGTTTTATGGCCCATCCCAATGATGAGGTTATTTTAAACCAGACCAATGTCTTTGCCGAAATTGAAGCCGGTGGTGACTGGAAAGATTTAGGGCTGGCGATGCAGCAGTTGGGAACCGGTCAGGCCGGGATGCTGTCCTACACCCTCAAGGGTGAGGCCAAAAGCGGGGCCATGGCGCCGATCCCGGGGACCAACTGGAACCTGATCATCGCCCAGTACCAGAGTGACGTGCTGGCGCCGATGGTGGCGCTACGCAATGTCACGATCCTGCTTTCGCTGCTGGTGCTGCTGATCGGCGGCGCGGCGGCCTGGTATCTGGCGAAGCGGATCACCGCCCCGATTGTGGCGCTCACCGACGTGGCCAATCAGTTGGCCCAGGGCGATATGGAGTTGGTCATCGACACCGGCCGGGAAGACGAAATCGGCGCGCTGATGGCTTCTTTTGCCACCATCATCGATAACCGCAAGGTTCAGGCCGAGGCCGCCAAACGGCTGTCGCAAGGGGATTTTGCGGTAGCCATCGTGCCCCAGTCCGACAAGGATGTACTGTCCTACGCGTTGATTGACATGGTCGCTGAAATGAACAAACTCAGTGCCGATATCAAAAAGATCGGGGCTGCCGCTCAGGACGGACAGCTAAATTACCGCGGCAATACGACTATCTACAACGGTGCCTACAAAGAGATGATCATCAGCCTCAACAACATGATCAATACCTTTGTCAAGCCGCTCAAAGTCGCTAACAAAGCCATCGAGCGGATTGGCCACGGGATCATCCCACCGGCCATCACCACCGAATACAAGGGCGATTTCAACGACCTTAAAACCAATATCAATGCCTGCATCGAGGGCCTCGGCGCCCTGACCGAAGGCAACGCGGTACTGGCGCTGCTCTGTGCCAATGATCTGTCGACCAAAATTACCGGCCAGTACACCGGGATCTATGCCGAGATTGGGGAATCGATCAACGGCGTTCACGCTCAGCTGACCCACATCGTCGAAATTACCAATAACATTGCCGCCGGCAACCTCTGTGATCTGGACAGCCTGAAAGCGATTGGCCAGCGCAGCGACAACGACACCCTGGTGCCCAGCCTGATTTCAATGATCGACAGCATTGCCCTGCTGGTCACCGAAACCCAGACAATGACTCAGATCGCCGTCGAAGGGGATCTGACCACCCGTGGTGATGTGAGCAAGTTCCAGGGCGAATACGCCAAGGTCGTGGAAGGCTTCAATCAGACCCTGGACGTGGTGATCGAACCGATTAATGCCGCCTCGGCAACGCTCCGGGAACTGTCCCGGGGTAATCTCCACACCGCCATGAGCGGCGACTTTAAAGGCCAGCACGGACAGATTAAAGAAGATATGAACCAGACCATTGCCTTCCTGAAAGAATATGTCGAAGAAATTACCGAGACCCTGGAAGAAATCGGCCGCGGTAACCTCAATCAGGAAATTACGACCACCTATCTGGGCGATTTCCAGGCCATCAAACTGGCGCTCAACAGCATTACCGGAAGTCTCAGCGGTACCCTGGCGGATATTGACAATGCCGCCGGTCAGGTGGAATCCGGGGCCCGTCAGATTTCGGATGGCAGCCAGGCAATGGCTCAAGGCGCGACGGAACAGGCTTCCGCGATTCAGGAACTGACCGCGTCAATTGAAGAAGTGGCGCAGGAAACCAAACAGAATGCGGTCCATGCCAACGAAGCCAACCAGCGCGCCATTGAGGTGCGCAACCACGCCGAAATCGGCAATGTCCGGATGACCAACATGGTCACCGCGATGGTTGACATCAATGCCGCCTCCCAGAATATTTCTAAAATCATCAAGGTGATTGACGATATCGCCTTCCAGACCAATATTCTGGCCCTCAATGCCGCCGTTGAAGCGGCTCGGGCCGGTCAGCACGGCAAGGGCTTTGCAGTGGTCGCCGAAGAAGTCCGGACCCTGGCCGCCCGCTCCGCCGAAGCCGCCAAAGAAACCACCGGCCTGATTGAAGGCTCCATCGACAAGGTCTCCGTCGGCACCAAAATTGCCGATGAAACCGCCGAAAGCCTGACCCAGATCCGCGCCGATATTGAGAAGGTCACCAGCCTGGTTGGCAACATCGCCCGGGCGTCCAACGACCAGGCCGCGGAAATCACCCAGATTACCCAGGGCATTGAACAGGTCTCCGAGGTGGTCCAGACCAACTCCGCCACCGCCGAAGAAAGCGCCGCCGCCAGTGAAGAACTGTCCGGCCAGGCCGAACTGCTCAAACAGATGGTCGGTACCTTTACCATCAAGGCCAGCAGTGGCCGTTTAACCGCCGCGACCCCCACCCCGGCCGCAAAACCAGTGGCTCACCCAGCCCCTCCTACTCCACCGGCACCAACCGCCGAACCGCGGATCGTGTTGGATGATTGGGACAATGATAAGTATTAAACAATGTAGAACAAAATTTGCTTTGATGACGGTTTTCGCAAACTATTTCGTAACGTGTAGTAGAAATTGTTTGGCGTAAACCGGCAGCGAAGCTTGAACGAACGTTTTTGTATTTAATTTAGAATCACTCTTGATTTCTGTGCCGTCACAGGTTATAATTTACTCATAACTAATTTAATAATCAACCAACATAATTTTATACACGCGGAGGATTTTACTATGGCAATCGTATGGACCCAGGATTTATCAGTCGGAGTCAACAGCATTGACGGACAGCATCAACAATTATTTAAAATGGCCGATGAACTATTTGAAGCCGGCAAAACCGGCAAATCCAAAGAAAAAGTCGGTGAACTGCTGAACTTTTTGGATGCGTATACCAAACAGCATTTCAGTGACGAAGAAGCCTATATGAAGAGCATCAATTACCCCGGCCTGGCTGAACAGCAGACCGCTCACAAAAATTTTATCGCCGAGCTGGCCAAATTAAAAGCCGCTTATGATACCTCTGGTGGTAATATTTCAGTGATTATCGGTGCCAACCAGATGGTCGTTGACTGGCTGACCAAGCACATCTCCGGTATGGACAAAAAAATCGGCACCCACGCCTAAAACCACGCCATTCATGTGAATTCATGACCTTAAGAAATCCCCCCAATGACGGTTTAACTGTCGTTGGGGGGATTTTTGCGCGGTTGCGGCGGGTCTTCCTGCCCCAGTTCAGCGACCACCTGTTTGAGGCGCCGCGGGATCGGGACGCCGGCACCTTCTTTCTGGGTTAGTGGTACGTAGGGGTGGTAAGCCGCGTGGACACGGCGGTATTTTTTTATAAGCAACCGCTGGTTTGAGATCAAAGTACCAATTCCGAAGGGTTCGAAGGGGTTTGGGGCTAAAAAAAGTCGGTTTACTGGAAATATTTTATTTTTTTTCGCCAGAGCTGAGTTTACAAAAAAAAGCCTTCGACCCCTTTGAATCCTTTATTACAGCCGTTTGTGCCCTTCGGAACCCCTTCGAAAGCTTCGGAACCCCTTCGTTTTAAGGGTCTTTACGCTAGCGATTTCGCCACTTTGTCTCATTTTGTTCATCATCAGCCTAAATCTGCTAACTCTTCCAGATCAATCCCGACTTAAATCGACCTTCTTGACAGTGAATCCTTCTCTCTTTCCACCATGCCAAAACTTTCTTTCAGCTCCATCCAGAAGCGTTTCTGACTGACCGGTAGCGGGTCAGTCCCGCCAGGGCCCAGTTGAAAATCCCCAGCGCTTCGGTGACAAAGCAGTCCTTTATTTGATGCATCTCGACGTGATCGGCGCGCAGATATTTACGGACGATCTGTTTGCGGTAGACCTTTCCTCCGCTTTCTTGATATTTAAAATCAGCCTAGTTTAAATCTTTAATCGCTTCTTTTTTTATTTTTTTACTTGAGAAACCATTAAGATTCAACCGATTCGCCAACTGTCTGGCAATTTTACAAGCGTTTCCCGCAAATTCCCAAACAAAAAAGCCCTACCGCTTGATCAGCCGGAAGGGCTTTTTGTTTGACGCGTTGTTTGTTGGTCGCTACACCAGGTACCGTTCAAGCCCCGCCGCCGCTTTGGTCGGCAGAAATTCCAGGACATCGTAGTCGGCCACCTGTTCCAGATAAAAAGGATCTTCGGCGATAATCGCCCAGACCTCATCCTTATCTTTGGCCTGACAGAGAATCACCCCACCGGTCCGGGGACTTTTGCGGCCGGACAAAACAAATTTATCCAACTGATAATAACGCTCGAGATACTCAATATGCGCGGGGATCACTGCCTCCACCACTTCGATCGGTTTAATGTAGTTTAGTAAGATAATAAACATTCTTTCTCCTCAATCTGCTTGTAGTTCGTAAAGTTTCATTTTGCTCACACTGCCCGCTCAGTCATGATCCGACAGATCGTCCTTGATTTCCAGAATCCGGTCCCAGATGGCAAATAAAATATCAATCAGCACGGGGTCAAACATCGCGCCCCGCTGTTCGCTCAGAAAGGCTCTGACCTGCTCCAGCGCCTGCATATAGGCTGCTTCATCAGAGCCGTAGCGGCGGGCCTGGTCGCGGAAAAAGTCATAGTCGATGGGCTCATCCTCGTAAAAACTGGCCCAGAAAAATATGCCCCATCCGCTGATCATTGATATAAATAGGGGTGGCAATGTCCCAGAGATTGTTTTTGAATGAGCCGTGATCCCCTACATCAGCACGATCAGACTCAGCGCCATCAGCATCATCCCGGCGATCAGCCCGTAGATCGACAGATGGTGTTCGCCGTATTCCCTGGCCGTGGGCAGCAGCTCATCAAGGGAGATAAACACCATGATCCCGGCGATGCCGGCAAAGAGGATCCCGAAAACGGTGTCGTTGAGAAAGGGCAGCAAGATAAAATAGGCAACAATCGCCCCGACTGGTTCGGCCATCCCCGAAAACAGCGACCAGCCGAGGGCCTTTTTGCGGGACCCGGTGGCGCAGAAAACCGGTATCGCCACCGACATCCCCTCGGGAATATTATGAATCGCCACGGCAATGGCAATCGCCAACCCCAGTGAGGGTTGCTGAATGGCAGAGACAAAGGTGGCCATCCCTTCGGGAAAATTATGGATGGCGATGATGACGGCGGTAAAAATCCCGGTCCGCAGCAGTTTCTGACTGCCATCCACGGGGCAGGAGGCGGCTTCTTCGAGCATATGGGTCTCGTGGGGATTTTCGTAGGAGGGCACCAGCTTATCGATGATGGCAATCAGCAACATCCCGCCAAAAAAAGCGATGACATTGACCCAGACCCCGGTTTCCGGGCCGAGATTGAGAATCAGCAGGCGCCGGGACTCAAACAACAGCTCAACAAAGGAGACATAAATCATGACGCCGGCGGAAAAACCCAGCGCCACGGATAAAAGTTTGGTATTGGTTTTTTCAAAAAGCAGCACAATCAGCCCCCCGATTCCGGTTGACAAGCCGGCTAAGACGGTGAAGAGGATGGCGATTGCCAGATTTGCAGAGTTCATTGGTTCACATCCTTATGAGGTTTTTTAATGATCAGTTTGTTTCATTGTAAAAAGGGCAACAGAAATAATATAACACGAATAATAAAAAAATGAAACCGGAAAACACAAATCATCACCGCTCCGGAAACAGCGCATTAAAAAAAGAAGCATTCCACTGGATGATTGAGATCCGGGCTATCGCTTCTTTCCATGGATTTATGCTTGACAATCGAAGCATTAGAATAAACTGTTGGCGGCTTTGCGGCTGGTCTGTCCCAGCACTAGTTTTTTCGGTTGCTGCGGTTCAGCGGGCTGGCTATCATCCGCGCGGCTTTTCATTTCGGCATTATAGGCCGCGACGGTAATTTTGCCGGACAACACCAGGCCTTTGAGTTCCGAACTGGTGTAGCCGCCCAGCTGATTGCCGGATACCTGCTCGTCTTCCGGTTCATCTTCCTCAGCCAGCTGGCTTTTGGGCTCTTTTTTGTCAACGTAATCTTCTTCATCCGGCTTGACCCGGGCCGCTTTCTGGTCAATGGTGGAACTCTGCTGATCGGTATCACTGTTGACGGTGGCATTTTCGCTCTTCATCCGATACCCGACATATTCCCGACTGAGTTCCATGGTGTCGTATTTGTAGTAAGAATTGGCCTCATTGGCAGCATTCTGGGCGTTGACACTGTCACCGGTGGGTTTAATGGTAACCGCATCAATTTTCTTTGACAGCGATGTGGCCGGCCCCTGCAATTCGACGGCATTTAAACTGATTGGATCCATATTCGTTCCCCTTTCCTGACTGTGGCACGCTCAAGTGACACTCCCCTGAGCCTAAAATTGGTTGACTACATTATTAAAAGTAGTATACCACAATTCCCCAGAAATTTCATCAATTTTCGTTAAATCACGGTTGTTTGTATTTCAAAAAGACATCAGGATGGTGGGAGATCCACGGATCGTTTGTCGCTACCGTACCGACCTATTGTTAATCTGTTATTCCCAAACAACCGTGAGCTTTGCCACCGGTTTGCGCGAAACAATTCTTACACTGTACGCCGTACAGAATCGTTTGCGAAACCGACACAAAGCAATCATTGTTCGATTCAAACTACGAAAAGCCGTATTATTAGAGACAAAACACCCCGGTTGCCCGGGGTGCCTGTGTTGTTGTGATCTTGATTAGAATTTTTTATAGGCTTTGGTGGTGGCCAGCATTTCGACGACTTCATCGAAGGATGAGCCAATGGAGGCTTCAACCGCGCCAAAGATGGTGCCTTCGACGATGGGCGCATCAATGATCTTGACCTGACTGCCGCCTTCCCGCATTTCGATGGCCATTTCCGAGCTCATCACGGCACTGCCGAGATCAACCAGAATGACCACGCCATCGCCTTCATCAACGGCTTCAATGGCGTCGGAAATTTTGGCGACGTCGGTACCGATGCTGCCGTCAGCCATCCCGCCGGCAGCAGCTATCTTGGCATCAGCAGCCATTTGGCGGGCCAGTTCAACCGCGCCTTCAGCTATTTTCTGACTGTGAGAAACAACTACAATTCCGACCATCGCTTATTTACCCGCCTTCTCAGCGACTTCGCGGGCCGCCTGAAAAGCATAAGCCATCGAAGTCGCACCGGGGTCCTGATGACCGATACTGCGTTCCCCCAGATAAGAGGCCCGGCCTTTGGTGGCAATGATCGTTTTGGTATACTCGACGCCATCCCAGGCGGCCGCTTCCCCATTGATCAGGGCTTCCCGCATCGATTTGCCGGCGGCAATGCTGGCTTTAATGGCATCGATAGCTGGCATCATGCTGTCGAGAATGGTTTTTTCACCCTTGACGGCCTTGCCCCGGAACTGAATCCCGCCGACGGCTTCATCAAAAGCCAGAATCACATCCTCACTAGATAATTCTTCCTTACCCTTAACCGCCGCCCCGGCTTTCATAAACGCCGTGCCATACAGGGGCCCGGAGGCTCCACCAACTGTGGAAACCAGCGTCATCCCCACCATTTTTAAAATATCATCAATATTTTTTTCTTCAACCGTCGGTAATTTTTCCATCACCGCTTTAAATCCCCGGCTCATGTTAATGCCATGATCGCCGTCACCGATTGCCTGATCAAAATCGGTCAATTCTTGTCGATGTTCTGCCATCTTATCCGCATAAACCCGAATAAAATCCAGCACTTCTGCCTTTGTTGCCATGTATTTTCCTCGTTTCTATGTTTGGTGGTTATTTTTAGTACATTTTGAAGCCGATGGTATCAGCTTGGGCCAGTAATAAGTCTTTGAGTTCAGCGTCCAGTTTTAATAAGGTGATGGATGCACCGGCCATGTCGATGGAGGTCATGTAATCGCCAACGAAGGTTTTGAAGACTTTAACGCCCTTGTCAGCCAGGATCTGCGAAACCCGACGGTTTAAGATATACAGTTCCATTGGTGGGGTGGCGCCGGCACCATTGATCATCACGGCAACTTCGTCGCCTGCCTTTGGATCCATATCTTTTAAGATCCGTTCCATCAGGTAATCAACAATTTCATCAGCCGTCTGGATTGGTTTTCGTTCGGTTCCCGGTTCGCCATGGATCCCGATGCCCAGTTCCATTTCATCTTCCGTCAGTTCAAAGCCCGGCTTTCCAGCCGCGGGAACGGTACACGGTTTTAGTGCCACACCCATGGTGCGAACGTTGGCTATAACCTTTTCAGCGGTCGCCTTAACTTCATCCAGGCTAGCGCCGGTTTCAGCTTTAGCGCCGGCAATTTTATGAACAAAAACAGTTCCAGCCACGCCGCGACGGCCAGTGGTATAAAGACTATCTTCAACAGCAACATCATCATTGGTAACCACGTTGGCAACCTTAATGCCTTCGGCTTCAGCCAGTTCAGCGGCCATTTCGAAGTTCATGATATCACCGGTATAATTCTTGATAACTAATAATACACCCTGTCCGGCATCAACCGCTTTGATCGCTTCGAATACCTGGTCTGGTGTGGGAGAAGTAAATACAGAGCCTGCTACAGCACCGTCGAGCATCCCTTTACCGACAAATCCGCCATGGGATGGTTCATGACCGCTGCCGCCGCCGCTTACCAAAGCAACCTTGCCAACTTTTTTGTCAGCGCGGACCAGCACATCAAAACCTTCCAGACGGGCTACGTATTCAGGATGGGCCAGAACGATACCTTCCAGCATTTCATTTTCCACATTTTCTACATCGTTAATAAACTTTTTCATAAGACTTCCTCCTATAAACATTATTAGTCCGGTACGTGCACAAGGGCCGTGAGCTTTGCATTCAGTTTCGCACGAAACACTAGAAGAAATCGCACTGCGAATTTCTTCTTTGTCGCGGGCAGTCGCCAACTACAAGCAAGCTTGTGATTGGCTCGTTGTCTTCGCGAATTTCTACACTGTACGGCGTACAGGCTATCGCCTGTTCGCCTACACGTTACGAAATTGTTTGTGGAAACTAAACGCAAAGCAATCATTGTTCGATGTTTATTCACTTGCAATTGTACATACCTTAAACCATACTATAACACGTTTTTACCCATTTTGAAGATAAAAAAACGATATCAAGAGATCTTTTTTGGTGTGGTTCCCACAATTCAATAAAATTTACGAACCCGACAGGTAATTTTTCGATCTGTCAATAGGGTTGGGGGTTGCTGGATAAAATTTATGTTAATCTTTTGTAAATTTTGTATGCTTTTATAATCAGTTGAATGATGATTAACGCTATACTTAAACCATGACGTTATCCTGCCTGTACCTCGCAGCGCAACCTTCATCTATGGGTCAGTATTCAGTACCAAAAGCACTGCTAGAAAACAAACCCAGTACCGACAATTGTTACATCATGTTGTGTTCCTCAAGGCGAACAGTTGCGAAAACTCGCTGTTGCTATAATAATCACTGAATACGCAACTGTACGAATTGTGCGCATACAACAGATTAACAATTGGTCGGTACGGTATCTCACGCCATCCCTGCCCCTTAAACCAGTGCCGCCTTCATCTTGCGGACGTAGTCGGTCAGCGGGCCGGTGGACGCGGCGCCGTGCTCGGCGATGATCCGGACGATGGCGCTGCCGACGATGACGCCATCGGCGAGCTGAGAAATCGTCGTGGCCTGTTCCGGGGTGGCGATCCCAAAGCCCACCGCCACTGGCGTCTGAGTCACCGCGCGGATGTCGGCAATGATCGCGGCCAGATCGGTTTTGATCTCGCTGCGGACCCCGGTGACCCCCAGCGACGAGACCAGGTAGATAAAGCCCGTCGCCTCCCGGGCCAGCATCTGAATGCGATCCTGGGAGGTCGGGGCGATCAGAGTAATCACATCGACCTCATGAGCCTGGGCGACGCTTAAAATCTCGCCTTTTTCTTCAAACGGCAGATCCGGGATAATGATGCCGTTAATCCCATTATTCTGACAGGCGGCAAAAAAGCGCTCCACCCCGTAGACAAACACCGGATTCATATAGGTTAAAAAAACCAGCGGAATACCCGTTTGGGCCCGGACCCGGGCGACCATCGCAAAGATCGCATCGGTGGTGGTGCCGACCCGCAGGGCCCGCTCGTTGGCGGCTTCAATCACCGGCCCCTCGGCAATCGGGTCCGAAAACGGAATCCCGATTTCAATCAGATCGGCTCCGGCCGCAGCCATCGCCAGGATAAATTCCTCGGTTTTATCTAAAGACGGATCACCGGCGGTTAAAAAGGCGATAAAGGCTTTCTGGTCCGCAAAGATCTGCGAAATGGTGTTATTTTCGATATTCGTTATCTTATTCATGGATATCTTCCCCCTTATAGCGGGCAATTGCCGCCACATCCTTATCACCCCGGCCGGATACATTGACAATTATGATCTGCTCTTTGCTCATTGTCGGTGCCAGCACCATGGCATAGGCAATGGCATGGGCCGATTCGATGGCCGGAATAATCCCCTCGGTGCGCGACAGGTATTCAAAGGCCGCGACGGCCTCGTCATCGGTGATCGGCACGTATTCGGCCCGTTTGCTGTCGTGGAGATGGGCATGCTCCGGCCCGATCCCGGGATAATCAAGCCCGGCCGAAATGGAGTAAACCGGGGCGATCTGGCCGTATTCGTCCTGACAGAAATAGGACTTCATGCCATGAAAAATCCCCAGGCTGCCCCGGGCGATGGTGGCGGCGTGTTCTTCTGTATCGACCCCGTGGCCCGCCGCTTCACAGCCGATCAGCCGGACGGACTCATCAGGAATAAAGTTATAGAAAGCACCGATAGCATTGCTGCCGCCGCCAACACAGGCGATCACGGCATCCGGCAGGCGTCCTTCTTTTGTAAGAATCTGCTCCCGGGCTTCACGGCTGATGACACTCTGAAAATCCCTAACCATTTCCGGGAAGGGATGGGGTCCCATCACCGAACCCAGCACATAATGGGTGTCGTCCACCCGGGTGGTCCATTCCCGGAAGGTTTCGTTAACAGCATCCTTTAAGGTCATCGTCCCGGAGGTGACCACATGAACCGTGGCACCCAGCAGCCGCATCCGAAAGACGTTGAGGGCCTGACGGTCGGTGTCTTCCTTGCCCATAAAAATCTCGCATTCAAAACCCATCAGGGCCGCGGCGGTGGCCGTGGCAACGCCATGCTGACCGGCGCCGGTTTCGGCAATCAGTCGGGTTTTCCCCATTTTCTTGGCCAGCAGCGCCTGACCCAACACGTTGTTGATCTTATGGGAGCCGGTATGGTTTAAATCTTCGCGCTTGAGATAAATCTTGGCCCCGCCCAGATCGGCGGTCATTTTCTTGGCATAATAAAGCCATGAGGGCCGGCCAGCGTATTCATTCAATAATTCGGTTAACTCGGCCTGAAAGGCCGGATCGTTTTTATAGTGTTCGTAGGCTTTTTCCACTTCAATTATGGCATTCATCAGGGTTTCTGGTGTGTACTGACCCCCGTGGATCCCGTATTTTCCTTTACTCATTTTCTTTCTCCTTTTTCGTATCGTCCTTTATTGGACTGCCGTGAGCTTTGCTGACGGTTTTGAGGACAATTTTGGGTGAACTTGAGGTTGGCACTTCGCTGGCGTACCGACCAATTGTTAATCTGTTGAATGCGCACACCACGAGAAATACGCTTCGCTCCTTTCTCTTTGGTTCACGGGCAGTCGCCAACTACAAGCAAGCTTGTGATTGGCTTGTTGCCTTCGCGAAAATTCGTACAGTTGCATATAAACAACGTTGAAATATTAAGTTCAGTCTGCAACTGTTCGCCTTGAGGCACACAACATGATGTAACAATTGTCGGTACTTGGTTATGCTAATTACAAGGTTCGTTTTTTAAATTCACAAAATTGTTTTTGGGAACCGACAGCGAAGCTATGATTGTTCGTATCTTGTGTTATGGCGGTAGTGCCAGTCCAATGCAATAATACTATTCCATAGAGTATATAAATAATACAATGTAGTCAATCTCGGTTCGTAGAGGCGATTATCAATCGCCTGAGAGCTGTTGATTTTTAAAATTGACGTATTAACATAAGATCGACGTTCCGGGCGGTCAATGACCGCCCCTACTAAATAATGCTCTGCGTCAGTGCTTTTATTTGGATCTTTTATTAACGGTTAATCTTCCTGATCATTTCCACAATTTCAATAATTTTGTCCCGGTCTTTCACCCCGTCGGTTTCGACGCCGCTGCTTAAATCGACACAGTAGGGATTGACCTGGTTGATGGCGGCGGCAATATTGCTGCTGTTGAGGCCGCCGGCGAGAAAGAAATCGCCGGTAACACCCTGAAGCAGATCCCAGTTGAAGGCCGCCCCGGAACCGCCATATTGGCTGGGGTCGTAGGTGTCAAAGAGCCGGTAATCGGCGGCGGTGGCCTGGATGTCGGCCGGACTGCTGATCCGGAAAGCCTGGATCACCGGCAAACCAGTTTGGGTTTGCAAGAGCCGCACCGTGGCCTCGCCCTCATCGCCATGGAGCTGGATGAGATCGATGATGCCCGCCGCGGCCAGGGCAATGATCTCGGCCACCGGGTGATTGACAAAAACCCCCACCGCGGCAATGCCAGGATCCAGTTCCTGTTTTAACGCTCGCGCCGTTTCTAAATCGACCTGGCGCTTACTTTTGGCAAAGACAAAGCCAATATAATCCGGCTGGGCCGCGTTCACCGCCGCAATATCTTCTAAGCGGGATAAGCCGCAGATTTTTATTTTTGTCATGGTATTCTCCTCGTTCTTTAGTCCATTCGTCGCTGATTTTATAATAAACGTTTGGTCTTAGATCCACGTTCCAGGCGGGTACGACCCGCCCCTTGAACTGCGGATTCCAATACAAACCCAGTACCGACAATTGTTACATCATGTTGTACGCATCGGGGCGAACAGGTTGATAAACCTGTCCGATCCCGCAGCGAACAACAGATTAACAATTGATCGGTACGGCAGTCAGCAGTCAGCAGCTACCCCCGCAGCTGATCCAGCGCCCCCTTCTTATCCCCACTTCGCATTAATGTTTCGCCGATCAGAACCGCATTGGTCCCATTTTCCCGCAGTTTCGCGATATCTTCCGCGGTACGTATCCCACTTTCCGAAACAAACAGAATTTCCGGCGGCACCAATTGTCGTAGCCGAATGCTGTTGTTTAGATCCACCTCAAAGGTTTTAAGATTGCGGTTATTGATCCCAACCACCCGGGCGCCAGCGGCCAGGGCCTGCTTCACTTCCGCTTCATCGTGGGCTTCCACCAGGGCCGACAGTCCCAGCGTATCGGCAATCTCAATGTATTCCCGGATCGTTTCGGTATCTAAAATCGAACAGATCAGCAATATCGCATCGGCGCCGATCCGACTGGCTTCATAAATCTGAATGGCATCGATAATAAAATCTTTACGCAGCACCGGGATGCTTACCTGCGCCTTGATTTCAGTCAAATAATCATTGGACCCCTGAAAAAAATCCGGCTCGGTCAGCACCGAAATCGCATCGGCCCCGGCGGCCTGATAGTCCCGGGCGATCTCGAGATAAGGGAAATCCGCCGCGATCACGCCTTTGGACGGCGAGGCTTTTTTAACCTCGCAGATAAAGGCAATTTCCCCGGCGGTTTGTTTCCGGGCCAGGGCTTGCTCAAAAGCAAAGGGGTTTTCCGACCGTTTGGCCTGACTTTTCAGAGTTTCCAGAGCGGTCGTTTCTTTAAGCACCGCCACCCGTTTGGCCGTGGCCGCCACAATTTGATCCAGAATCATGCCAGCACCTCAATGGCCAGCTCATTGCTGCGTTTGACAAACGCGTCCAGCTTGGCCTTAGCCTTGCCGGAGTCGATAATCTCCTCGGCCATCCTGACACAATCCCGGAGGGTGATATCATTGTGGGACATATACAGGCAGAAGGCCGAATTCAGCACCACCACATCGCGCTTGGGACCTTTTTTGCCATTAAGAATATCCCGGGCGATGACGGCATTTTCTTCTTTTTCGCCACCGATCAGATCACGCAATTCGCAGTGCTGCAGCCCCAATTGTTCCGGGGTGATAAAAAAGCTGTTGATCTTGCCATCGGCAATTTCACAGATGGTGGTGGTGTCGGTCAGGGTAATCTCGTCCAGGCCGTCGTGGCCGTGAACCACCATCCCCCGCTTGACATTAAGCTTGTTCAGCACATTGGCAAGGGGTTCGACCAGGTTTTCGTCATAGACCCCCAGCAGCTGCATATTGGCCCCGGCCGGGTTGGCCAGCGGGCCGAGAATATTAAAGATCGTCCGGATCCCCAGTTCCTTGCGGACCGGTCCGGCGTATTTCATCGAGGCGTGATAGGTCGGGGCAAACATAAAGCAGATCCCCAGCTCGTCGAGCAGCACCGCGCTTTTTTCGGCCGACAGTTCAATGTTCACGCCCAGGGCTTCCAGCAGATCCGCCGATCCGCATTTACTGGAAACGCTGCGGTTGCCGTGCTTGGCCACCGGCACCCCACCGGCGGCAATCACCAGTGACGAGACGGTCGAAATATTAAAGGTCGCCACCTCGTCGCCGCCGGTGCCGACAATGTCCAGCACATCGGTTTTGGGGAAAATCTTGGTGCATTTGTCACGCATCACCATGGCGCAGGCGGTGATCTCATCGATGGTTTCGCCCTTCATCCGCATCGCCGTCAGAAACGATGCGATCTGGGCGTTGGTGGCCTGGCCGTTCATAATCTGATCCATGACCTCCCGGGTCCGCTCCAGGGACAGGTCCTTGCCGTTGACAATATCATAAATCGCTGCTTTAATCATTGCTCATTTCCTATCTTTAAAAAGTTCTCAATCATCCGGTGGCCCGAATCGGTGAGGATCGATTCGGGATGGAACTGGACCCCGTAAACGTCATAACTGCGATGCTTCACCGCCATCACTTCGCCCTCGTCATCCTCGGCGATAATCAGCAGCTCATCCGGCAGACTGCTGCGCTCGGCACTGAGGGAATGATAGCGGCCGGCGGCAATAATCGGCGGCAGACCCCGGAAAATCGGGCTGCCATTGGCGATATGGACGTTGCTGCTTTTGCCATGCATCAGGGTGCTGGCATAGATGATGGTGCCGCCAAACACCTCGCAGATGGCCTGATGGCCAAGGCAGACCCCCAGAATCGGGGTTTTGTCCTTAAAATATTCGATCACCTCTTCACAGATCCCGGCATCGGCCGGCCGGCCCGGCCCCGGCGAGACAATGATATGATCCGGTGCCAGGACGGCGATTTCGGCCAGACTCAGTTCATCATTTTTGATCACCCGGATATCGGGATTGATCATCCCCACATATTGATACAGGTTATAGGAAAAGCTGTCGTAATTGTCAATCAGTAAAATCATTATTCCACCTCCTGGGCCCGATCCAGGGCTTCAAACATCGCCTGGGCCTTATTTCGGGATTCATTATATTCATTTTCCGGGATGCTGTCCGCGACGATCCCAGCGCCGGCGGAGACATAAACCTTGTCGTTTTTGCGAACCGCCATCCGAATCGCAATGCACATATCCATGTTGCCGGAAAAGTCGATATAGCCCACCGCCCCGCCATAGACGCCGCGCTTCTGGCCTTCTAACGCATTGATGATTTCGATCGCCCGTTTTTTCGGCGCTCCGGACAGGGTGCCCGCCGGCAACACTGCCCCGAGGGCATCGAGCTGATCCAGTCCCTCTTTAAGCCGCCCGGTGACGGTGGAAGAAATGTGCGAGACATGTGAGTAGCGGACCACCTCCTGATAGGTTTCCACCTTCACTGAACCAAATTCACTGACCTTGCCCAGATCGTTGCGGCCCAGATCGACCAGCATATTGTGTTCACTGAGCTCCTTTTCGTCCTTGAGCAACTCGGCAATCAGGGCCTCGTCCTCTTCCGGCGTCTCGCCCCGGGGACAGGTGCCAGCAATCGGAAAGGTCGACAGTTTGGAATTTTTCAGCGACACCAGCGTTTCCGGCGACGCCCCGGCCACCTGAATCGTATCAAAGTCGATATAAAACATATACGGCGAGGGATTAACGGTTCGCAGCACCCGATAGGCCGACAGCAGATCGCCCTCAAAGTCCGCTTCCAGCCGGTTGGAAATCACTGCCTGGAAAATATCGCCCTGGTAAATATGCTCTCTTGTTTTTTCGACCATCTCGCAATAATACTCTTTAGTAAACAGTGAGCGGTACTCCGAGGTCACCTGACCCCGGAAGGCCACGGTGCTACTGCAATTTTTAATTAAGGCTTCAATTTCCTTCAGCGCAATCACCCCGTTGATATAGTTCGCCTCAAAGTTGTCGGTTTTAATATTGACAATCACCACAATTTTCTGGCGCAGGTGATCATAGGCGATGACCTTATCAAACAGCATCAGATTCATGTCATCAAAGTTCTCGGCATTCTCATTTTCCAGCACCAGATTGGTTTCGCTGTATTTAACAAAATCATAGGAAATATAGCCAACAAAGCCACCGGTAAACACCGGCAGAAAATCCAGCTTGGGGCTTTTCCATCCCGCCAGAATTTCCCGCAGCACCGACCGCGGATCATCGGCGAGAATGTCCCGGGTCTTGCCGTTTTTAACCACCACTTCGCCGTCCAGACAGCTCACTGCCAGGGTCGGGTCAAAGCCCAGAAACGAATAGCGCCCCCATTTTTCTCCGCCCTCCACACTTTCGAGCAAATAACACTTTTTGCCCGTGGCTTTTAAACATTTCAGCACCTCAATCGGTGTCTTGATATCTGAAAACAGCTCCAGACTAATCGGGATGCTCTGATAATCCCCGCAATACCCTCTGGCCTCTTCCATCGATGGTTTAATCATAATCGTATCCTTTCGTTCGTTGGTTTTTAATGTTTAAATATACTGCTGTGAGCTCTGTGCGGATTTTCGCAAAGGGATGAGCAAAAACTCAAACTCAACACTAGCCAGTACCGACAATTATTACATCATGTTGTACGCATCGGGGCGAGCACGGCGGAGCATGTCCGATCCTGCAGCGAACAACAGATTAACAATTGGTCGGTACGCAGTGACGCCTCCACCCCCAAGCCAGCACCAATCAGCGTCCACACCTATTTATGCGCTTTTTAAGTAATAAAAAAACGCCCGCCCAAGATTAATATAAATTAATCAAGGACGAGCGCAAAAATTACTAGCCCGCGGTACCACCTTCATTTACAGAGAAAACCCCTGTACACTTAGCAGGATACAAACATATCCCTCGCAACTGACGTATGCGTCACGTCGCAGAATACTCAGAAAGATCGCTTTCCTTTGACTGCGCCCTCAGTGGTCCATTTGATGTTCTGCGTTGTGCGAGGCTCTCAGCCTTCCCCGCTCTCTGTAACTGCACGATACACCGTTATCTCCACGTCAACGGTTTGATTGAAGTATTAAATTAGATCAAGCATAATCGATATGGCCGCTTTTGTCAAATTAAATTTTTCTGATAACGCCATCATTAAGAAACTTCCAAACTGGTTTTCGCCGCAATTGCATAACTGCCGTGAGCTTCGCTGCCGGTTTGCGCGAAACAATTTCTACACTGTACGGCGTACAGTTCTACGAACTGTTCGCCTACACGTTACGAAATAGTTTGCGGAAACCGACATCAAAGCAAATTTTGGTTCACAATCAGCCCTTTACCATCAGCTTCATCGGCACAAACCGGATCCCCTTGTTAACCTGTTCCGGGGCGGTCTCTTCAAAGCCGAAACGGCGGTAAACGTCCACCGCATAGGGGGACGAATTGACGGTCATGACAAAGGGTTTTCCCGGTTGCCGGCTTTTTAAATCGGCCAGGACGGTGTTGAATAAGGCCCGGGCAATGCCCTGGTGGTGATGGTTCCGATCGACAAACATCAGCGAGACATGGAATTCATCCCGGGTCCCAATGACCCCAATAATCTGGTCGTCTTGATAAAAACCCCATAGTTTCTTATGGCCACTGGCCAGATCCTCAGCCATTTCTTCCAGCTTAAAGTCCAGATAATCGGTAAAGGTCTGGCGGCCTTCAGCGCTGTAGCCATCGGCAATAAATTCGTAAAAAACCGCATTGGCCAGCTCCACCGCCGCTGCTAAATCGCTATTTTCTATTTTTCTAATCATCTAAACCTCTCCTCGGATGTCAATCGGGATTGACGTTCAAATCCCTCATTATTTTTCATTGAGTCGGCCCATGCCGACAAGCTGATCGTCTCCGAACAAAAGCCCGGACTATTGCTGCGCGGGCTTTCCGATCATTGAGATCCTGCTGCTGACACCCGCGTTAGCTAGTGTTTGTTTTTATTCTTTGCCTGGCGCATCAGCTGTTTCATTTCGCCTTTGCTGCCAAACATCTTTTTGATCTTTTCGGCTTCCAGCTGCCGGGAATTGAGCCCTTCGTAGTCCAATTCCTTTTGCAGCTTGCGATAGTTTTCAAACCGTTTTTGAGATAACTGCCCGGCTGCAATGGCGGCACGGACCGCGCAGCCGGGTTCGCTACTATGGCTGCAGTCGCCAAACCGGCATTGTTCGGCCAGGCGTTCAATATCGGCAAAGGAGCGGGACAGATCGGCGCTGTCCAGATGGAGTTCCCGCATCCCCGGCGTATCAATGACCACGCCGCCTCCGGGTAACAGCAGCAGCTGCCGATGGGTGGTGGTGTGCCGGCCCTTGTCATCACTTCGCAGACCTTTGGTGGCCAGCACCTCGGAGCCGATCAGATGGTTGATAATGGTCGATTTTCCAACTCCGGATGAGCCCAGAAAGACTATCGTTTTGCCCGGGGCCAGATAACCGGCGATCTCGTCATAGCCACGGTTATCAACACTGGAGCAGACTACCACATCGGTTCCCACCCGGACCGCGAATATTTCGTTGAGCCGGGCCGCTAAATCATCACAGAGATCGGCTTTGGTCAGGACGATCACCGGCCGGGCCATGCTGTTCCAGGCAATTGATAAATAACGCTCCAGCCGGCGCAGATTAAAATCGTTGTTTAGTGACATGCAAATAAACACCAGATCAAAATTGGCCGCGACAATCTGGCTGCCGCCACCCGTTCCGGCTGCTTTGCGCTCAAACAGGGACTTCCGGCTTAACACCTGATGGATCACCGCATTCCCCGAACCTTCATCGGTCCGGTCGATCATCACCCAGTCGCCGACCACCGGGAAGCTGGTATTATCCCCTGCATTAAAAACAAACTTCCCCGACACCTCCGCCAGTAATTCACCGGCTTCACCAATCACCTTATAAAGCTCCCGATGCTGCTCCGTCACCCGCGCCACAAACAAGCCCTGATACATACTGGCTTCCTGCTTAACCCGCTGATCTAATCCGTAATTTTCCAAATCTATCTTATTCATTTTTTTCCTCCAAATTTTATTGATCTAGATAATTGCGAGACAGCCGTGAGCTTCGCTGCCGGTTTGCGCCAAATAATTTCTACACTGTACGGCGTACAGGCTATCGCCAGTTCGCCTACACGTTACTAAATTGTTTGCGGAAACCGACATCAAAGCAACTTTTGTTCTTGCTTTCAGCTTTACGCAACTACCTATATAAATTTCATACGTTTGGAGGGCTAAAGGCCTAGTCTCGTTCTTTGCCCTCCGGCGTCACGACACTATCCATTTTATTAGTATTTTTCATAAATTCTCCATTCTATTTAAATTCAAATTCCAGCCTGTTAATTAGAGCCTATCCTAGTACCGACAATTGTTACATCATGTTGTATGCCTCAAGGCGAACAGTTGCGAAAGTTCATTATTTTTATAATAATAACAATATACGCAACTGTACGAATTGCGCGCATACAACAGATTAACAATTGGTCGGTACGGTACAGCACATCACTTCATTTCTCGATTAACACCCTGTGCTATTATTGTAAATGATTCTTTTTAATCTAGTCAAGGCAAATAAATTGCTTCCTGATGGGAAAATCTCAAACTGGGCAAGAAAACAAATGCATTCTTGGTCAAAATCAGATAAAATAGAAGGGTAAAACTATTTGACAAAAAACGAAAGGCCTAAAAAAATGAGAACATTAAAATATGCCATCCTGGGACTCATTAACCGGGAAACCATGACCGGTTACGATTTGATGAAAGTATTTAATATGGAGCTGGTCAATTTCTGGTATGCCAAACACAGCCAGATCTACCCGGAGCTGAAAAAACTCACCGACGAAGGGATGATCACCTTTGAAACCCTGCCCGAGGGCGACAAACTCCGCAAAAAAATATATTCGATTACTGAAAAAGGAAAACAGGATTTCCAAAACTGGCTACTGCAGCAGGATTTGCTGGACCCGACCCCCAAAGACATCTTCAGGCTCAAAGCCTATTTTATCGAGTCGATGTCCAATGAGAAAATCCTGGCGCACTTTCACTACCAGCTGACCCAACGTCAGGAAAAACTGGAAAAGCTGCAAAACAACATGCGGATACTGCTGGACACCAAAGATATTTCCAAAATCCAGAGTCCCGAATACGGCGACTACATCGTCCTGAAGTCGGCTATCAAACGCGAAATATCCTACATTGAATGGCTGGGCGAATGCATCGAAGAAGTCACCACCAACACACGGATCTATTGATTTTGACTGTCGTGAGCTTTGCTGTCGGTTTTAAAATAATTTTGCAATGAAAAAGAACATACTGATTATATTACTTCACAACCAAGTACCGACAATTGTTACATCATGTTGTACGCATCGGAGCGAACAGATTGATAAACCTGTCCGATTCCGCAGCGAACAACAGATTAACAATTGGTCGGTACGATAGCAAAGTGCCAACCTCAAGTTTAATCCAAAATTGTTCTACGAACTGCCGGCAAAGCTCACAGCACTTTCCCGATTAGCTAACATAAATTTTTGCATACAAGGAGGCCCATATGAGCCCAACTATTTGCCCACAATGTGGCGGCACCAACACCAGTCCGGCGACCCTGCCGTTGCTTTATTGCGGGGACTGCCAGACTACTTTCGGAGGTGATCACCGGGAGCTGGTGGCGACGACCCGCCAGATTGTACTGAACACCTATCAGCAGGGGGCGGCCAGTCAAAATCTGACCTTTACCAAAACCCCGGCCGGGGCCACCATCGAGGGGCCGTTTCTCTGTTATTACCCGGATCTGCCGGAGATTTACATCGACCACCAACAATGGCAGCAGTTGCTGACGGATTTTTGGGGGCTTTATGTGCGGGACTGGAAAGCTGAGTACCTCGCCGATGCTGCCCCGGAACATGGCAACAGCGCCTTCGGCTGGGATTTAAAAATTATCATCGCTGATCAGGAACCGCTGCTTTGCAAAGGTCAGGGGCTCTACCCGCCCTACTGGACAGCCCTGATGGCGCTGTTTACCAGCTTCGGTCTGCCCAATATCGGCAAGGCGCTGGGTCAGAATTTTTTACAGCTCCAGGCCCAAACCTCCTGAAGCGACCGATAATCTACCCCTTATTAACCAAGATTTTATGGCGTACCCGTTTAGAATACGATAAAATGTGGTATAAATAAAGCGACTCGATGTCATTAACCTACGAACAATGATTGCTTTGGGTGCAGTTTCCACAACAATAAGAAATCGCTCTGCGAATTTCTTATTGTTCGCGGGCATTCGCCAACTACAAGCAAGCTTGTGATTGGCTCATTACCTGCGCGAAAACAATTTCGTAACGTGTAGGCGAACAGGCGGTAGCCTGTACGCCGTACAGTGTAGAAATTGTTTCGTGCGAAACTGGGCTCAAAGCTCACGGTACTCCGGTACTCTCAAAAAAGAAAAGGCGGAAATCAGGATGAAGATTTTTAACAAACATTCAATCGGTAATAAAATCACCTCGATGGTGATCATTTTTGTAGCCCTGGCCCTGCTGGTGATTGGCATTGCTGTCACCGTTTTAAGCATCAACACCGAAAACCAGCAAATCGAAGAGCGGATGAACCTCCAGCTCAGTCAGATTATCACCGAGGTGGAACAGTCCCTGGACAACCACAGCAAGGTAGTCAGCAGTTTAAGCAAAACCATTGGTGTCACCGGGACGCAGCTGACCGTTCCGGAATACAACGCGCTGCTGACCCAATATGTGGGCCTCAATGCCGACACCTATGGCGCCGGCGTCTGGTTTGATTATAATGGTTATCAACCGGGCATCAAATATTTTGGGCCCTATGCTTATCGCGACGGTGGCACGGTCAGCTTTGCCGAAGCGCTGTACAGCACTGACGAATATGACTTTCCCAATCAGGAATGGTATCTGGCCGGAAAAAATGGCAGCGACACCGTGGCCTGGTCGGCCCCCTATCAGGATGAGACCCTGGGGATTTCCCTGGTTACCGCCACCCAAGGTTTTTACGACAGCAACAAGCAGTTTAAAGGCGTCGTCACCGGCGATATCGATCTTTCCAGCCTCCAGGCTATGATCAGTGACATCAAAGTCGGCGAAACCGGCCGGGCTTTCCTGGTCGATCAGAACGGCCTCTACATCGCCGATGCTGATGCTACGAAGGCGATGAGCGTCAATCTGCAGGAAGACCCCAATACCAGTCTGGCCGCCCTGGGTGAAAGCATGCTCGGCGGCGCGCCCGGCACCGGCGTTTTCAGCGATGATGCCGGCAAAAACAATATCTATTACGCCCCTATCCCCGCCACCGGTTGGACGCTAGCGATTATGGAGCCCCAAAGCGAGCTCAATGCCCCGATTATGACCCTGATTTTCCAGCTGATCGGCCTGTTTTTATTAACCCTGATCGTGCTGAGCTTTATCATTGTTAAACAGATCAAAGGCGTCGTCAATCCGATTGTCCTGATCACCGAGCTGTTCCATAAGGCCGAATTAGGCGATTTTGACAGCGAAATTCCGGCGGCAATCATCAGCCGGGAGGATGAGCTGGGTAAGCTGGGCCTGTCCTTCCAGAAACTGTCCGAAAATATTCAGGAAAACATCGCCACCCTGGAACAGATTTCGCTGGGAAATCTCAATGTCGCCGTCGATGTCAAATCCGACCAGGATATCCAGTCGAAGAGTCTGATTGAAGTCGTCGAAAACCTCAAGAACCTCGAAGCCGAGGTCGAAAAGCTGACCCAATCGGCCACCGACGGCCATTTATCGATCCGTGGCGATGCCTCCAAATTCCAGGGCAAGTACCGCGATATCGTCGTTGGCGTCAACAATACCCTGGATGCTGTGGTCGAGCCCCTGACTATGTCCGCCGACTATGTCGATAAGATCAGCCGCGGCGAAATTCCGGAGAAAATCACCGCCACCTATCATGGCGACTTTAATACCATTAAAGAAAACCTCAATGCCTGTATCGATAATATCAATGCCCTGGTCGCTGATGTCAATATGCTGGCTCAGGCCGCCACCGCCGGTCAGCTGGAAATCCAGGCTGATGCTAGCCAACACAGCGGTGATTTCCGTAAAATCATTGAAGGTTTCAATAATACCCTGAACTCGCTGCTGGCACCGATCAATGAAGCCCGCCAAGTGATGAACAAAATGGCCGCCAATGATTACACCCTTTCCATGGTCGGCAGCTATAGAGGCAGTATGGATGAGTTTGCTGAAGAAATTAACCTGGTTCATTCCCGCCTGCTCACTGTCCAGGATGCCTTTATCGATATTTCCCAGGGCGATACCAGCCGGCTGAACGAATTCGTAGCCGTCGGCAAGCGTTCCGATAATGATCAACTGACCCCATCGATTATCGCTACCCTGACCACCATCGACAACCTGATTGCCGAATCACGCAATCTGGCTCAGGCCGGGATCAACGGTAAGCTGGAAGTCCGCAGTGATGCGTCCCGCTTTTCCGGTGGTTATCGGGATATCGTTGAGGGCTTCAACCAGACCCTCGACGCCATCGAACAGCCAATTAACGAAGCGGCCATCGTCCTTGAACAAATGGCCGCCGGCAATCTGACCCAAGCGATGACCGGCGATTATCTGGGCAGCTATGCGATTATCAAAAATTCCCTGAATGATACGATGACCTCGCTCAATGAGATCCTCGGCAACATCAATCATTCCGCTGACGAGGTCGCTTCGGGTTCCCGCCAGGTTTCTGATGGCAGCCAGGCCCTGGCCCAGGGTGCCACCGAACAGGCCAGCTCGATGGAAGAGCTCAATGCTTCCATTGAAGAAGTGGCGGTGCAAACCCGGGAAAACGCCATCAATGCCAATCAGGCCAACCAGCTGACCCTGACCGCCCAGCAGAATGCCGAAAACGGCAACGTCCAGATGCAACAGATGCTCCGTTCGATGGCCGAAATCAACGCTTCATCGGCGAAGATTTCCAATATCATCAAAGTCATCGATGATATTGCCTTCCAGACCAATATTTTGGCCCTAAATGCCGCGGTCGAAGCTGCCCGGGCCGGACAGCAGGGCAAGGGTTTTGCCGTCGTCGCCGAAGAGGTCCGGACCCTGGCCGGCCGCAGCGCCGAAGCGGCCAAAGAAACCACCGAACTGATTGAAGGTTCCATCGCCAAGGTTTCCGAGGGCACTGTGATCGCCAACAACACCGCCGAATCGCTTACTGAAATTGTCGACGGCGTGGCCAAGGTCGCCGCCCTGGTCGGTAAGATTGACGCCGCTTCCAACGAGCAAACCGCGTCGATCAACCAGATTAACGTTGGTATCGATCAGGTCTCCCAGGTGGTTCAGACCAACTCCGCCACCGCCGAAGAAAGCGCCGCCGCCAGCGAAGAACTCTACAGCCAGGCGGAACTGCTTAAAAACATGGTCAGCAAGTTCGACCTGACCAGGTAAACATCCTAAACCAGACCCCCGTGATGCCGAATTCTCATACGGCATCACGGGGATTTTTTATTTTGCGCACAAAAAAGACACCGTAAAAAACGATGTCTTTTTTTTAAGCCTCTGTAGTACCGACAATTGTTACATCATGTTGTACGCATCAAGGCGGACACGGCAACGCCTATCCGAGCTTGTGGCGAACAACAGATTAACAATTGGTCGGTACGGTAGTTCATCGATAACCTATTTAATCCAAAGCCACATTGACTTCCAGCTTGATGCCGTCGATATCAAACTCCACGCACATGACTTCATCTTTGCTCATGCTCAGTTCGATGTCCTCACCGGTCAGCATTGTTGGCGGTGAAATATCCACCGTGATGGCTTCGTTGGAGAGATTAATGCTGGCGTTGGCGGTGAGCATATTGGACAGCTCCGAAATGGCACTTTTAGCCATATCATCCAGTTCATCCACCGGCATCCCCATCATCATAATCGAGGCAATCTGTTTGGCGCCCTCGGTGTCGATGGCATAAGCCACATTACCCTTTTTATCGCCGACAATCCCCAGCGTCAGGACAATACCGCTGGCGACAATTTTTTTCGACTTTTCCAGCTGATTTTTGATGATAATGCTACCAAACCCCAGCTGCGGCATCACATCCGTAACGGATGCAATAAAGGAATTAATAATTGCTACATCCATGCCACATCCCCCTTTTGGAAACCCACATTCATAAAGACATCACCTAGATCGGTTTTGATGATAAACGATTCGCTCATGATATCGCCGATGGAGATAGTAATATCTTTGCCCCGGAACACCGTCGGCGGTGAAACCCGAAGACCAAAGGAACGATTAAGCCCGTTTAGGAGCGAGCAGGCGTTACCACCGATAACATTGGTAAATTCGCTGAGGAAATTAATGGCATCGTCGATCTGCTGGTCATCGTCCTGAAGGATTTTTCGGGTCATCCCCAGAGCCGTCGCTTCGGACATATCCATGATTAAGCGGCCGTCGTGGCGGCCAATGATCCCGATGGCGACCGAGATCCCCGAAGAATTGGTGGTCGTCGCATGATCAGCAACCTTTTCAACCACCACTTCCCCGCCGATTTCCCGTTTCAGGAAACTGAAAATCGATTCTTTAAAAGCTTCTTCAAAATTGCTCTTTAAAACGCCAAAAAGTTCTTCGCCTTCAAAAAGCCGTTCGATGGCGGCATCCAGATCGGTCTGATCCACTGGTTTCTGCAAATAACCTTTGATGCCGACTTTTTTAGCCCGTTGGATAATTTCTTCATCCATCATCGCACTGATGGCAATGATTTTTGTATCACTCAAATGTTTAAAGATCTCTTGTGAACACTCGATTCCATCACCGTCCGGCAAGGTCATATCCATTGTAATTAAATCTGGCTTGAGCTCCTGAGCTTTTTCGACTGCTTCTTTCATGTTCAGGGCCGTCCCGACTATTTCCAGCCCCTCTTTTTGAAGCATCCGTTTGAGCACAGCTATTGAGAAAGTTGAATCATCGACTATCATCACGCTAATATTTTTCATAAATCCACCGCCTTTTTTTGTAGAATCGAAAAAATTCCTATTTACTAATTTTAATTGTTATCATTAGCATTCGTCAAGCAGTATTTACTTCTCGCTGCTAGAATAATTCATACCCCGATGGCTTTAAAATACGCAAGCTTTACAGACTATCTCTTTTCTTGTTTTTCGCATAAAAACGATCCCGATCTTTTTTTCCGCCGGTATTTTTCCCCGAGCTGCTGCCGCTGCCCCGACGATTCCGAGGTGCGGAGGCCTGATGGGCCGAGGGCCGTCGTGACGATGGTACTCTTTGCTCTTCCGGCACTGCCACCAGGGGAAAGGGGTGAACCTCAACCACCGGGATTGATTTCAAGACCAGTTTTTCGATACCTTCAAGTAAGGGCATTTCTTCCTGGTCACAGAATGCAATGGCGATACCGCCAAGACCAGCCCGGCCGGTCCGGCCGATCCGATGCACATAGGTTTCAGGAACCTCCGGCAAATCATAATTAAAGACATGGGACAGTTCTTCAATATCGATGCCCCGGGCGGCAATATCAGTGGCTACCAGGATCCGGGTTTTTCGTTCTTTAAAGTTATTCAAAGCCAGTTGTCGGGCGTTCTGGGATTTGTTACCATGAATAGCCTGGGCTTTAAAGCCGGAACGCTCCAGATGTTTGACAATTTTATCGGCCCCATGTTTAGTTCGGGAAAAAACCAGCGCTGAAACAATAGCTTTATTTTTCAAAAGATGAACCAGCAGGTTGATCTTATTGTTTTTATTGACATAATATACATTCTGTTCGATCACTTCAACCGTTGATGAAACCGGGGTAATTGTGACTTTAACCGGATTATTAAGCATCGAACCGGCCAGTTTGGCAATTTCCGTCGGCATCGTCGCCGAGAAAAGCATATTCTGTCGCTCAACCGGCATGTGCTTGATGATTTTGCGGACATCCTGAAGCATACCCATATCCAGCATCATATCTGCTTCATCGAGTACAAAGGAGTTAATCTGTCCCAGCTTAATGTATTTCTGATTAATCAGATCCAGAAGCCGTCCTGGCGTTGCCACCAAAATATCTACGCCGGCACCCAGGGCTTTGGTCTGGGGATTTTGGGATACGCCCCCGTAAATAACCAGGGTTCGTAGTCCTAAAAACTTGCCATAGGCCTTAAATGAATCGCTGATCTGTAGCGCCAGTTCCCGGGTCGGTGCCAGGATCAATGCCTTGATCGGGCGATTGCCCTTAAGATTACGCTGTTCATAGGAAAGCTTTTGTAAAATTGGAATGGCGAAGGCCGCCGTTTTTCCGGTGCCGGTCTGAGCGCAGCCCAATAAATCTTTGCCTTCCAGCAAAGACGGAATAGCCTTTTCCTGAATCGGGGTGGCCTCGGTATATCCTTCTACTTTAAGAGCCTTCTGAATCGGCTCAATTATATTTAAATCTTCAAATTGCAATATGTTCTCCTTTATTTTTAAAATGTTCCTCTGGTCGAACTTTTCTCGCTCAACCGCTATCATAAATAAAGAACGCCGGCAGCGTTCCTTAGAAATTTGCTTTATTTATCAAAAAATCCGCCTCGTTTGGTTGTTTTAAAGGCCTTTCGCTGACTAATTCTGTTTTGTTCAGGTTTATCGCCTTTGATTCCTTGTTGGGCACTTTGTTTCTTTTTCGCGGCAATAATTTTTTTCATTGCTTCAATATTATTTGTTGACATAAAACCCTTTCCTGTTCCCTGTAAAGCCAAAGCAGTTTTTAAGAATTGCTATTCAAGATCAGGGATCGGTGCTGTAATTTTTGTGACAAGATAAAAAAAAACTTATGCCATTTTCAGGCATAAGTTTAAACGTTCTTGTTATTAGATAACTTGAATATTTTCGGCTTGTGGGCCTTTAGGTCCTTGAGTGATTTCAAAAGAAACTTCTTGGCCTTCTTCTAAAGACTTGTAACCGCTTGATTGGATTTGTGAAAAATGTGCAAATACATCTTTACCATCTTCCCCTGTAATAAATCCAAAACCTTTTTCTGAGTTAAACCATTTTACTGTACCATTCATTGATGAGTACCTCCTAATTTTATTCCCTAAATCCTTGTAATACGGATAACAACTACATTTCTAAATTAGGATAATACTGTAAAGCATAGTACCAATTAAAAAATATTAATGTTAAATTCATTTACTATTAATTTAAGTTCTTACTTATAATAACACGATACAATCAATAAAGCAAACTTTTTAATATTTATTTTCAAAATATCTTAAGTCTCTTAATTAAAGCCCCGATTGTTCCTTGATTTTTTTCGCTGAAAAGATGGAAAATCTGCTTCTTAAATGGTACAATATAAAAACTGTTTCTAAATTCTTACTGATATTAACATCCCAAAGGGTATGCAGCTGTAGACATTTGGATAAAGCAGTACCGACAATTGTTACATCATGTTGTTTGCATCGGGGCGAACATGGCGAAGCCTGTCCGATCCCGCAGCAAACAACAGATTAACAATTGGTCGGTACGGTAGTTTGTCGACAACCTGCAGCCTTGGCGGCTTTTAAATTTACGGTGGCATTTAGCTAGTATTTTTTCTTAGGAGGTTTCATATGCGTTTAGTTACTCGTTCGGATTTTGATGGTTTAATCTGCGGCATGTTGTTAAAAGAAGCCGGCATCATTGACGACTGGATTTTTGTTCATCCCAAAGACCTGCAGGACGGGCTCTTTTCCCCCACTGAAAATGATGTGCTGGCCAATGTTCCCTATGTACCCGGTTGCGGTATGTGGTTTGATCACCATTCTTCAGAACAAGATCGAATGGGGTGGCATCCCGGCGTTGCCGGCGAAAGCCGTCTGGCACCATCGGCAGCCCGGATCATTTATGAGTATTACGGCGGCGCCGCCAAATTCCCCTATTATCATGAGATGATTATTTCGGTGGATAAGGTGGACTCTGGCAATCTAACCCGGGAGGAGATCTTAAATCCCACCGGCTGGATCCTGCTCGGCTTTATCTCTGATCCGCGGACAGGATTAGGACGGTTCCGGGATTTCCAGATCAGCAATTATCAGTTAATGGAAGAACTGATCAACCTTTTCCGCAACCAGTCCATTGAAGATATTCTCGAATTGCCGGATGTCAAGGAGCGAGTTGAACTCTACAATGATCAGGCCCGACTCTTTACCGAAATGGTTGCGTCCCATACCAAAATCGACGACAATGTAATTGTTACCGATCTACGGGACGTAGAAACCATCTATACCGGTAACCGTTTCATGATCTACAGCCTCTACCCGGACCAGAACGTATCGCTCTGGATTGTCGATGGCAAACAGAAACAAAATGTTTCGATTGCCTGCGGTTACAGCATCCTAAACCGTACCTGTACAGCTGATATCGGCAAACTGATGCTCAAATACGGCGGCGGCGGTCATCATATGGTCGGTACCTGTCAAATTCCCTATGACGAGGCCAACCAGATTATCGACGAAATTATCGCAGTCCTAAAAAGCGAATAATAAAAGCGCAACCCTATTGGAATACTTAAATCTTAAAACTGATACAAACCCAGTACCGACAATTGTTACATCATGTTGTACGCATCGGAGCGGACACGGCAAAGCCTGTCCGATTCTGCGCGCAGGCAGTCGCCAATCATAAACTTGTTTATAGTTGGCGACTGCCCGCGACCAATGCGAAAGAAGCGTAGCGGATTTCGCATTGCGCAGCGAACAACAGATTAACAATTAGTCGATACGGTAGTTAGACGACAAAAGCGCAACCTGTGACGGTTGCGCTTTTATTTATTCTGCCGGCCGGAATTCGAAGACTTTCAGGGAGCCCTTGTAGCCAAGAAAGGTCAGATAGGCTACTGAGCGGTCGGGATTGATCCAGGCCATCACCGAGTAGGAGTTGGCGGCATCCTTCTTATTGTAGGCCGAGTTGATTTCGATCCCGTCCACCCCACCAAAAAGTGTTTTGACTTCCTCATAAGACATCCCTTCTTTCAGGGACTTAACCTGATCCGCTGTTACATTGGCGTTGACCAGGGCATCCAGATAGGTATCGTCCGGCACGTAGAGTTGTTTAAATACCGCTACCTCAGGGGCTTCTTCCGCATCCGTTTCGGTGGTCACTGCCACCACAGTGTCGTAGCTCACCGTTACCCCATAGCCAGTGTTTTCATCGATATAATTAAAGCCCTTCCCTTTGACCGACCCTTCAACTTTCAGAATTTTTTCGGCTTCTTCTTTCGGCATTCCTACCAGCACTTTATTGTACAGGTTAAGGGGATCGCTGCTGACCTCTTTTTTACCGCCCCCGAACAACATCAGAACAACGCCGACCACCAGAGCAATGACGACCAGCAAAGCAATACCGCCGATCAGCAACGGTTTGGAAATTTTTTTCTTCATTCTATTCTCTCCTGTTTTTTCTCATTCTTTGTGTAATAACGAGGTTAAATCCGCATCAATAAGCTACTAAAAAAGAGCGTGTATCGCAACGTCTCGATACTACCACTCTCTACGATGATCTTCACTGAGATTTTCACTGAACTCATTCTAAACAAAAGCAGCGCTTTTGTCAATTAGAAAGGGCAAATCCGCTTTACTTTCCGACATCCAGTTAGATCTGCATTCAGCGTTAGCATCACCGGGATGATGCCAGCACAAAATATTCTCCATCGCTATTATAAACAGCTCAATTTTTTCTAGATGAACGTTCAAATTTTCCCATTTAATTCAATTGACATCGTCTTCACTGCGTGATAATGTTTCCATATGTAAACAAACCGCCGGGTTTTATGTAAAATTTTCATACCACTGGGATCAATCTGTTCGACTTCTGGTCTGGTACTTGCCCTGAAGTTTAATTGTTTCGTTTTCGCTGGTTGACCCGGTAAATTTTAAAGGAGGCTATTTATGGCAGCTAAAATTCTATTAGTCGGCAGTGTTATGATGGATCTTATTCTTCGGTGTGAACGGGCACCAGAACCCAGTGAAAGTGTTTTAGGACACGATTACCGCAATGCACCTGGAGGAAAGGGCAGTAATGCCGCAGTGGCAGCCGCTCGGACCGGAGCCCAGGTTTCGGCATATGCCACCGTCGGCAATGATTCCAACGGTGAATATCTCCTCGATTGCTGGAAAAAAGAAGGCGTGGATACCACCTTCACCATCGTTAAAGATGGTGCCAATACCGGTTTTGTGGCCATCACGCTGGAAGACAACGGTCAAAACCGCCTGATCATCTTTCCCGGAGCCAATATGCTGACCCCTCCGGGTGAACTGGAAAAAGTGTTTGCGAACGATTTTGATGCCGTCCTGCTACAGTTTGAAATCCCGCTGGAAACCAATGCCAAAGCCATTGAACTGGCCAAAAAAAAAGGTATTATCACAGTTCTCGATGCCGGCCCGGCCCAGGATTACCCGCTGGAAAAACTGCCACCGGTAACGATCCTCTCCCCCAACGAAACCGAAACCAAAGCCCTGGTCGGCATCTATCCCGCTGATGAAGAATCCTGTCGGGCCGCCGCCAAAAAGCTGATGGAACGCAACGGCTGTAAATTTGTGGTCCTGAAACTGGGCGATCGCGGCTCGTATCTCTATGGCGATGGCCTGGATGTGATGGTTCCGCCCTACAAGGTTGACGCCATCGATCCCACCGCCGCCGGCGATGCCTACACCGGCACCCTGGCCAAGGCCTTTGTCGAAATGAGCGACCTGGTGGAAGCGGCCAAGTATGCCAGTGCATCAGGTGCCCTGACCTGTACCCAACTGGGTGCGCAACCATCGCTGCCCACCGCTGCCGAAATTGACGCCTTCCTGGCCACCCAGAATTAAGTCTTAAAACACAAAAAGCAACAAACCGATTTAAGGTTTGTTGCTTTTTTTATGTGAGCCCGGCATGGGCGCAATCTAACGGGTGAAAGTCCCGAGCACGGGTAGGTAGTGC
>NZ_JBDODG010000021.1:0-4199 GCF_039830195.1 Acetobacterium sp. | reverse complement strand
CGATCACTGCGAGGTTTTCTCTGAATTAATACTTTATTAACTGTCAAAGTCGGGAATGATTATTGCTGTTATTTTGGATCATTTTTGCTCCAAAATATCCACCAACCCCGCCAACTCCATAAATACAAATATTTTTCATTAATTTTCTCCCTCTCCCTCGTTTGTTTTAATATCGGTAATTGTCAAATACGGGGCATGACAAACGAAACATCCCCGTGTCATACCCGTGTCATACGTGTCATGATACCTTTAACACTAAAAACCATTTTTTTTGTGTTAAAGGTATCATTATGAATTAACTTTGCTCATTGCCTCAAGTTTACAAGCTTAATCCTCGCCTTTTATAAAAGAACCAATCTCGATCAGGTTTCCCTCCGGATCAGCAATATAACAGGTACGCTGTCCCCAAGGCTCTGTTGTTGGCGGCATGACCGGCTGGCCACCTTTTGCGGTAATCTCAGCAAAGGTCCTGTCCACTTCGTCAAAATTTTCAACACTCAGTGCAATTTCAAAATGTCCATTGACACCTTGTGCATAGCCAAACCTGCGCCCGGTCATCGCTTCAAAATCCTGTCTGCCAAAGAAAAGAAACAGCGTTCCGTCTTTTTCCAAATAGACATTGCTGGTGTCTTCTGTTTCTGTAATTTCAAACCCCAACACCTCCCGATAGAAACGGATCATGGTAGCCATATCCTTTACAAATACGCCGACGCCTTCTAATTTCATTTTAAATATTCTCCTTTGGTTTTTGCCGCCATTTTATCATGGAAAACATGACACCTGTATGTCACGTATGTCCAAAAATGTTACGGAAGCTGTTATTCCAGCTCCTTAAGTTCTTTTGAAAAATTGTGAGAGAACCGTCCGAATTATTTCGTCCTATAAACGATCATCAATTAACATGTTTTTTCACAATCCTATCATTATTCTGTGATAACTTGAACGCTAATTTGTCAGCTTCAGCCATACCTCCATGCTTGTCGTTCTGGGGAATGGCTTCATACTCTCCTTGCAGCAGCGCCTTGACTGATAGCCTATCATGATCAGCCAAATAGCGCTTGACTGGGTCTGCCTTAGCGCAAGGTACTGTAATAGACGATGCATTTAGCCCCAAAAAATATAAGCGCTGAGGCCATAACTAGCGATAATCAGGATAATAATCCTTCATCGCTCTCGCTTCAAGTAGACCATATCAACAAGCTGTGTCCCCTCCTCAAACATTGGATGGTCATAATTGTCCGTAAAAAAGTTTTGTATCCGATATGATTCTGTAAATTCACATTTCTGATAAAAACAGAGCGCCGAAGGAACATCACCCGTTCCTACAAGCATTGTATTGCAATCGCTGTAATGAAAAAACAGAAAATCTATCAGTCTTTTTCCATATCCCTTTCGCTGACAATCGGGCATAACCGCAATGTTCTTAAGTTCATAAACACTGTCTGCCTCTTTAGTAACCACACATTCGGCTTTAACGCCATGATCGTCCAGAACAAACATTTCCCCACGCTCAAGATACTTGTCTATCATGTCTTCCTGTTCGTCAGCCAGTAAAAGCAAGTCGATATATGCTTTCTTATTGCTTGTAACTTTCCTTATATTCACCAGTATTCACTCCTATTTTAAAACTCAAATCCATACAAAAGGCTAAGATCAAGGCTTTACAGATGCCCCGTTCTAAACCCCAGGAATCGATTCATCTATCTTCTTCTTTTTCTAATTATCTCACCGTTTAATGGGTATGACAAACGAAGCGTCCGGAATCTGTGTCACGCACCACTTATCCGACGGTTGCGGAAGCACTGTGTTCGCTCGTCTTCCCGATATGATATACTATTACATAAAACAGCAAGTAATATCAAGCAATCCGTATTATATTTCTTTATAATAATGTCGTGTAGTTGAAGTGAGGGGGCAAGATAAATGTATGACTGGCAAATGCAAATTCAAATAATTGTTGACGAAATTGATCGCGGTATTAAAAACCATGATACTGAAGCCCTGACCCTGGGCCTACTTTCCCGCAAGTTAGGCTATTCCAAATTCCATACAACCAGGAAATTCAAAGAAATAACCGGTATGCAGTTTAGAGATTATCTGCGCTACAGAAAGTTAGCGTTTGCTTTGAAAGAAGTTCGAGATAGTAATAAGAGCCTTCTGGATATTGCCTGTGATTACGGTTTTTCATCACATGAAGCGTTCACCCGAACTTTCAAAGAAACATATGGTGTTATACCCAGCGAATATCGAAAAAAACCTAACCCTGTCGTTCTCCGTACAAAGATAAACCCTTTTGACCGCTACTTTTTGGGATTGGGAGAAATCGGCATGATTAAATCAGCCGACGCTGTCAAGTGTTACTTTGTAAGCATACCCTCACACAAGTTTTTGTACATTAAAAACTACACGAGTAACGGATATTGGGATTTTTGGAAAAAGCAGAATCTTATTCCCGGACAGGACTACGAAACAGTTTGTGGGTTGCTTGACAGTATCAAGGGCAAACTTGACGATGGTGGCGGTAGTGAAGCAAATTGCGGAAGTGGTCAGATTATGGCTTACTTGAACGACTCCGACGGTAGAATCTGTGCTTGGGGTATTCCTCGTGCAGAGTGTTGGGGTATTCGACTCCCTTTTGATTATAAAGGTGATCTACCATCACAAATGTTTGTCACCAATATTCCCGAATCAGAGTATATTGTTTTTGAATATGGACCCTTCGATTATGAACAAGAAAATTGTAGTGTCGAAGAAAAAATTGAAAAAGCCATGACCACTTTTGATTATGCTGGCACTGGTTACTGTCTCGATCCTACCCCCGGTAGAATAATGTACTTCTATTATGATCCAGACCAGTATTTTAAGTATATCAGACCAGTATGCAAAGCATAAACCGCTCCACAAGAGAATAAAATTACCTGTTGTCTAAGCCTGCCTAATTAGATTGAAAGGATCTGTTTAAGCGAAAAATCGGACTTTATCAGAAAAAAATTGGAGGTAACTAATGAAAAAATGGTATGATGAGGAATATGAATGGGAAATTGAAGTGACAGGGTTTCTTCGTAGCAACCACACGGAGCGATATTGCCGAAACGGTGAGGAAATCGGCGATACGTATCGGTGCACCTATGGCTGTCCTGTAAATGCCGATGGACAAGGTATTTGTTCCAAAGTCATGATGATGATGTTTCCAATCATGGAAGCTGTCAGAAGTGGCGGCAATTTAGAGAATATCGGTGGCCGTAGCAAATATAGCAAGGATCTTGTCTGTCCCGATGGTTGTGTCAGCTTTAGAATGACCGCAAAGAAACTTGAAAACGAGAATTTTTATCAGGGAAAATTTTTTGACTGATATTGTTGGTAGGGAGCGTTTCAAGTTTTGTGGGAGCGGGGATGTTTTCGTTTGTCATCTTCATCATTTCACGGCCCGCTCCACCATCATCTTGCCCAGACCCAGCACCCGGCTCAATTGACGGATACTGCCACCGGTTACCTGCTGAGTCTGTCGGATCAGCTGATTTCACTTTTCTACCGATACTTCTCCCGGATTCCGGTATTCGGGGTTCTGGCTGAGCAGATCAGTCATTTGTTCATCGGACCATCTGGTTTTTGAGCAGGCTTCCAGATATTCGACCTGGTTTGCTTCCTCAGAAAATCGAATGATCCAGTCCATAACAATGTGAAAATTTACACTGTAGCTGTAATCTAACGCTTATCTACTAAAACTTATACGGTATCGTTAAAGCTTCTTCCAAACTCCAACCGTCTTTTATTCGATCTTTAAAGATATAGCTTTTAATTCCCCAATAAGCACACATATCTTTCTCGGTGTCAAACTTCCTACCCAAATGATCAACTACAGTTTTAGGATTTTTACCTTCTAAAGCTTCTTCTAATGACCACCCATCCTTTATCCGATCATTAAAAACATACTCCTTAACACCCCAATATAAACACATTTCAGACTTTGTTTTAAAACCCCGGCTTAGGTGATCCTTAATGCTATCCGGTTGTCTACTTTCCAAAGCCTCTTCCAATGTCCAATTTTCAGAAAGTCTATCTTTAAACACATAATACTTAACACCCCAATAGTTACACATATCTTCTTCTGATTTATAGCCTCTGCCGTTATGGTCTACTACCTTAACTCAAACTTCGCACATAATAATCAACAAAAATCCTCGTAATTCCGATGTTGC
>NZ_JBDODG010000020.1:0-52198 GCF_039830195.1 Acetobacterium sp. | reverse complement strand
GCCGAAAGTACTTGGTGGGCAACTGCCTGGGAGGATAGGACATTGCGGGACTTTTTTTGCGTGAAACAACGAGCCATGCGGCGAAAAATATAAAAAATAGAGATCAAAGAGCAAATTTATTTGTTTTTTGGTCTCTATTTTTTATATTTTTAGGAAGGAGCCATCTGGCGACTGACGCGACGTAGGCGCAGCGCAGCGAAGCCGAAGTGCCGCATGAGTGAGTACGACGGTAGTGAAGTTAAGAGATTGATTCAAGTTCACTTGAAAATCAATGTTTATATCTGTATTTTTTTATGGGGCGAAGCCCCAAACGTAGGCGCAGCGAGAGCTGCGCCGGAGTTGCACGAATTCATTAGACGGCAGTAAGGTTTCACCGCTCTTTTTGTATTTTTTAGGAAGGAGCCATCTGGCGACTGACGCGACGTAGGCGCAGCGCAGCGAAGCCGAAGTGCCGCATGAGCGATTATGATGCCAGTAGTTTAAAACCAATTTATTTCCAATACCTAATATTTTCATGCTATAATAAAATGCACCAATAATATTATCTCAGTAGATTTTTCAAATAGGAGCCACTTATGAAAAAAAACTTGCCATTATTAATACCGGTATTACCATATCTGATTATGACCTCCTTGGTCTTCTTTATCTTGCCCACACTTGATCCGAATTCTAGGTATTTTTCACTTTTTATGATGTTGATTATTCCCGCATACTGTTTTGTTTCGGCCTTTTTTTATGGACTAAAGAATGGGATCGTCTGGTTTTATCCGATCTTTATTGGAATCATTTTTCTGCCACCGATATATATTATTATCAATACTAAGGCGTTGCTATTTGGAGGTATTTTTGGAGCAGTTGCTGTATTGGGAATGTACCTGGGTAGTATCCTAAAAAAACGAAACGATGATAATCCGGACTCTGAGTAAGAAGCATATGGGATGATACTTACAAATATTAATAAAATCGCAAATCAGTGAAAATGAGCGTCAACAATGATTGAAGGACGTATTTGAATGTGATAAAATGTTTCCGTCAAATAATGAAGGTTAAGATAACATAATCCTCACAATCAAAACAGGAAGGTTGCATAGTCTTAGGGTTCAGACAAAAATAATTAACTTAGAAGAGGTGCTAAAATGGATGAAGTTGGTTTTTTAGAAAAGCTACGGTACAAATTTGACAACCTGATGTCAAAAGGAACAGGCGTTCTGTTATTGTCTCTGGCCAGTGCTACGGCAATTATGATAGCTGTTATTTCACTGATCGTCTGGATTACTCAATCGGGTCCAACATCCAGTTTTACCGAGCTGCTGTGGATGGGCTTAATGCGAGCGATTGACTCCGGAACGGTAAGTGGTGATACCGGAAGTATTGGTTATATCTTTTTAATGTTTGTTACTACCCTGGGTGGTATCTTTATTCTTAGTATATTAATTGGGATTTTAACAACTGGGATTGAATCGAAATTAGATTCTCTCAGAAAGGGAAGATCCCGGGTTATCGAAAAAGACCAAACAATTATTTTAGGATGGTCTGAACAGATCTTTACGATTATCGAAGAATTGATTGAAGCGAACAGCAATCGTAAGCATGCCTGTATCGTCATCATGGGTAATCATGACAAATCCGAAATGGATGATGCCATCCGGGAGCGGATCACTGATATGAAAACCACAAGGATAGTAACCCGACAGGGAAATCCCATCGATATCGATGATCTCGAAATCGTCAGTTTAAATACTTCTCGATCAATCATCATCATTCCCGAGGATGACACCCGGGTCATCAAAACAATTCTAGCCATTACAAATAATCCCAATAAACGGAACGAGCCATATAACATTGTTACTGTTTTAAAAGACCCTGAAAATGTCCAGGTGGCGCAGATTGCCGGCAATAATCAAGCAGAAATAATTCTCAGTGATACATTGATTTCTCGTATTATTGCACAAACCTGCCGACAGCCGGGCCTTTCGACCGTTTATACCGAACTCTTGGACTTTGGTGGAGATGAAATTTACTTCAGCGACTGTCCCGAAGCAAATAATAAAACGTTCGGTGAGGTGCTATTTTTGTTTGAAAAATCAACTGTGATTGGTATCCAATCTGAGGGGAAAACTTATTTAAATCCGCCGATGGAAACAATTATACTACCGGGAGATCGAATTATTGCCATTTCAGAAGATGACGATACCATTATTGCTAAAGCAGATCAGGGCCATACTGTTGATGAAAGAGTAATTATGCAAACTTCCGCAGATGAATCGGATAGTCCGGAAAAAACGTTAATCTTAGGTTGGAATGATAATGCCCATTTAATTATTCAAGAAATTGATAATTATGTTCCCCTATCCTCAATCCTGACCGTTGTTTCGGATTGTGTTGAAGATGAAGATTTTCAGATGGCCCTCAGCCAGGTTGTCAATCAGAAAATTGAACTATTAAAGGGTGACCCCAAAGATCGAAGTATTTTAGATGACTTGATGGTCAAAAATTACGACCATGTCATTATCCTGTCTAATAATTCTGGACTTGATGTGCAGGAATCCGATGCCAACACCCTGGTGGTTTTACTGCAACTCCGGGATATCTCCGAAAAACTCAATTGTCGTTTTTCCGTTGTCAGTGAAATGATGGATTTCAGAAACAAGAAATTGGCGGAAGTGACAAAGGTCAACGACTTTATTGTCAGTGAAAAACTCATCAGTTTGATGCTGACTCAGGTTTCGGAGAACAAGATGATCAATACGGTCTTTGAGGATTTATTTGATGCCGACGGTTCAGAGCTTTATATTAAAAAAGCTGCAAAATATATTAAGCCAGGCGCAGCCGTTAATTATTATACCCTGGTTGAAGCAGCAAAAAGAAAGAACGAAATTGTCATTGGCTATGTGATTGCCGCAGAACAAAAAGATGCAAAAAAGGACTATGGTATCTATATTAATCCGGACAAATCAACCGTCGTCAGTTTGGGTGAAAAGGATGGCTTGATCGTCATTGCTGAAGATTAAAATTAGGATAAACATCAATAGCAATCCAAAAAACAATCGCCGAAAAAAGCTTTCGGCGATTGTTTTTATAATTAGCACTACATGGTGATTGCATCGGACTCCACGACACTTATTTGTGTGAGTGGAATAAACTGTTTGAAAATTAAAAGGAGGAGAATGATGATTGCGTCAACTTGGTATCAAATGGTATCATTGCAGAGAAGTTAAAATGACTATTTTTGAGCAAAAAATAGGGTCGGAAAAAGCGGTTGTAATCATCCCGGAAATTTACGGAATCAACCAGTATATAAAAGACTGGGCAGATTTTTTTAAAGATCAGGGTTACGATGTGTTTTGTGTGGATCTGAGCGGTCGAGGACATGTTTATAAATATTCTGAAAGCAATGAAGCTTATAGTGAGTTTATGACAGAAATTGGCTTTGAACGATACAAAGAGATCGCGGTCTATATTAAGGAACTAAAATTGTGCTATAAAAAAATCATCGTGTTTGGATCAAGCGTCGGAGCTACCATCGCCTGGCGATTGACCGAGAGCCGATGTTGTGATGGAATGATCGGCTTTTATGGATCACGAATCCGGGACTATCTGGAGGTCAACCCGATTTGTCCCTGCCTGCTGGTATTTCCGGAGCAGGAGAAATCCTTTGAGGTGCAGGCGATTATTCCAAAACTTAAACATAATGGGACGGTTGTGACCCGCGTTTTGCCTGGTGAACACGGCTTTGCCGATCCTTATGGTAATGATTTTAATGAGCAGTCAGGAAAAAAAGGGCTGGATATGGTAAAATGCTTTTTAAGAAAAATCGCATACTGATAAATGTTTTGAGAAAAGAGGCTAAATCATGAACGAGATCGAAATTTTACAGGAAATGACTGATAAAGCTGAGAATGTTGTTTTCTTCGGCGGTGCAGGGGTATCCACCGAAAGTGGCATTCCAGATTTCAGGAGCGTTGATGGGCTGTACAACCAGACCTATCAATATCCGCCAGAAACGATTCTTTCCCATGAATTTTTTATGAATAACACTGAAGAATTCTATCATTTTTACCGCAATAAAATGCTGTACCTGGAAGCTAAACCAAATGACGCCCATATAAAACTGGTAGAATTGGAAGCCCAGGGGAAATTGAAGGCGGTGATTACCCAGAATATTGATGGTCTTCATCAACAGGCGGGCAGTAAAAAGGTGCTGGAGCTCCATGGATCGGTCCATCGCAATTACTGTATGCGTTGTCAGCAATTTTATTCGGTGCAGACGATTCAGGAAAGTCAGGGGGTGCCAAAATGCAGCTGTGGCGGAACGATCAAGCCGGATGTGGTCTTGTATGGAGAAGGTTTGGATAATGATGTCATGAATCGGTCATTATCGGTCATTGCCAAAGCAGACGTTCTGATTATTGGCGGAACTTCGCTGGGAGTATATCCGGCAGCAGGACTCATCGATTATTATCGGGGCAGGAACCTGGTACTGGTAAATAAAACTGCAACCCTGATGGATTCCCGGGCAAATCTGATCATTAAGGGAAGCATTGGCAAAGTATTTAAACAACTGAAATGGAGTGAAAACTAAAAAACGATTATGGATAGCCAAACTGAACTGAGATACCGACAGAGCAATCGATTATTAAGATTGCTGCTAGACAACCACACGGTTGAAGAGGTGGTGGAAACCATTAGTTATCTGATGGAAAAACCAGTTCTTTTTATAGACATAAATTTTTCTATTCGCGGCATGAGCCGGACCGATGAGATTACCGATCCCTCGTGGAATTTTGCCATTTCCAAAGGATTTTGCAGCCATGAGTTTATTTTTGAAATTGTTAATATTGAAGAGGTCAAACGTTTTCCCAAGGAACGGACGCCCTATGTCGTCGGTTTAGAAAGTGATTCAAAGGTATTAGTATCGCCGGTGATCATTCGGGGCAAATATGCCGGTGCCATGGTGATGTTTTTTGAAAATTCTGAAGTGACAAATCAACATTTGGAGTTATTGCTGCTGGCTAATGAGGTGCTGACCGAAATTATTTTAAAGATTCCGATGTATAAATATATTCGCGGAAATATGAATGAGGGGATCCTGATGGATCTGATTGAAGGTCGCGACAAGGAAAATGCGGATTTTAAATCATGGGTCCTGGAATCAGAACTTAATACCAGCAATAATTTATGTGTACTGGTTTCAGAACAAGATGATGACAATCTCTATCAGGAGGTCATCAAAGATTCGTTACGAGATGACTTGTATCATGTTTTTCCGAAGTCCCATGCAATTTTTTATGGTAATCAAATGGTTGTTTTATGTACGGACCTGGAAAAAGAAAAAACTGATAAGGGAATCAATCGGTTGAAGAATTTTATCGAAAAACACGCATTGCGAATTGGGATGAGTGATTTTTTTCAGGGGATTGAGAATTTTCAAAACTATTATTTTCAAGCTGGCGCAGCCATTCGCATCGGTGCAACGATCCATGAGCAAAAACGATTTTTTTATTATGGGGATTACAAATTTTTTCATTTGCTTGAGAAGGTAACCAGTGACGATGGAAATAAACTCAGGGATTTTGTACAGAGCGGCTTGCTGACGCTTGAAAAATATGACCGACAGCATCAATCGGAACTGTTCTATACGTTAAACATGCTCATCGAAAAGGGGTGTAATTACAAAGAAACCTGCGAAGCCCTCCATATTCATCGCAATACCCTCAGTTATCGCATCGATCGGATCAAAGCTCTGACGCAACTGGACCTTACGGCGCCGAAGGTTCAGTTTGATCTGGCATATTCGTTTCGGATTTTAGAATTTCTGAAATATCAGTAAATGCTGGCAGCGGGGCTTGTTATGGGATGTCGTGACAATTTGGACGGACGGCTGTTTTTTAAGTAGCTGGATGCTGTGCAAAACGCACAGAATTACTTTGATATTTTGTTAATGATAACTGATGATTTTTTCAGAAAAATAGCGTATTCTAACACAAAGGGATTGTGACCCCTTAATTAGTATGTTTAAAGTTCATACTAAACCCCTTAATCCAAGAGAGCTCAGGCTCTTTTTTTTATGAATAAAAAAATTTAATTGATGAATATATTTTTTGGCAGTTATACAGGATGAGATGTCGAGGAATGATCCTTGTGAGTGATGCACAAAGGATGAGAGATATTTTGGTAATGGCGACCATAGTAAAATTTTGTCCTTCTTGTTAAACTGATCTTGTAAACATTATCAGAGCCACTCGATAAACGTTAATGTGTTTACGATAATCTGAATACGATTAAAAGGAGAAAAAAATGGACTTAACATTATTAATTGCTGCTTTTGGCGGCGGGTTGTTTGCAGCCGCCATCGGCGGTGTGCCATCATTTATTTTTACCGGGTTAACAGTAGTTGCCGCAATTTTAGCCGGCGATTTTGGCGCCCCAGCCATTGGCATCGTCAGCTTTGGATCATGGTTCTCGCCATGTGTCGCTTTTGCCGGTGCGGTAGCCGCCGCCGGTTATGCTAAAAAAATCGGAAAACTGGAAGTTGGCGGAGATATTATTACGCCCCTGGCAGGGTTAAAAGATGCTTCAGTTTTACTGGTTGGCGGAATATTTGGTATTATAGGTTACTTACTAAACTTTACCGTCGGCACTCTAATTGGAGCAAATGTATTTGGATCAGCAGCCTGGACCGACACCGTTGCTTTAAGCGTAGTCATTTCAGCTATTCTGGTTCGGTTACTGTTTACCAACTCCGGTTTAACCGGAAAAACACCGGCTGGAGTGACACGACATTATCTGCCTCAGGGTTCGGACTTAATTTTTACCATTGTTCTGGGCGCCGGATTTGGTATCCTGATTGGTGGAATTGTGGCAGCCTTCGGAAATATGGCATTGGCCGGTTCTGAAGAAGCCGCTTATATTTTCTCACAAATGGGTGGCTTTGCCTTTGGGATTGCCGCATTTGGACTGGTCTTTGCCTGCATGGGACTACCTTTCTATGGCTGCCATCATATCGTTTTACCAGCCGCTTCAACTGCAATCGTTGTTTTCTCAGGTACATTAAGCCCAGTGGCAGCGATTATCGCCGCTGCCATCACCGGTATCTTAGGGGCCTTAATCGGTGAGTTCGCCGGGTTAACCTTTAACAGCTATGCAGATAGCCACATCGACCCACCGGCTTGTACAATCTGGGTTTTACAGCTGATTAACTTTTCAGTACTGCCTTTAATTTTACCTTCTATTATGTAATTTAGTTATCGAGTGGTAGAGACTTTTGCTTTTGCAAAAGTCTCTTTTTTAGCGCCTATAGTAATGATAAATTCCGCTGTAAATTGACTACAAAATCCTGGATGTTAGTGATAATCGACTTCGAGCTGAGGCTACCCCGGTCTTTAAGCTTATTGACCACAAATTCGGAGATGTCCACGGTATAAAAATATACCGGCCGAATCACGCCATCAACCAACTGGTAGGAAGGGGTCATATTGCCGGTGGCAATCGTATGAAGCTGGGTCGCCAGACAGATGATCGTGGTGGCTTTTTTGGTATGTACCCGCAGGGCATCCTGGGCGCTATAAACATCAGCATAGACGCCGGGTAAGGGCCCGTCATCGCGGATCGAACCAGCTAAAACCATGGGAATGTCATTTTTAATGCAGGAACTGACAATCCCGTCTGCGATTTTATATTTTTCAATTAGCTTTTCCAGGGAACCGCAGCTCCGGGCACGATTAATCGTTTCGATATGATGATAGTGACCCAGTGATTTATTTTCTTTGGAATAGATGTCCTGACCCAGGGCCGTGTTGAAAAAGTGGGATTCCAAATCGTGGGTTGCCAGAGCATTCCCGGCGAAAAGAGCATCCACATAGCCCATTTCGATCAGGTGGGTCATGGCATTTCGGGAGTCCTGATCAAAGGTAACCGCCGGGCCGAGAACCCAGAGAATATAGCCGTTATCGCACTCGAATTCCAAGAGTTGATAGAGGCGGTCATAGTCCCGGGAGTAGGCGGTTTCCCGGGAATTGGAGGTACGAAACGAAAAATTATCACCATCTGGCTGCTTTTTACTGAAAGCAAAATGATCGACATAAACACCGTTTCCGCCATCTTCATGGCGTCCGACGACAATCGCATCGCCTTTTTTGACATTTCTGAATTCGATAGCATGGGGCCGATCATTGACAATGACAACCACGCAGTCCATCCGGCTTTCAGCCATCAGCTGCCAGGTATCATGGATTTTAAAATACTCGGGGTAGATGGTCGTGGCGTAAAAGTTTTCGGGAACCACCCCATCCATGGGAGCAGGCATCGTTCGAACGCTGGGGGCTTTGACAAAAAAGGTTTCCGTAAAATCAGGAGCTGTATAAACGGGCAGAGTAAACATATGAGCACCTCGATATCAGATTTAATAGTAAATTATTTTATAGTATATCACACCAAAGCGGTCAATGGCAGCGAAAATGGACGGCGCCAAATCAAAATAACACCATCACTGATTAGTCTGGACCAATCAGTGATGGTGTTATAAATAGGGGACTTGTTAAGCTTTTTCGGGTAATTCAAAATGGGGTTTTTCGAAATCGAAAAGTTTTGCTGCATCAGGTTCGTTGAGCAAAAATGCTTCCATTTCATCACGCTCCATTGGCGGAAGCTCTTTCAAAATCAGCCGGACACTCGCGCCGGTGGTTTGATTAAAAACGGAAAAAGCCTGTTTTCCACCTTTTATAAAGAACAGATTGCCTTTTTCGCCAGTACACTCCAGTACCACCCGGATTCCGTCAACACTGCAGGACTCATTCTCAGCGACACAGACAATTTTATCATCTCCGGCCAGATCAAGAGAAAGAGCTTCAATAGCTTCCAAAGCAGCGCGCACACCAATAGCCAGGCCGGGACAGTGATGCCCGTGATAGCTTACACATTTTTTCCATAATTCTTCATTCATTTATTTGCTCCTTTCGATAAAATGGGAGACCCACTGTCGCGGGTCTCCCAAGTTGCAAATCTGATTGCATTAGTTTTTAAAGCTGTGAATCGGCGCCGGGATCTGTCCGCCACGATTTACAAAAACTGAACAGTCATTTTTATTCACTGGCATAATCGGTGCCCGGCCCAGGAGCCCACCAAATTCGGCGGTATCACCCACATCTTTCCCATAAACTGGGATGATCCGAACACCGGTGGTTTTATTATTGATGACGCCGATGGCGGCTTCATCTGCTAAGATGCCGGAAATGGTGGAAGCAGGCGTATCACCAGGGATGGCGACCATATCGATGCCGACTGAACAGACACTGGTCATGGCTTCCAGTTTGTCAAAGGTCAGGGCGCCGCATTCTACCGCTTCGATCATTCCTTCGTCTTCACTAACTGGGATAAAGGCGCCGCTGAAGCCGCCCACTGAGGTGGAGGCCATAATACCACCCTTCTTAACGGCATCATTGAGCATCGCCAAAGCTGCGGTGGTACCATGGGTACCACAATGTTCCAGACCCATTTCCTCCAGAATTCGGGCTACACTGTCGCCGATTTCTGGGGTTGGTGCCAGGGACAGATCCAAAATACCAAAGGGGACATTCAGGCGTTCAGCTACCGTCGTACCAACCAGATGGCCGGCCCGGGTAATTTTAAAGGCGGTTTTTTTGATAATTTCAGCCATTTCGCCAAAGGAAGCGTCCTGGGCTTTTTCCAGTGCCCGCTTGACAACCCCGGGGCCGCTGACCCCAACATTGAGGACGGATTCGGCTTCACCAACGCCGTGGAAGGCGCCTGCCATAAAGGGATTGTCTTCAACCGCATTGGCAAAGGCCACAAACTTGGCACAGCCGATAGAATCAGCATCCCGGGTCAGGTAGGCGGTTTCTTTAATCACTTCGCCCAGCCGTTTAACGGCATCCATATTAATCCCGGCTTTTGAGGAGCCAAGATTGACCGATGAACACACGCAATTGGTGGTTGCCAGAGCTTCAGGGATGGAGTCAATCAAAATCCGATCGCCTTTAGTGAAACCTTTGGGGACCAGGGCGGAAAAACCACCGATGAAATTAATGCCGACAGTTGCGGCGGCAGCATCGAGTATTTTAGCATATTCAACATAATTAAGATCATCGCTACTGCCGGCGATGAGTGCAATCGGAGTTACTGAGATCCGTTTATTGACAATCGGGATTCCCAGTTCATTTTCAATGCGTTCCCCTTCTTTGACCAGGTTTTCGGCCAGGCGGGTAATTTTTTCATAAATTTTTTCTCGACTTTTGGCTCCGGAGGAATCAATACAGTCCAGTAATGAAATTCCCATGGTGATGGTCCGGATATCCAGCCGCTCTTTTTCGATCATTCTAACCGTCTCGAGGACGTCTTTAAACATTGCCATAATCGGGCCGCCTAAATGGTGTGCATGGCATTGAAAAGATCTTCATGCTGAATACGAATGGACATACCGATGGTTTCGCCAACTTCTTCAAGGGCGGCTTTGAGGACATTGAAATCAACAGACATATTTGTCATGTCCACAAGCATGATCATGGTGAAAAAATCATGCATAACTGTCTGGCTGATATCTTCAATATTGACACTGTTTTCAGCCAAAATTTTAGATACATTATAAATTATTCCGGTGCGGTCTTTTCCAATAACCGTAACTACTGCTCTCATTTAAATAACTCCTTAATTTTCATTATTTTATAAGTTTAAACTAAAACCCGGACAATCACAAGATATAATGTAGAATTCTTGCAGGAAACACAAGAGTGAATTTATTTTTAAGTTTTTTGATATAAAATTAATACAAATGTTGGGAATTATTAACAAAATAAATCATGGTTTTTTGCTTAATAGCCGGTTTCTCAACTTGTGAAGGGTGGTGGAGTGTGGTATAATGTGGAAGAAAATGGAAGAGCGAAGTAAGAAGGAGGGGGATCAGGATGTTTTTTGGAGAGTATGAACATAATATTGATGACAAAGGACGATTGATCATTCCTTCAAAATTCAGAGAATCACTGGGCGGAGAATTTGTCTTAACCAAAGGACTGGATTGCTGCCTGTTTGTTTTTTCCATGGAAGAGTGGGAAAATTTTGAAAGCAAATTAAAATCTTTGCCAGTATCGGATAAGGATGCACGTGCATTCACCCGATTTTTCTTTGCCGGTGCCGCCGATTGCGAACTGGATCGACAAGGCCGGGCGAGCGTTCCACTTTCTCTGCGTAAATATGCAAAAATAACAAAAGAGGTGACCATTATCGGGGTTTCAAATCGCTTGGAAATTTGGGACAGTCAACTATGGTCCAGCTATAACGATAACGATGATTTAAACTATGAGGACATCGCCAATAATATGGCAATGCTGGGAATATAAATGAAACCACAAACATTTTCACACACCACCGTTTTACTGCGGGAATCCATTGAAGGCCTGGACATTAAGCCAAACGGTATCTATGTGGATTGCACCCTTGGCGGGGGTGGCCATTCCCAATGGATTTGTGAATCATTGGATGAAAGCGGCATTTTGGTCGGCATCGATCAGGATGATTATGCTTTGGAGTATGCCAAAAATCGTTTGGCGGCTTTTACCTGTCAACGTCATTTTGTAAAAAGTAATTTCGCCAGTTTAGCCAAGGTTCTAAAGAGCCTCCATCTCTTTGGGATCGACGGTATTCTATATGACCTCGGGGTTTCGTCATTTCAACTGGATGACGATACCCGAGGCTTTTCTTATCATAACGATGGTCCTTTGGATATGCGCATGAACCAGTCGGCGGAATTAACTGCCGAAATAGTGGTAAATGACTATGCTCCCGGGGAATTAAAAAAAATACTGTTTCTGTATGGCGAAGAAAAATTTGCCAGTCAAATTGTCAAATCGATCGTTAAAGCCAGAGCGCTTAAGCGAATCACCACCACTTTGGAGTTAAGTGAAATTGTCAAGAATGCTTATCCTCCTAAGGAACGTTTCAAAGAAAAACATCCCTCAAGAAAAACATTCCAGGCGATTCGACTGGAAGTTAATGGGGAATTGAAAATATTGGAAGATGCTTTAACCCAGGGTCTTGAAGCCCTGAAACCAGGCGGAAGAATGTGTGTCATCACCTTTCATTCACTGGAGGATCGGGTCGTTAAGCATCTCTTTAGAAACAAAGCCAATCCCTGCACCTGCCCGTCGGATTTTCCCCAATGTGTTTGCGGAAAATCTCCGGAAGTGAAGCTTATTTCCAGAAAACCGATTGTTCCGGGGGCTGATGAGACTTCAGAAAACCGGCGTTCGCGAAGTGCAAAACTGCGGATTGTTGAAAAGCTGGGAACAGAAAGTTAAACAAAGGAGCGTTCCATGGCGACGACAAGAAAAAGAGTAAAAATGCCCAAACAGCAAGTAAAGCATATGACCACAAGTTCTTATGTTATGCTTATTGGCTTGATTGCGTTTGTGGCGATGATCGGCATATTATTTCAACATGCACTGATCACCGAAAAAAATACTGAAATTCGCGACCTCCAGAAAACCCTGGAGGATGCTATACAGGTCAATGACAGTAAAGAAGGTCAGTTGGTAACAAATATGAATCTTCAGTCGATTGAGGCTCAAGCCAGAGGTTATGGCATGAGCGAACCGGTTCAGGAACAATATCGCCGGGAACTGGTGACCGAAAAAAAGGAAGAGTCACTGATGACGGATTCACAAATTGTCAGGAGCTGGTTTGAAAATTTATTTTAAGTTAGGGTTTATTTAAGCTGTATCAGGTAAGCTTAACTGAATAAAAATTTGGAGAAAAAATGTGAATAAAAAAAAGAAGGCACAACGAGAGATTGGACCAGTCGGCAAACAGAATCGCATCATGATTGCCATGGTTATACTTTCATTGTGCTTAATTATTGTTATTGGAAAATTGTTTTCCCTGCAAATTGTGAATTCGACCGGAAAATATGAACGACAAGTGGACCAACTTGTCGAAGAAGTACCAATTAAGGCGTCCCGTGGGGATATTTATGATCGGAATAAAAATGTTCTGGCTAAAGATTCCTCAGCTACGGCGGTCAATGTAATTCCTTATGAGGTGGAAGATCCTGAGCGGCTGGCCAAAACGTTAAGCAGCAAACTGGGCTTAAAGGTTGAAGAGATCCAGACAAAGATATCCGTTCTGGAGAATGACATTGTTGAAGTCAAAACCGGTATCAGCCAGGGCGCCGCAGTCATCGTGCTCGGCCACAATTTTGCTGGCGTAACGATTGAAGATGGGACTTTGTATTTTGAACCAATCAAAATCAAAGATCCCGGAGCAGTGGCCTCGGCCATTTCCAAAGATCTGGACTATAATTATGAATCGCTTTATGACAAAGCCACCCGCAAGGAAAATCAACCGGTGCTGATTTTAGGAAAGGTAGACAATGCCCTGGCCCTGGAAATCAGGGAATCAGAAGCGATTAAAGACGAGGAAGGCGAAATCGAAAGCTATAACGGGATTGAGTTGTTGGATGATTACCGTCGTTATTATACCAATGGCAACTTTGCTTCTTATATCCTCGGTTTTACGGGGACGGACTACAGTGGGCTCTATGGTGTCGAATCAACTTATGAAGATGTCTTAAGTGGTGAAGATGGGGTTGTTTATTTTCAGAAGGATGCCGATGGCAACCAGATTCCTTCCCAGACCAAGATTCTCAAAGAACCGGTTCAGGGAGAGGATATCGTCTTAACCATCGACAGCAATATTCAGCTGATGGCTGAAAAGGCGGTGGAGGAAGCTGCAGCGACCTGGAAAACCAAAAGCGTTACGGCTATTGTGATGGAAACAAAAACCGGAGAAGTAGTGGCTATGGCGACCACCCCTGATTATAATCTCAATGATCCATTTACCCTCGATCCTAATTTTGCAGCGACCCATGCGGCCGATCTGACTGGAAAAACGGAGCAGGAGAAACTGGCTGAAATGTATAAGAATCAGGCCGTCAGTTTTATCTACGAACCGGGTTCCACCTTTAAAGCCCTGACAGGGGCCGCCGCCCTGGAAGAAGGCGTCATTACCCCGGACACGGTGGTTTATTGTGGGGGATCGATTCAAATCGGGGATGCTGTCATCAACTGTGCGACCGGCCCCCACGGCAGTATTACCGTTTCCGACGCCATCGCTCATTCTTGCAATCCGGGGCTGGTACAGATTATTGAAAAATTAAATCCCGATGTTTTTTACCAGTATGTCTATAATTTTGGACTGGGAGAAACCACCGGAATTGAACTGGATGGCGAGGAAGCCGGAATTGTCAATCGGTTGTCTACCGCCAACGGCGGGATCAATGAAGTGGACTATGCCACCTTTTCATTTGGACAGGGTTTGGCGGTTACGCCGATCCAAATTGTCAGTGCCTTAAACTGTGTTGTTAATAATGGTTATTATGTAAAACCGACGATTATCTCCAGCGAAACCAAAGGCCAGGCAATCGAGTCACCGAAACAGATTATATCAAAGGAAACTTCAGCAGCCACCAGAGAAATCATGCGTAAGGTGGTGGGCTATGATGCCGATATGACAGCTCTTTCAGAAGGTTACAGCATTGGCGGAAAAACGGGAACGGCCGAAAAGTTCATCAATGGCGAATATTCCAGTTCCAAGTATGTCACCTCCTTTTATTGTTTTTCGCCAGTGGAAGATCCCAAATATTCGGTTTATGTTGTCTTGGATGAACCGGCGGCTGGCGCCTATGGGAGCACCAGTGCGGCACCAACCGCCATCAGTTTAATGAAACAGGCCCTGAACTATAACTCGGCAGATACCACCCTCAGTGGTGCAGCAACTGAAGAAATTCAAAAAGGGACCATCACAGTTCCCGATCTGGTCGGTCAAAACATCGATTTTGCCGCCAGTATTCTGAATGAAAAAGGGATAAAATACGTCGTTGATCCGGCCACCAGCGGCACCACGGTTGTCAGTCAGAGCCTGCCCACCAATTCGGTCTATGATCCGAATACAGAGTTGATTCTGGCTCTGGGAAATGCCGACACCGCGGCTGCCGGAACAGTTATTGTCCCTGACTTAAAAGGACTATCGATTCAAAGTGCCAATGAAATTCTCACTGGATTAGGACTGAATCTTAAAATTACCGGTAATGGTTTTGCTTCAAGCCAAACTCCGGCAGCAACAACCGTTGTAGAAAAGGGCAGTGACGTCAGCGTAACGTTTACCCCATAGTAGAGTAATAGAAAAGCGAGGGGGAAATCCTTGCTTTTCTTTATGTTCAAAGTTTGATATAATATTCAGGTCTTTTTGGACAGTGGATTGCATTTCGAAAATTGCGTAAGTGCGGACTAAAATTAAGAAAGAAAGTTCAGGTAGTATCCATGGAAAGTATCAGTATTGATGAAATACTTCACATTACCCAGGGGGAATTGCTCCAGGGAAATCAGTCACTGGCAATTACAAATGTCGCCATTGACAGTCGCAAAATAAAAAATAATGACTTGTACGTGCCCATTATCGGGGAAACAAATAACGGTCACGACTATATCACTCAGGCTTATTCTAACGGTGGCCGGGTTTGTCTTACCGAGGAAAGAAATCGATCATTTCCAGCGGAAATGACAGTTATTTATGTCGCTTCCACACTGGCGGCCATGAAAGCTCTGGCTGGTTTTAACCGGCATCGTTACAATATCCCCGTGATCGCAATTACTGGCAGCAGTGGTAAAACAACCACCAAGGATCTGGTCGCATCGGTGCTTTCACAAAAGTATCATACCCTGAAAACAGAAGGAAACTTAAATAACGAATACGGCATTCCCCAAACCCTGTTTAATTTGGGACCTGACCATCAAATCGCGGTGATCGAAATGGGAATGGACCATCTGGGAGATATTTCGAAATCTATCCAGTTGGTCGAACCGGATATCAGTGTGATCACCAATGTGGGTCTCAGCCATATTGAACGCCTGAAAACCCAGGAGAATATTTATCTGGCCAAAAAAGAAATCCTTCAGACCTTATCAAGTGAGGGTATTGCCTATGTCAATGGTGATGATGAATTTTTAAAGCGAATTACAGCAGAAAAAAAACCTTATCAGGTTAAAACCTTTGGCTTACAGGGGGCGCATACCGTCACAGCCCGGAACTACACTTCCTCGCAAACCGGTCTGGAAATCCAGGTGGAATGGGAACGGCGAAACGAAGTCTTCACTTTTAATTATCCCGGGTCACATAATGTCTATAATTGTCTGGTGGCCATTGGCTTAGGGTATTTCTATGAAATGACCCAACCGGAAATACAAAAAGGGCTTGATGCTTTTGTCCCCAGTAGCAATCGGATGGATATTTTCACGATTGGGGCAATCAAGGTTATTAATGACTCGTACAACGCCAATCCTGATGCCATGCGGGCGACCCTGGATGTTTTAGCCACCCTGGGCCGAGACTACAAGCGAAAAATTGCAATTCTCGGCGATATGCTGGAAATGGGTGAATATGGGCCAGCGGCACACCTTGAAGTGGGCCGTTACGCCAGGGATAAGGCAGATATCTTGATTGGTGTCGGCGAACTGGGGCGGTCGATTTGTCAGGGCTATGAAAATGCCGGGACGGTCTATCAGGTTACAGATGCCCTGGCAGCCGGAGCATGCTTAAAAGAAATCATCCAGCCTGCGGATATCATTCTGATCAAAGCATCCCGGGGCATGGGTCTGGAACGGGTTATTGATTTTATTAAGGAAGGTGGTCAATAATGGAAATGACAATTTTACGAACAGGACTGATCAGTCTGCTGATTTCATTTTTTGTTGTATATTTTGTGACGCCCCGGTTTATCCCCATGCTCAAACGTTTGAAATTTGGACAGGCCATCAGAGAAGAAGGCCCCCAGAGCCATCTGGAGAAATCAGGAACCCCAACCATGGGCGGACTGGTGATCCAATTGGGCGTATTGGCAGCTTTTATAATCTTGTCGGTGCTGATTGGCAACTGGGACTTTTTCCCGATTCTGGTAATGCTTTATTTCGGAGCGGTAGGCTTTATTGATGACTATATCAAGGTGGCCAAAAAACATAATCTGGGTCTGCGGGCCTGGCAGAAAATGGTGCTCCAATGTATTGGGGCGTTGGCCATTGCCCTGTATGCATATTATTCACCGGCGATTGGTTCGGAACTGGTGGTACCGTTGATGAACCAGACCGTTGATTTTGGGATCTGGTATGTACCATTTACCTTTATCGCGGTGGTATCGATTGTCAATGCCGTTAATTTAACGGACGGATTGGACGGATTGGCATCGGGGGTAACCCTGATTGTTGCCATTTTCTTTTTTGTCGGATCCCTGGTCCTGCCCCAGGCCGATACCAGTATCTTTATTGGTGCCATTATTGGGGGCTGTTTGGGTTTTTTAAGACATAATTCAAATCCCGCTGACATCTTTATGGGAGACACCGGTTCGATGGCATTGGGAGGAGCAATTGTGGTAATGGCCATCATTACCCAGCTGCAGATTTTTTTACTCATCGCCGGGGCTTTGTTTGTCATCGAAGCTTTATCGGTTGTCATCCAGGTGGGCTATTTTAAATCCACTGGAGGAAAGCGGTTTTTTAAAATGGCCCCGATTCATCATCATTTCGAATTGTCTGGTTGGAGCGAAACCCGGGTTGTCACTGTCTTCTGGGTCGCCACTGCCATTTTTGTAACCATTGCATTTATTTGTTTAGGATAGGAGAAGCGCATTATGAAAAAAAGGACCCTGGTGATAGGAGCCGCCCGAAGTGGGGTAGCTGTCACAGAATTATTATTAAATCATGGCGAAGCAGTGGTATTAACCGATACCCGGGCATCAGGCATTGTCTTAAAAGAATTTCCTCAGATTCTGGATTATGAAAAAAATCCCGATTTTGAATCGATTTTCGGTATTCAGCCAAGTCCGGAGATCTTAAAAGTAATTGATGAAGTGGTGGTAAGCCCCGGGGTGCCGTTAATTATCCCGATTATTCAAGCAGCTTATGAACAGGGTATTCCTGTCACTGGAGAGGTTGAAGCAGCCTATCGATTGACAAAAACACCTTTTATTGCCATTACCGGAACTAATGGAAAAACCACCACCACCACCCTGCTGGGTGAAATATTTAAAGCCTCAGGCCGGGGAACCTATGTGGTGGGAAATATTGGTGATCCGATTACCAATTATGTCGATAATGCGACCGCAGATGAAGTATTTGTGACTGAAATCAGCAGTTTCCAATTAGAGACCATCCATACCTTTCGCCCCCGGGCAGCGGCGATTCTCAATCTGACGCCAGATCATCTGGATCGCCACCTGACGATGGAAAATTATGTCAACGCCAAAGGCCGGATATTCGAAAATCAAATCGCTGAAGACCTGCTGGTATTAAATGGCGATGATCCATTAGTCTGCGAATTAGGCGAAAAAGCGATTTCCAAAAAAGCGTTCTTCAGTTATCAAAAAACCGTGGATTATGGTGCCTGGTGTTTAAATAACGAAATCTATATTAACACCGGTCAAGAAACCATTTTTGTTTGTCGGGAAGACGAACTGGGGATCATTGGTCCCCACAATATCATGAATGCCCTGGCGGCAATGACCCTGGCCCATTTTTCAGGAGTTGGATTGGATGTTATAGTCCAGGTGCTTAAAACCTTTAAAGGCGTGGAACACCGGCTGGAAATGGTGGGTTGTTTTGCTGGGGTGACCTATATCAATGACTCCAAAGGGACCAATACCAATGCCACCATTACCGCTCTTAATGCGGTAAAAGAACCGGTTATTTTGCTGGCCGGGGGCTATGATAAAAAAGAAGATTATTCCGAACTGATGGAGCTGGTGGCCAAACGCGTCAAAAGACTGATTGTTTTAGGTGTGACTGCCGATGATCTCATAAATACGGCCAAGGCCAAGGGCTTTACGGCCATCACCAAGGTTGACAATTACGAGGAGGCCGTTGCCAGTGCCAAAGCAGCAGCAGTATCCGGTGATACCGTCTTGTTGTCACCTGCCTGCGCCAGCTGGGATATGTTTGACAACTATGAAATCCGGGGTCGGGTTTTCAAGCGACTGGTGACCGAAAATCAATAAGAATCCGAGGAGTTAACCATGAAGAATGGAAAAATAGATCGCCCCTTTTTAATTGCCCTGATGTTATTGGCGGGTATTGGGGTTATCATGGTATTTAGTGCCAGCATGTACTCATCCACGATTAGTGGGGAAAAAGGTTATGCCCTGTTCTTGAAACAATTGATTTTTGTCATTTTGGGTGTAACGGTCATGGGGGTCATGAGTAAGATTGATTACCGGGTTTATAAAAAATACTACATTGTCGGCATTGTGATTTCTGTTTTTCTATTGATTATTGTTTTAATCCCAGGAATCGGATTAAAGGTAAATGATGCCAGGCGGTGGATCGATTTAAAAGTAACCACCTTTCAGCCTTCGGAATTGGCCAAGGTAGCTGTTATTCTTTATTTCAGTACCATCATTTCCCGAAAACCTGGTATAATCAAAGAAAATATGCCGTTTTTATTAAATTTTATGCTTCCGCTGGGACTCATCTGTGGTCTGACTGCCATCGAACCGTCTTTAAGTGCGGCCATAGCCATTGCCCTGGCTGCTGGTGGAGTGCTTTATTTTGGCGGCATTAAATTTAAACTCTTTTATCCTTATCTGGGATTTGGGTTACTGGCAGTGGCCGGTTTAATGATTGCCGAACCCTGGCGGTTGGATCGTTTTAATGTTTTTTTGGGCAAAGGGGGGTATGATTATCAGATATCCCAGTCTCTCTTAGCGATCGGGACCGGTGGGATCTTTGGCCGGGGTCTGGGTAATGGAAAACAGAAATATCTGTTTTTGCCGGAGTTGCAAAATGACTTCATTTTTGCCAATATTGCCGAAGAATTTGGTTTTATTGGCTGCTTGCTGGTTTTGGGTATCTATGCCTTTGTTATCTGGCGGGGCTTTCAAATTGCCCAGAAGTCTCAGGATACCTTTGCCTATCTGTATACCAGTAGTGTCATGTTTCTGCTGGCATTCCAGGTTTTGGTTAATATTGGGGTGGCCTCGGCGATTATCCCGGTAACCGGGATGGCCTTGCCCTTTATCAGTGCGGGTGGCTCCTCCATGGTCATTCTATTTGCAATGATGGGCCCGATATTAAATATCTCCAGGACTGTTGATCTCGGCAAGAAACTGGAACCAAATAGAAAACCAGTGCTAAACAAGAAAAAGATTGTGAGGTAGACTGTGAAAGTACTCATTGCAGCGGGCGGAACCGGGGGGCATATCTACCCGGGACTGGCGATTGCTGAAAAAATAAAATGCGAAAACCCCGGGGCTGAAATTATCTTCATCGGGTCGATGGTGGGGATGGAAAAAAATATTATCCCTCAGTTTGGATATCCGATTGAGTATATTCGGGTCAGGGGATTTGAGCGAAAGGCTTCATTAGAAACCCTGGCGGCAATTAAAGGGATCTTTGATGGACTCAATGATGCAAAAAAAATAATTGCTAAACATCAGCCGGATCTGGTCATCGGCACAGGCGGCTTTACCGCTGGACCGCTGCTGTTAATTGCCAGTCGCCGGAAAATCAAAACGATGATTCATGAGCAGAATGCCTATCCCGGCAAAACAAATCTGATGCTGGGTAAACGGGTCGATCGGATTGCCATCAGTTTTACAGAGGCTGAAAAATATTTTCCCAAAGAACGAACCTTTCTGGCCGGAAATCCGGTGCGATCTGAATATCATCAGATTGACCGTAATGAATTGAGAAAGAACCTGAATCTTTCTGACTCACAGAAAATGGTTTTGATTATGGGGGGCAGTCAGGGTGCCGGTTCGATCAACCAAAGCGCGCTGTCATTGATTGCATCGTTTAAGGATCGGGACGATCGGGTAATTTATCATTTGACAGGAAAAGATCAGTACGAATCCATCAAAAGAGAAGTTGAAAACCTGGGACTCTCACCATCCGGCCACGTCTTCGTGGAAGCCTACAGCAATGAGGTACACCGCCTTTTAGGGGCCGCTGATCTGGTAATCAGTCGTTCTGGAGCAATGTCAGTAGCTGAAATTCAGGCGGTGGGGGTGCCCTCAATTCTGGTTCCCTACCCCATGGCAGCCGGAAATCATCAGGAATTCAATGCCCGGGTGATTACCGATCTGGGGGGAGGGGTTCTTATCAAAGACAAGGACCTGACGGGCGCGCTGCTCATTCAAACCGTCGAATCGTTATTGGATGACGATGAAAAGTGCCTGAAGATGAGCCAAATTACAAAGGAACAGAGCATTACGAATGCCGGAGATCGGATTTATAACGAAATAAATATATTAATGGAGAATTAATGAAACGATCAAAAAAGAAAAAACCCAAAGAAAAAAGCATAAAAAAAGCACAAAACCACGAGCTGACAAAGCAGGAACTCCGGGATCAGCGAAGACGGCAACGAAAAATAAATAAACGTAAAAGACTGATGAAAGCCTTGATCACCTTCTTGATTATTTTAGGAGTAATGGGTGTTATTGGCTTCGGCGTTTATCAGGCCGTCAATCTGGGGATTTTCAACGTGGCCGAAATTGAAGTGGCTGGAAATGAAATTGTTGATGTTCAGACAGTGGTTGAGGCATCAGGAATAAGTGTTGGGGAAAGTATTTTTTTGATCGATGTCAATCAGGCGAATTATAATATTAATGCTTTGATGAATTTGGATGAACTGGAAATTTCCAAGATCATGCCGAATAAGATTCTGATCCGAATGGTGGAATCAGTACCAATTTGTGCCGTTAATTATGATGACAAAGTTTATTATCTCACCGAAGACAAAAAACTGATTGAAGATGGAGAGTATTTAAGAAAAACTGACATCCCGCTGGTTTTTGGCAGTGATACCGTTACGATCTCGGAAATCGGAAAAGAAGTGGTGGTCGAACCCTATTGGCGTTTTGACACTGTCATGAATCTCCTGAGAGATTTAAAAAATGATGGTAATTTGGGAAAAATATCCGAGGTACGGATGACTGATGTAAACACCTATGAAATTGTCACCAAAAATGGGACCGTTTTTATTCTCTGGGATTATAATAATTATATTGAAAACAAGGCTTATATCCAGAATAACCTGGATAAAAACACCAGCAATATGATCATTAATTTAGCGGCAGGAACCAAGCCAGTCATCAAACCACGGTAAAATTTTTACACCTTCCCATGATTTCTGCCAATATTTTATTGTTCAATAAAATATTGGCGTTATTTTGCTTAATTTATTATTCAATAGTTGAAAAATTTGTAAATAAAGGTTAATATAAAGAGGTGAACATTTCTTTATCAATAAATAATGTGAAGAAGTGTTATTAAAGTGTAAAAAACAACTGAAACAGATTGAATGTTTCAGGAAAAAAGATACAAAATATCGATTTAGAACGAGAAAGCTGTTTAGTAAGAGGAGGAATAAAAGTGTTTGAATTAGATGGAAATTACGATAACTTTGCAAAAATTCGTGTTATAGGTGTCGGTGGTGGCGGAAATAACGCCATTAATCGGATGATTGAAGCCGGGATGAAGGGCGTGGATTTTATTGCGATTAATACCGATAAACAAGCCCTGGCCTTAGCTTTATCTGAAAAAAAGCTTCAAATCGGCGAAAAAATTACTCAGGGACTTGGTTCCGGGGGAAATCCCGAGATTGGTCAGAAAGCTGCTGAAGAAAGCAAAGATGCCATTGCAGACATGATTAAAGACACGGATCTCCTGTTTTTAACAGCCGGCATGGGTGGCGGAACCGGATCTGGAGCTGCTCCGATTATCGCAAAAATCGCCAAGGACATGGGGATTTTAACCATTGGTGTGGTTACCAAACCATTCTCTTTTGAGGGTCGGGTACGGATGCGTAATGCTCAGATAGCCAGTGAATTCTTACAGGAAAATGTAGATTCCCTGGTAACGATTCCCAATGACCGCCTATTAAGAATGGCCGATAAATCAACATCGCTAAAAGATGCTTTCAAATTGGCCGATGATGTATTACTCCAGGGTGTTAAGAGTATCTCCGATCTGATCGCGATGCCTGGACTGATCAGTCTTGACTTTGCGGATGTTAAAACAATTATGAAAGATACCGGTCTGGCCCATATGGGTGTTGGTCGTGCAACTGGTGATAACCGTGCGGAAGAAGCGGCTAAACAGGCGATTCTCAGTCCATTGCTGGAAACCCAGATCGATGGAGCAACCGGCGTGCTGCTTAATATCACGGCTGGTGAAGATCTGTCATTATTTGAAGTGGATAAGGCAGCCAGTATTGCCAGAGAAGCTTCTGATCCAGATGCCAACGTTATTTTTGGGGCAACTATCGATGAATCCTTAGGCGATGAAATCAAAATTACGGTCATTGCCACTGGGTTCTTATCTGGCGGCGAAAAAGAAAAGAAAGCCGTCATTAAAAAAGTTGTCAAGAGTGCAAATGAGTCGGTAGGCGAATTTTCAATTCCGGATTTCCTGACCCAAGAATAATAGCGATGAAATGTCCCTATTGTGCATTCGATGACAGCAAGGTGGTAGATTCACGGCCATCTGAAGAAGGAACGATGATCCGTAGACGCAGGGAATGCAACAAATGCAATAAGCGTTTCACAACCTATGAACGGGTCGAAAATATACCACTGATTGTTGTTAAAAAAGGCGGTCAACGAACAGCTTTTGATAAAAATAAAATATTCAACGGCATGATTAAAGCCTGCGAAAAACGACCGGTTCCCATTGATACCATCAAAACGGTGGTAGATGACCTGGAACGGAGCCTGTACCAGAGTGAAATGAAAGAAGTACCATCTTCACTGATTGGCGAACAGGTCATGGTTGCCTTAAAGAGTATGGATCAGGTCGCCTATGTCCGTTTTGCGTCTGTTTATCGACAGTTTAAGGATGTTGCTTCATTTATGGATGAGTTGGAACGTTTAATTTCTGAAAAGCAGGCAGAGGGCTTACATGACACAGTTTGAAAAAACCATAAAGAGTGATGTTATTTATGATGGCCGGATTGTTAAATTGCGGATTGATGAAGTGGAACTTCCGGATGGCAGTTTTTCGAAACGAGAGATTGTAGATCATCAGGGTGCAGTAGCCGTTTTGGCAATTAAAGATGGACAAATGATCTTTGTGAAACAATACCGGATCGCCAGCCAGCAGTTGCTGACTGAAATTCCGGCCGGTCTACTGGAAAGCGGTGAAGCCCCAGAAGCGGCTGCGATCCGGGAATGTCAGGAAGAAATCGGTTATCGTCCGTTGAATCTTTATAAATTGGGCGATTTTATTCCGACCCCAGGTTATTGCTCAGAGAAAATTGCCCTGTTTTGCGCCACCGAATTTGTGTGGGATCCCCTGGAAGAAGATGCGGATGAATTCATCAAAGTCGTTAGAATTCCAGTGCGGACAGCTCGAACCCTGTTTATCAACGGACAGTTCATTGACGGTAAAACCGTGGCCGCATTGGGGTATTATTTTTCCATTGCCGCCAGAAAGCAATTATAAAGAAATAATAATGTTCAATGAGGATAGATGGTTTATTTCGATGCAGAGCATTAGAATAAATCATCTATTTTATATTATGCACCATAGCTGCCGATCGCATAATTAGCGCTTAAGGATCGGGCAAGATTTAAAAAAATTGGTTGCATCAGACCGGGATTCAAATGGAAGCTCGGGTTTGAATAAATCAAATATACGAAGTCAAATTACGAGGTGAAGAGATAATGTTTAATTTTACACCGGACTATTTTTATAATTTAATACTGAGCCTTCCGGGAATATTGATTGCCATCAGTTTCCACGAGATGGCACATGGTTATGCCGCTGATTCAATGGGGGATCCCACCCCTAAAAATGCCGGGCGGTTAACCTTAAACCCCCTGAAACACATCGATCCGCTGGGTTTTATATCGATGCTGTTATTTCGCTTTGGCTGGGCCAAGCCGGTGCCGGTAAATCCCGGGAATTTTAAAGATCGGAAAAAAGGGATGATTGTGGTAGCCCTGTCGGGGGTACTCACCAATCTGCTGCTGGCATTTTTGGGAATAGCTGCCTATCTGGCCGTGGTGCCCCTGAACAACGAGGTGTTGATGTTGGTGTTGCAGTATATTTATATCTACAATATCATGTTTGCCGTATTTAATATTATTCCCATTCCACCGCTGGACGGATCCCAGATTCTGGTCTTGTTTTTACCGCCAAAAGCACTGATGACCTACTATAAATATCAGCGCTACGGCATGATTGTAATTTTTGTACTGGCCTTTACCCGTTTGTTGGGAATGATCATTAACCCCGTCATTAATGGGATTGCGAGCCTGTTTTTTACAATATTAATACCGATTTTCAATCTGATCTGGTCCTGATAATGGCATATGCAGTTAGTTTGGAAACATTTGAAGGACCCCTGGATCTATTAATCAACCTGATCCAGAAAAACAAGATCGATATTTGTGACATTCCGATAGCAACCATCACCAATCAATATTTAATGCAGATCCGCACCTGGCAGGACATGGATATGGATGTGGCCAGTGAGTTTATTGTCATGGCCGCCAGACTGCTGGAAATAAAGGCGAAGGCGCTGCTGCCTAAGAATGAGGATGAACAGGAAGACACCGAAGATCTTCAGGCCAGACTGGTTCGTCAATTGGTGGAATATAAGATCTTTAAAGAGATCAGCCGTTATTTTGCCTCCCGGGAACAGGTCGAACTTTGTGCTGTTTATCGGGATCCTGAGTATATTCCCCAAAATACGGAAGCGGTTCCGCTGATTATTGATCCCTACTCCCTGGAACAATGCTTTAAACGGCTGTTGTTTCAGAAAGAAGAGGAGTTGGAGGCGATCGCCCCACCGCAGAAGATTATCCGGGAATTATTCAGCATTGAAGAAAAAATTGCCGAAATAACCGATATCCTGATTCAGGCCGGCGAAGCGGGGATCAGCTTTTCAGAGCTGTTGCACCCGGATATTTCCCGGGAAGAGGTGGTGGTAACCTTGCTGGCGTTGCTTGAAATGGTTAAAACCAGCGGTTTGCGGTTACTTCAAAATCGGGTATTTATTGATTTTCAAATTCACAGGGAGGTGGAGAATAATGAACAGTGATGAACTGGCAGGGATCATCGAAGGCATTCTTTTTGGGGCCGGCGATGGCGTTTCGATGTCGGAACTGTGCCGATGTCTGGCTAAACCGGCATCGGAGGTGCAGTTCGCCATGGAAATACTTAAACAGGATTATCAATCTAAAGCGAGAGGCATTCGTCTGGTTCAGATCAAGGATTCCTATCAGCTTTCCACAAAACCCGACTATTACGGGTACATCAAAGAAATTACCAGGCAACAGGAAAAAACCGGTTTATCCCGGGCCGCCCTGGAAACCCTGGCGATAATTGCCTATCGTCAGCCGGTTACCCGGCTGGCCGTTGATGAACTGCGCGGGGTCAGCTCCAGCAGTGCCATTCAGCGCTTGCTGGATCGGGGACTGATCTGTGATGGGGGCCGTCTGGAAGCACCAGGTCGGCCAATTCTCTATAAAACAACGAATGCCTTTCTGAAAACCATGGGTTTTACCAGTCTTAAAGAGATCCCGGAATTTGAGGTGTTTTCTCAGGGTAAACAGGAAAGTTTTGATCTGGAATTACTTAACAGTGACGCTGGGAAAAATGATGGTTCCAGTGAAGATTTACTGACGGTCATGTTGGAAAAAACCATGGGCGATGCCCGGGTTTTGGAGGCGGCCCAGTGAGAATTCAGAAATTTATGGCCCAATGCGGAGTCGCTTCCCGGCGAAAATCCGAGGAATTGATCCAAAAAGGACTGGTGCAGATCAATGGCGTCACGGTCCGCGAACCAGGTTTTCCGATTGATCCGGATAAGGACGAAGTTAACGTTGCGGGAAAAAGATTAAATGAAGCGGCAAAAATCTATATTATGGTGAATAAACCCAAAGGGGTCTTATCAACTTCTGAAGATACTCATGGCCGCCAGCGGGTGCTGGATCTGGTACCGATAAAAGAACGGCTTTATACCGTTGGACGATTGGATATGGACACCGAGGGGTTGCTGCTACTGACAAATGATGGTGATCTGACTTTCTATCTGACTCACCCCAGCCATGAGTTTGGCAAGACCTATGTAGGTCTGGTCAAAGGCTGTCCGGATAAAAGAAGTCTGGAGGCCTTTAGCCATGGCATGGCGATCGAGGATTACCGCACCGCCCCGGCAACGATTAAGGTTTTAAAAGTGAATCAGGATACCAGTCTGCTGGAAATGCGGATTCACGAAGGGAAAAAAAGACAGATCCGAAAAATGTGCGCCGCCATGGGCCATCCGATTATTGATTTAAAGCGGGTGGCTGTCGGTGACCTGACCTTGGGGAACTTGAAACCTGGGGAATGGCGGTATTTAAATAATGACGAAATTACTTATTTAAAAGGAGAAAACTAATGGTAAAAATAGGATTTCCAAGAGCTTTTAGTCAAATTCAGGCATTATTTCCAGAAAAAGAAAAAGAACGGGATTTATATATTGTCGCCGAGGATACAGCTAAGTCTGTAATTCTGGGAGCGGTTCGCTTTTTCTATGGGGAAGAACAGGTTGATATTTACGAGATGATCATGACATACCAGGGCGATCAGGCCATGGCTGTCTTTGACGGAATTATCCGAACCCTGCTTTATAAAATGGCAGAAGAAGGGTGTACCGCCCTGTCTGTTAAGGGAGCCACCGGCGAATTTGCAACATATTTTAAAGACCATGATTTTACCGAAGAAGGAGAAGTACTGATCCATCGGGCTTTTCCCGGAGAATTTTTCAAGCCCTGTGCAGGCTGCAGTGAAAAATAAACCGTTACGGGTTACTGACTTGGCCTGGGAGTTTTTGAGACCGATGCTTAACCCCGGTGATATCGTGGTGGATGCCACCGCCGGAACGGGTCAGGATACTGTTTTTCTCTGCCAATGTGTTGGGGAAACCGGTCGGGTTTTTGCCTTTGATATCCAGGCGGCTGCTTTGCAGCAAACCAAAGATAATCTGGAAAAAAGCGGGTATACCGACCAGGTCACGCTGATTCATCAAAGTCACGATTTTATGGTGCCGGCTTTAAAGGCGGCGGCGGTTGGGGAGCAGGCGGTCAAAGCAATCATGTTCAACCTTGGCTATTTTCCTGGCGGCGATCAAACGATCACCACCCAGGTTGAAACAACCATGGTTGCCCTGAATGGGGCATTGTCCTTATTAGCTTCCGGCGGATTGATAACCATATGCCTCTATCCGGGGCATCCGGGAGGATTTGAAGAAGCCCAGGCTGTGATTAGATGGTGTGAAACCCTGGAAGCACCTTTTGTGGCCCATCATTTTCGGACCTTGAATCGAAAATCTCCACCCACATTCGTCATGATCCAGAGAACGAGGTAGATATGAAAGATGTTTCAAGTACCAAAGAAAGCCGAGATATTTTTTCAACAATAAAGAAGCGTTATGAGAAATTGAGTAAATCCCATAAACTGATTGCCGACTATATGTTGAGTCATTATGAGCGCGTTTCAGAAATGTCCGCGGTGACAGTGGCCAAAAGTGTTGGCGTCAGCGAAGCAACGGTGGTTCGTTTTTCGGTTACCCTGGGCTATGAAGGCTATCCGGAATTCCGGCGGGCAATAAAAAATGAAATCAACAGTAAGCTGACAACGATTGAGCGAATTGACATGACCTTGCGAAATGAGCAAAAAGAAAAGGCCTTGCAGGAAACTGTGCATAATGTCTTGAAATCAGATCTGTCAAATATCAACGCCACCTTTGAGGAATTTGACTATGAGATTTTCAAGTCCTGTATTGACTTGATCTTAGACGCCCGGAAGGTGGTTATTATCGGCTTTCGAACCACTACCCTGTTAACTGAGCATCTGGGTTACTATCTCAATCTGATTCTGGATAATGTCAGAGTTGTCAATTATGGGGTATCCGATATCTATGAGCATTTAATTCGGGTTAATGAAGAAGATGTCGTTATCGCCATCAGTTTTCCCCGCTATGCCCAAAAAACCTATGAAGCGGTTGAATTTTTGAAGAATAAAGGGGTAAAAATCATTACGATTTCAGACAATGAAAATGCCCCCATCAATGTCTTTACCCAACATCGGCTGATTGCCAAAAGCAATGTTTACTCGTTTGTGGATTCGCTGGTGGCGCCCCTTTCGTTGATCAACGCCCTGGTGATATCGGTGGGGCTCAGAAATATCGGAAAAACAAAAGAAACCTTTAATGAACTTGAAGAAATTTGGCGAGAACATTATATCTATACCGGCGATGAATTGGAAAATAGTTCGCGAAAGGACAAAGAATAATCAATGAGTAGAATAGCAGTAGTTGGAGGCGGCCCCGGCGGCATGATGGCGGCGGTGGCGGCAGTCGAAAAGGGACATCAGGTTGATTTGTTCGACAGTAACGAAAAGCTGGGGAAAAAACTGTATATTACCGGAAAGGGGCGCTGTAACCTGACCAATGCCGTTGACATCGGCGATTATTTCGACAGCATTGTCCACAATCACAACTTTATGTACAGCGCCTTATATTCGTACACAAATGCCGATTTTATGGCCTTTCTGGAAAAAAATGGGGTACCCCTAAAAATAGAACGGGGAGATCGGGTTTTTCCGGTTTCGGATAAATCCAGCGATGTGATTAGCGCTTTTAAAACGGCACTGAAACACAATCGCTGCAAGGTACATTTAAACACGAAAATAACCGATCTGGTAGTTGATAACAATATCGTCAACGGAATTGTCCTGGAAAATGGAGAAGCGAGGAGTTTTGATGCAGTGATCCTGGCTTGTGGTGGAAAAAGTTATCCATCCACCGGTTCGGACGGAAATTTTTTTAAGATCATAGAAAAATGGGGTCATCAGATCACACCCCTGGCTCCTGGGCTGGTACCAATCAATACCAAAGAAGACTGGCCCCGAGATCTCCAGGGACTGGTGCTGAAAAATGTAGTCTTAACCCTGTATAAAAAAACACCAAAGGGACAAAAAAAGGTCAAGTCAATGTTGGGGGAGATGCTATTTACCCATTTTGGCGTGTCCGGACCACTGGTTTTATCACTGAGCTCCGATATGATCGGGAATACCAAAGATTTTAGTCTGGAATTGGATTTAAAACCAGCTTTAAGTCTGGAACAGATGGATACCCGGATTCAACGGGACTTCCTTAAATATCAGAATAAGGATTTTGGGAATGCCCTGGGGGATTTATTGCCATCGAAAATGATTCCGGTGATGGTAACCTTGTCCGGGATTGACCCGGCTACCAAGGTTAATCAGATCACCAAAGACCAGCGAAAAAAACTGCTGGAATGTTTTAAACAGTTAAAGATTGGTATTGCCGGATTACGGGATTTTACCGAAGCCATCATCACGGTTGGCGGTGTGAACGTAAAAGAAGTTGACCCGGGGACGATGGAATCAAAACTGATCAAAAATCTGTATATCGCTGGGGAGATGTTGGATGTTGATGCCCTGACTGGCGGATATAATATCCAAATTGCTGTTTCCACCGGCTGGCTGGCCGGGAATGCCGTTGAATAATTGATTGTAAGAGTTGGATGAGGGAGAGTAAGATGCAAATTGCCATTGACGGTCCTGCCGGAGCAGGAAAAAGTACCTTAGCAAAAAAAATCGCAGCAACCTATAAGATGACCTATCTTGATACCGGCGCCATGTATCGCTGTATTGCCCATTGCGTTTTAAATCAGATCGGTGACCGCTTTGATAATGAAGCAGATATTGTCAAAATTGCCGAGTCAACAGTGATCCGGTTTGAAGGGGAGCAGGTATTTTGCAATAATAAAGACGTGACCCGTGAAATACGGACCCCCCTGGTTTCTCGGCATACCTCCGATGTGGCCAGAATCAAAGCAGTCCGCGATCTGCTGGTTGCTCAGCAGCGGGAATATGCCCAAGACCATGCCGTAGTTATGGATGGCAGAGACATCGGTTCGGTGGTCTTGCCGGATGCTGAGCTAAAGTTTTTTCTGGATGCTGATGTCTTGGAACGGGCGCAGCGGAGAAAAAAAGAAATGGATGAAAAAGGCAACGGCAAAGCCCTGGAAGAAATAAAAAACGATATCGAGAATCGCGATAGCAGTGACCGCAACCGCTCAGAGGGACCACTGGTTCAGGTTGCGGATGCCATCGTTATTGACACAACCGGAAAGAGCATTGAAGAAGTTTACGAAGAAATGAAAAGTCATATTGACGAGGCCCATCGATGATTTATAAAATCGGTCGTTTCTTAACCTATCTGCTTAGTTTGCTGCTCTTTCGGATTACAATCACCGGCAAGGAAAATATCCCGGAGTGCGGGGGCGCGTTGATTTGCCCCAATCATATCAGTAATATTGATCCGGTCGTGATTTCATTTACAACCCCCCGGGAAATTCATTACATGGCCAAGGCGGAGCTCTTTAAAAATCCGCTTTTGAACTGGTTTTTCAAAAAGGTCAACGCCTTTCCGGTGAATCGGGAAAAGGTCGGGGTGGAAACCATTAAGACATCCTTAAAGATTTTGAAGGAAGAAAAAATTCTGGGAATTTTTCCGGAGGGGCATCGGGTTAATCCGGAAGACCGGATTCAGCCGGCCAGTGGTTTTGTGGTCTTTGCAATCAAAACAAAATCGCCGATTATTCCGGTGCGGATCAGAGGCAAGTATCGTTTCAGAAGTAAAATCGAAATTATTATTGGCGAACCCGTTTATCTGGAAGAATATTATGGAAAAAAACTGTCCGATGAAGAAACCCGGCAGCTAAGTGAAAAAATTATGGATACAGTCTATGGATTGGAATTGACTTGAGGTTAACATGGAGATAATTATAGCCGAAAAGGCTGGCTATTGTTTTGGAATTGAAAATGCCATGAAAATGGTCCGGGATACCATCGAATCTGGTCAGGAAAAAATATATACATTAGGTCCCATCAGCCACAACACCCAGGAAACCAGGCGCTTGGCCGATCAGGGCGTGGTAATAATTGAAGACGATGATGTCAAGAACTTAGAAACCGGCTGTATTATTTTGCGCTCCCATGGCGTTGGCAAGGAAATTATTGAAGCGATTAAAGGGAAAGGACTCCCAATTATCAATGCTACCTGTCCCTTTGTACGGGCGGTTCAAAAAAAGGTGGAAAGCTATGATGCCGCCGGGTATCAGATTGTTATTGTCGGAAATAAGGATCATCCTGAGGTTGTTGGAGCAAATGGCTGGTGTCGCAATAAAGCTTTAATAATTAATGACATAAATCAGTTGGAAAATATTGAAAGTTATGATAGAATATGTATCGTGGCTCAGACCACCATCATCGAATCCAGATTTAATGAAATCTGTGATGCGATCAGGTCGAGAGTCAATGAAGTAGTTATATTTAATACTATTTGCAGTGCCACCGCTGAAAGACAAGCAGCGGCAGCGAAAACTGCAAAAGAAGTAGAATATATGATCGTAATCGGTGGATATCACAGTTCGAACACACAAAAACTGGCGGAGATCTGTAAATCGTATTGCGCAAAAACTTGTCACATAGAAACCATTCGGGACTTAGATCTCACTGAAGTAGTGAAATATCAAAAAATTGGTATTACAGCAGGGGCATCAACACCGGATTGGATCGTTAAGGAGGTATTGGAAGGTATGGAAGAGCAAAACAAAATTGCTGAGGAAAACGTAGTCGTAGAAGTGGCGACTGAAGAACAGCCAACTGTTGTAGTTGAGGAAGTGGTGGAAACCATTGAAAAAGACGAATATGATGATGCAAATTTCGATTTCGCTGCAGAAATTGAAGAGTCATTAAAAACAATTCGTCGGGGTGCTGAAATCGAAGGCGAAGTTATTCACATTGCTGAAGATGAAGTTATCTTAAACATTGGCTACAAAGCAGATGGTATCATCAAAAAGAATGATTTCACATGGAAAAGCGATGAGGTATTATCTGAACTTGTACAATTAGGAGACAAAGTTTGGTGTATCGTAACTGATTTAAATGAAGGTTCTGGAAATGTAAAACTTTCAAAAATCAAATATGATAACCGTCTCGTACAAAAACAGTTATGTGACGCCTTTGATAATAAAACGATCTTAGAAGGAACAATCAAAGATATTTCTGGAAATGGTTTAATTGTCGATATCGGATTTACTGATATTTATATGCCAGCTTCACAATATCATGTTCGTTACGTTAAAGACTTGAACACCCTGATCGGCGAAAAAGTTAAGGGTATCATCATTGATTACAACCCAAAACGACGTCGTGCGATTCTTTCTCAGAAAATTATTCTGGAAAAAGATATGAAAGAACGTCGGGAACAAGTAAAAGAAATGAAAGACAAACGTTTTGATGAATTAAACGTGGATGATGTTGTAAAAGGTGTGGTTAAAACCATTACTAACTTCGGAATCTTTGTTGATCTTGACGGTATTGATGGTTTTGTACATCGTTCAGACCTGACCTGGGAAAAAATTAATGAGCCTAAAGATATTGTCGAAAAAGGCCAGGAAATTGAAGCTAAGGTTATCGCGAAAAACGAAGAAGACAAAAAAATCAAATTAAGCGTAAAAGCACTAATGGATCGTCCATGGGATGATTTCATCGCTAAATATAATGTTGATGATGAAGTAGAAGTTACCATCACGAATATTTTAGATTTTGGTGCCTTTGCTGAAGTGATTCCAGGCGTTGAAGGATTAATTCACGTTTCTGAAATCAGCTATAACCGTGTTGAATCCGTTGCTTCAGTTTTAAACACAGGTGATGTGTTAACTGTAAAAATCATCGGAATTAACCCAGAAAAAGAAAAAATCAGCTTAAGCAAAAAAGCAACCGAAGAAGCTCCAGCTCGTCCTGCTCCAACACCAAGAAGCAGCAACTCCAGCAATGCCGGATCTGGCGATCGTGACAGAACCAGCAACTACGGTGGCGGAGACAGAAATCGCCGACCACAGCAAAGCCATAACAGCAACAACAATCGTAATAAAACAGTTTACGAAGAAACCGCCAATGTAACTCTTGGAGATTCTTTCGGTAACTTATTCGATGGCCTTTTCGGAGACAGCGAAGACGATAAATAAGAATTGCCTTTTTAAAAGACCCAAGTTCTGGTATTTTCCAGAGCTTGGGTCTTTTTTAATTAAAAAAACTTTTTTTCATTTACCTCTTGAAAAATATTTATTTCGTGCTATAATGGCATTAAATCCCGGTGGAATACTCGGAAATAATCCAGGGAGGTTTAAACACTTGAAACTTTCAACAAAAGGACGATATGGTGTGCTAGCCATGGTGGAACTGGCGCTGCAATATGGCGATGGACCGGTTTCAATTAAGGAAATTGCCGAAAAACAAAATTTTTCGGATTCATACATGGAACAGCTTTTTTCAACCTTGAAAAACGCCGGGCTGGTAAAAAGCATTAGAGGCGCTCGGGGCGGCTATATTTTAGCCCGGGATCCCGGTGATATTACCGTGGGAGAAATTATCAGAGCACTTGAAGGTCCCATCGAATTGGCTGAATGCATCGATGGCGGCGGCAAATTAACCTGTGTCAAATCACCGGAGTGCGTGACCAGAGGGCTTTGGAAAGACATTAGTGACAGCATCAGCAATATTATTGATAATCGATCATTACAGGACTTATTAGGCAAATAAACCAGAAAGAGGTATAAATCTATGAAACGAATATATTTAGATCATGCAGCAACAACACCAGTTGATCCGGCTGTTGTTGAAACCATGCTTCCATTCTTTACTGAATATTTTGGAAATCCTTCTTCCGTATACACCGAAGGTAGAGGGGTTAAAAAAAGTATTGAAGCGGCCCGGCTCCAGATAGCCAAAGCAATTAATGCTGATCCCCGGGAAATTTATTTTACCGGAAGCGGATCAGAAGCGGATAACTGGGCCATAAAAGGTATTGCCATGAAAAATCAGGCTAAGGGGAAACACATCATCACCTCCACCATCGAGCATCATGCGGTTCTTCATACCTGTGAATACCTGGAAAAACAGGGGTTTGAAGTAACCTACCTGCCAGTTGACGAAGACGGACTGATCTCATTGGATGATTTGCGCAATGCCATCAGAAAAGATACCATTCTCGTCACCATCATGTTTGCCAACAACGAAATCGGAACGGTCGAACCGATTAAAGAAATCGGTGAAATTGTTAAGGAAAAAGGGATCATTTTTCATACCGATGCCGTTCAGGCGTTGGGCAACATCCCGGTTGATGTCAAGGATTTAAACGTCGATTTGCTATCCATATCGGCTCATAAAATATACGGTCCTAAAGGGATCGGTGCTCTTTTCATCCGAAAAGGGGTCCCGATTGATAATTTAATCCACGGCGGTGCTCAAGAACGTAAAAAACGGGCTGGTACCGAAAATACGGCTGAGATTGTGGCATTCGGAAAAGCGGCGGAAATGGCGTCTGAGCATCTGGAAGAAAATGCCACCCATATGAAAAAATTAAGAGACCTTCTGATTAAGGGGGTCATGGATAATATCCCTCAGGTTCGTTTAAACGGGCATCCGGAAAAGCGTCTGCCCGGGAATGCCAATTTCTGTTTTGATTACATCGAAGGGGAATCGATTCTGCTCAGCTTGGACATTATTGGCATTGCCGGTTCCAGCGGCTCTGCTTGTACTTCGGGTTCCCTGGACCCATCCCATGTGCTGCTGGCCATCGGTTTGCCGGCGGGGGTAGCACATGGCTCACTACGACTCACGATTGGAAAACACACAACGGTTGAAGATATCAACTACGTAGTCGACAATCTGATTCAGATAATTGAGCGTTTGCGAAAAATGTCCCCGATTAACGCCGATTGTCCGATTGATGATGCGGTTTTTGATAAAGCCGATCATCACCATCATTAAGAATAAAAACCAGATTAAAATAAATACTAAGGAGAAAATAAAATGGAATATACAGATGTAGTAATGGAGAATTTTACCTGTCCCAAACATGTTGGTGAGATTGAAGGAGCAAACGGTATAGGTCAGGTTGGGAGCCCGGCTTGTGGCGATATTATGAAAATCTTCCTGAAAATAAACGATGACGGCATCATCGAAGATGCATCCTTCAAAACCTTTGGATGCGGCGCAGCCGTAGCCAGCAGCAGCATGGCAACCGACATGATCATTGGCAAGTCCATTGAAGAAGCCGGAAAATTTAAAAACTCGGATGTGGTTGATGCTTTAGGAGGATTACCAGCTGAAAAGATTCATTGTTCAGTTTTGGCAGCAGAAGCCATTCAGGCAGCCATTGAAGACTATCACAATAAAAAAGCACAATAAAAAGCATGCTGAATATCAAGACACTGTTTCTTTTACTGGAAACCGTGTCTTTTTTTTATGAACACAAGAAAAGAAAAATCCACGTTGCCATAAAAAAAATAATAGTGTAAGATAAGCATATGACAAAAAATGAAAGGAGTACGGAATGAAAGCAAATATTTTGCTCAATGTGGAAGTTGTTTCTCAAAAGAATGGCCGACGACATGGTTTGGTCAAGAGTCTGGTGGTGGTGAACCATGTTGTCAAGTATCTGGTGATTAATCCCGGCGGAATTTTTTCAAAAGCTCAATTTTTCAAACCTGAAAATATTATTGATGTTAATTATAAGCGACTGGTAATTGAAAATGAAAAAGTCATCATTAAAGCAAAAGGGGAAAAAGTAAAAACTTATCTGGATGAGGCATTTCCGCTGATGGATTATCCGGTAGTGGATATAAATAAGGAGGCTTTTGGTCATGTCGTCAATGCGACCATTGAAGAGGGAACCTTTGCTATTACTGAATACGAAATTTCCCGAAGTTTCTTTGATGATATCGACCATGGCTTTGCGATTATTCCGGCATCCGACCTGGTTTATAAGGATCAGGTGCTTTATTATGGAAAAGAGATGTTTGATCTGGGATTTAAAAAACAGGGAACCGGCATTGCCAATAAATTACTGGGGGTAAGATAATGGGAGATTCATCCAATAAAAAGCGCTTGTTATTTCTTAACCTCATCGTTGTAGTCTTAATTGGCGCACTGTGCTTTTTTGTCTGGCCAACCTTGGCAGGGATGTTTGCACCATTCTTTTTTGCCATTGTGCTGGCTTATTTACTTAATCCACTGGTCAGGAATTTTGAGAATAAAGGTCTAAATCGGGGAGCAGCGGTTCTGATCGTCTTTTTTACGGTACTGGCACTGGTGATTGGCGCATTCATGAGCTTTATTCCCAGTCTTATTACCAATATTGCCAGCATGATCAAGAGCATTCCAACCTTTGTGACTCAAACGCAGACCTACATCACTAATTTATCTGACTACATTTCAAATTTTACCGGATACGATATTACTCAGTTTTTTAATTTAGAACAGGTTCTGGGTAATGTACTGCAAGGCTTTGCAACGGCACTTCAGGGAATTTCGAATGCGATTCTGCAAAACAGTGGTCAGTTGATGAATATCATCATTGTGCCATTAGTGACCATCTTTCTGTTGATGGATAAGGAATTCTTTATTAAGGACATCATGTATCTGGTGCCATTGCAATACCGCAACAGCATGCTTAAAATGTGTTGCGACATCGATCTGGTCATTGGGGGCTTTATCAAGGGCCAAGGTCTGACTTCTCTCATTGCCGGGATTGCAACGGGGATTGGGGCCTTTGCACTGGGACTGCCTTATGCAAGTATTATAGGGGTGATTGCCGGTGTTACCACCATGGTTCCTTATTTTGGGCCAGCGGTGGGCACAATAGTAATCGTGTTGCTGGTGCTGTTCACTAATCCAATGATGCTGATTCCGATGTTGATTGTGATTGGGGTGGTTCAGGTGGTCTGTGGCAACTTTTTGGCACCCGCGCTGATGTCCGGTAACGTGGGACTCCACCCGGTGTTTATTATCTTCTCGATCTTCTTTTTTGGTGCCATGTTTGGGGGTGTCGGGATGATTATGGCAGTACCGATGGCCGGAACCATTAAGGTAATCGCCGGATATATTATTTCCCTGTTTGCTTCAAAAGACGTCGCCGATCTAAAAAAGGATTGACATTTAAATATGGAATTAATATAATCTTCATTATAAGTTAATATTGAAATGCATCGAGAACGAAGGCTCTAAAAAATAGCGATTACAGAGAGAAAGACATGGCTGAAAGTCTTTTATGGTTGATTTAGAGTTGCCCCGTTCGAGCAGCTGAGAAGAAAGTCTGAACAAAGTGTTCAACCAGTATTTTCAGCCGGGAAACCGTTATTGATAAAGTGAGTTGCTAATATTTTGCAGCTAATTTGGGTGGTACCGCGGATTAAACCGTCCCTTGCAGACTTGCAGGGGATTTTTTTGTTTGATGAACACCGCGTGTTAGATGCTAACAATCAGAGACCAAAATTTCGACTAGGAGAAAAAAAATGAAACCATTAGGATTAAATGAAATCAGAGAAAAGTATCTAGCTTTTTTTGAAGAAAAAGGACATCTGCGCTTAAACAGTTTTCCATTAGTGCCAATTAACGACAAGAGCCTGTTGCTGATCAACTCAGGGATGGCACCACTGAAACCCTATTTTACCGGAGATGAAATACCGCCCCGAAACCGGGTGACCACCTGCCAGAAATGTATTCGTACGCCGGATATCGAAAATGTCGGAAAAACGGCGCGGCATGGGACATTTTTTGAAATGCTGGGAAATTTTTCCTTTGGTGATTATTTCAAAAAAGAAGCGATTCCATGGGCCTGGGAATTTTGTACCGAGGTGATGGAAATACCAGAAGATAAGATATGGATCACTATTTATCTGGATGATGATGAAGCCTTTAAAATCTGGAATGAAGATGTGGGAATTCCCAAAGAAAAAATTGTCCGGTTGGGAAAAGAAGATAATTTCTGGGAGCACGGTCTGGGACCTTGCGGCCCGTGTTCCGAACTGTACTTTGACCGCGGCGAAGAATATGGCTGTGACAGCCCTACCTGTGGTGTCGGCTGTGATTGCGATCGTTATGTTGAATTCTGGAACCTGGTTTTCACCCAGTTTGATAAAGATGAAGCCGGCAATTATAATCCACTGCCTAAACCAAATATCGACACCGGGATGGGGCTGGAACGTCTGGCGGTAGTAATGCAGGGCGTGGGGACCATTTTCGAAATTGATACGGTTGGCCACGTACTCAATTATATCTGCAAAAAAGCCGGCGTAAACTATGGCGATGATCCTCAGGATGATATCTCGATCCGGGTTATCACCGATCACATCCGCAGTGTCACCTTTATGATTGCTGATGGCGTCATGCCAGGCAATGAAGGCCGGGGTTATGTATTACGGAGACTGCTCCGCCGGGCTGTCCGTCACGGCAAATTATTGGGAATCAAGGATCTTTTCCTATATGATGTGGCCAAGGAAGCGATTCGGGTTTCTGAAGGGGCTTATCCGGAGCTGAAGGAAAAGCAGGAGTTCATTCAAAAGCTGATCCGCATTGAAGAAGAACGGTTTAAAGAAACCATCGATCAGGGTCTGGCTCTGCTCAACAAAGAGCTGGACAAAATTATCGAAATGGAAGAAACGGTCTTCCCCGGCGGTGGCGCTTTTAAACTTTACGATACCTATGGTTTCCCTTATGATCTGACTAAGGAAATTGTCGAAGAACGGGGACTGACCATTATTGCCGAGGAATTTGAAAAAGAAATGGAGGCCCAGCGGGAACGGGCCCGACAGGATCGTCTCAATAGTGATTTAGCAGTATGGGCCGATGACCCCTTTAATCCTCTGGGCCCAGATGCAGTTGACACCTTTGTGGGCTATGATAATCTGGAAGCTGAAGGTACGATTTTAGGCCTTTATGTCAACGAAACCCTGGTTGATGAAGCCAAAGCCGGGGATGAGGTGCTGGTACTTCTAGATCAAACCTCGTTCTATTCTGAAAGTGGTGGCCAAACCGGCGATCATGGTGTCATTCAAAAGAGTGATGGCATGATTGAAATCAGAGATTGTAAAAAAGGCAGCCTGAGCCGACATATTCACTCAGGAACCGTTAAGTCGGGAACCTTCAAGGTTGGCGAAAACGTGATTACCGAGGTTGACAAAGATTTGCGAGATGCGGTTCAACGAAACCATACCTCGACCCATTTATTGCAGAAAGCTCTGAAACAGGTTTTAGGTGACCATGTCGAACAGGCCGGATCGTTTGTCTCGCCAGACCGTTTGCGCTTTGATTTTAACCACTTCCAGGCGATGACCCGTGATGAAAAACGTCAGGTGGAAGATATTGTCAATGCAGCGATCTTAGCGGCTTATGATGTGTCCATCTTTGAAACGAATATTGACAAAGCCAAAGAACTGGGAGCAACAGCGTTGTTTGGTGAAAAATACGGCGAAATTGTCCGGGTAGTCAAAGTCGGCGACTTCAGTACCGAGCTTTGCGGCGGCTGTCATATCAGCAATTCGGCCAAGGTCGGGATGTTTAAAATCATCAGTGAAGGTGGCGTCGCGGCTGGGGTCCGAAGGATTGAGGCAGCAACCGGTTTTAATGCCTGGCACCTGGTGGAAAAAATGGATGATACCCTGGTTGAGGTATCCAATCTGATGAAAACAAATCCCGATCAGTTACTTGAAAAGGTAACGGAATTGACTGAAATCAATAAACAAAAAGAACGCACCATCGCCGAACTGAAACAGAAATCGGCCGGCAATGCGATTATGGATATCCACCAGAAAATGGTGATCATCAGTGGTGTTCAGGTTACCATTGCCGAAGTGGAAAAAATGCCCATGGAAGAGCTGCGAACCATCGGCGATTTATTGAAAGACCGGATGGGCTCTGGGGTGGTACTGCTGGGAAGTGCCCTGGAAGGCAAGGTTAATTTTGTGGCAACAGCAACTCCCGATATTGTCAAACGCGGCTTCCATGCCGGTAAAGTCATTAAAGAAGTGGCGACAGTAGCTGGCGGAGGTGGCGGCGGACGTCCGGATATGGCGCAAGCTGGGGGGAAACTTCCAGAAAAACTGGCAGAATCTCTTGTAAAGGGAGAGGCATGCATTCGCGAGCAATTGAACTAATTTGTTAAGAAAAAGAAAAATTACGTCATATGACTTGTCTTTTCTTTTGCTTTGGGTTAAAATGATATAAATTGATTGTGAAGGAGGTCAGATGACAATGGGAGAAAATACGGTGATTGATCGAGGAACCATTATGTTTGAGGTCGATAGCGAAAAGTCTCAGAAGATCGACGAAGTGATGCGAAATGTACATAAGGCTCTAGTTGAAAAAGGGTATAACCCCGTCAATCAAATTGTAGGTTATGTCATGTCAGGAGATCCGACCTATATCACAAGTCACAGAGAAGCGCGAAATGCCATACAGAAAATTGAACGGGATGAGTTACTCGAAGAACTTGTTCGACGTTACTTAAAAAGTATTTAGTAGGCTGATAAATTGGGGCTGTCTCAACCGAGGCAGTCCTATTTTAGTGCGGCAAGGCGATTGTGAGCGAAGACTCATGGACTATTTTGTTTGTGGTTAGGAAACGATTTTAAGATGAAAATCAATACACTGGGCAATACCGGTATCAAGGTATCCCGAATGTGCTTTGGCAGTTTGACGATTGGACCGCTCCAAAAAAACAAAACCCTTTTGGAAAGTCGGGAAATCTTCGCGGCAGCTCTGGATTGCGGGGTTGATTTTTTTGATACGGCGGATCTGTATAACAATTACGATCATCTGCGGGCGGCGATCCAGATGCAGCAGGATGTGGTGATTGCCACAAAATCTTATGATTATACTGCAGCGGGAGTCCGCAGCAGTTTAAATCGGGCCCTGACTGAACTGGGCCGGGATTATGTAGATCTTTACCTGCTCCATGAGCAGGAAAGCCGAAAAACCATTGAAGGTCATTGGGAAGCCATTGAGGCGCTGGTTGCCGAAAAGCAAGCGGGGAAAGTAAGAGCCATCGGCATTTCCACCCATCGGGTGGAAGGGGTTTACGGGGCGAATCTTTTTCCCGAGCTGGATGTGATTCATCCGCTGATCAATTTAACGGGAATCGGCATTGAAGATGGAACCGCCCAGGAAATGGCGGCCGCCATCCATGAGGCTAAAAAATTGGGGAAGGGCATTTACGGTATGAAGCCTTTAGGCGGTGGTAATCTGCTTTCCCAGAAACAAGCCAGTTTTGAGTTTATTTTGAGTAATACCGATCTTGATGCCATTGCGATTGGGGTTCAATCGGTTAACGAAGTGCTTTATAACGTTAAAAAATTCAATGGCGAAAGAATCCCCGATGATTTAGAGGTAGCCGTTTCCAGTGCCCCAAAAACACTGCATATCAGTGACTGGTGCAGCGGCTGTGGGGAATGCGTACGCCGCTGTAACCAGAAAGCCTTGACCTTAGTCGCGGGAAAAGCGCGAGTTGATGAAAAGCTATGTGTGCTTTGCTGTTATTGTAGCTCTGCCTGTCAAGACTTTTGCATCAAGGTGATTTAACACAGTCATAACAAATAGATGGGATAATGAATGGAAAGAATTTTAGGAATTGATGTTGGCGACAAACGCATTGGGATAGCCGTGACGGACCCGTTGCAGATTACCGCCCAGGGGGTTATGACCCTCAAACGAAAGACCCGTGATGACGATTTAGAAGCATTTCGGGAGCTCATTGCAAAATATGAGATCAAAAAAGTAGTGGCTGGTCTGCCTCTGAACATGGACGGTTCAGAATCCGCTCAGACCCGGAAAACAGTGAACTTTTGTCAGTTTATCAAGAAACGGTTAAATATCGAAATCATCTATATCGATGAGCGATTAACCTCATCCTGGTCTGAAAAAGTATTGATCGAAGGAAATGTTTCCCGGGAGAACCGCAAAGATTATATCGATATGCTGGCAGCCCAGATTATTCTCCAGTCTTATATGGACCGGGCTGTTAAATAATTCATAAATAATGGATTCTTTAAGCATGAAAAGGTATAATTACAAGATTATGAGCGAAAAAATAAAATTGAAAGAAGAAGTTGATATGGAAGAAAAAATAATTTTAGAAGATGAAAATGGCGTTGCAAGAGAGTTTGATTTAGAAGTTTCGTTTCCTCTGGGTGAAAAGACTTATGTGCTTTTAACAGAAGGCGAAGAAAGTGATGATGTCTTTGCTTTCTTTATCGATGTAGACGAAGATGGCGAAATTCTGGTACCAGTTGAAGATGAAGCAGAATTTGCTTTAATTGAAGCAGAATATGATCGCATCATGGACGAAGAATACGAAGATTTAGAGGAAGACGAAGATGACGATGAAGGTGAAGTTGAGTAAATACCCCCTTGTTAACGGGATATTTATTAGCCGACCCAATCGTTTCATTGCCAAGGTAATGATCAACCAGGAAGAGATAGCCGCTCATGTGCCCAATACCGGTCGCATGAGTGAGCTTCTTGTTTCAGGTGTTCGGGCCATTCTGGAATGGAATCCGGCGCCCCATCGAAAAACTGATTATACGCTATTGCTGGTTGAAAAAGACGAGCATTGGGTATCTGTCAATTCGATGTTGGCTAACCAGATTGCCTACGAATTTTTAAAAGCTCAAGCGGACGTTTCAGAACTCAAACAAGAAGTGACCTACGGCAACAGTCGTTTTGACCTTGCCTGTTTTCGTGGCGGAAAATATGCCTACTACGAAGTAAAAAGTGTCAACCTGGTAGTCAACGAGATTGCCATGTTTCCAGACGCACCAACAGAGCGAGGGGCCAAGCATCTTGCTGAATTAATCAGGGCTCACCAGGAGGGTTACCATACCGGTGTTATTTTTGTTGTGCAACGCAATGATGCGAAATCGTTTCAGCCGAATCAAATAATGGATCCAAAGTTTACGCGTTTATTGGGTCAATGTCATAGTCTGGGAATAGAGATCCGTGCGCTTTCCTGTGATATTGATGGAGTAAACATAGAAATAACCAGCGAGTTGCCTGTAACTGTTTTATCAGAAGAGACTGAAAAAGAGGTGTGACAACCATGAATAACGAAAAACAAATTGTGGATGCACTCAGAAAAAGAGGGAACAAAGTAACCCCTCAACGTCTGGTTACTATTGAGGTTCTGATGACCTTCAGGGGGCAGCACTTTAGTGTTGAGGAATTATTCCAGGGTGTTAAACAGCGCAATCCTGATGTGGGAATGTCGACCATTTATCGAACGGTGCAAATATTAGAAGAAATGGGACTCATTACCAAACGTAATTTTGATGATGGCTTTGCTCGGTACGAACTCTGCGAGCTGGATGAAAAACACTGGCACCATCATTTAATTTGCTTAAAATGCGGAAAGGTTATCGAAATGCAAGACGATTTCCTGGAAGCCCTTGAAAAAGAAATAGAAGAAAAGAAGGATTTTATTATAATCAATCACGAACTTAAAGTGTACGGATATTGTTCGGATTGTTATGCAATAACGAAAGGAGAATAATTTGACTGAAAACAATAACTTAATAAAGACGGAAACCCAACGAGTGGAGGGCCGTTCACGATCGCGACGAAAACCTCAGGCTCAGAAGAACAAAGACAAGCTGAGATTGATTCCATTGGGGGGCTTAGGTGAAATCGGGAAAAACCTGAACGTATTTGAATACAAGGAAGACATCATCCTTGTGGATTGCGGCCTGAAGTTTCCGGATGATGACATGTTCGGAATCGATATTGTTCTGCCGGATTTTAATTATATTCTGGAGAACCAGGATAAGGTTAAAGGGGTTGTCATTACCCATGGACACGAAGATCATATTGGGGGACTTGTTTATCTGCTAAAAAGGATAAACTTACCCATTTATGCCACGAAATTTACCATGGGTCTGATTGACAAAAAGCTGAAAGAACATGGTTTGTTAACCAAAACCACCCGGATTATTGTCAAGCCAAAAGAACGGATTGATATCGGCGAATTTAACGTTGAATTTATTCGCGTTAATCACAGTATCGCTGATGCCGTCGGACTGTGTATTAAATGTGCGGCAGCGACTGTTGTCCATACCGGCGATTTTAAAATAGACTACCATCCCATTGGCGGCGAAGTAATCGACTTGCAGCGATTCGCTAAAATTGGATCACAGGGTGTGGATCTGCTGATGTCAGACAGCACCAATGTTGAAGGGGCTGGATTTACCCCATCGGAAAGTACCGTGGGGCCAACCTTATATAACTTGTTCAGAGGCGCCAAAGGGAGAATTATCGTAACCACCTTTGCTTCCAATGTCCATCGGCTTCAACAGGCCATTGATGCAGCAGTTGAGTATAACCGTAAGGTTATTATCTGTGGGCGAAGCATGGAAAATGTCAGTGAAGTAGCGATGGATTTGGGCTATCTGAAAGTACCGGCCAATGTATTGGTTCAATTAAAAGACATCAAAAAATATAAAGATAAAGAATTGGTGATCATTACCACCGGCAGTCAGGGTGAACCGATGGCGGCACTGGGACGAATGGCATTGGGTGAGCACCGTCACCTGACGATTAAAAAAGAAGATATGGTTATCATTTCAGCATCTCCAGTACCGGGAAATGAAAAAATGGTCTCCGAAGTCATTAATAAACTGGTAGAACTGGGATCTGATGTTATATACGGTCGTTTTGCCGAAATTCATGTTTCTGGTCATGCCCGACAGGAAGAACTGAAACTGATGATCACGCTGGTTAAACCCAAGCATTTCCTACCTGTTCATGGGGAAAGCCGAATGCTGATGCAGCATGCGGAGCTGGCCCAAACGGTTGGAATGAATAAGGATAAAACTTTTATTGCCGAAAATGGAAATATTCTGGAAATCGATAAGCGAAGTGTTCAGGTTGTCGGAAAAACCCAGGCCGAACCGGTTCTGGTTGATGGGCTGGGAGTCGGTGATATCGGTAATATTGTACTCAATGACCGGAAACGTTTATCGGAAGATGGTCTTTTCATTGTGGTTTGTACCATGCATAAAGGTAAAGCAGTCTCAGGACCGGATATTATCTCCCGGGGATTTGTTTATGTGAGAGAATCTGAAGAACTCATTAATAACGCTCGGGAAGAGGTAAAGAAAGCCTTGATATCTTGTGAAGAAAAGGGTATTATAGACTGGAATTCCATCAAAAATGTAATTCGGGAAAGCCTGTTTAAATATCTCTATGAAAAAACACAGCGAAAACCGATGATACTGCCCATCTTGATGGAAGTATAAATTAAATCAGGCGATTGTTTAAGACAAATTTCCTGAACAGTTGCCGATAATATTTTAAAACTAGGAGTAAGGCATGAATGTATATGATGAAGCCAATAATTTGGCACGAGCACTCAAAGAATCCACCGAATACAAGAATTTTTTAGCCGCTAAAGAAAAGCTGGAACAAGATCCAGAAAAGTATGAAATGGCCAAGGATTATATGCGTAAGCAGATGGAAATTCAATCTTTTCAAATGTTGGGAAATGAGCTGACAGAAGAGCAGATTACTGGCTATAATGCCATTGCGAACACAATTATGGGTATTCCTGTAATTGCCGAGTTTTTCCAGGCGCAAATGTATTTTTCGGTGGTTTTTCAGGATATCACTGACATCATGGCAAAAGCAGTAGATTTGGATATGGGTCTATTTGATTCAGAAGAAGAAGGCTGTGGCGTGTAAACAACCATTTAAATAAAAATAATATAAAAAGAATATAGGTGCCCCTCAATCGCGGTCCTATATTCTTTTTATGGTTTAAGAAATGAAAGGAAGGTGAAAGGATGAGTAACGGAACAAATCAAACCAGACTGTCACCCCGAAAAAAGCCGGGAAAACTTATTGCAATTATTCTTTTATTATTAGTCGTATTTGGGGCAACTGGTGTGTTCAGCTTCAACTATTTTATCGGTCAAATGCTGGAACCAGTAGGAGATGGGGACCTTGTCTATGTGCAGATTGAAGAAGGCGCAGTCATCAGCGATGTCGCTGAGCTATTGACAGAAAATGGCCTGATCCGAGATGCTTTTGCCTTTGAGATGTTGGCTAAAAAAGAGAGTACTGCCAACCAGATCCAATCTGGCTATTATGCTTTCAGTCCGACCGAATCCGCCCAACAGATTCTGGACCGTCTGGTCAGCGGTGATGTGGCAGATGCCACGGTTACCATACCAGAGGGACGTAATATTTCAGAATTTGCCGAAATTCTGGAAGAAAAAAATGTTTGTGATGCCGAAGCGTTTATCGAAGAAACAAAAAAAGTAGCTGAATATCAAAAAAACTATCCGATTTTAAGCAGTATTCCCCTGACTGAAAAAGATGGGGTCAGCCGAACTCTGGAGGGCTACCTTTTTCCTGATACCTACAGCTTTTCACCAGGGGTTGAGCCATCAGCTGTGGTGACGGCGATGCTGGACCGTTTTGTGGAGGTCTATGATCAGGAGCTGCAAAAACGAACTAAAGATAAGGGCAAGACGGTGGATGAGATCGTGATTATGGCTTCCATTGTGGAATTGGAAACCAAACTGGTTGAAGATAAAGCTAATGCCGCCAGTGTATTTTACAACCGGATTGCCGAAAATATGCCGCTACAGTCTGACATTACCGTGGATTATGCCCGCGGCGAAAAAACGGCAGTATTAACAACCGAACAGACCCAATTCCCGTCACCTTATAATACCTATATCAACACCGGACTACCCTTTGGACCGATTTGTTCCTTCGGGGAAACTTCGTTAGAAGCGGCCTTATATCCGGCCGAAACCAAATATCTATATTTTGTGGCCGATATGAACTCAGGAAAAATTTATTTCAACGAAACCTATGAAGAACACCTGGAAGATGTTGAAAAATATATGGGCAACTGATTAAGACAAACTGAAATGTAAGTCAGGCCCCTGTAAAAAAGGGGCCACCAATAAAAAAGAATGAAGGCCAGACTGTGAGCGAAATTGTACAAGATTACATTGAGGATTATATCAGAGGGTTAATCCCGGCTGATCGTCCCCAAATAGAAGCATTCAGAAAAAGAGCGCTGAACGATGAGATCCCGATCATTCATAAAGAAGTTCAAAAACACATCGAATTATTGATCGCGGCCAATAAAATCCGGACTATTCTGGAAGTTGGTACAGCGGTGGGATTTTCGGCGTCGATTTTTGCCGAAGCCATGGGTCCCACAGGGCATGTGGATACCATTGAACGAAATTTAAACATGGTGGTTCAGGCCGATGAGAACATCACCAGTTTGGGACTTAACCATCAGATTAACCTGATGGTCGGGGATGCTCAGGAAAAACTGGCTGAACTGAATAAAACTTATGATATGATTTTTTTAGATGGGGCTAAAGGCCATTATATTCACTTGCTTGACGATTGCCTGAGGTGCTTAAAACCGGGTGGACTATTGATTTCCGATAATGTGTTGTTCAAAGGCATGATTGCCACCAATGATTTGGTCATCCGCCGGAAAATAACCATTGTTAAACGGATGCGGGTGTATCTGGAAACCATCGCCAACCATCCCCAATTGATTACCAGCATTTTGCCATTAGGCGATGGGCTGGCACTTAGTTGGAAAAAAGATAATTAATCAGGTAAGGGTGTAATATTAATAGGAAGAGAATTGAAGCGAGAGTTGTAGAACGGAGAAAGAAATGAAAAAACCTGAACTATTAGCACCGGCTGGAAATTTTGAAAAATTACGGTATGCCTTGCATTATGGCGCCGATGCGGTCTATTGTGCTGGCAAAAAATTTGGGCTCCGCGCCAAGGCCGACAATTTTGATCTGGCAGATTTAGCGGAGGCGATTAGATATGTCCATGAACGCGATAAAAAAATTTATGTCACCTTGAACATGATTCCCCACAATGCCGACCTGGAAGGTCTGCCTGAATATGTCAGCGAACTTAAAGACCTGGGAATTGACGGTGTTATTGTAGCCGATCCCGGGGTTTTTTCTGTGGTCCGGGAAGTAGCCCCAGATTTAAAAATATCGGTGAGTACCCAGGCCAATAATACCAATTGGCGAAGTGTGGCATTCTGGTACGCCCAGGGCGCCAAGCGAATTGTGTTAGCCCGGGAACTGGGCCTTAACGAGATTCAGGAAATCCGGGAAAAAGTCGCTCCCGAAATGGAAATTGAAATTTTTGTTCACGGTGCCATGTGTATTTCTTACTCGGGACGCTGTTTGTTAAGCCATTACATGACCGGCCGAAATTCAAATCAGGGTGATTGCGCCCACCCCTGCCGGTGGAAGTATCACCTGATTGAAGAAACCCGACCAGATGAAGCTTTTTCCATCGAAGAGGATGCCACCGGATCCTTTATTTTCAACTCCAAGGATCTCTGCCTGATCGATGAGATCCCGGCGCTGATGGCGGCTGGGGTGGACAGCTTTAAAATCGAAGGACGGATGAAAAGCCTTTATTATGTGGCTACCGTCGTATCGGCTTATCGCAGTGCCATTGACTACACTTATGATAATCCCGGGGTGACACAGCTCGACGCGGGCTATTATGATGAGTTGACCAAGGTCAGCCACCGTAATTACACCAAAGGCTTTTTCAGCGGTAAAACAACAGCAGATGATCAAAATTACGGGACCGGCAGTTATACCCGGCATTATGATTTTGTGGGTCTGGTTCTGGAATATGACGAAAACTCCGGAATGGCCTTAATTGAGCAGCGCAACAAAGTATCAATAGGCGACGAGATCGAGATAATGATTCCCGGTAAAGGCTTTATCAAGCAAAAAATCGCGATGATGACCGACAAATCTGGAGTGGTAATTGAGTCTGCACCCCATCCCAAAATGCTTTATTATCTACAGATGTGCACACCGGTTAAACCGATGGATATAATCAGAAAACAGGACCAAGTTTGATAGAAAAATAACACTTAAAACAGACGCTCGTTTACATAAAAAAAGCGTCTAAAATTATAATGAAATGCCATTGACACATAAATATTAAAGTGCTATAATTCAGAAAGTTTCAAGAGTGTACTAGGTTAACATCAATGAAGGTATCTAGTATCCTCTTGTTATAGACTCGGACGTATCGAAGGTGATAACAAGGTGAGCCTATCTTGTTGTTGCCTTTTTTTTGCGCAAATTTCGTTGCGTAGAAAAGAAGGAGAAAAAATGTATAATTTTGATCAGTTGCTTATACTGTTTAGTGTACTGCTCTTGTTAGTGGTCGTGTTTAGTTTTATTAATGAAAAAACAATAAAACTGCCCTATGAAATAGGTCTGGTTGTTTTTGGCTTTATCTTTGTTGTTATTTATATCATTGGCCGGAACTTGAATCTTGTCCACTTGCCAATGGAGTTTATAAATCTATACCGGGAATTTGACTTCACCGACTTTCTGTTTAAAGGTGTTTTATGCTTTATGCTATTTAGTGGGGCATCGCGGATCGAATTTGGCGATTTTAGAGCGGATAAATTCCTGATTGGCAGCATGGCAGTTATCGGAACCGTGGTATCTACTGTTGTTTATGGTCTGCTTTTTTTCGCTCTGGGCTATCTGATCCATGTCAATATTTCCTTTCTGGAAGCCTGTCTGCTTGGCGCAATCGTAGCTCCGACCGATCCGATTTCGGCCATGAGTATTCTGGCAAAGGCCGGATTACCGAAGCGAATCGGCCTGATTATTGAAGGGGAAGCTTTGTTCAATGACGGTGTTGCCGTGGCTATTTTTGCCACCCTGCTAACAGCTTTAAAACTGTCTGCTAACAGTGTCTCCGTAATAAGTTTTGGATGGGGCCTAACCACTGAAATTCTGGGTGCAGTGGCTGTTGGCTTTGTTGTTTCCTTCCTGCTATTTGAAGTCTTCAAACGGTCAAATGACAATTTTATTAAAATATTCACCAGTCTCCTGACTGTGATGCTGGCATATCTGATTTGTGAATACCTTGTTTTCTCCGGCCCGATCGCGGCAGTTATTTGCGGACTTTACTATGCCACCGGAATCGCCGGAATGAAGCGTAATAATCACAAAGGTATGTCGGAGGAATTACACAACTTATTCTATTCCTTCTGGTCAGTGGTGGATAACCTCTTAAATGGGATCTTATTCCTGTTAGTCGGTGTCATATTACTGAATATCAAGAACATCAACACCCTCTCGGTCGGGATGATTTTCGCCATCGCCATCGGATCGATTGTATTTAATACGATTGCCAGAATGGCTGGTGTTTACGCTTCGATGATCTTTAACAGAAACCCACCAAAAGGTAAGGGAATGAGAAACTCTAAATTCATTACCTTTATGACCTGGGCCGGTTTAAAAGGCGGTCTTTGTCTGGCCTTGATTATGGGTACCAGCATCTCTTTGGCGACGCCAACCTATAACCTGTTTTTGGTGGCGACCTATGCCATCGTCCTGTTTACAACGGTGGTGCAAGGATTATCAGTAGGGAAGGGTTATATACTCCTTAGCAAAAATAAAGTAATTCTGAACCAAAAAAAGAAAAGCTATAAAATAGCCGACAAGCTAGTAAAATAAAAGAAAAATGTTAAGATTGTCGGTAACCCAGCAAAATAAACTGACTTTAGCAATGATTCGATTAGTGTCACAGCACTGTTTTTATGGCCGGAAAGATAACCTCTACTTGTGAATAAAATATGACAGGGTTATAATAAACACAGAGCTTAGAATAAAAAAACACCCAAGTTGGAGGAATCATGAGAATATATATTGCCGCTTCATGGAAGCATCAGCATGCCGTTGAAATGCTGACCGATTTATTGGAAACCCGGGGCCACACCATCCTGTCTTGGATCCGGGAGGGCCGACCGGAAGAAGCCTTTCTTTCGCAAAAAGAGCTGACCCATTTTATAGAGTCTTCCGAAGGGGAACGGGTTTTTGACTTTTGTATCTCATCCGTTACCAGCGCCGATCTGATTATCTACGTCGGGCCATCAGGCTGTGATGCCTGGGCCGAAATCGGCGCGGCTTACGGCTCCAAAATTCCAATCTTTGGGCTGCTGGCCAAAGCTGAACAGGTCGGGCTGATGCGCCATATGATTAAAAACTGGTATAGTTCGATTTCGGAGTTGATGACCGCTGTGGATGCGATGAAATAAAAATGACTAATAATTAACAGCATCAATGATGTGTGCTGGAATTTAAAAATCAGACTGAACGTATTTTGGGACGCTATCGTATTAACGGTGGCGTTTTTTATGTGCGCCCGGCATGGGCGCAATCTAACGGGTGAAAGTCCCGAGCACG
>NZ_JBDODG010000019.1:0-53337 GCF_039830195.1 Acetobacterium sp. | reverse complement strand
CCACCTGTCGCAAATTTATAAACATTATTCCATCATGAATAATATTTTACTCAGCTTCCCCCAATTCTAAAATACAGTTGAGTTTCTACAACAACAGACTCTGCCGAAACAAGTACATAGACTAGCAATTTTTTCTCTACCATTTTTCCTAAACGGTTTTCAAACAAAAATATAAACTCATCTACAAAAAGTACTTATTTTTATGATAAACGACCTAAATAATCAACTAATTTAGGCAAGTGATTTGTAGCTACATCAATGATCGTTGCCAAATTACCTCCTAACCCTAGAAAACTTGTAATATTGTTCCATAAACTCTTTTTACTTTCATCCGATTTCCCACTATCAAGTACATTTTGCAACTCACTATTGACATCATTCGGTAATTCTTCGGTAGTGATTAAATATTTCAACATGTTTACAATTTTATTAATATCTTCATCACTAAATTCTATTGTCTGGTTAGTTGCATTTTGTGTTTTTATTTTTTGATTACCTTCGACATTATTTTGAATTCCACTAGAACTATTAATTACAATCTTGCCAATCTTCAAATTTTTTATTTCTCCTTTAATAGTCTCTTCTCTAAAAAAACGCATTAATAATACATCTGGCTTGACATATGCATCTGAATCCGCTAAATATATTTCATTATTGGGTTTTGCTTTATATTGATTACAAACACTTAAATAATCAATTTTTCCATCCTTCACAAGGTTACCATCTGCATCCTTCAAGCGAGTGTAATGGAGCATTTCATTTGGAATAATGTTCATCTCTGCGAATATTTTTCTAATCTCTTTTCGCATGATTTCTAACGCTGTATAGTTTTCGAGTGGATTACTGGCATTTATATACAAGTTTAGACTACGATCATCTGAAACCAAAATCACATCGTTGTCATCCCAACTTAACCATGCTCCACTGCGCCAAATGCACCCGAGATTCAACCAATTGTACTGATTTATCATTAACTTATGAAGTACATTAGATGGAATATAAGGAGCCTCCCACGAAAGATGCATCGCAGTTTTCTTATTGAATTTTTCTTCTTCTTGCGGAGTATTTACAGGGAGTCGAAGTGGTATCAGTTCTGATTTACCCATTTTATAGGAAATCCCAAATCGACGCATAACTTGGAGTATATAATCAACTTCGATTGCTGAGTATCTAATATTCTCTTTTACATCACCTGCAAAACTTTTATTCATTACTTCATTAATTTCTTGATGCGAAAGAATTCCTTGTTCTTTAGGTAAACGTAATATCATACGATATATTCCATTAGTTAACCATTCAGGGTTTAGAACCTGAAACATTTCTAAAACACTTGTGTCGATTTCTCTTTCATAATAGTTAGATACCCCAAGATCTTTAAACCAGCGAAGCAGATTATTTTGCGTCTCCTCATGGTTTATTCCGTTATATTTACAGATATTGCGATAATCATTAATACTTATATAATCGTCTTTCATCAACTCAAGTTTTTCTTTAACTTTTAACCATTTTTTGTTAAAAAGAAATCTATACCAGTCTGAATTACTAACAGTTGAACAAATAACACTTTTTAATTGTTCAATAGTATTTCCATTCAAAGAGCCTTCAGCGACTTTTTCATTCTGGTGGGCAGAAACATATAATACTTGCTTCAACATTGGGTATTTTGCGTAAAAATCTGTTTGATTTATTGATATATTAGGATTATTTTCAATTTTATTAAAAACTAAAATAACAGGGCAACCAGGTGCAAATGCTTTTACTGTTTCAAGCCAGTCAGTTACATATCGCTCAACATACGTATCATTTCTACTTTCAACAACAATAACATATACTGTTCGGTCAGTAAGGAAGCATCTGTGCATAGCGTGCATGATATGTTGACCTCCGAAATCCCAGATTCGCAATTTCACATCTTTATCATCTATATTAACTAGCAGATTTTCAATCGACACCCCATGAGTAGAGCTTTTTTTCCTATCACAATCTCCTGTTATTAGACATTCAATTAAAGAACTTTTACCAACCTCACCATCGCCAATAAAAATGACCTTGCTTTCATTTATTTCTTGTAAACCATCTTTGTAGAACTCTTTAATAGTTTCTATTGGCTGTTCAAATAATGTTTTTTCCATGAAACGAAAATTTACATTGTAAATATTAATTCCTTTTTCATTCGTTACAAACTTATTCTGAATAAATGGTAATTTCAATCTAAGAAGTTCCTCTGGTACACTATCAAGACATGTATCATTGAGACCTAATACCCGCAACTTTTTAAGATTATGCAACTCAACAGATATCTTACTAATAGGTGTTCCGCTTAAATCCAGGCAGGTCAAGTTTTTCATTCCTCCCATCGATTTCGGTATCACGCTAATCTTCGTTCCACTTAAATTCAGACTGGTCAGGTTTGTCATTCCATCTATCGATACCGGCAACTCGCTAATCTTTGTACTGCTTAAATTCAACCTAGTCAGGTTTGTCATTTTACCAATCCACTCCGGCAGCTCGCATACCTTTGTTTTGCTTAAATTCAACCTAGTCAGGTGTGTCATTCCACCTATCGATACCGGCAACTCACTGATCTTTGTTTCACTTAAATCCAGACTGGTCAGGTTTGTCATTTTACCAATCCACTCCGGTAACTCGCATACCTTTGTTTTTCTTAAATCCAACCTAGTCAGGTGTGTCATTCCATCTATCAACTCCGGTAACTCACTGATCTTTGTTTCACTTAAATCCAGACTGGTCAAGTTTGTCATTTTATCAATCCACTTCGGCAATTCACTTATCTCTGTTCTACTTAAATTCAACCTAGTCAGGTTTGTCATTTCTTTCATTGACTCCGGCAACTCGCTAATCTTTGTTCCACTTAAATCCAAAGTGGCAAGGCTAATCATTTCTCCCATCCGCTCCGGCAACTTATGGATCTCAGTATTACCTAAATCCAAAGTATTCAAAGTTGTCATCCCTTCCATCAACTCCGGCAACTCACTGATCTTTGTTTTGTTTAAATTTAGACTGGTCAGGTTTGTCATTTTACCCATCCACTCCGGTAACTCGCTAATCTCTGTTCCACTTAAATCCAAAGTGGTCAGGTTTGTCATTTTACCCATCCACTCCGGTAACTCGCTAATCTCTGTTCCACTTAAATCCAAAGTGGTCAGGTTTGTCATTTTACCAGTCCACTCCGGTAACTCACTAATCTCCGTTCCACTTAAATTCAAAGTGGTCAGGTTTGTCATTTTACCCATCCACTCCGGTAACTCGCTAATCTTCGTTCCACTTAAATTCAAAGTGGTCAGGTTTGTCATTCCTTTCATCGACTCCGGTAACTCGCTAATCTTCGTTCCGCATAAATCCAGTTTGGTCAGGTTTGTCATTTTGCCAATCCACTTCGGTAACTCGCTAATCTTTGCATAACTCAAATTCAATCCGATTAGGTTTGACATTCCTCTTATCCACTCCGGTAACTCGCTAATCTTTGCATAACTCAAATTCAATGCGATCAAGTTTGTCATTCCACTTATCCACTCCGGCAACTCGCTAATCTTTGTTTTGCTTAAATTCAGACCGGCCAGGTTTGTCATTTTACCAATCCACTCCGGTAACTTATGGATCTCAGTATTACCTAAATCCAAAGTATTCAAAGTTGTCATCCCTTCCATCAACTCCGGCAACTCACTGATCTTTGTTTTGTTTAAATTTAGACTGGTCAGGTTTGTCATTTTACCAATCCACTCTGGTAACTCAGTAATCTCTGTTCCACTTAAATCCAATGTGGTCAGGTTTGTCATTCCTTTCATCGACTCCGGCAACTCGCTAATCTTTGTTTTGCTTAAATCCAGACTGGTCAGGTTTGTCATTTTACCAATCCACTCCGGTAACTCAGTAATCTCTGTTCCACTTAAATCTAATGTGGTCAGGTTTGTTACCCTTTCCACACATGCCGGCACCTCTCTGATCTCTGAATTATTTAAACTCAATCTAATAAGTGATGGACATTGTTTCACTAAATTGCTTATATCTTTATTCGAAAATACATTTCCATTTACCAATAACTCTTCTAAACAATTTGTGTCGCTGAATGTTGGTATATTATCAAAATAAATATTGTCCAAAATTAATTTTTCAACTTTTCCATCTAATATTGTATAGATTACCCCAAATGGAGATTTTTCAAATTCACTAAAGTCCATAAGTTCATCGTAAAGATCTCTTGGCAATATATTAAATAAATTTTTATATTTACAAAAGTCAAATTTTTCTTCAAATTCAAGCTTATCTTCTAACTGATACATATGATTTTGACATTTTTTTTCTAACCAAAACAGTAATTGCATAACTCTTTCTCCATTAATATAAATATATTTTCACTCTAAAAAAGCTGCCGAAAATCCACACACAAATCGAATACAAAAGTATAAAATACCTTTCATTAGAAAATTCCGACAAATAAACTTTCTCTTTTCATTGCAAATCACCTTTTATTGTTGTAATCCCTCATTTAATACATTATTTCGAACTATCATTTCCACAAACTTTTTGTAATTTCCCCAATTTCTTTTCGCCTTTTCTCAGTAGCCTCATGGTCAATAATAATATCTCCATTTTCTATTATCAGGACGTCCCCTTCTTTTGCATCTTCCGGAGTTACAATTCTAGGAATCTCAATCATAGATCTATCTTCTTTTTCGCAAACCGTTGCTCTTCCTTCGAATCGATCAATTATTACTTTCATAGTTTCACCTTTTATGGATTGCATTTACTGCATGGACCTAATCCCTGGGCAATTGCGACCGACTTCATGATTGGTATTTTACTTTTGCTGAGGTAAGAACATCCATCTCGATGGTATTTCGTTCCCGTATTCGTTTTGTACACAGTGTAGTCCACGGGTGTTTCAGGAGTTGGTGTTGGTGTAGGATCCGGCGTCGGCGTTGGTGTAGGTGGTGGCGTTACCGGATCAGGATTAGTTGGGTTTACATTAAATGAAATACTCGTTCCATCACTTGTAGCCACAATTGTCCCGTTTACATCTGTTCTAAATATTTTAGCCCCATTGTTTTCCAACCTTGTTACAACACTTGCAGCCGGGTGTCCGTAAGAATTGCCGGCGCCTACGCAGATAATCGCAAATGATGGACTAGTGGCATTTAAAAACGCTTGAGTAGTTGACGATGTGCTCCCATGATGTCCAACTTTTAGTACATCAACATTTAAATCACGACCGGAATTGATCATAGCTGATTCATTTACTGCTTCCGCATCTCCAGTGAATAAAAAGCTATTATTGTTATAATCAACCTTCAAAACAATTGAATAGGTGTTTAATTCTGAAGCATCCGGATCCATTGGTCCTAGTATCGTGCAAGTTGCATCGCCTAATTTAAATGTCTCGCCAACATTCGGTTTTGAAATTGACATTCCTTTATTATTAATCGCAGTGATGACATCCTCAAAAGTCTTTGTTGTTGCAACAACTTCTGGCATATAGATCTTACCAATCTGGAAGCTGTTGATAACATAATCAAGCCCGCCGATGTGATCTTCATGCGGATGCGTTCCAATTACATAATCAAGAACTGAAACACCTTGATTTGTAATATAGTTTTTAACTAAAGTTGAATCGTCGTTGTTCCCAGCGTCAATCAGCATCGCATGATCGCCCTGCTGAATGAGTATACTATCAGCCTGGCCAACATCAACATAACTTACTTTTAGCTTGCCATATGTTGGTGTATTTATCACAAATGGATTTTCAGTGCTTCCAGGTGCTGCTGATCCAGCCGGTACAATTTTGACTCTTATTCCTTCAAGCCGATAACCAAAGCCAGCTGTTCCTGCACTCTCTCCATTCTTGGCCCAGCCCATCCATCCTATATTTTCAGCATGAACCTGATAATAAATATCAAACTTGCTGGCATCGGTCCCGGTCAGCTTAATCTGAATACCTTCCAGTCGATAAGATAAACCTTCAGTTCCACTCATTTGACCGTTTGACTTCCAGCCCCTCGTCGTATCAGCTTCCCAGCCGATATTCTGAATATGGGTTTGATAGGTTATCCCTAAATCGTAGCCTTGATTATCTAACTTAACTTCGATTCCCTCTAATCGAAGCCCTCTGCCCGACGTGCCGCTCATGTTGCCATCGGATACAAAGTCCTGCCATCCCACATTTTGAACGTGGGTATGATAACTTGCTACTGGCGTTGATGCTGCTGAAGCACTAGCTGGTACCATTCCAACAATCATGAACAAAGTTAATAGCACCACAAAACACTTATGAATACTTTTCCTCATAAATTCGTCCTCCTTCTCACTATTTCTCTTTAATAACGATTGTAACATTATTATTGAGAAGTATTCAACAGTAAAAATTATTCAAATTGATTGATTATCATATTAATAAATGTTTTAATTACTGCAAAGGAAAGCGAGGACGATATGAATAATTTAAAAACTGCTCTTCAAAAATACTTAGAAGACACCTATAAAGAAATGACCATCGCCAAAGATTATGAATCTCTGAAGATGGTCCATGATATGGCACTGGGCGTATTGCTTTACTGTTTTAACGCTGGAATACTTGCTGATTTAGAAAGAAATAAATTGGTTGATGAACTCAACACGAAATATGGGTCACTTTGGCTTGCATTACTGAAAGAGATAGCACATTCAGTGCAAAAATAACATGTCCTAGTAAACTCCTGATGTTTTTACTTATTACTAAAAATACCCAATCGGATAGATAACATGATCTTTTTTAGCATCCAGGTTTCCCATTTGATCGTCAATGGTTAACGCCCTCCGTATTGCCAAATTTCCAAAGCGTTTTCTTAAACCATCGATGGTATCGTCAAGTCGAGCCTGTCTCACCCGCAATTCTTCATTGCCAAATAAATCTAATTGTATTGGTGTTGAATCAGGTACCAGATCGGTCACCCTTACGCCCATGGATCGGATATCAGAACTAAAATCATAGTTTCTTACAAATAGATCGATGGCTGCTCTGGCAATCTCATTTGTGAGATCTGATGGTTTCTGAAGCTTCATTTGTCGGGTAAAGCTATATAGTTCTTTATTTCGAACGTGGATAGCCACCGTCTGGCAATAGCATCCAGTTTCCCTTAAACGCATAGCTACGCTTTCTGTTAACATATAAATGATGATTTTTACATCCCTAAGGTTCTTGAGATCCCTAGGAGTTGTAATACTGTTACCAATACTCTTAATTAAACGTTCGTTTCCATTATAATGTTCGTCAAATGGTTTAACCGGGCTGTCGTCAAGGCCATTAGCAAACCGCCATAGAACTACGCCCATTTTTCCAAAAACAGTAACGAGAAAATCAACCGAAGTGCTGGCCAATTGACCAATAGTATAAATCCCATATTTTCGAAGCTTATTTTTCGTAGATCGCCCAACGTAAAGTAAGTCCCCTACATCTTGTTCCCAGACAATTTGTTTATAATTATCTCGTGTAATAATAGTGATCGCATCCGGTTTCTTATAATCCGATCCATACTTCGCAAAAATTTTGTTCCAGGATATGCCAATAGAAACCGTTACTCCCAGTTCATCTTTGATTTCCGAGCTGATCTTATTAGCGATCTTCTCACCTGATCCATGAAGTTTTATACTATTTGTTACATCGATCCACGATTCGTCCAATCCAAACGGTTCAACCTGATTAGAATATCGGTTATATATTTCCCTTGAGAGTTTTGAATAACGCAAGTAACGCTCGTAATTTGGGCGCACTATAACAAGATTGGGGCATTTTCCCAATGCTTGTCCTAAAGTTTCTCCCGTCTTCACTCCCGCTTTTTTGGCTTTCTCATTCTTAGCCAGTATAATCCCATGACGTTTTTCAGGATTACCACCAACAGCCACTGGTTTATCTCTGATCTCTGGGTTATAAAGACACTCAACACTTGCATAAAAACTGTTCATATCTGAATGCAAAATTACACGATCCATTTATCCACCTCACAAAAGAACGTTTGTTTTATAGTACATCCGTTCTGTTGTAAAGTCAATAAAAAAGAAGATGCTAGATCTTGGCACCTTCTTTTATGATTTTCACACGCCATGCATTGCTAACTATGATATTGATTGCATAACGGCGTATTTATTTTTTTCATAATATGATTCGATAGTCCCTATATGTTAACCCTTCGCATTTGCAAACATTTTCCCATGATCCATTATACTTTTTACATAGCTTGATCATTTCCTTTTTTTCAGCACTAATATTTGCAATTAAGAGAGAATCAATTTTCTTTGTTCTACAATAATTCAAGATCCAATCAATAATCTTTGATCCAGTTCCAGTATTCCTTTTTATTAAATAGAGTAAAGCCAATCTAAATTCATTTTCTTTAACTCTGAAATCAATTTGAAAATCAGAATTAAAGTCATATGGGTATTCATTGATATTAATTTTATTGCCAACAGACTTGACAATAACTTTTATTTCCTCTCGGTCTTCCAACATTTGAACCAAGCCTTCTATATCTTTTTTTAGTTCTAAATTATCCATATTCTCTTCAACTCCGTAGGTTTGTCCCAACTTATAATATACTTTCGTCTATTCTAAATCTATATATGAAAAAACGCCACCTATTAGGATTAAATATTTATTCAAAAATCATTCCCACTTTTGAGGCACTATACCACATTTCTATAAAAACCTGTATTTGTCATTATGATAATCAATTTTCTTTTTTTAATTCAAAGATCCAAAGTACACGATTCAACAAACCGTTTTCCCAACAAAGTAGGTTTGACAATTTCGAAAATTTCATCCGGTGCAAATAAATCTCTTTGTGATATACATCCTAATCGCAAAAGATTAGACAGTGCTAATTTAATCGGTTCATTTTCTAATCTGTCATCCCGTTTATAATTATCTTCTACAATAGTTACTTTTTCCGGAAGCCCAATTGTTAAGACACCTCTGTTTTCTGTTTCTTCAAACGGTAATTCATAAATTTTAATCAAAATTTTAGCTTCTAAAGGACTCAATCTTTCTAAAATATCCATGAATGTTCTGTTTAAGTAAATACCAGTTTCTTCAATCGACGAGTTAATTAAAAGGTTTACCCACATTTCTTGCAGAAAATCATTCGTTTCTAGTGACGTTGCCTCCAATAGATGGGCGGTTAGCTTTAATTCAATAGGTTTTAATATATATGGATAACCTATATCATCAAGTTTCTTTTTGACTCTTATCAGGAAATTAATTTGGTTGTTTAACTTCATTTCCGAAATCTTATCATCAAGAATACCTAATGCGTTCTTTATGCTTTCAGGAATTCCAGAGACGCTCGCAAAATCTATCGCTTTACCCGCTGTCGATGACAATGCAGTAACCATTTTTATAAGTTCTAATCCTTCACACATAATATCATCCCTCCCATTTTTTAATTATAATCCAAAAAATAAAAAAACACCACCCCTAAGGGTGGTGTCAAATTTTAAATGGATGATATTGCTAAATCACTACTTTCCATAGTTATTTATTTTTTGAGTAAAAACAGATTTAAGCTAAAGGATTGTATTAAAGGAATCCAAAATTGCCAAGAATGTTATAAAATTGCTTACTACTATAGCACATGTCAACCCTGTCATATATTTCATACAATCATTCTTTATATGATCCTCCATGATTTCGAAAGATTTTTCAGCTAATTCTATAATTATCAATCCAACAATGTAATCTACGATCACTGTCCCAAATAATCCTACAAAAAGAGTTACAAGTGCGCTAGGTGCTCCAGTTTCTAGAATAATAAAAGCCGGCCAAAAAATTCCAAATAAATTCACAATTAGAACAAGAATAGTGTAACTACTAAGACAAAATATTAAAATTTTTTTTGATTCAGATATATTCATTTTTGATTCTCCCATTCTTCATATTAAAACGAATATGCAAGCTTAAATAAAATATCATTTGCATAACGATTATATTAAATATTATATACGATAGCATTTAATATTTCTAGTCGAAAATAGAACCTTTACTCAAACAAATTTCTACGCTTCTTGATTGGCAAAATTGCAAATTCCTTTTGCAATTGCTTTTCCATAATTCTGAACATCCACCAACGTATTGATATCTGCCTGGATTGACCCAGTTTCAAAAATACAGGCAATCATGTTCGTTCCGGAAGCCTCATAATCATCCGCTCCATCACGCCACGGGTGCCCGTACCCAGACATATGCACAACCATAAAACGTTGCCAATTTATTTAATTTAGATGATAACACACTTTTTTCAAAATCATATTCTTGTTTAGATTGTCACAATTTAAACTTTCTTCTTATTTTATATGTTTTATAGACAGTACCCTGATTAAGAGTCGGGGAAGAATAGTAGTCTCACTGAACCTTGAAGTAATACAGCCATTTTATCGCCATTTTTTTCAAATTATAAATTTTCATTGATTGAACCGTTCCTTTCAAGCTCATTTGGACTGTAAACGCTGTTGCGAAAGCAAATATCATAACTTCATCAGCATAGCATTTAATTTATCTTATCGGATATTTGTTTTTTCTTTATCATCGGAGTCATTTTTACCATCAAATAACGAACATTCCCAAATTGTCTCACAATCGTATTCATGGACAAGATACTGAAGAATTACAATAAAAGTTGGTTGATGTTTATTTTGAAAGCAGCTAATTTTATCCAAATTTTCATTATTTACCCAAAAATAGGTCCCGTTACACTCTATCGATTTTGATAAATCTTCTATAAGTTTTTGGAGTCCTATAATATAAAAATCAATAAAGTCTCTTGTTTTTGATCCGACGAATGGATAAATGAATTGCCATTTAATATGGCTTATTTTTATCTCATCTATAAGCTTGCTGAATTTATTTTGTAGTAATGATATTTCAATACTTTTATCAAAGTCATTTTTATCAGTTGGATTATTTAAATTATCAAGCAAAGTCTTTATTTTAATAGTATCGCAAACTTCTATTAGATCGTAACACTCTTTCACTCCAATATTACTGTGATTAACTATCATAGCGTGTTTTCTATCTAATTCAGCTGATTTTTTTGTTGTGATTATAGTCCAAGTTACTGCAATAATAGTTGCAGCTGCGCCTAAAAGGGTGCCATAATACGAAAGAACATCTGAAGCATTCCATAAAGTGAAAAATATTTTATTTTTCGAATCATACACTTTGTCAATAATAAAAGGGCCAATAATTGCAAAACTAACCCCTATGATAATTCCCAATAAAACCTTATACTTTCGAATAAAATCTTTTAACTTTGCCAAGCTATCACCACCTACTAATAATTATTCCACTAACAATTATTGCAAAAAATGAAAAATACAAACTTGCTCAAACCACATACCAAAAGCCCCCAGACCGTAAGGCCCTTTAATATAAGGTAGATTTTAGTAATTCAAGATTATTACTTCTTTGTATTCTTTATCTTTTCCATCATATCGTTCAAGCAGCGAATTTCTCCGGCTGACTTCAATCAAGTTGAAATCCTTATACAAATCCCGGATAAAATCATCATTGTTATAACTCAGTATAAACTTTCCTTTGATTTCTTTCAAGGCATCTCTTAATCTTTCATGATCCGTATCTCCGAAGCCAGTTTGATAATATTTTTCTGTCCCATGATAAGGTGGATCAAGATAGAAAAGAGCATTGGGACGATCATGAACTTTGATGATCCGTTCAAAATCTCGGTTTTCAACCACCACGCCATTCAGCCGTTCACTGATCTCGCTCAGATAGTCTGTGCTTTTAGCGAGGTTCTTTTTAGTCGCTCCATAGGTCTTTCTATCAGCTCCGTATGAAGTTTTTATGATCATAAAATACCGCCCAGCACGTTGAATATCGGTTAATCCACGCATATCAAGCTGAGATTTGAAATCTTCGAAAAACTCCCTGGAGTTCAGCACGCAGGAAATTTCTTTTTTTACCTCATCCGGGTGAAACTTCACGCACCGGAATAAATTGGCCAGCTGACCGTCATAATCATTATAAATCTCCAGATCGGCATGCCTATCTTTTGCAAAGAGCACCCAACCGGCACCGCCAAAGACTTCAATGTATCGATCAAAGTCCTTTGGAAACATTTCAATTATTGTTTTTCTTAACAGGCGTTTCCCGCCAATCCATGGTATAAAACTATTCATTTTTCCTCCTGAAAATATAATATGGCCACCCGAAGGTGGCCGTGAAGCTTACTTGACAAATTTTCAGTCAAGATCATTATACGTCTATAAATAAACCGTCAAGATCGATATACTTTATTTATAATTTTGTCAGAAACCGAAATATGCAAGGATTCCATCCATGATACCCAACGCTTCTAATTCGGCCCCACCATTTGAAAATAAGTTGCACTCATCCGGATTGGATGAAAACAACGCTTCGGTGATTACTGCGACCATATCAGAATATGTTACATCCGAATCATCACGCTGGATCACTCCCCGCCGATAAGTGCCAAGACGGTTACATAACCCGTTTAATGTCAGAGTGGCCAACCGCAGCCCATTATCACTGCCCGGATAACAGATCGTTTCAGATCCGTTTGACGCCGGATCACTTGACCCATTATGATGTACTGAAACAAAAATATCGGCATTGGCATTATTTGCAATCTCTGTTCGCTCAGATAGGTACATATGGACATCCGTTGTTCTTGTATAGATGATTGATGCTCCACGTTCCGAAAGTAGCTGACCAAGCCTGAGAACGACACATAAATTTTGATCTGACTCACGGAGCAATCCAACCGCCCCTGGATCGGAGCCACCGTGACCAGGATTCAGGCAGATAATTTTCCCTGCCAGACTTTTCTGCACTTGTGGTGTAGGCATGGCCGGGGCTACCGATTTTGGTTCTGCCTTAATGAAATTACGAACATCGCCAACAGTCAATTTAACCGATTTGGGGGCGATGATGATCTTTATCCCCTCGATCCGGAGTCCTAACCCCTCTGTTCCGGCTGGTTCACCGTTCATGGCCCAATTCATATCGCCATAATTTTCAGCGTGAACGCCATAATAGATATCATATTCGCTTGCTTTTTCGCCCGTCAGCCGGATTTTTACAGCTTCCAGGCGTAACCCCTGACCGGTTGTTCCCAGCAACTCACCATCCCGCTTTACATCCGTCCAGCCAGTGTTTTGGATCTGCCCCTCGTATTCGACCCCTAGCTGATCCGAATCGGTTTTGATGCTCAGGGCTTCCAGTCGTTTTGACTTACCAAATGTTCCGCATAGTTCTCCGTTTTGAAATGGGCCGATATTGCCAATGTCCTGGACATGGCCGTCATATATTACGTTTGCTTTTTCAATCATTTTATTTCACCCTCACTTTCATTTTGTGTTTCTGTTTTATTTTCTATCTGCTTTAATGCCTTGGTCAGTGCTTCCGGGAGGGGAACACCTAAATTACCGGTGTTCTCCAAGATGCTCAGCCCTTCATTGGCAATGAACATCAGGCAGACGATGTTTTTAAAATATGCCCCGCCTTGATTGGTGGCAATATCAATCTGAACGGCCACCATAACCACGACCAACTCAGCCATCTTTTTAAACAATCCTTTTAATCCAACCGATGAGGACAATCCTTTATTCTGATACGCTACCATTAAACCCGTCAGATAATCCAATGCCATCAGCGATACCAACACGCTCATCAGTGTATCCCAACCTCCGAACAACCAGGTAAAAAAGCCAATAACCGCCGTAAAAATACCCGATAAAATCGGGCTGTCAATTAAATATCTCATTGTTTCATCCTTTCCTTTGCAAAAAAAATCAGCCTCAAAGCTGATATTCTCATTTTTTATTGATAAACCGAATGTCAATGTCATTAACTATTTCGGGAACCATAAATTTCCTGAGACTGTAACCGTCACGTCTTATTTGTGTTCCCGCCCAGATAAACACATCTGAAAAACCCAAGGTAATTCCTTTATTAGCTGCACGTTCAATCTTTTTCCATTGACCCTCATAAGCTGGTCTTGACTTATCGTTATTGTCCTCCGGATCAATCACTTTTGCTGCTACCGAGCCATCAGAACCGTAATCAGAAACAAGATAATTACTCCACATCGTATCCGCTCCCCACCCATTGTAAACACATTTCATAATATAAGGTTGATAGGGTGCCATATTCATTCCACCACTTAAATAAGTGAATCCCCATGTGCTGTTAACCGCTGAAATTGCTAAATAGGCTGTTCCTGAGTTCTTAATATAGATCACATCACCTGAAGAAAATGTTTCTGATCGAATCTGCAGCTCATTATAAATAGACTGGTCTGAAACTACATTAAAATAAGCTGCTTCATTTGTCGCTGAAATTGAAACTCCACCAGGCACCATACTGATCGTAGTTTCTTTTTTGTAAGGTTTAACCTCAATTGGCTCCTGATACTCTGCCCATGCAAAACCAGCAAAATAATTGGCTTTGACAAATTGATAGTTTAGCTGTTTCAAAGCAAATTTAAAAACCGAAAGATGCGACTTGTTTTCAGTCATGAGCCAGTCATAGTCTTCAATTTGGATAAAATCCAGGTTTGGGAATTTCCAATATTGTCTGGCAAAATTTGCATACATCATGCCTTTGGGAACCCGTTTTGAATCCAAAACCGATGGCGGGAAAAATAAAATTGTGTATTTGACGTTTTTATCCTTTGCAATACGCCTGACAAAATCCGAAAAATCACCAAGCTTCATTCCCAACCAATTTGCCGTTTCAATATTTTTACTTGTTAATTCAAAACTGGACGTATCAAAGACTGGTATCTCCCTGCCCAGTTCACTTAAATGAAGGGCAACTGTGGCTTGATCATAAAAACATGGGGGTCTGTTTGGATAAGGTATACTGACATCCCCCGGCATAAATTCCTGCCACCACCACCAGGGTTCTCCAAGCTGTAATGTCACATTCTGACTCCCCAGGTAACTAATCGCAATATCCAATGATTCTTCACAGATACGCTGATAATAAATCCTTGCTTCCTGATTGGTTGGACTGAAAAAGAATGTCGGTGGTTCCCAACCAGTACGCCCGGCCTTATAACAGGCAGACTCCTTGTCATAAAACAGTTGTTGCCATTTTTCCGGGATGTGCAAGTTTTCCATAGAAATTGAGACAATCAACCGGTTAAAGCCATACTGCGGCATGTAGTAACATAAGCATTTAAGCCATTCGGAAAATGCCAGGCACAGCCCCTTTGATTCCACAACTTTAAAATTGTTATAGTCCTCACTATCCGCTCCAGCAATGCCCACCTTCTCATAATAATGTGACGCACCGATGTACAAATTGATAACGTCTCGATATCCGAGCTTCCTGTTAAACATCAGCAGATTCCGGGGATTTCTGAAACATTCGTCATCATAGCCTTCAGCAACACGAAAAAAATGGGTCTCACGTTCGTAATCATCAATTGTCGTGAATCCCCCAGTGACAGTATAATTTGAAAAAAAAACTGTAAATTCATCAAAACGGCCGGTACAAGTTACATTTGTATAGTCATAATATGTTGGCACAATCGCCATAACAACCGTTTCAATCCCCGTAGTTGGAAGTGGAAATAATTGCAAAACATATGGCTGCGACTCCGGATCGCTGGGATCATAGTCAGGATTTTCTACCATTCTTCGCTCAAACAGATTACTAAAATCAATATGATAATGATTGTTGCCAGTCAATGAATCCCTTAACAAATGCGTCAGGATCGTTCCATCACTATAATAAACTGCCAAAGCCGGTGCTTTGTCTTCAATGGCAGCATCAAAGGGCTTTACGGCACCAGTAAAGCTGACATCAAAATCAATGATAATATCAGCAAAATCTGTCACTTTTTCATGCCTGAACATCGCATGATTCTTTGTGTCCGTGTTTTTCCAAATGAAGCCAATATAATCATTATATGCCCGAAAACTACCACATATTTTTAGTGACTGATCCGAAATTGAATTTGCCGAGGCGATAGCAGCAGCGTTAAAATTCACCTGCCAGTCATGAAGGGCAAAGACCTGATAAGTTAAAGACATGAAATTCAACACCACTCTTTCTCATTAAACATATGTCCCAATTATTTGCACACTTACATACCAATTACTAGGATCACTCAATGTCCCGGTAAACTTCAAACTACAACCAGTGTATAGAATCAGGCCCTCATCATTTCTTTGAATGACCAAATCCGTAGTAACAACAATATCCTTTGCCGTTTCAGTGCCCCCACCAACATCATCAATATTCTTCAAAATAGATACATTCACAACTGGAGGCATGGTATGTTCTCGCTGAAATACAACATTTACTCCAGTCAAATCGAAAGGATAATTTCCATATTCTATCCAGGCTTTTCGGTCATTGTTAATTGCCGCAATTTTCTTCAAGAGATACTGTTTATCATCATACATCTGTTGGGTAACACCAGCCGACGCATCACCTAGGATCAACTTGTCTTTTGCTGGATCCTGAAAGTTTCTGACCTTTTTTGTAACAAGAAAAAACTCATCGATTCCATGCGGATTTGAAATGCATCTTACCGAATCGCCAACATTGATTTTCTGAATATCGACATTAACCAAAGACAAATCTAGCGCCGTTAACTCCAGATTGATTTTAAGATTCACAAGATTATTAAGATGGTCAATTCCCCGTTCCAATAATCGCTGCGGATCTTCGATATCATTCCATTCCTGATAGCCAAAAATCCAGCCATAAAGATTAACGGCTTCTTCATTATAGATATAATCAGATCCATCATTCACACTTTCAATATTGACTTTGATTCCATCAATTGTTTTTCCAACAGGAATCAGAGCCGTTATTAATCCATTTGCAGACTCATTTGACTGATAATTCAGCAGATTTCTGGCAAAGCGGATGACTTGCGTATTAACCCGCCCCATCGACTCACGAAAATCAAGAAATCGCAAACCGCCAATATGTTCAATTGTGATAATTCCACCGATATTATCAAGCAATGTCGTCTTCATCAGCTCAAAGGTATTAATATAATCGTTTTTTCGCAGATCATCATAGGTATTATCAAGCTTTGTGACAATACCCATATAAATATGCTTGTCTTGTGTGACGTTTAAATTATGATTATTCAGGATTGCAGTCAACCACTGTTCAATCGGCTGACTTTCATATACAGCTGGTCTTTGGATTGTGTCCAGTAAAAAAGCCAACTCACCTTCACAAACAACCATTTTTTCGTTATAAAAATTTCGGTCATCCTCCAAAATCCGACCTTCAAATAACAGTTCTCGCTCCTTATTGGTATTAATAGCAAAGACTCTGATCACCGTTCGCATTTTCATCAGATCATGATAGTATTTATGCTTAGGGTTAATTTTAAACTGAAAACTCGCCACTTTATTAAGCTCTTCAGTCAACTGCATTTCCGTCACCCGTTCCCTGGATCTAATATCATGAATCAGGTATTCCGATATTGGAAAGTCAACCGCCCAAACTTGAATATACGGTGCTTTATTGACAATCTCATTTGAAATGTTCTCATTTATGCTATCAATATCCCGGATGACAATCACGCTGATCGCCTCTGCCCTTAAAGCAAGCCCTGTTGTTCCCAGCCTCGCACCATTTTCGACCCAGTCCGTCCACCCAGAGTTTTCAATATGTCCACGATACATCACTTTAAATTTACTGGCATCAAAACCAGTCAATTGAATTTCTATGGCTTCCAACCTAAGACTTTGTCCCACCGTCCCGGATGTTTGACCATCATGCACCCAATCCATCCATCCTAGATTTTCAACATGTGATCGATAACGAATTCCTAAATTATAATCCTGTGTTTCTGTTAATTTTATTTCGACTGCTTCCAGTCGTAACCCCTGTCCCACTGTGCCAGATGCCTGACCATTTCTAAACCAGGCTTTCCAACCGATGTTTTCAACGTGAGACCGGTACACTGTATTCATAACAGCACCGGGATCCTCCGAACGATAGAGATTTTTTCCTTTTTCAAGAATCAGAATCTGAAGCCCTTCGGCCCGCAGTGCCTGACCCTCAGTTCCGGCTACCCCTCCATCTTTGCACCACTGCAGCCAGCCAATATTTTGAATATGAACCCGATACCAGATGCTGTATTTATTTGCATCAGCACCAAACAATGAAATCATTAACGCTTCTAAACGCAAGCCTTCGCCTGTTGTCCCTGCAGTTGAACCATTGGTGACCACATCCTGCCAACCAATGTTTTCCACATGCGCTTTATATGCAATATTTAAGTCAAGACCATTTAAATCGTCAAATTTAATTTCAATTGCTTCAATTCGCAGACCCTTTCCAACCGTCCCGCTTAATTGGCCAGCCTCGACCCATTTTCTCCATCCTAGATTTTCCACATGCGTTCGATAAGTCAGTTTCATAAAGAAGCTCCCCGATAATCTATTGTCACTGTTCCAGTTCCCGAAAAATTCAATTCATGAGTTCCCGGACCAAGAAAAATTTCAAGAATCTGGTTCTCACCGGTATTTAAAGAATAGGTATTCCCTAAATATTCGACAGTCATCTCATTTGAACATAAAAACACTGGACAAATATGCTTATGTAGCCCAACTAAGGTAACCGTTTGAGGAAGCGTTAACGCAACCGGATATTGTTGATTGATTTCATATTTGTATGGTTCAACCGTCGCTATCATTTCAATCTGCCCACCATAGCCCAGAATATTAGTACAGTCTGAAAACTCAACCCGGCCAATCCAATAAAAATCAGGGTCCCAGGAGAATTTAATTTTCGTACGTTTCCCGGTTATAGCATTTGACAAACCGCTAAATACCGAAAAAAACTGATCCCTTGAAAATCGCAGATCAGCCGTTACTTTTATTGTTCTCATCTGATATTCCACATTTCCAGAAATCGACTCTGTCAAATCAAAATAATCAGAAGTCCCTGGGATATCGATTATCATCGTTTTGGCCACCGGTGGTGATATTGAATATTTCAAAACCCTCAATCCATAATTTTCACTTAGGCTGATATCATCTAAAAATATGTCAAATTTCATAACTGTCCACGATCCTTTCTTGCCCTTATTGTGCCAAATTTACTGTCAAACTGAGCAATCGTCCCGCCAACCAGGGCCCCGGTATCCAATACCAGAGTACTGTCTTTATTTAAAAGCGCATCCAGTGTTTCATTAATTGAATCAAGCTTGGATTCATAAGATGTCTGCGAAATAGCCTGTCGGATCGGATTAACCGAGGATTTGAAAACCATACTATCACCAAACCGAATATTTTCAGCTGTCACAGCGGCCAGCAGTTTTTCAATCAGACTATCATTACCTGTTAAAGCAGGATTATATTTCTTCGGAACAACGGCTTCATCCTTATGCAAAAGGTAAGGGCCAGTTTTAGGAACCCGATTCGTTCCTGTTGCCAAGCCAAACAAAGCGGATGGATCAATCCAGACTCCATCCTGCATCAATCCGAAATGAAGGTGAGGCCCGGTAGAGTTTCCAGTATTTCCGGACAAGCCGATTGTTTGCAATTTAGTTACCAAATCACCCACGCTGACCAATACTTCAGAAAGATGTCCATATAAAGACTCAAGCCCATTGCCATGATCAATCATTACTGAATAGCCATAACCACCATTCCAGCCAGCTTGTACGACCGTTCCCGAACCCGCGGCCCCGACAGGTGTTCCTTCTGGTACACCAATATCAATGCCCATATGATCTTTTGTACCGATATCCCCAACATCATCCCTGTATCCAAATCCACTGGTTACCGATCCACTAACTGGCGCAGTTAAGTCACCCATGGATGCTCCACCAATTCCAATGCTTTTAAAAAACTCCAATGCCCCTGAACCAATAAAATCAATTGCGGCTTTGAGGTTAAAATTACCTGCAGCAAACGCCGTTTTGATTTCTTCAATCATTTTGTTGACAAATGCAATCAATGAATCTCCGTTGAGACCATTAATCAGTCCCTTGATCATCCACTTTCCAATTTCAAACAGTTCTTTTGATGGCGATGCGATTCCAAGCCCTTCCTTAAACTTGGTCAGAATATCATTAACCAGCCCGGTTACGGCATCATAGACATTAGAAGCAGTTTCCTTAATCCCCCGGACAATCTCTGAGATCATACTCGTTGCAGCTTCATAAAGCTTTGCGGGAAGTGAAAAAATAATATCAATGATCGCCTGCTTGACTTCACTCCATTTTGTTTTAGTCGCCGTGTTAATCTCATCCCAATGTTCTGTGACTGCCTCGACGAGTTCAATCATTTTTCCAATGGTATTGTCATAGATCGCTAGACAAGCATTTTGAAGCAGATTTATGATCCCATCCCAAACATTTTTGGTTGTATCAGTAATGCTTTTCCAGGATGCTGAAATTGAATTGCTGATATTGCTCAAAATCCCCGTTATCAGACTCCAGAGAAAATTTAGAATGGATCCGATCGTATCAACAACATTTTTAACTGCCGTTCCAGCAAACTCCCAGGCCGTTGACCAGTCCCCCTGGAAAATGGCCACAATCATACCAATGATATTCCAGATAAAAGAAATCAGATTGGAAATGACCTCATAAATCGGAGTCAAAAAATTAATAATTCCCGGCAGTGTCTCCATGAAAGCCGCAAATAAAGCTGATAATGCTGGAATAACAGATTCATATAGGACTTGTACCAGATATAAAAACACCGGCTTGACATTTTCCCAAAGGTTTTGAAACGCTGCCAGAATTGGCTGCACCGCTTCAATAATTTGCGGCATAATTTCAAAAACCTTCTTCCTGGCCTCGTCAAAAGCGTCAATAGCCGCTATTTTCACCCGTTCAAATGCTGTGCCAAATGGGGAAAGCTCTTTTGCGACGCCTGATAAGTCAAGTTTCTTGGCATTTTCAAGAAGCGTTTTAAACCCATCGCCAGCCAACTGCAATCCTGATGTCAGACCTTTTAGCGCTTCAACCGCCAACCCCAAAACGGGACCGCCGACAATGGCCAAAAAATCGGTCCAGGCCTGGTTAATATTACCCAATTGGTTTTCTAATCCGTCTGACTCGCGCGCAGCTTGCCCGGTAGCACCAGCCAAATTTTGCATATTCTGGGCATATTCTAACCGGGTAGCCTGCTTGGTTGCTTCATCTAAATTTGACCACTCGGCGGTCGTTTCAACTAAACCTTTTTGAATGGCAAACTGGGCCATTTGGGTATCATTAGCAAAAATACCAATTGCCTCGCCACCCTCGTAGTTCCCTTTGATAAATGACGTTAAGGCACTGTTTGCATCGGAATAGGCAATATCATAAAACGCTGCTGCATCAGCAGACAATGTCACCGCATCACTCGCCTTTTGCATGGCAGCTTCAGTATCAAGACCCAGGCCTTTAAACATTGATGTCATTTGCGACATTGAAGGTTTTAAGCGGTTGGAAACCATTCCGAACTTGTCCGCCATCTTATCAATCGCATCCTGGGCCATCGGTTCCAGATCGCCAAACACCTGCGTAAACTGAGCCTCCATCGCTTTGGCTGATCCTGCCGCTTCAATGGCCGCCTTTCCAAATTCAATGATTTTATCGACGGCAAAAGCCGCCGCAATGGCACCACCAACTGCTTTCAAACCGCTCATTGCGGTTTGTCCTAATTCCGAAAGCCGACTGCCTGCCCCTTCAGACGATTTGCCCACTCGGTCTAGATCATCAATTAATTGTTTTGAACCCTGACTGCTGGATTTTCTGACTTCTGCCCAGGCTTTTGACATTGCCTGCGACTGATCCATTCCAGCTTTGCGATATTCAGCTGCCAGTGAAGCTGCCTGAGATTTTAGATTTTTTGTACTTTTCTCGACCCCACTGGTATCAACTTCAGTTTCAATAATAATTTTGCCATCTGCCAATGCGTTCTCACCACCTTTTAACTGGTTTGAGTCATCGGCATCTCAGGCACTACTTGACTTTATTTATTCTGATTTCAAACTTCTTCTTACACTTTCGCCCTTTACATACAACGAACAACCCTTTACTCTCAGAATTTTCGTTATAGATAATCGGCATTTCATAGCCGCAATATGGGCATTTTACTCTCTTTTCAATTGTTATCACCACCTAAATTAAGGCATCCAGACTATTTGCAAATTCAATTTCTTTTTCTTCTTCTGACCGATAATCAGGCAGCCGATATAGCTGTTTTAATTTCCGAAAAGCTTTGCGCTGTTCGGCCGTCATATTCTTATCAATCTTCATAGCACGATAGCCCATGACCTTCTTAAATTCGTGATCCTCTCTCAGTGCCGACATTAACGAACGAAACACCCACCAGTGCAGATAGTCGATATTTACCAGATCAATCCGGTACTGATCGAGAAAAGCTGCATAAATAAGAGCACCGTCTACCTCGAAGGAATAAACCGGACGTTGCCGCCGAGCTGTTTCCGTTTCGCTTTTCTTAATACTTCTATTCTCTTCACCACACTGATAAAACCAGAGAAAGGCTTCAACTGCCAGCGCCTGATCAACAATATTGTGGCCGTTAAAAAAACGCTGAACCAGTTGCAGCGTCTTTGAACCTTTTTCTTCAATTGTACCGGGGCCTTGCACAATCATCTCATATTCGATAAAAAGTCTGAAATCAGCATTGACCAAATAATCTATTCCCTCCAACTCAATATACTGAACTGGGGGTTCAGTCAAAAGATTCATTTTGCCGCAGTAAACTTTTTCTTGGTTGCCGTGCGTGTTTTAGGCAGATGATCCATCGGTTTTACAGGCGCTGGTTTCTTTTTGACAACCTTTAGGTATTTATCCATTTGGCCTTTGATTGTTTCCGGTGCCTTCTCAATTTCGGAAACGACTTTAACAAATGCATCAAGATGATTTGTAAGGTTCATCCCTCCTTGAAAAATTGCTTCTGCTGCGCCTTCACCAAAAACAGCATCAAAAAATTTATTGATGGTCAAACACGGCTGCCGCACCAAATCACCGACTCTATCACTCTCAACCGATTCATCCTGAAGATTTTCAAGCGCATCCTGAAGCGAATCAAGAACATCCGCATCCATCAAATCCAGTTCCAGTTCAACACCATTAATTTCAATCATTGTTTTCCTCCTTAAACCGCTGCAGTAAATGTTGCGATTTTCTTCTCTGCATCCAGGGTAACCGTTCCTTTAGTAATGGGGCCATTAGCTTTCAGATTGCCACTATAGGTATAAGCATCCGTCGAATCCCCTTCACTGTCAGGAATAACAGCAAAATCACGCTTTCTTGCCGCATAGGTTGTGACTTCACCAGTGGTGGTTGAATCCGTCAAATCAACAATTATAATCGAACGAATCGCTGCTGTACCCAAGGTCTCACTATCGGTCAATGCGACAATATCATCATGCACAGGATTTTCAAGATACTGGTCAAACCCATATGACATGGCCGGACTAAATGCGATGACATCGGATCGCTCAGAATCTTCATCAACATACTGTCGATTGTATTCTTTCGCATTCTTACTTGTACTGGATTCTGTAAATCCTCTCATCCGGTGATAGGTAATAGTCCCACCACCCGCCGCTGGCACACCATAAAACGCCAGCTTATCACTTCTTTTTACTAATACTTCACTCACTTATTCAAGCCTCCTGTTTATATTTAAAATTGCACTGGATAACATACTGTGCTTTGTCCAATTCATTGTTGTACAGATATCCCGGAGTAGTTGCTTGAACAGATAATGGCATTCGCCTGGCATCAAGTTCTGGTAATACTCGGGAATCTGTTTGTTCTTCCAGCCATTCTGAAAAGTGTTCAAAGAAACCGATGTTTTCGATGTTTTCAAGAACATCAGAGCCGTAAACCTCCCGACTGGAAAAATTGAAAGCAAATTGCCGGATGGAACCGCCATCCATAAACTTCTTAACAATGGGATCCACCGGCACATTTTCGATCATGTAGGCTGTAGCATCCTCTCGTAGATAATCAATCCCAATCCCCTGGTGAAATTCGTCCAGATGAGGACAAGTCTTGATAAAACCACGAATGTACTTAATAATTGTCACTTTACTTTAACACCTGCCTTTTTTGCGACTGATCGAACAATCTCCGGCCCACGATCCGACCACATCCGCAAACACCATTGTTTCCCTCGTAAGCCTTTGCCTTTATTTTCAAACCAATGGCGTCTGGCATAAGGCTGGATATATTGAATTTCATCAGATTTTTCAATAGCCGTATTTTTTAATGGACCTTGACGCATTGGCACATACTTGTCACTTAACCTCCTTACTTCATGCGTAAAGAATTTTTGAATATCGCCACCTTTATTGAGTCTGCGCTTTAATAGAATCCTATCCGATGAATCAATATTTATCTTTACCCGTGTCATTTTGCTCATTATTTCGCTCCAATCTCCCAGTGAGGCAAGCCTGTATCTGTCAGATCCACTACCGACACAATGGTCAATACATCATCCCGAGTATTTTTCAACCCTTCCAGATTATAGGGCTTTACTCCAGTTAGGTTAAAATCGGTTATTCCTTTAACTATAATATCCCCGGCATTGAAAGTGAAATACAGTTCCTTTTCGTCGGAATTTGCCCATGCTTTTGGTTTGATGTATGTTTTATTAATAGCGGAGTCCGGGTAAGTAAAAACCTCTGTAAAGTCAGCAGTTTGCAAACCCTTATCATTTACCGTCACGGCCCGGGATCCCTGCCAGTTGACACTATAAAGATATGACCGCAAATAGACGTCGTGGCCTAAATTGCGGTCATAATATTTGTTGTAAATGGTCATATCGGCATTTGAAATCATGTCAGGCCTCGATACAGTAAACCGGTATTAACCAGCCAAGGTTTAGCTTCTTCATACAGTTTTTGATTGTTTGATTTCCCGGATGCGACATAGGATCTTGACTCTTTTCCACTTGACTCACTTGCAATTTCAAGCCCCTTTTCCTGGTTATACATTTCATCCATCACAGCACAGATTGCCATTTTTATTGGATCAGTAACATTAGAACCGATGCGCCCTTGAGCGATCATATTCACATAGGCCGTAGCCTTAGAGGAAAGCCGAATGAAATCTTCATTCTTTACCAGCTTTCCTCCATAAGTTTCCGTGTAATAGGTGTAATCAATACAGGACATGATGTTAACCAAGGATACGAACTGCCAACTCCTGGTACATTGTTTTGTAACCATAGAGTACATCCATCGAAATCATTTCCTTTTTGTATTTAAGATCATAGCCTTTTACTACTCGCATGGAAACACCGTTGTAAGATACAACATAAGCCTCAACACCTGAAGGCAAAACAAGCGGTCGAGTCACAAATGCAAAGGCCTGTGGGATGAATCCCAAGTTTGCAGTATGATCTGCAATCTTGGTAATTGCATCGGTCGTTTTAAGTTCAGGTAAAGCCGGATAAACCGTAATTGCAAGCTCATCTGAAGCAGCCGTTCCACCGGTTACAACAGTATAGGGTTTCCCTTTGATTGTCAGAATGTCACCCTTAACCAGTGTTCCGGTTAGAGTGGGGCCGGTTCCTCCAGTCACCGCAAGCGTTAAAGCTGTAGCACCTGCTGCAACAGCTGTTTTGGGCACAATTTTAGGATTCGTACCCCCACCAACCGCCAAAGTTCCTGCTGTGTGAACCTTGACACCCTGGGCCATATAATTATTGAAAGAGTACAATCTTCCCAGCTCACCTTCTCGTAATGCCGCTGTACTTGCAGATTTCTCAGCATTGGCTACTGAAGGAATTACACTCAGTGAGGCTTCAGCTTCAGGATCCCAAACTGCAACACGGCCAGCTAAAGGTACTTTGTTGATGTTCAACGCTTTTCGTGCATTAGCAATGACATCCAATGCTGCTGGAGTAGTTCCGGCCTCACCGGCAATATACGGAATATCCTTATACAGGAATAACCCGTCACTATTGATCTTTTCTGCTAATGCAACAGCTGAAGGTTCGATAAACAACCGAGTCAGATCGTCAATATTGGTTGCTCCGGCGATTGCTCCCCATTCTGCATCTACGGTTGCCAGCTTATCTAGGGTTACTTCGACACTGGATTCTTTGATGTCCTGTGGTACTACTCCATTTGCTTCGTCAAAATCTTTGGCTTCCAAAACAACTGGTTTCTTAACCTGAATCTTTGCCCCTTTCCCAGGTTGAAAATCATTTGAAAAATCACGATAAACCAAATTTGGAAAGACCATGTTTTCAATTAACCGTTGCAAGGTTAGTCTTGCAATTACTTTTACTTCTAAAAATTCATTTGCCATTTATTATTTCTCCCTCTCAATTAAATACTATTTTTTCGCAAAAACCATCTCAAAATACTGATCATCTGAAATAGTATTGTGATCAATGGTTTTAATCCCGCTACCATGAACACCGCCTGAAGATAAAATAACCCCTGGGGGTTCCGGATCTGTTTTGTCCTGCTTGACAAATGCCCCAGGATTACTTTCTTGAAGGGCTTTGATATAGTCATCTGCACCCAAGAATTTACCATCTTCCAATTTGAAAGCTTTTTCTTTAAATTCTGAAAACACCGCTTTTTTGGCTAAATCAGAACTAAATTCAATGCCGCACAGGAACTTATCTACTGCAAACTCATAATCTTTTGTTGCCATCTGATTTTTTAGAGCTTCTGTATCCTGCTCATACTTTGCTTTCCACTCATCGGCTGCTTTCTTGATCCCTTCAACGTCCAATTCTTCAAAACCCTTGATTGTCGCATTTGCTTCGCCCAATTGGGTTTTCACACCCTCCAGTTCTTCTTTCGCTTTGATTACATCCTGTTTTTGCTTTTCGATATCCTGTTTTAACTTTTCAATATCGGTACCATTTAATGCAAACACGCCTTTAATCTGATCTTCTGATAATCCTAATGCGGTTAACTCTTCTGTTTTCATCTCTTTATCCTTCCCCACTAAGCGTTTTAGGTGGTCGCTTTCACCCATGGTCCTGCTCTCGTAGGCTTGCAGGATAGCCAAATTTTAGGTATAAAAAATAAGCCTTTTAACGTCATGCTCATGACACAGTTGAACTTTCGGCAGTCAAACTACTCAATTATCATTTTTCATTTCGAAAAGCAAAAACACATTCCTAAAAAGTTGATTTGAAGCCATGCTTCAACATAGTGCTTCCCGTTTTCCCAGTACTTTGTAAGATAGTGATGCATTGTTTAATCCTCCCTCATTCTTCAATACTCATGAATACTTTCTCGTTTTTATCGATAAACTGGGGTTCACCAAAGCCAATTCGAATATCAACATCATCTTTTTGAATCACTTCATTTGTTTCAAGATTTATATAACCAAGTAATTCACCATCCTCAATCTTTGTTACTGCTACATATTTGGGTACCGTCGCACTCATCAATTTTAATCCTCCTTAATTTTTTCCATAAAAAAACCACCTGACTTTTAAATCTGGTGGTTTCAAATCACTATTTCATATTTTAATAAATCTTCGCCCTCTTCATATTTGGGACACTGAGCATTATCAAAATACACATCATCTGGCTTATCCTCGTAAACCTCACAACGTCCCCAACCGATATGACCCTTTTGAGCGTGTCGACATGTCCGGCAATGCATTTTTTCTTCATTGGCCTTTCGTAGACCAATCATATTGCTTAAACTCATTTCATCACCCCTATCACTTTCATAACAACTGTAACTTTTCCACTCACTTCTTTGATTTCAACAATTTCAAATCGTGTCTTCGCTTGCAAAATTATTTCAGCTTCAGACCCAACAACTTTTGATGTTTGTTTGCCGTCCCAATTCCCCGTTGTGTTCGTATCACCGTAATAACTGAAAGGCTCGGCATAAATTCCCTTAGTCCCTTTAGGAGCTAGTATTTCATAAGATATTATATCATAAAAACCTGCATCTGTTGCAATCCCTGTACTAAAAAAAGCCGGATCAAGAACTTTTTTTCCTGAGAATTTTTTATTTAATGCAGCAATTTTGGAAGGAATAATTTTGTTTTTATCAATCCCTAAAAGTCCAGCCAACGATTGTTTGTCTGACCCTCTAAACAACCAGACATCTTCAGGAATATGACTCTTGTCTATTGCATCCTTTAACGAATGAATATACTTTTCGCCATTTTCATTATCTAACGGAACATTTCCAACACCTTTAAAGTTACTCCAGGTCTTGTCATATCCCCGCATCGGTCGATTGAATTTACCAGATCCCATGGTGTATTGGTAAGCAGCATCTTTTTCTGGTGCGGTTAATCGTGGCCATAGTTTTTCAGTCTGCGGCCTGTATAACTGATCCGCTTTTTTGCGATCATCGAAGCGGAGCGCATTATTAACGATGCTGTTTTTAGGATCTTTTATAAGATTGTTTGAGTTAGGCGAATTAACTGAATTAATATGACTCATTGAATACTTCTTAACCGCTTGTTTATTCGTCCAAACACTCTTTTGACTGATACTTTTATCAAAACCAATTACCTGGTGACGCTCGTTCTGCAATGGCAATCCGGCTGTGTTGCTGAATTCTTTATAGAATTGTTTCTGTCGCTGGAGCTTAATACTGGCCGTCGTGAACGCTTCTTTATCTCCCAGAGCGTCATATCCAATCAATTCTATTTTACTCTGTCGCATGGCAGTTTCTATTTTTCTTTGCTGCTGAGTCGCTTCGTAATGATTGTAAGTTTTACCCTCGTACTCAAAAGGATCATTATCCAAATGCTCTAATTCTTTTTCTGAATAGGTTGGAACAGAGATACCAGGGAAGAATGCATAGTAATTGTGTCGGCAATTCCATCCGCAAAGCCCTGGACCTGTGCCAAGGCCGGTTGTTCTTGCTAAATTAGGATACCCCGGGGCGGAACCAATGATCTTGAAGACCTTTCCCTGCCATTCTGCGTGAGACGGTCTTGCCCCGGCATGAGCAGTAACCTCAGCATATTCAGCGCCCAGATCTTTTACCACCTGATCATTCATTTTGCTGGCCATCTGATTAACACCCGTCATCACCGCCCGTCTGGCAGCCACATCAACCCGGTTATGCCAGCCCGATTCATAGTCAATCCACCTCAGTCCAGATTGTGATATCCCTTTCACAGCATTTCTAATGGCCGTGTTGTAATCCAGCACACCCGTCGAAACCTGAAATTGTGCCATATCCAGAGCCTTGTTATAATATTCATACATAGGCAGGTACTCAATCTTATTCCCAACCTTTCGGGCGAATCCCAGGGACTGGGTCATGTTAAACAACTCCCCCTTGGTCTGCTCCTGAGCGGCCTTGACATAATTCTGTAACGTCTCAGACTTTTCAAGGCTGGGAGCCAATTTCCCCTGACTTTCATATATCGGCCTGTCATTTTCCAACGATAGCTCGGCAACTTCCTTCATCAACTGATCAATTTCACGTTGTGAAAGTTTTGTGACCCGTTTGATTTCCTTTTCGAGCCCTTCTAGTGCCATACCAATTTCTTTTGCTCTGATTGCCTGCCATTCTGCTGTTTCTGTTATCGCACCAGCTTTTCCAATACGTCGCACAAAGTCGGCGATGATGAATTCTTCTAATTCCTGATACAGATTTACGAAATAGTCGGGGATGGATTGCAGTTGCTCAGGAGTCAGCATTATTCAGCCCCCTCAATGATCTTCTTGGCCTCATCTTTAGTTATTCCAATCGAAATAGAAATGACGTTTATCGCTTGTCCTAGTGTCAATTCTCCGGCTGAATACTGCGATAATATGGCTATCAACGATTGTGTTTGGGCACCATTTAGCGACCTACCGGTGACATTTTCAGCGGTATCAATAACAGTTGTATTGGCTGTAGGCGGTTCGATGTTTTTCAAGGCTTGATCAAACGGATTATCCTCAACGGTTGTACTAGCAGTGGGCATCATCTTCAGAGCTTCTTTTTCAGTCACACCATACTTCTTGGCAAGATAGATTTCTGGTCGAATTAACCCGCTGGCAACATCCTGCTGCATAAATAATAGTTCTGATTCGGTATCAATGATGTAACTGTCATCAAAGTTAACCTTGATCTCAGGGTTTTCATCTAGATCAATGCCACAAATATTTTTCCCAGCCCAAAGAATCCCTTTGATTAAAGCTTTCAATGCTCTTTCTACGACAATATAATTCTTACTGGCATTCTGCATCAGCTCCTGCTTATCCCCGACATACTGTGTCGCTGTGATGATGGCACCGGTATTAAACTGATAATGCTTAGTACCAAAACCGCACTTAAAGCTTAGGTAGTCAAGCTGAGCCTGCAACCCATCAATGTTTTCCTGAACTCTCAACGATGGGTTGAACTCCTGAATCAGGTTGTTACTACCATTTTTATCAATAAAATCATCGCCAAATTGGATAAACAATTGTTGTGCTGTATCATCTGGTGTAATTTTTTCGCCACTCTCCGTTGTTGTCGTCAACGAATCATTGAGAAATACCTTCTTACCGCCGAGTTTAAAGTCTCGATTGAAGTTGTTATAGCAAAGATCAACACCCTGCAAATTATCGATTGAATTGGCAAAAACTGACATTCCCAAACCGTTTGAACCGTCAATTGTATTCACAATATTTGGTTTTATGATTGAGAATAAAGGGATATCTGATGTTGTTGAGAACTCCTCAATCATTCCGTCTGGCAATGGTATGGGATTCAGACTGCCAGCTTCTTCCTTGAAATATTGGTTAGAAATAACATATCCAGTGTCTTTTAAAACATGAGTTTCGACATAAACATAGTTTTTTCCTTCATGCATAACATCTGAAACAAAGGAGACATCAACGATTTTTCCGTATTTGACTGATAGCGGAACGATATTCAAAGCACTGAGGTATTCCATGCGAATTTTGGTATCCTTTGATCCTAATGCCTTTTCTCCACTTAGCTTGAGTCCTTCAAATCTCAGGACAAAAGCGCCGGTGCCAGAGTAGAATGTTTTCTCAACCAACTCATTGGCAGATTGCCAAAAAGTATTAAGCTCGAATACTGAATTAATAAAGTCATTATTTTTCTTACCGTCAATAACCACCTCGGTTTTTTCATTAAGTAAGATACTTGCCCAATCCTCACAAACTTTCTTTCCCATCTTCAGGGAATAAATCTTGCGTTTGATTGTTTTTCCATCATACCCACTCTCTTTAAAATCATGGAAAGGTTTGTGATATCCCTTCCACCAATCTTCCCATTCTTGGATATGCGCATAGTAGCCAGTCGGCACATCATAACCATTTGTTTTATTGAGATAATCTACCACTGAATTTATGTTCATGCGTTATCCTCCTCCAATTAGTTTTTTGATAAATCTTTCAAATGAATACTCAAAGGCATCCAATATATCGATGTCTGAACTGAAATTATCCAGTCGGACATCTTTACCGGCATCACTGGATTTTTGATCCCAGACCGCCGATGAAAGTCCACCAATGAGGGCTGTACAGCAACTTAAAACTTTTAAACGGTCCCGATTTAACAGGGTGTTACAGCATCGGATCCGCTCCACGATCTTGACCTTGGCACTATCGCCAATCTTTAAAGGTAGTCCAGCATTTTTACATGCCTTGATAAGACCATTAATCAGATATTGAGCTTCATTATCTGCAAAGCAATACCTGATCGTGATATTTGGAAACAATGCTTCAAGCTGTCGATAAAATGCAATAAATTCCTGGTTAACCCGATCACTGTCAATATCGCCCTTTTGCCCTTTGATGGCATGATCTGCCAATGCATAGATGTCTTTAAAGTTATGTGTAAATCCAGTGGCCACAAAGGTTGTCAGAGATCGATTCCCCCCAAAGTCAACGCCAATGGATATGAATTCAAGATCTCGCTTTAATTGCTCTTTTAAGGCGTCAGTCAGCTCGATGACATACTTACTGGGGTTGTCGGCAAACTGTCGGTATATGACCCCTTCTGCCGCTTTCCATAGACCAAGAATAAAGCGTTCATAAAAAACACCGCTATACATGGAGCGGTATCTAGCTTTTATCTTTTCAGTTAGGCTAAGATTATCATCCATGGTGAAATGGAGATATAGGTACTGCTTTTCATCTTTCTTATCGATCCAATTGATCTTAAACCAATGCTGCGGATTGCTCGGGTTGCAGTTAAACCAAAATTTCGAGCCCTCAACTGAACAACGACCGGTGGCCTGATTCACAAAGGATTCCGGCATCAGTGCGACTTCATCAAAAAAAACGCCCGCCAACGTGATCCCCTGGATCAAGTCTTGTGAACGTTCATCTTTTCCACCAAAAACATAAAAATAGTTTGTGACTTCTCCCCGGGTAACAATTACCAGGTTATCTGCCCGATGATCCTGAACTCTGTAGCCTCTGGCTTTAAGCATCAGCTTTAGCCAAAACAAAACATTACGTCTGAAAGATCCAATCGTCTTCCCGCACATGCCAAAATTCTGATTACTAAATGAGACCATGGCCCAGATCACAAAGGAAAGAGACATGGACAATGTTTTACCTGATCGAATGGCACCGTCAGCAATAATGCCTTCTTTGTCTCGCATTGGCGAGTTTGGCATCCACCAGGTTAAGACCTTCATTTGCTTTTTGGAAAACGCTTTGAACTTAAAAATTGCTTGTCTTACTCGTCTTCCCATATTTCTTCAACCTTTCCGGCTAAAGCTTCTAGGAAGCCATCATCCTCATAGGTTTCAGGCTCGCCGCCAAGTTTGTTCATTTCCAGCTTCATCTTGTCAATTCGGGTCTGCTGCTCATTAGTAGCCAGATCCATATGATCTGACAACCATTGGAGGGCTTTCATGCGGTCTGCCAGCTTGATGCTTACACCATCTTTCCCTTGCTTGACTTCCGAAATAATAGACCCATCCACTTCGGATGACTCTCTGAATTCCACGGAATTTACTTCTTTCATGAGTGGTATTTCTTTGCCATTGTCATCCTTGATTGTTATCGGGCCAAACGGGCCCATGACTTGAACCTCACGGCGGCCAAATGAAAGAAAGTCTGAAATGTCAGAAAATGCGATGTCCCAATACTTCTGGAAGATGTCTTCTTCTGAGATAAAAGAACGGACATATCGCTCATGTTTAAGCTTCATGATCTCGTTTTTGACCTTATCATTTCTTAGCATCCTGGATCCGTTAGACATGGCTGTTAAGTAGTCACATCCATAAGCTTTCTGGTAGCTCCTTGTCGCATTAAACGACTTACTGTAATACAAACAAAAAAGCCGCTGTTCATCGGTTAAATCAGGGTTTTCAATGACTGATTTAACTTCTGGAATAGAGACTTTTGTTTTGACACGTTTATTCGCTTTTTTGTTTGCAACGTTGCGTTTTTCTGATTGCAACGTTGCATCCCAGTTATACCTTTTCTTCCAGCTCCGGATGGTGCCTTCAGGGATGTTGAGAGCGGCGGCAATGTCCACCATTTTTTGGCCTTGATCAAATAATTTTTTTGCTTTTTTAATTTGTTCATTGGGTGCTCTTGGCAACTCTCACCACCTCTCATTCGTCGGTTTTGTGCATGAAAAAAGACACCCATAGGTGCCAGCGTCAAATTAATTAACTTATTAGTTTTCTTCTCTAATACGAAATGAATTATTTTCAAATTCAAGCCTTTTTTGTCTATTATAGATCAATGATCTTTCTTCATCAAATTTTTCTTTTTCGGCACTTAACATCATATTCTGTTTCTTCAGATACTTTATTTCGCTCATAAGCTTGCTTATTTGTTCATTAGAAAAATCCGGATTTATTTTATTAACATTATTGATTCCAACCTCAAGTTTGTCAATACGATTTAAAACTGCATTTAACATAAAGTTTATTGTATCATTTTCTGTTGGATGTGATTCGTCAATGGCAGTAGCTTTTTCAATTCTTAAAAGTTTAATAATTGAGTTAATACCTTTAGTATTAATCTTTGTTTCCTTTATGCCATCGGTAATTCTTTTTCTATCTTCTTCAACTTCATCAATTATTCTTTTATTCCTGTAATCAATAGTTGAAAAATTTGCAATATCAAAAATTCGCGGCGTTCCTTCTTCTTGCACTAAAACAACTGGCAAATCAAATGCTTGTCGTAATCCTAACTCGAATAACACGTTTGGATTTCTTGTACTTAGATCACATAATGCCATCGGGGCATTTACAATATCCATAATAATTTGAGCCTGTATCATACCACACGATGAATCATCATCTGCCCTTTTGGGTTTGAATCCCGCTTCTTTTATTGCTGGGCAAAAAATTTGGTCATATATTTTTTTAAAATGACCTTCTGCATAGTCATCGGGATCACTTATAGGCATAATTACAAAACAAGTATTATCCTCACCCTTTTGAATTGTTTCTACGTCCAATTCTGATTTATTACTCACAAATCCACCTCACACAATTTTTATGATTATTATACGCCTGCATGAGAACATTTACAATGTATGAATTCAAAAAAAGACACCATCAGGTGTCAGCCGTTTTTTCAAGTTTTTTAATACAATTTTTAATTGCAATTTTTCTAACCATCAAGTTATGGTTCTCCAAATTCAATTCTTTATTTTTCGAATCATTATTTTTTATAATTCCTTTAAATGCTAAACTAACAATAAAATATGGTATTATAACAATAATAAATATTGAAATAACCAAAAACATAAAGTAAAAAATATATAACATAGATTTTTCTAATGCTACAGCCATTTGATTATTTCCAACCGCACTGATTGCAGTAGTGATATTATCGAGAATCCCAAATCCTAAACCAAAAGAAATCAAAAGAAAGATTAATTGCAAAATTACATCTGAAACACCTTTGTTTCCTTTAATTTTCCCCCTATTCGCTCCAATTTTTTCATCAATTTGAAGCATTTCTAAATTTAGGATATCAATATTTACTATTCCTAAATAGTCATTTTCGAAATTTTTTAATATTATTTCATTGTTTTGAAGCCAATCATTGTCAAGTACAATGAATTCGTCTGTTTCATTTTCATCATCTTTTCGATTAGCCTTGTGTTCATAATGTCTGTCTATAGCAAATATTAACAATCCAAAAAAAACGACCATTACAGCAAACAACAACAAGTAATTATTTATAAAATCAACAACAGCAACCATATCATCCTCCATTTGAACGATTTTTATAAGCATACATCAAATTTGAAACAAATGCAAATTTATGCATTAATTAACCATGAATATTATTACTTTAAAAACGCCCTTTGGAAGTTGTCTATTACACATATTAATTTCCTATCCTAATAATAACATGCATAAACCCTGCATTGGAACACATCCAACCAGCAAAACATCTGCATTCTATCAGCATTCTACCCGCAAGCACTTTCACGCATAGAAATCATGTCCAACTGATCCAGTGTCACTTCGATTTTCTTTTGAACGGTCCTTTCATCCAGTTCCATTTTGTCTGCAATTTCCCTCCAGGTCAGTTTTTTAAAATATCGGTCCTCTATGATACTTTTCAGCTCCGGTGACATCATCGGCATGAGCCGGTCCACCACCTCTATATCCGCCTCAGCTAGTTTTTTCTTTTTCTGCAACTCCAAAATTTCTTTATCCTCAAGATGCCTTATCGCCGTTCGTTCCGTGCTACTCCCCCCGCCATGAACAATCGGGGTATGTGACAACTGCTGGGTATACGACGGGTCAATCTGTTCTCTGAGTAATTTGATCTCACGATCTATGAAGATAATCACAATTTTATTATCCATATACTTTTCAAAAAAGCTTCTTACTTGCACGTATTCTCCCCCTTATGTTATAATAAGTTAATCAGTATTCGGGAGAGAATACGCTAGAATGTTTCCTATTGCAGTAGGAGCATTCTTTTTTTATACCTGTTCATGTTCTTTCCAGTTCCAAAAGCCCTGTTGTCCATTTATCACCATAAACTATCAACTGCGCTCATGGCTGCCATATCGTTAGTGCTTTCATAGTCAGTCTCGTTTCTTTTCTTATTTTTCTGCTGCTTTAAAATTATAAACTGGCTTAAGTACGTCGATTATTTCAACCGTTTCGGTGATATGCTCTAAAATCATGCTCATCGATTTATAAGCCATTGGTGCTTCATCCAGGGTTTCTTTTGAAACGCATGTCGTATAAACACCATTCATTTCTTTGACAAATTCCGTTAATTCAAGTGTTTTTTTCGCCTGGGATCGACTCAGGATTCGGCCAGCTCCATGGGGTGCTGAACAATTCCATTCAAGATTCTCTTTTCCTTTAGCCAAAATCGTTCCATCTCGCATATTTAATGGAATCACCAGTTTTTCATCTTTCATAGCTCTGACAGCACCTTTTCTCAAGGTAATGCAATCCATATGCATTTCAATATAATTATGGATCGTCGTACATTCTCTCTCAGCTTTTGTCAAATTCAAATTATCAACAATCTTACTTACCATTAAAACGCGATTGATTTCTGCGTAATACTGACAGATATTCATATCGTGCAAATAGTCTTTGATTAATTCACCTGTTAAAAACCCATCCTTATCAGCCATTTCGCCATAAATTGTTGCAACTTGATGGCCCAGGTTCCGGGATCCACTGTGGATTAAAAGAAATCGCTCCTGGTCCTTATTTTCTGCAATCTCGATAAAATGATTACCTCCTCCCAATGTCCCAAGGCTTTTATAAAGCCGATCTAAGCTTCTAAGTTTTTCTCTACAGTATAAATTCCCGATAAGTTCAATCGCTTTAGTTTCTTCCTTATCATTAATTTGAAATCCATATGGGATGTTTTTTCGAATAACTTCATCTAATTCTTGAAAAGAAAATGAACCTTCAAGTTTTCAACTTCTACTCCACAGCCGATATCAACGCCAACATAATAGGGGTTGATTGGCGTATTATGAGGCATCCGAATGGTGGTTCCAATCGTACACCCAGCCCCAGCATGACAATCCGGCATAATCCGTATTGTTGAAGTTTCCAACTGTTTCAAATTACACATTGTTAAAACCTGTTTATATGTTTCTTTTTCAATGTCATCTATAAAAACATTTGCCTTGTTGTATTGCCCTTTTATTTCTATCATTTTTTACCCTCTCACATTCGTCCGAAAGTTACAGTAACTCATTTTATCAAATTTATAGTCAGCTGGCATCCTCAATTTTTTTCTTAATAAACAACTTACACTTATTCCATCTGTGAGCCATGGCCGATGCTGAACAATTATTTTTAAAATGCTTGTGGTCGTAATACTGACAATTTGCTTTTTTACAATGACCTTGTTTTTTAGTTTTCATTTGTAATCCTCTCTATTCCCGCTTCATATTCCCGATACATTTCAAACCATGCCTCAACCGGCATAATCACAACCCAGTCACAATTATTCTTTCGGTGGGCAACAATCGGCAGTTTCTCACCTGAATCCCGGATTGCCTGATCCATGGCATCATAGAGTTTCAGTTTTTCGGTCCTTTTGACTTCAATATGGACATTAGGTAATCCAACAACATCCTCACCTTCAATACCGTTATATTGCTGGCCACGGCGACAATCATAACCGTTATCCCGGCATAACTTGGCAAACTCACGCTCTCCGACCTTCCCTTTTAGATTCGAATTGATTCTTTTAGTCATCCCTCAACCTCTCAATGAGATAAAACTCAGTACAATCTAAGATTTCCAGATCGCCAATTACACCCTGGCAATTTCCGCCATTCTCTGCTAGATTTTCACAGTTTTTGCAGTTAATCATGATTCACATCCCATCTGATCTTTTGACCGCAGTTAGAACAATAACTGTCAATTTCATTTAGTCTCCACCCACATTCGTAACATTTTCCATTAAGTGGTTTTTTAGGGATAGTTTTATTTAATGCCTCTGACGCAATATTCACAGCATCTTTGTATATTTGATGACTGTATGGTGTGGAGAACTTCTCCAAGGATTCTTTAGCTTGCTTTGGTTCCATCATCATCCTCCTTGCTATAAATCTTCTTCTTAAGTGTCCGGATATCATCCTCATATCGCTGTAGCAACTGTTTTTCCTGCTCGATGTCTTTAGGATCTGCACCGGGTCTTGTGATATAGTGCTGCAAAGCATGTTTAATAATCTGCATTGTTCTTAATTTTTTCATTTTTCAACCTCCTCTTAAATATTCAGGTGGATTATGATTCATTACTTTTACACGTCCAAGCGGATCCATGTCCCAGTTAGACCTTCTGATTTTTGGCAACCCAACATGCTGCGCCCCATTGATGCAATCGCACGATCCAACGGATTCATGGCCAAATTGATCAATTAAAAAGACGATTCCAGTCGATCGGCACTTATAGCAAGGTTGTTTTTCATAGTGTACAATCGGTTCATAAATCGATTTTGAAATTCTTAAGATATCCCCTGGCCGTGGCTCACGTTGCCCATCATCACGTAAAAACATCATAAACGCCTGGTTACACTTCTCATAGGGAATCTCCTGAAGGATCTCTTGCCAGACATCAATTGCAGCGTCGGACTGACTAATCCTTGTAAATACTCCGCTCATCTTCTTTAATAGCGATACTGTTTCCTGTACAGTCAAGCAAACTCCCCTCCATTCTGCTTTCAATCAACCGAATGACCCCAGCTCTTTCGATGATCTCAGCTGCTACCGGTGGAAATTTTGATGTCTTTAAACATTCGACCAAGGCTTGTTGAGCATGCGGAAAGCTGATATCTTTTATTAGCAGATGCCAAATATTGATTTTTTCATCCGTTACCTGGTAGCTTTGGTACATGGCACCAATAATTCCAAGTAGTTTCGTTGTTTCGACTTTAGTCAAAAATATTCACCTCTATTTCGTTTTGATCTTCCTGCTCGGCCTTTGCCATTAAGTCAGGTAAGTTCTTTAAATTACTTTGAATTACGCTCATTTGATTTTTTCTGAATTTATCCGGAAATAACCCTTTCCAACCATTCATAATCGATTCGCCAATAATTTCGATTTTGATGTTGTCTGGAAAATCGATTATCTTACTTTTCAGAAGATTAATTGCTCGCTCAGTATTGTTAACCTTCAGCTTTTTCCGCATATCCAGGAATTCCATAAATAGTTCATTCAACTGAGGATTTAGATAATGAATCTGGTCAGATGGATCAATCTGACAGCTTATACTCTTATCTACTTTCATTTCTTCTACTTTACTTTTATTTACTCTACTTTGTGTATTATTAGGGTGATTAACTGAGTTATTCGGTCGATTAACCTCGTTTTTCGGTCGATTAATAAAATTATTTAAAATTGGGTGCCTTGAAGAAAGCTCCTTCATTTCATTTTCTGAAAGAAGCCAATAATCAAAATTGATATTCGCTGCCTTACGATCCACAGTCGCCCCATAATACGTGCGCTGTGCCCGTCGAGAAGTAATTATAGCTCCGGATTTAAAGTGATCATCGCTAAATAGTCCACACGCCACCAAATCCTCGATAATACTCTCTACAGTTTCAACGTCCGGCTGGTGCTTCCCCTGAAGGTTTTCACACACTTCCCACAGGACGTCTTCTTTATTGTCTCCAAAGTAATCAATGTAATATCCCTTGTCTTTATAAAGAATGCAAAGCAGGGATATGTAAACCATCACCGCCGTTGGTCCATACTTTATCTTGACCCGGCGTAGTTTACGATCAGCTATTAAATCGACGTCAAAAGGGAAATAATCGATTCCTTCCTTTATCGGTCTGGCCACTTATTCACCCCCATTCTAGGTGGTCCCTTCAAGTACTTTGACACCATTTATATCCCGGCTGAATATCGCTCTCAGCCGGGATCGGTCCAGTTATTAGGCGATAATCGTATAGTCTTCACCCAGTTGCGTTTCTAAATATGCTTTGATCCTGGTCATCGCTTCATGTCTCCAGGCACCGCCATCTGCTTCGAAAAGACCGACTTCGCAATTATCATTGACCCGTAAAATAAATGGGCTTTCAGGCTGATCAATTTCAGTGAACGTTCTAAAGGGCGCTAATACAACCGGGTTTGGAATCTGTTCTTCTTTTACAAGGGTAACGCCAACAGCTGAGGTAGCTGTTTGAGTGACACCATCATCTTCAAGCTTGACACTGTTTTCGAACCGCATTTTTGCGATGCTGGATAAAACGCGCCCCCGATCCTCATTCGGTACGAACCGGGATTGCAGCATAATATTAAAGTTCTCACGGTCCATAAACCGATTAAGTGTGATCACCGGCAAAAGAGCATCGGCCTGAATGTAATTTTCTCTATTTTTAAAATCCGGATTTAAACTCGAGATAATTTGTACCGTCGTTTCATTAACAACATGAATTAGTAGTTTCTCCGGGAATAATTTGTCGGTATTTGCATTTAGATAATCAATGAGAGCTGTTAAACTTTGAGCCTTAATCATTGCTGGCATGGGCTTTTGAACAGCATATAAACTTCCTTCTGAATAAGCCAATCCTCCAATCTCAATCACTTTCGGTCCTGTCATTTCCTCAACTTTTTCTAAAAAACTTCTTGTTAAATCCATTACTTTCTTGCTCCTTCCATATTTACAATCTTATTCATATCAATCTGTCCAGGAACTTGACCGCCAAGCTCCTGAACCTTTACACCAGCACCCGATTTTTCCATTAAGATGCTTGTTGCCAGACCTTTAATCGGGGCTGCCGCATGATTCACCTTAATATCTACCTGACCGACCATCCTGCTTTCATCGGGCTTAATCGTAATCTGCATTGTTATCTTACGAGCTGCCTTTGGATCAGTGTTGGGATCCTGAATGTTTTTTAAAACCTTGTCGAACTCATGATCAAAGAGTTCCTGCAATCCACCATTACCAAATTCACCTAAATTCATTTTCTTCCTCCTTTTGAGATCACCAGGAATGTACCACCTGGCAGTTCATTTTTTTATTGAACATTAATGCTTTCCCGCTCTGCTTCTCGGATTTCAGATTCAATGATTTTCTGTTTTTCTTCATCAGTGAGTTCATTGCTGGAAGGCTCATCCTGGATGACTCCATCCTCATCAATCTGATATTCCGGTTCAATATATTCGGTTGGAACCTCAGTCATATCTGCTGCTACTTCATTTTTAATCGTTTCGTCTAAAGCAATTCCTCTTAAAAATTCTGATTTCATTGGTGCATACTTGAGAGCCTGCTTTAAAACAGTCTTTTTCGCCATGGCGTCAAAATGCTTGACCCAAATATTTGACATTCCTTTGTTACCTTTTCGATTTTCTTTCTCATTTTCTCGAACATCTTCCACGCTCATAACCTCGAAACCATAACCGCCATCTTTTGTTTTAAACATGCCATAAACCCAAATCGGATCACCTTTTTTAGCTCCTCTTGTTGGAATATGTTTTAATTTTGGATCCAGACCTAATTCAAATTCGAACTCATCATTTTCATATACAACATGGGCCTGAATCAAGGAAACTTGCCCTGATCGATAAGCTAAATCAATAAGCCCTTTATAACCTAATTGAAATTGACACTCTAAAACGCCTTTTTTATTATTGTAAAATGGGATTAGATATGCTTGTCCTAATGGGGTATTGGGTTCAAGTCCCAATTGTGCTGCCGTCATCATGGCCCCTAAAAAACTGGATGGTGTTGTTTCTGCCAGTTTGGGGTTGCTACTGATTGCGGTCATAACAATCCGTGTAAACCGATCCGGCGTCATTACGGTTGGTAGAGCTTTCTCAATTTCACCTTTCATACTTTTTATGTATGCCTGAATCGTTGGTGCTCCATTTGCTTTTGCTGCAGCGTTTGTCGCTGCCGCGGTTTGTATTTTTCCTGCCATTATTTAACCTCCTTGATTTCGAATTTTCTAAATTCACTTGTTTTGTAATATCCATCCAGATCAATTTCTGGATGATCTTTTGCAAAATCCTTCACCTGAAAAGTCCGCCGTTTCTGGCCTTTCCAATTAATTTGGTATGATCCGCAAATTCCTTTCTCATATAGTTGCAGTTCTTCTTTTAGTTGTTGTTCAATCCGCTCTTTTTCAATATCCAGTTCCTTAATTCTCTGTTTAATTGTTAGATATTGATTGACTGTATTTTCTTTTCCATAAATTTCAATTATTCCATCTTCTGCATCGCCAGCATAAATTGTGTTAATAGCTCCAGTTGTCGGATCCAGGCCATCAACCGGTGGCGGGGTATCGCACTCTACATATTTCCAAAAGTCCCGTTCAGCATCCATCAAGGCCTGTATTTCGTCCTCATCCCGCTCGATCACGAAGGTATGAAATCCCTGGCTTAATACTAATACACCTAGATACCAACGGTCAGCCCCGGTCACTGCCATGTAATGTACGCACTGACAATAATAAGTTTCGGGGAATTCGCCACCCTTGAACTTTTTCAGGTTCATGATGCTAGTGGTTTTACACTCAAGTCCAGCATTCTCACCGTTTACCTTACGATCTACATTGGCCAGGGCAAAGGGATAATCCGGGTTACCTAAAATCTTTGTCCGTCTCCGGCACTTCTTCCCGGTTTCTTCCATCCAACGATCCGCTACATACTGCTCCAGATCTCTACCTTGTCGCATGATCTCACTGTCTTCCTTCGGAGGAAGCCGCCCAGTTTTGTCAGCCCATACCGTGTAGGGTGTGGCCCATGGATTCAGGCCAATGATAGCGGCAGCATCACTGCCACCGATACCTTTTCTTCTGGCCTCTAACCATTGGTCATGATTCTGCATTTTCCTTCACCTCTTGTCTGGCTTTTTTTACCTTATCACGGTTTAACTCTATGTCCCTTTGCAGTTTTTCATAATGTGCTGGGGCCTGAATAAGTGCAACGGCCAGCATGTTTACGAACATTTCCCGAGGTAGTGAATCATGAATAACTTCCTGATAAAATGTATCAATCGCAGTTAGCAATTCAACAGTTAAATCAACTCCACTACCAACACCCATAAGTTCAACATCACCTTTATTTACTTTTATTTCTAACATTTCATACTCCTTAGTTAAGCTGTTTGCCGATCCATGTATTCATCAAAAAGACGATCCGGATCAGGTCCTTCATTTTTTTCTTCTCGAGCATGCCACTCCCAGGCATCCATTGATGAAATGCAATTCTCGCATCCAACAACATCACCTTTCTTTGAGTAGAAAATAGTGTCACACTCTTGATAACATTCCGGGCATTCCGGATACTTTGATTCCTTTGGATCTGGTGGATCGAAACAATAATTATTGGTCATTATTTCTACTTCCTTACAATTTCTATTTTTAGCCCCAATACATCCAATACTGGCTTGATGCTATCAAAGTGAGGCATTCTATTTCCAGATTCCCAATGCGATATTGATCGCTTCGAGATTCCTGATAGTTCCAATAACTCGCTTTGCGTCAAATTTTTAGACTCGCGTTCTTTCTTGATGATTTCATTGATCTGCATTCTTACCTCGCCATATGTTGCCCTTTTTTGAAATGAACAACATTCTGATTCTCTTGTTTGACCGGAGCCTTAAGTCCAGTAATTGTTTCCAAATCATCAATGACTTCATCCAACACATTCAAAACGCCCTTGTTATAGCTGTTTCTCAACAAATCCCAGGTATTTGTATTTGCTTTAATTGCTTCTTGTTTTCCTGCCAACTTGCATAATAAATTTTGCATATCCATATTTTTTCTCCTGAAATTATTCCTCCTATTGAGAATCGGAGCGGCCCGGAGGTAAAGCCGCTCCTTGCATTTCACACGCTGGTGTGATAAAATTGTTTTAGAAAAATTTGCATATCCTATTCGCAAAGGGCACCTGCGCCAACGGGTGTCTTTTGTTTTTCTCTAAGCACTTTTGTCCTCCTCTTTTTTCCTTGACATTGGAGCTGTAAACATACTGATATCAAATGGTTCGTTAAAAGCTGCCATCAGTTCTTCCTCGGTGTTAATGCCTATCTCAGCCAGCGCTTTCCATATTTCTTGCCTTCTGCTATCGCCAGGCAAACAATTTTTCTCCATGCTTTACCTTCCTTTCATTTCGAGTTATTTCATTGTTATTAATCTGGCAGCCATTTGCCATTAAAGCAAACATCAATCCCCATCCGCTAATAATTGATTCCGATATTTCTTTCAGAAAATCATTTGAAGTATCCTTCTCTTGTTCAGAGATTTGATTATCAATTACGACTTTTCGCATTCTGCTGTCCAGTGTTTCAACATCCTCGCGCTCAGCCTGGTATTTCAGAAAAGCTGATGGTAGATTCTTTAAATCCATCAAGTCTATTAGATTCAATCGCGGGAATAATAATCTTCCAATTTCAGTGTTTAAAACCCAGTGCTGTACCAATAAATAATCTGCGTTTTTCTGCAATGGTGTGACATAAACTTTTGTCATTTGAATAACGATACTTTCTGACGGAAGTCTGCCCTCCCCAGTTACCGGATCATAGGATTCCCAGTACTTCAACGACCGTTCACAAGGTCCAAGCCTTGCAGCTGCCTCATTAAGTTTCAGTCCGGCATTTTCTCTGCAGATCCGATAAATATTCTTACTTTCATCGTTCACCTCTAATTTCTCCTTTCGTGATATAATTTTTCTAAAGAAGCGATTGTTCCGGCTTTCTTTTTCTCCCCCCTCTCAGTTTTCGCCTGAACTGCTCCCCGCAAAATTCTAAGTATTTTCTTCAATCCACTTCTTTGCTGCTGGAACGCTGATATAGTATCGGCTTCCGATTTTTATTACTGGGAAACCTTCTTCATATAAATAAAGCTGTCGCAAACAGTTATAAGGAATTCCCAGCTTTTCAGCTGCTTCTTTGGGTGGATGAAAGAGTTTTTCATGCTCATTTTCAGCTTCTTTCATTCCACCCATAATTATTCTTTCAATTTGATCAATTTCAGACCGCATGTTTCGCAAACTGTTTTTGATTTCGTTAATATTTATGGGCATGTGAACACCTCCTAACTGGCTTTTACATTTTCAATTGAATCCAACAAATATCTTAATTCCACTCCAAGCGCATTTGCCAATGCTAAACAAGTTGTTACCTTCGGAATATATTTGTTTTGCTCCAAATCACTGATACTTGTTTGTGGAATTCCAGTAATTTTGCTTAAATCGACTTGTGACATATTTCTTTCAAGTCTTAGTTTTTTCAATTCGGCTCCTAACATTTCCAGCTCCTTTCTTAACGTTTTATCGTTAATTAATCATATATCGTTAATCTCCAAAAGTCAACTATATATCGTTAATTATTTTTAAAATTATATGTTATCCTTTAGATAACGATGTTTCGGTAAGGTGGTTATTATGACAATTCGTGAAGCTGTGAATAAAAGAATACTTCTGCTCTGTGATGAGCAAAACATTACTATCAATATGCTTTCTACTAAAGCTGGCGTGACTCAATCGACGATAGATAGCATCCTCAAAGGGAGAAGTAAAAACCCTGGCGTTTGTACGATCAAAAAGCTTTGTGATGCTTCAGATATCTCTATTATTGACTTTTTCAACCACCCTTTATTCGAAAATTTAGACATCGATTTGAATTAAAGGGAGATTTGCATTAATGGCAAAGATTACAGATAAAACCGCAGCTGAAAAAATAATTGAACGTCAATTGGAGTTGCGACGCAAACTTGATGGTGCTTATAACAACATCAGTTTCCCGAGTTCCCATGCCAACGACTCCATGTTTCGCAGCCATGCGGCTTTAGATATAGCTGGCATTGGCGTTTGGCCCGTTAATATGGGTGATTATCCGTCATCTATAGCTCTTGCCGGGAGCTGGTTCGACGATGCAATGACCACTTCAGCTTTTTCTATGGCGGAGTCACCAATGATTAAGATGGCTTATGAAAATATCCAGTTTGCTGCTGATATGATCTACAATCACGCCGAGTTGCTAGATTCAATTAGTCTGTCGTCCAACTTATCAGCGACCAACTCTGCATTATCAGAATTGTTCAATAATTCAGATAGCTTTCTCAAGGCATTAATCGATGATTTACCAGAAGACGTTAATCCAGAAAATTATGAAATAATTAAAAATGTCGCTTCTGATGTGAAAACTATTAAAGAAAATTCGCATGTTTCCATCTATGATAAATTGACATTTATCATCACTTTATTAGGGTTTCTTATCTCGCTATATTCAACCAATCTTTCCGATTTGGAGTCAGTAGTGCTAAAAGAATTTCTTGATTCTACTTCAAATAAATTAGAACAATTTGTTGATATTGCAACTGACTATGTGGAGCAAGATATTGCACTTCATCAGCAAGAGATTAAACTTGATAAGGAGCGAAATGATCTCCTACAAGAGCAAAACGAAATACTGAAAAAACAACACGATCCGATCAAAGATTAGTCAAATTTCCGTCATCATCAAAGAAAACCTAACCATATTTTGAATCTGCAACAATACCGCATTCAGATATAACCGACGTGGGTTATATTCATACTGCTTTTGTTCTCTGCCGTAAGAATCGGCTTCGTTTGCTTATTTGAACATCTCCCCAAAATTGAGGGACATCTTCTTTAAGATTTTCTATATCCCGCTTAGCTTTACCTCGCACGATCGGCCGATGCTTTTTAATTCAAGTTCAAGCTTGTTCATCTAATCACCACCTAACTGGCTTGTGGGTTATACTTAGATTTGCGATTAGTAATCTTTTTGGTTACTTCATTGCTAAAAAAAATCTGTTCAATCGGCATTTCAAAGATTAATGAAATTTTATTTGCTTCTTCTAGAGAGAATTTTCTTTCCCCTCTTTCTTTCATACTATAAGCATTTTTGCTTTTTAATCCCAACTTTTCGGCCATATCATCTTGCGTATAACCGCGGTTTTCTCTTAGCTCTCTAACTTTGCTCATTCCATCACCTCCAATCTGTAACCGTATTGATTACTTTTATGATATACCCATTTTGGTTACTTGTCAAGCCGTAAGTATTCTTTTTGTTAACTTTATTTACAAATAACCATTTTGTGTATAAAATAGAATTTATTACATGAAAAAGGAGATCACTAAATGAAATTTGGGGATAGACTGAAATCAATTAGATTAAAAAATGATATGACCCAAGAAGAAATAGGCAATCTTCTAAATAAGTCCAAAAACAACATTTCTCAATATGAAACTGGCAAACGTGAACCAGATCTTGAAACACTCAAGATCATTTCAAATTATTTCAAAGTTTCATTAGACTATCTCCTCGGTAATACTGACGACCCAATCCCAGTACGTGACGTTGATCAAGACCTTTACGCTGAACACAACTACACAAAAGAACTTGAAGATTTTCTAAAAGATAACGTGACCACGGCAATGTTTCAGGACTACGGTGATTGGTCTGATGAAGAGAAAAGAGATTTATTGCAGTTTTTAAAAGGGCAGAAAGCTTTAAGAGAACAGAATAAGGGAAAATGACAGGCTTTATTTGAGTCTGTTTTTTTTGGAGGAACGATGGGAAAAATTGAAACCCTTAATTTTTACATACACAGTTGTGATTTAGAAAACCAAAGCATTTTTGACCATCAAGATCTAATTAATGAAATTACAATGATTTATCACTCAGAAATATCTGATTTAGAGTATGGTTTATCTCCTAAATTTATTGACGATAATTTTGAAAAGGAATCTGTGTATCCAGTCCATGACCTAAAAGTATTGAAATTAAAATTAGAAAACCATAGAGATAATCTCTTGCGTGAAGACCAAAAGAGAATAGAAGAACTAAAAATCTTGGAACTTAAGAGTCAAATTACAATTAACAACAATAACCATAATACCAGTAATTCAATTTCATCAGCAACAGCGATTACTAACATTTCCATAAGTCAAACTATGAAAAATATCAACGAATTGCCGGAAGGCATCTTAAACAAAAATGAAACAGTCGAACTGAAAGAGCTTATTCATTCAATTGATGAAATGATTGCTGTAAAAGATAATGAAGGAGCCAAGTCGAAAATTTCAAAAGTATTGAACACTATCGGGAATAAAGGATTTGAACTTTTTGTGGCAGTTGCTCCTTACCTTCTTCAAGCTGCAACTGCCACTCAAACAACTACTTGATATGCCAACAAATAATTCATAATGAAAGCGAGTATAAATGAAAAAATATAGTTCGAGTATTTTTATTCTAATAATAATATTTTTAGTTTTGTTTGCTCTGACACTTCCACTTTTACTTGCCCATGAATTAAATGCTGAAACTTCATTGACCTTCCCAAATTTATTGTCATATTATGGATCTATCTTGGGTGCTGGAGCCACGATCGTTGCCGTCGTATTAACTATTAATTATAATAAAAAACAAATTGGAGATGAACGAAGGCTTAATGAAATTCAGCTTAGAAACGAACGAACACTTTCTGTGAAACCTTACTTAGAAGCTCAGTTTCTCCAAATTTTTCCAGCTGATCATTTATCTAATATCTGTTCTAATGATTATGACTACAAATACTTTCTAGTGGAATTTGATACTAATGAAATAACACCTAGTACTCATTTCCCTGAAAATCTTAAAAGATATAAGGGTGGTATTAATGAAATAACTGCGAAACAAAAGTACATAACAATAAAATATTCTTTGTCAAATGTTGGTGCAGGGAATGCTTTGGATATTGCTATGAAACTCAATAATAAAAGTGTCTGTCCAAATTTTGCCCTTCCCATTAATACTGAAAAAGTTTTCATCTTTCTGTTTGTTTTTTCTGAAAACGCGAAAATTGAGAATAAAGCAATTACTCTTGTTTATGAATTCCATGATATCTATACACTTGAGTGTTACTTGCAGACTGATGAATTTGACATAGGTCCAGCCAATAGTTATATGTGTCTATGGGATTCGAATAGCAGAATTACGCCTCCTAAAAAAATTAAAACAAATCCCAAAATTGAAACTACTAAAAATAATATTATTCAATAACTTTTTGAAAGGTGTTTTAACTTATGGATTGCAATGATTTTTATAGTGTTAAGGACAATAATAATACAACAAAAACACTAATCGTTAAAAATTATTTCCCCGCTTGGGCAAAAATAATGAAGTCCGTGGTTCAACGTTATCCATTTAAGAATTCTGGTAAACTCGCTTATGTAGATTTTTTTTCAGGCCCAGGTGCTTTTGAAGACGGTGAGAAGTCAACTCCTATTTTAATTATGGAACATATATTGAATGACCGCCATTATTGTCAAAATATGCTGACTTTTTTTAATGATTGTGATGAGAATAATATATTACAACTTAAAGAAAACCTAAAAAAAATTGATGGCTACGATCTTTTAGAAAATAAACCGCAATTCTTTTGCGATAAGTTGTCAACCGACTCACATTTACATCAATTTGCGAACTTAAAAATTCCAACTCTATATTTCATTGACCCATTTGGTTATAAAGGATTATCTCAAGATCTATTTTCAACATGTTTAGGGAATTTCGGATGTGATGCCATCCTCTTTTTTAACTACAACCGCATCCAGTCTGGACTTTTGAACCCAAAGGTAGAAATTCATATGCGCAAATTATTTAGCAACAAAATATATGAAGAATTGAAAAAAAATCTAAAGAAAAATACGATAAATAAAGAAGAAATAATAATTGAAGCCTTCTCTCGATCACTAAAAGAAAATAATCTGTTATCCTTTCCATTTCGTTTCGAATTTGAGAATCGAATGGGGACAAGTCATTACATCATCTTTATTACTCATTCCCATCTAGCACTAAATGTCATGAAAGAGATTATGCACTCTTTAAGTTCAACTAAAACAAATGGAATTGCTAATTTTTCTTATGTTTCAAGCAGTCGACCACAGCAGTTGAATTTCATAGATATTTCTAAAACAGAAGAACTGAGAAACACACTAAAACAGACATTGTTAAAACAGTTTTCAGGATATACTATAAAAGTGAAAAATATAATAGATAACTTAGTTGAAACTATCTATACAAGCAAAAATATAAAAGTAGCCTTAATTGAACTTGAATTGGAAGGCTTAATTACTTGCCCGAAACATAGGGCTAATACAATGGCAGATCATCTATATATTACATTTCCACAAAATATGGATCAAAATCAAACAACCGGATAAGCGTCCCATGTTTGACCAAGTAATTCTCGTCCTGTTTTTTTCTTATTTTTACCGCCCCATTGTTTGAAATAAAATGCAGTATCATATTGATCACAAACATTTTTCAAGTGGATAACCCATTCTTCGATTATCGGCCTAGCCCCAACACCGCTTTCACCCCCAATAATCGCCCAATCGATCTTTGATAGATCTGGGTTATTCACTCTTTCAATAAGCGGTTCAAAAGAAATAAATTTTATTTTTGCCGGTATCTGCGCTAGATCATCAATTCGATATTTATATTTATCACTCTCGATAGTAACACCCATCCAAATGTTATTGCTCCAATTAAGATGAGGTGCATATTTTAGCAATATATCGCTTCTTTTTGTTAATATTTGAAAAACATGCTGATTTGCTAAGTTCATGGTGTTAAATACCCTTTGAATATATTCAAAAGGAATATCTTCATGAAATAAATCAGACATCGAATTAACGAATATCTTAGCAGACTTATTCCATTTCAAAGGTACTGTTAATAAATCCTCATGCATCGTTACTTCAAACCCATTTTCATACCGTGGATTCCCCATCGCATTTAATCTTTTAGCCATCTTCTCTGCATAACAATTCTTACATCCATCAGAAATTTTTGTACATCCAGTTACGGGATTCCAAGTTTTTTCTGTCCATTCAATTTTCGTATTTCCCGCCATAGAAGCACCTCATTTGCTCGAAATCGAACTACTGTTCTGATTCTATTTTAACACAAAACTAATTTTTTTAAAAGCATTAACGCAAATTTTTACCCTCACTTCATCTAATAAGAACAAATGTTTTGTGTTATAATACCCTCATTTAGAACTAACGTTCCATTTAAGGAGGTATTATGTTTAAGCATTGTGAAGAATGTGCGCTCAGCACATTAGAATCTAATAATATTTCAGAATTCCCCACGCCTATCTACACCATTGAGCAAATAATCATTGATCACGATTTTGATATTGTGATTATCCCCACTCTCACAAAATCCGGAATCTTTGATAAAACCCTTTTTGTACCACATCTTCCAGATTTTGAATTCCGGGTCTCTCTTGCTCACGAGCTTGGCCATATAATTTTGCATGAATTCTTTATTCATTCTGCTCAAAGTGAAGCCAGAGCTGATGCTTTTGCAGCCTATTTCTTAATGCCTTCAGGACATTTTGAAGATCATGCGCCAGCAATGACTAAATACGACTTGAGCGAATTCTATGGAGTTCCAGTCAATTTTATCAATAAAAGGATGGAATTATCCATTGATCTGATTCAATAGTAACAGAGGTAACTAACATGACTACAAAAAAAGCAGCTCTATATATACGAGTATCAACTGCCATGCAAGCGGATCGCGACAGTCTTCCCCTCCAGCGTAGCGATTTAATAAATTATGCGAAATTGGTTTTAAACATCGACGATTACGAGGTGTTTGAAGATGCGGGTTTTTCTGCCAAAAACACTGATCGGCCACGGTATCAGGATATGATGGATCGGGTTAGACGGCGTGAGTTTAGCCATATACTCGTTTGGAAAATCGACCGGATCTCAAGGAACCTCATAGATTTTTGTGAGATGTATGAGGAAATCAAGAAATACGATACAGCCTTTATTTCTAAGAATGAGCAATTCGATACCAGCTCCGCCATGGGCGAGGCCATGCTCAAGATCATCCTGGTGTTCGCTGAATTAGAAAGAAAGTTAACCGGGGAAAGAGTCCTCAGCGTGATGATCGATCGAGCATCACGAGGACTCTGGAATGGAGGTTTTGCTCCATTTGGTTATGATCTAAATAATGAAGTAGACTTTCCTTTTATAAAAGACTCTGAATCAAAGATAGTACAATATATTTTTGACTTATATGAAGAACTTGAATCAACAATCGCTGTGGCCAGAACCCTTCATATCAATGGGTATGTCACAAGAAACGGTTATACTTGGAGCAATGAATCTGTTTATCGTATTTTGAAGAATCCGTTTTACATTGGAACCTACCGGTACAATTACAGGAAAGCTTCATTGAATCCAAGAAAGCGCAAAGATGAAGGAGAATGGATAATTCTTGAAGATAACCATGAGGCAATTATTTCAAAAGAACAATTTTATCGGGTCCAAGAAACGATTAAAAAGAACCATAAAGGCGGAAGTCAAGCGCACCGACAAAGCGCAGTCCCTCATATATTTTCTGGAATCGTATTTTGTCAGAATTGTTCAAAAAGGTATACGCCAGGGCCGGGACCAAAAAGAAAAGATGGGATACCATCATCAAGATACAATTGTGCAAATTATAATAGTGGCGATGCATGTTCTGGGACTATTGGAGACATCTTTCTGGTGCCATTTGTTTTTAATTACTTAGCTAACTATTGTGAATTGGCCGATAAAATATCATATCGAATGAAAAACAGCACCATTGAAAAGATACTTCTTAAAGGTAACTCTTTTGTCCATGTCAGAACTCTCTCTTCAGAAAGTATTGAAGATATTAAATTCTTTATATTGAATGATTTAAGTAATTCCGGCATTGATCCTTGGAGCATTGAAATTCAAAAACCTAAACAAATTGTAAAACCTACACCGATGATTGCTGAAGAAATAAAAAAGTATGAAACAGCTATCAATCGCTTAGAAGAATTATTTTTATTTTCAAGTGAATCGATGAGCCAAAGCGAATTCATTGTTAAGAAAGCAAGACTTCAAGAAAAAATTAATGAATTGAAGCAAAAAGAAATTGATGAATATACGACCCCTCAAGAAGATGACTCAAAAGATCTTTTCGAATTTATCTCTGGTGTTGTTTTTTTCAAGAGCCTCATCAAAAAGAATGTATCGTATGACTATGAATTTTTAATGAAATATATGGGCAGAGAAACATTAAGCAAACTATTTCAAGCAGTCATCTCAAAAATATATGTTAAAGACAGTGTCCCACAGGTAGTTATTTTTAAGAATGGCCTTGTTCATCAATTCGTTTGGGAACCCGGGAAAAGAAAAGCTACTTCGAAGATAAATATATTTTTGAAAAAATATGAATCTGAAATTGATAGTTTTCTTGATGATAAAGGAGCCATCACGCATAAGGATCTGCGGGATCTATCAGGAATTAACAAATCTCAATCAGCGCAAATTATTAGGGCATTAGTCAGTAGAAATCTCATCGAACAAGCTCCTGAGCTCGGGAAAGGGTGTTATAAACGAACAAAATAAAATACCTATTCTGCTGATAGTGGAGCGGTTTGTCGGCTATAATAGCAATATGTTTTTACATGTTCGACTGCTCCACC
>NZ_JBDODG010000018.1:0-59499 GCF_039830195.1 Acetobacterium sp. | reverse complement strand
TATTGAAAATACGAACCTTTAATACAGCATGACCCATTAGCTCAGTTGGTATAAGTAGAGAACCCAAATCTTTGATTTGGTGTGAATCACTTAGTTAGGCAAACTTGAGCATTACACAATCGTTTGAAGACAAATAAAAACTAAATATCTTATGACCCATTAGCTCAGTTGGTAGAGCATCTGACTTTTAATCAGGGTGTCGGGCGTTCAAGTCGCCCATGGGTCACCAATTTTTATAATTTAACCGCAGATAATGCGGTTTTTTTGCGCCTGTTTTTGATTAACAAGTTGAGAAGACTGAAATATTACATGAAATTATAAAAAAAATACTATTAAAAACCAGACAATTCCATTTTATTTTCTGATTAAAATGATATAATTATGCAGTAATATTAAATGGATATAAAGAAATAGAGAAAAGGAGGCGTTATTGTGGAAAATATACTAAACATGAATGAAGGAAAACTGAGAATTATTCAGGAAACAGTTCCGGGGAAACAAGTAACGTTAGCTCATATCATTGCCAGTCCAGATGAAATTGTCTATAAAAAACTGGGTTTGAATCCCAGTGTCGATTATCAGAAAGCAGCCATCGGGATACTGAGCATGACACCATCAGAAGTATCCGTTATTGCCGGAGATTTAGCTATAAAAACATCGGTTATAGATATGGGATTTATTGACCGATTCAGCGGCACGCTGATGTTTACCGGAAGAATATCAGAAGTAGAGTCAGCTATCAAAACTATTTTGGCCTATTTGCAGAATACCTTAAAATTTACAATTTGCGAGATAACAAAAACCTGAGAATGAAGGCATAACATGAAAAAAATGATATTAGTCGGCAGAAGTGAATGTGGAAAAACCACCTTAAGACAAGCATTAAAAGGAAAAGAAATTCGTTACGAAAAAACTCAGTATGTCAATCATTACGATGTGGTGATCGATACACCTGGAGAGTATGCAGAAAATAGCAGCTTAGCTCGTGCGTTAGCGCTTTACTCATATGAATCAGATATTGTAGCCTTGCTGATCAGCGCCACGGAACCCTATTCTCTCTATCCGCCTTGTGTCACTGGGGTTTGTAATCGTCCAGTTATTGGCATTGTAACTCAAATTGACGCCCCAGACGCTAATGTTAAGCAGGCAGTAGACTGGCTTGAGTTAACCGGCTGTCAAAAAATATTTGAGGTCAGTTCTTATACCGGCGAAGGGATCTGGGAGATTCTGGATTATCTAAAAGATGAAGGCGATATCCTGCCGTGGGATAAAAAATCAGATGCTGAAAAACCAAGAAACATTATATCAACTAAAATGATGTAGTCGAAGTGATGTTTTAGCCTTGCGGGTTGGGGAGACGATCCAATAAAAAAATAGCATTGCGATAATTAAATCCTTGCAGTCTGATAAATTAATTGTTATAATAGTACCGTTGCGGAAGTGGCTCAGTGGTAGAGCACTGGCTTCCCAAGCCGGGGGTCGCGAGTTCGAATCTCGTCTTCCGCTCCATACCTCACTTTTTAACATCCGGCTTAACATTTTACCTACAGCTTTACCTATTAAATGATATCATAGAGACTGTCTATTACTGAGATAGTCTCTTTTTTCATGCTGTCCATTACGTGAGTATAGGTCTCCATGGTCGTGCTCAAATCGCTATGACCTAATAATTTTTGCATCACTTTTGGTTCCTGCCCCAGCTCAAACAATCGGGTTGCATAGGTGTGCCTGAGATCGTGGAAACGCTTTTCTTTGTCAATCCCGCAAAGTGCAAATTGTTCTCTTAGTTTTCGAGTAACATAGGTCCGATCCAGAAACCCACCGATCTGGTTGGAAAAGACAAGGGTGTTATCGTTTTGAGCGATCCGGCACCTTAGTAGCATTTCGGCTTGAGTAACTTTGTAAGCTTTCAATATTCCCCCGGTCCGCTTTGGGATGTTCAATTTCCGGATGCTGTTCATCGACTTAGGTGGGCCCACTAAATCCTCATATTTTAGTGTTTCGATATTTTTGACTCTTTTATATGTTTTGTAAATATCGATTGTATTCTCATCGAAATCAATATCCTTCCAGGTTAAAGCAAAAGATTCGCCTTGTCGGAGCCCCATATCGATAGACACCAGATACAGTGCTTCAAAGTGGTGCCCCCGGATCTGCTTAATGAATCGCAGCTGTTCATCTTTTGTCATTGGGCGGACATCAGACTGTTTTATCTTTGCTAGCTGTTCTGTGGCTGTTGGCTTTGGAAGGATAACTGCTTTGGAAAAGTCTCTTATAGTATATCCGTTGTTGTACATATACCGCATAAATGGGGAGATTAATTTATGGACTGTCCGGATGGTATCAACAGTTCTTTTGTCCGCTATGAGCTCTTTGTAGGCTTCTTGAATGGTCATGGAGTCCATGACAGCTATCTTTGTTTCCCACATCTTTGTTTTCTTAATGTGATTCTCCATCGTCCCATGGTACCGGTCGATTGATCCAGGCTTTTTATCTACAATGCAGACATTGTTAAACCACAAAGTGAATGCGTCGCCAAAGGTTTTAACATTGCGGAGAATCCCGGATTGTAGCTGATCTTCAGCGGATTTAATCTTGTCTTTCAATTCCTGTTCGGTTTTACCATAGATGTACTTGTAACCGGTCTGAAACTTTTCACTGTAAAGTTTATGAAAAAAATAATCTGTGCCGTTGATATTTTTTTTCTTATACTTTGATCTTGCCATTCTTTAACCTCCTTAATTTAGGGCATAAAAATGCCCGGTAGTTGTAAAACTCCGGGATATAAAGTATAATATTAACGAACTGTATATCGCGATTTATATCCCGGTATGTGTAAAGCCGTTCTCATGTTCGTAGCATGAGGGCGGTTTTTTATTTAATTGATTTGGTAATATTTAGCAATTAATGAGGGTATTGTTATTTTGCCGCCGAGAGTTGAATTATAGGACATCAGGCCGACATAAGTTCCCCACAACGTAACTGTGTCATCCTCTAGTATTCTACCTTGACCGAATGCGCCCGTATAATCAACGTAAAACATCTGATCATAATTATCGTCAATGGCTATTCTATATTGAGCACCGTTTGATTTTTCCATTACCTGAACGACTTTACCAGTGATAACAAGTTTCATATTTTTATAACTGTCGGGAGTTCTGGCTAGATCATTATAAGGTTGGGCGACACAAGCGGCTTTGAAATCAGGTTCGGAAATCTCTTTGACTGCCGTTTGTTGAGTAGTTTGTGATTTTGGCGACGAACCGCTGGCCGGAGTATTCATGACGTTGGCCCACATCGATGCGAGTAGTACGACAGCCAAAACAATGCCTAATGTGATCCAGTTATTCCGTCTTATTTTTCGTTTCGTTTCTTCTTTCTGGTCAGGGCTTTTGATAGCCGCCTTGGGAGTCTCTTTAGCCGGGTCTGTTTTTACAACGGGTGCGCCACACTCTGAGCAAAATTTCTTTCCCTCAACATTTGCGCCGCATTCTGAACAAAATTTCATAACAACTTACCTCCTAAATAAGATAAGTTTATTATAGATCATGCTGAAAAGCATTGCAATGGATTTACATTTTTCGTCTTAACTCTTTGACCACTCCGAGGATCGTAACACCATCTTTTCCGGGTTGATAAGTTTTAGGTGGGTATTCCGGGTTGAAAGGCTTTAGAGTAACAGATCCATCATCATTCTTGTGAACTTCTTTGAGGGTGGCATCGTAACCATTGACATAGACGACAGCGTCCTGGCCACTATTGCAATCAGGCGTGATTTCAATGATTACGGTATCACCTTCAAAATATTTCGGGTACATGCTGTCACCTTTAACGACTAGGGCAATAAATTCTTTGCCGAAACGGGTCCATGACGCTGGAATCTCTTCATGCCCGATAATGTCCTCAACACACTCAAGCGGTTGACCTGCTGGAACCGATCCATATACTTTGATGGTGATTGTGTCGGTATCCATCGGTACTTTTTCGACGTTGGCGTCCCAGCCCATGAGATAAGCGGGAGTAGTGTTAAATAATTCTGACAACAATTCTATTTTATCAGATGGTATATTGGCAATCACACCAGTTTCGTAACGCTGGACAGTCTGTTTGCTGACACCGAGTTTTTGAGCTACTTCTTCGAGAGTATATCCATTTTCTTTTCTCTTTAATCTTATTCTAGCACCGATCATGATTCCGCCTCCTTATTTTTATAATTTGCATTATATACGGAAATAACATAAAATGCAACAAAAATGTTACTAAAAATTGAAAAAGTTACTTGACACGAGACTTAATGCGGTGTATCATAAAGTCACATTAAAAGTGACAGGAGGTGGTGAAATGATTCTCGTGAATGAGCTCAAAGGACGCATCATTGCCAATGGCTTAACACAGGCGCAAATGGCTGATATCCTTGGTATTACGCCGAAAACTTTTCATTTAAAGATGAAAAAAGGTGTTTTCGATTCCGATGAAATAGAACAAATGATTTCGATTCTGAAGATCGAAAACCCAGTGGAGATTTTTTTTGCAAAGAAAGTCACTTAATAAGTGACTTAAATGAATTAGGGAAACAGATACGAGAACAAGTTACTGCTGCGAATTCAGTATATTAAAGAAAGGAATAAATTAAATGAAAATGCAAGCATGGGGGAAAATCAAAATGGAGGACAATCCATATTTCAAAATGTCTTTTGAAGAAAAGAAAGACGCAGCTTTAAAAGCGATAGAAGGTCAGCCGGACGATACCGGGATGATGATTAAAAAATTGGACGAACAGATTGAGTCACTAAAAGGTAGAGATATCAACGATACAACAGAAATTAGTTTAATATCATTGGTTTGCTTGATGCGACACTATAACGCATTGTTTGATCAATCATCAGACAGCAGACCCGCCAGCTTAGGTGAAGCCTGTACGTTCTGCCCATTACTTTATTTGGGAGAATGTGAATTTTATGCATTCGACAACTTAGACGAAGTGATCAAGTTTACCGGAATGAAAATCCGACATGGTAGAAAAAAGCTACTCTCATCGGGCAAGGATAAAGAGTAGCTTATAGATTAAACTCTGGTTTTAGCCGCTTTTAAAAATATCGGACAATTGCCAATTTTGCACTCATTAACATCATCGCAGTCATGTGTTGCGGCTTTATGTACTGGTGAATCTCCGCCAAGCACATTAAAGGGTTTGAAATAAACCATAATCGTCCGATCCTCATCAAACGTTGGACAGTGGCCTGTAAATGGTTTTAACATTACTATTCACCTCCTTTCCTAAATTTCAGCGGTGCGACGCTGATAACTTAAGTATAGGAGTAGGAACAAAAAGAAACTACGGCGATGTCATGAAAACAACAAATAATGTAATGAAAAGTTAGAAAGGAGCCAATCTAATGCAAAAAGAACTGTTATCTGTCAAGGAGGCTGCTAAGGTCCTTGGCGTTGGTATCAACTGTGTTTACGGTCTAATCCATAGCGACCCCACATTTCCTTATGTGGTGCTGGGGGACCGGAACATTAAAGTATTGCCGGAACGATTGCCGGAGTGGAAAAGGAAACTGTTTCAAAAACAATTGGAGGATCGAACACAATGAAAAAACATGAACTTAAAGATTACAACCGGCTATTAAGAGCCGAAATCGAGGCACTGAAGTACATATTGCAAGAAGCTGAGGATAGCCTTGGCGATGGCTGCCGGTGCGGTGAGATCAAACTGCTGCAGGAAGAAAACACCGAACTGCTAAAAGACATCAACGATCTTCATGCTGAATATGCTAAAAGCCATGTGGATGCCGGTAAAGCGTTATGTGAACTGGTTTCAGATATTCGTGATCTGAGAATCAAACACACGGAAGAAACACAGGAGTTAAGATCTAGTTTCTTAAAACAACTCAAAACCATTAAAGAGCGTGAGACCCGGGCCAATGATGAGAATGTGCGGCTACAGAGCAAGATCGCAGGATTGAAAAATGAAATGGAGGTAAGTAAATGATTTTTGGATATTTATCAGCGTTGCTGGTTGGCTTGTTCGTCGGTGTGATCGTCGGCCAGGCTGTGGATATAACACCGCGGGTGAAGAAATGAGTAACCTGACATACGACCAACAGAACCAGATGCTTAACACCAGGAAGATCAACCGGGAAGTTGGTCATTATTTCGCTGAAAAACAGGGTGATTCAGATAAGTTTAAAGCTCAGGTCGAATTGGATCAACGGGCCAGACAGCGACCCAGTTATTGTGGAGGTGGCAGATGAATGCTGGCCTCGTGATATCGTCTTTACGAGAAACCCAGGATCTTAGTTTAAGGGATCTTGAAAAGATGTCAGGAATTTCAAATACAGCAATTCACAAATGGGAGAAAGGGATTTCAGTACCGCGCGTTGATGGATTACAAATGGTTCTCGAAGCACTGGGTTATAAACTGCAGGTTGTTAAGAAGGAGGGTACGAAATGACACCTGAACAAATATGTGAAGAACATGAACACGTTAAGTATCGCCTTGAACAGGCCGCTAAAAAATATGCGCCATATGTACCAGAGGCTCAGACATTGTTGATACCGCCTAAGGGGAAATGGTGCAATGGAGATTATAAATTCTGTCCTCATTTACTTTGGGGAGGTTATTGTAAAAATCTTCATGAAAGATTGATGTCAGTTGACGGTTGTGAATTTACCACTATCACAGATGTCCAATTTTGGGATTGCTTTGACAAGGAACGCAAACCACACGACGCTGGCGACCATGATGTAGCCGTCGGGGGATACACAGTATACAAAAAGAAGTGTGGGGTTAAATGAAAAAGACTCCAATCGATTGCAGTCGATGTTTGGAGCCGTTACAAAAATAGTTATTACAAATATATCACGAATTGGAGGATATTGCAAATTGAGTAAATCATTAAATGACATTTTAACAGAATTGGGTTATGAGTCCTGGCCGAGCCAGTATCCGAGCAAGAAACGGATCATGAAAGATGGAAAGCTGATTAATTCGATGTCAGCAGGGGAATGCTGGAATTATTTACGACATAACCACCCAGAGTATTTTGAGGGGGTAAATTGATGGAAATTTGTGCTGATCAAGCAATTGATCATACTTTATCTACCGAACGGATCAAGGAGATCCTGGAAGCGAACGGCTATAACGGCAAGAAGGATAAAGGACTTGTTTATTCAAGACCTGGCTGTCATGACATCAAGGTTGTTGAGGGCTTTGCCGGCGGGCATCTGTTCCGGGTCAACGGTTGGATGCTGACAAGACTGGACAAGGCGATGGAAAGATCGGGGGCAAAATGATAACAATTGAAGAAGCGGAACGACTTAGAGAAAATTATCATTTTGAAGAACCTCGTGGATCTGGTTCTTTATACCGGAAATTGATACCGGTGGTAACTGCAACCGGCGAAACGGCAATGATCGCTGAACAACCTTACTTGAAATTCATGAAAAATAAAAAGATTGATATTCTGGGATTTGAGCCCACGTCAAACGGTGTGATTCTGAAGTACAAAAGTAAAAACTCATCTGTTGTCGGTATTGTAGAATTCAGAGATGTTTCAAACAGGTTAAAAAAGAAAGGGGTTTAAATGGCTGATCAACTAATATTTGTGAGACAAAGCAAAGCTAAGTCATTAGCCAAAAGTGAGGTTATTCGGGTTGATGGCGATTCCTATAACGAGATTGTCAAAGTGGCGCATGAAGCCGGGATTTCGGTTCAAAAAGCCGCTTCAAATATGATCAAGTTCGCAATTGAAAGAGTGTCTTTTGTAGATGAAGACGATTATGAAATTAAAAAAGGAGAAAAAATAAATGATTGAAATTACAGTAAATATCCCAGGATTAGAAAGTTTGGTGGAAGCGTTAAAGGGGATGGCTAGCCCTCATGTGCTGCAGGATATAAAGATAGGTAGTGCAGCCCAGCCGATTCAACAACCCTTGCAAGCGCCACCTGCTAACCAAGATCCCCCGACAGTATATGCGCCGGCCCCTCAACAGATGGCCTCGCCGGTAACGGTTCCCGTGGATCAGCCAATACAGCAACCAGTGCAGCAACCGATTCAAACACCTCCTGCCGGGATTCCAACATCGGATGTGAATTACACCAATGAACAGTTGGCGGTGGCGATGACCTCTTTAGTGGATGCCGGTAAAATGGACGCAGTCAGAGCGCTATTGAACCGCTTTAATGCCCCTTCCTTGATGCAGTTGCCTAAAGAAATGTATGGAGCCTTCGCAAATGAATTGCGACAAATGGGGGCGAAATTATGAGTCATGCGCTGCTTAATGCAAGCGGGGCGTCGCGGTGGCTTAATTGCCCACCGAGCGCCCGCTTAGAACAGGATTTCCCAGACTCAACCAGTGAAGCCGCAGCCGAAGGCACGCTGGCTCATGCGCTGGGTGAGCTGAAACTGCAAAAATATTTTACCCCGATGTCAAAAATGACTTTCACGAAACGCCATAACAAGATCAAGGCAGATCCACTCTACACCAAAGAAATGGAGGATTATACAGACGAATACCTGGATTATATCAAGGAAACTGCTTTGCGATACCCGTCTCAACCGACTATTACAATAGAAAAAAAAGTGGACTTTTCATCCTATGCCCCTGAGGGATTTGGCACGGCCGACTGTATTTTAATCAGCGGTGATACGCTTCACATTATTGACCTTAAATATGGTAAAGGGGTGCCGGTATCGGCTGAGAAAAACCCTCAGATGCGCTTGTATGCGCTGGGCGCTCTTAAAGAATATGACTTCATCTATGCGATCAAAAGTGTCCAAATGGTGATTTTTCAACCGAGACTGGATAATATTTCTGTAGACGCAATGGAAGCCGAAACTTTATTAAACTGGGGTAATGCTTTTGTTAAGCCTTTAGCCCAGCAGGCGTTCAAGGGTGAGGGTGAGTTTATCCCGGGCGATCATTGCCGATTCTGCCGGGCCAAAGCGGTGTGCAGGGCCCGGAGCGTAACCAACACGGCACTGGAAGATTTCAAAGGGAAATTACCCCCTTTACTCAGTAATGAAGAAGTTGGAGATCTGTTATTAAAAGCCCAGGATCTGGCAAAGTGGGCGGAGGATCTGAAAGAACACGCTTTAAAAATGTGTTTAGCCGGCGAGACTGTTCCCGGATGGAAAGCTGTGGAAGGGCGGTCTAATCGATGCTTTACCGATGTTGATGCCGCCTTTAAAGAGCTGACGACAAAGGGGCTGGCTAAAGAAGAAGTCCTCTATATCAGAAAGCCGATCACACTGACTGAAACAGAGACTCTTTTAGGTAAGAAAGAATTTAATACCGCTTTATCTGAGTTTGTGGTAAAGCCACCCGGAAAGCCGGCGCTGGCAAAAGCAACCGATAAGCGAGAACCCTTAACCCTGAAAAATGATGCAAAGACAGACTTTGCAAACACTCAAGTATAAACCATGGATCGTGGTGAGTTGGCCTACATAGAGGCCTTGCAGTTAGACCAAATTGAAAAAATAATTAATAAATCTTAAGGAGAAATAAAATTATGAAACAACCAACGCAAGTAGTAACCGGACAGGTAAGATTGACATTCCCTCATTTATTCCAGCCTTATTCAAATCAGCCAGGTCAAGAGCCAAAGTATTCAACCACCATGCTGCTGCCTAAATCCGATGTGGCCACAAAAGCCGCCATTGACGCCGCCATTAATGCAGCCATTGAACTGGGCATCACCAAGAGCTGGAACGGCGTTCGCCCTCCAAAAATTAATCTGTCAATCCATGACGGTGACGGGGTGCGACCTAATGGCGAAGCATTTGGACCTGAGTGTAAAGGGCATTGGGTCTTTACGGCATCCAGTAAGAATGCGCCTGAAGTGGTCAATTATCCAGGTCTTGAAAGAATCTTAAACGAATCGCAGATCTACTCTGGTATCTACGCCCTGGTATCACTTAATTTCTTCCCTTATGCAGCTAGCGGAAACAAAGGTATTGGAATTGGCCTAAATAACGTCGCCAAGGTCGCGGACGGGGAGCCATTAGGCGGACGGACTACCGCGGCTAATGATTTCGCCAGTGTGGCGCAAGCACAGCAGAATAGCCAGTGGCCCGATCAATTAGGCGGTCAACCTCAACAAGGATACCAGGCGCCGCCCCAAACATACCAGGCACCACCAGTGCAGCAAGGTTACCAACAAGGATATCAACAGCAACCCGCTCCACAGCAAATTGATCCGATCACCGGGCTTCCTATCGGGGGCGTGTATGGGATATGAGGCATCTAGCAATCGATATTGAAACCTATAGCGATGTAAATATTACTAAATCGGGACTCTACAAATATGTAGAGTCCCCTAATTTTCAAGTTCTTCTTTTTGCTTACTCTCTGGACGGCGCCCCGGTTGAGATCGCTGATCTGGCTCAGGGGGAACAGTTGCCCGATTCGATTGTAAGCGCTCTCTTTGATCCCAACATTATCAAACACGCATACAATGCCCCCTTTGAGTGGTTTTGTTTATCGAAACATTTTAATATTCAAAACCGCAATACCTGGTTATTACAGTGGCAATGCACAATGTTCCACGGCCTTTATTGCGGCTACACCAAAGGGCTGGGCGTTACAGCAAAGGCTTTAGGGTTCCCGGATGACAAGCAGAAAGACCGGTCGGGGAAAGCCCTGATTCAATATTTTTGTGTACCGTGTAAACCCAGTAAATCAAATGGTGGCCGAACACGGAATTTCCCGCACCATGACACGGATCGCTGGGAGTTGTTCAAGGATTATTGTGTGCAGGATGTTGTCGTGGAGATGGAGATTGAAAAGCGGTTATCCGGCTTCCCGGTGCCGAATTTAGAACAGTATTACTGGTATCTGGATCAGGTGATGAATGTCCGGGGCATCCGGGTTAACACCGACCTGATCAACAGCGCTATTTATTGTAATGACGTGGTCATGGACGAATTAAGAAGTGAAGCCGTGGAGCTCACAGAACTGGATAATCCGAACAGCGTTACCCAAATGATCGACTGGTTGAAAACTCAGGGCGTTGAGACGGATAACCTCCAAAAAGCCACCGTTGCAGAGCTGATGGTTAAAGCCACCGGCGCCTATAAACGGGTGCTTGAGATCCGGCAGGAAAGCGCCAAAACCAGTGTAAAGAAATACCAGGCCATGGTTGAGACCGTCATGGGCGATGACCGGATCCGAGGACTCTTGCAGTTCTATGGAGCGAACCGGACGGGCCGCTGGGCGGGGCGCTTTGTGCAAATGCAGAACCTTCCAAGAAATTATCTGGATACTCTGGATCATGCCCGGGATTGCGTTATTGATAGAAACATTGGCGCCTTAAAAATTGTTTATGGAAATATCCCGGATACACTGTCTCAGCTGATCCGGACGGCGTTTATCCCCTCTGAAGGGCGAACGTTTGTCGTTTCAGATTTCAGTGCCATTGAAGCCCGGGTCATTGCCTGGTTAGCCGGCGAACAGTGGCGACAGGAAGTGTTTGCCACCCACGGCAAGATCTATGAAGCTTCAGCCAGCGCCATGTTCGGCGTGCCGCTCGAAAAGATTAAAAAAGGCAACCCGGAATATGCACTCAGACAAAAAGGAAAGATCGCAGAACTGGCCCTGGGTTACCAGGGAGCGGCCGGCGCCCTGATCACCATGGGCGCCCTTAAAATGGGCTTGTCCGAGGATGAGCTGCCTGATATTGTCAGCCGGTGGCGGGGATCGAACAGGCGGATCGTGGATCTCTGGTACAAAATGGACAACGCCGCCATTGGTGTTTTGGAGACCGGGCAGCCAACCGGAGTAAAGGGTGTTATCTTTGCCCGGGAAGGTGATTTTGAAAATAACCAGGACTTTTTAACAATACGACTACCCAGCGGGAGGCAGCTATTCTACGTCAAACCTTTTCTTGCCCCTAATCAATGGGAAAAGCCAGCGTTATTCTACCAGGGCATGGACCAGAAAACTGGTAAATGGGGTGTTCAACAGACCTATGGCGGTAAGCTGGTGGAAAACATTGTCCAGGCAATCGCCCGGGACTGTTTGGCTGTGGCCATTGATCGATTAGCCCAGGAGGGTTATGAGGTGGTGATGTCGGTTCACGATGAGGTTATTATCGATTGCCCGGTTGAACAGGCGGATCTGGAACGGATCAACGCGATCATGGGCGCCCCCATTGAATGGGCGCCGGGGCTTTTACTCAACGCCGAAGGTTATATTACCAACTACTATAAAAAAGACTAGGAGGGCTATCTATTGAATCACGATAAACAACTAACAATCTCCGCAGCAGGCAGCCGAAAAGCCACCTCCTGGCCACCACAGACGCTTATGTGGTCTGAATTCGTTGACCGGCTGAAAACGCCTGTTAGAAGTGCGGAATCTTTACAGCAATATCTGAACTATAACAAAGGCATCCAGGACGATCTGAAGGACGTTGGGGGCTTTGTGGGGGGAACCCTGGAAGGTAACATCAGAAAGGCCGGTCATGTGATCGGTCGGGATCTGATCACGCTGGATATGGATAATATCCCCTCTGAAGGTACCACCGGCATTTTACAACGGATCGGGTCCATGGGTTTTGCTTGTGCGGTTTATTCGACCCGGAAACATGAAGCAATTAAACCGAGATTACGAATTGTGGCACCGCTAAGCCGAACGGCAACCGCTGATGAGTATGAGCCGATAGCCAGAAAGCTTGCCAGTATTTTAGGCATTGAGTTCTGTGATCCGACAACCTTCCAGTCAATGCGCTTAATGTACTGGCCGTCGTGTTGCTCTGACAGTCAATATGTGTTCCACGTCTGGGATAATCCACTAATTAACACAGATGGAATGCTGGGAATGTACACCGATTGGCGAAATATTTCCGAGTGGCCAGTGGTGCCAGGGACGGATCAAGCGCATGAACGACTTCTTAAAAAGCAGGAAGACCCGACTACTAAAAAAGGTGTTGTGGGTGCGTTCTGTAAAACCTATGACATCTATAAAGCAATTGAGACTTTCATACCTGGGGAATATGCTGCTTGTGATACCGCTGATAACCGGTTGACCTTTACCGGCGGATCAACGACCGGAGGCGCTGTTGTCTATGAGGATGGGCTTTTCTTATACTCCCATCATGCAACAGACCCCTGCAGCGGTAAGCTGGTTAATGCGTTTGACCTGGTAAGGCTGCATAAGTTTGGCGATCAGGATGATAACATCGTGCCAGGAACGCCGGCGAACCGGTTACCAAGTTTTACGGCGATGTGTCAGTTTGCGGTCGCTGATCAAGCGGTAACTGGGCTGATGAATCAGGAACGCTATGAACAGGCAACCGAAGAATTTTCCAAAGTAAATATTAATGGAACCGTTGAGGGAACCACCAACGTTTTGCCAGAACCAGAGAACCTCGACTGGATCAACCAGATGGAAGTGGCACCGACAACCGGCTTACCGACTAAAACAATTGACAACGTGCTGATCATTCTGGAAAACGACCCCCGACTTAAAGGCAAACTGGCTTTCGATGAGTTCGCCAACCGTGGTTTAGCGATGGGATCCCTCCCTTGGGATGTCCGGGGCGAACGCCGGGCATGGAGTGACCCGGATGATGCGGGGCTGCTCCACTACCTGGAACATGTTTATAAGATCCAGCTATCTGATAAGCGGCTTTATGCTGCTATGACAATCTGCTCACAACGGCATAAATTTAATGACGTGAAAGACTACCTGACCGGTTTGACTTGGGATGGCGTTAAGCGTCTCGATACTATTTTTACTGATTATTTGGGCGCTGAGGACAATATTTACACCCGGGCCGTGGCTAGAAAGAGTTTAGCCGCAGCCGTGGCCAGAGCCATAATCCCAGGTACCAAATATGATTACATGCCAATACTGGGCGGACCCCAGGGGATTGGCAAGAGTACCTTTTTAAGACTATTAGGCCACAAATGGTATTCCGACAGCTTACAGACCTTTGAAGGCAAAGAAGCCAGTGAGATGATCCAGGGGATCTGGATTAATGAGCTAGGTGAATTAACCGGGCTTTCCCGGTCAGAAAATAACGCAGTTAAGCAGTTTCTAAGCCGAACGGAAGATATCTATCGAGAACCGTATGGGCGCCGAACCGGGATTTACCCGCGGCGCTGTGTGTTCTTTGGAACCACCAACGATAATGAATATTTAAGAGATCGAACCGGGAATCGCCGTTTCTGGCCGGTTGATGTTGGCATCGTGGAACCGACAAAAGATATATTTTCAACCTTAAAAGTTGAAGTAAGCCAAATATGGGCTGAGGCTTATGTGGCCTGGCAATTAGGCGAAAAACTGTTTTTGTCCGGAGATATTGAGGCGATGGCTAAAGAGATTCAGGAAGGACACCGGGAAGTCAGTATTAAAGAAGGGATCATCCTGGAATTTCTTGAAAGGAAGGTACCACCAAACTGGGAGAAAAGAAACCTTAACGAGCGTCGGATGTTCTGGGCTACCGAACAGACGCAGGGCAGCGGCGATTTGGTTGAAAGAGACAAAGTGTGTGCCGCCGAAGTATTTTGCGAGTGTTTGGGAGGGGATCTCAAATACATGAAAAGACAAGATACGGTAGAAATAAACAACGTTCTTGAGAATGCAAAGGAGTGGAAAAAGAGTAAAAGCACCCAGCGATTTGGTAAATCTTATGGCGTTCAAAGAGGGTTTGAAAAGCTGAAACATTCAGCTGAAACAAACTGTAACATTCAGAGAATGTTACAAAATGAAGTGAAACATTGTAACAACATTGTAACATTCAATGTTACGCCTGAAAGCAAGGCAGATAAAGGGCTATAGGGTTTTGTAACATTGTAACATTAATCTATATAAATAAAATAAATAGAGGTATTAGGGAGATAGAGGGCGCACACGTACCGCCTGTACGTAAATACGCGTATACGCGCGTTACATTGTTTCAGTTACACTTTCTAAGACCTCTATTTTGAAAGAAGGTTTGATTTATGAGAGAAAAAGAAGTTGAACAATATCTGGTAAAGAAGGTTAAAGAAATTGGTGGGAAGGCTTTTAAGTTTACCAGCCCCGGGAACAACGGTGTGCCAGACAGACTGGTGTGTCTTCCCGGGGGAAGAATTGTTTTTGTAGAACTGAAAGCCCCTGGTTGCAAAACCAGACCAGATCAGAATAACCAAATGAAGAAATTGCATGATCTTGGGTGTGACGTTTTTGTGATCGATAATAAAGAAACCATCAACGGCCTGGTAGAATTTTGGAGAGAGTGGCCGTGAAGCAGTTTAACCCCCACGCCTACCAGCGATACTGCATTAACCAGATGATCATCAATAAAAATCTGGCCCTATGGCTTGATATGGGATTAGGCAAGACCTCAATCACCTTAACAGCGATTAATGATCTGAAATACAACCGGTTCGCAATTACCAAGACCCTGATCATTGCACCTAAGAAGGTCGCCCAGGGAACCTGGAACCGGGAAAAGGATAAATGGCAGCACCTGAAGCTTTTGAGAATATCCCAGGTGTTAGGCAGCCAGACCCAGAGAATCAGAGCCTTAAATCTACCCGCCGATATTTACATTACCAACCGGGAAAATGTCCAATGGCTGGTTGACTATTACCGAAATGATTGGCCATTTGATACGGTGGTCATTGATGAGGCATCCAGTTTTAAAAGCCACCAGGCCAAACGGTTCAAAGCTTTAAAAAGTGTCAGACCTAAAATTGACCGTCTGATCGAGTTAACCGGTACACCGGCCCCGAAAGGATATATTGACCTATGGGCACAGATCTTTTTACTGGATCAGGGCGAGCGATTAGGCAAAACCATTACTGCTTATCGAAACCGGTATTTTGACAATGAGTCCTATGGTTTTGGATACAACATCAAGCCCGGCGCTGAAGACACCATCCGGGATAAATTACAAGGTCTTTGTATTTCCATGAAGTCCGAGGATTATCTGGATCTGCCTGACGTAATTGTGGATGATATCCCAGTGATCCTGGAAGGCAAAGGTAAAACAGCCTACAAGGAAATGGAAAAGAAGATGTTGTTAGAAGTCGATCCGGAAACCATCGTGGATGCTACCAGTGCAGCAGTATTATCAAATAAACTTCAACAGCTTTGTAATGGCGCGATCTATGACGAGGATCATGGCGTTCATGAAATTCACAGTTCTAAGATCGAACGGTTCCTGGAACTGCTTGAAGAACTAAACGGCAAACCGGCCATCGTGTTTTATAGTTTTAAGCACGATCTGGACCGGATCACCAAAGCGCTATTAAAAAGCGGCCTGGAAGTTCGGGTATTTAAAACCCCACAGGATGAGGATGATTGGAACGCCGGAAAGATTGATGTCCTACTTGCCCACCCCGCCAGTACAGCCTACGGCCTAAACCTTCAAGATGGCGGGAACCATATTATCTGGTTTGGGCTTAACTGGTCACTGGAACTGTATCAGCAGGCTAATAAAAGACTACACCGCCAGGGGCAGCAGCAGAAAGTTATTATCCATCGGCTGATTGTAGAAGGTGGCCGCGATGAAGATATCGCCGCCGCCCTGGAAGAGAAACACGTTACCCAGCGGGATCTGCTGGAAAGCTTGAAAGCAAGAATCGAGAAAGTGAGGAAAAAATAATGACCCTACAAGAACGATTAAACCAATATATGGAAAAATATTGTCTGTCTGGCGCAGAAGTCTCAAAGCGGTCCGGGGTACACCAGAACCATATTTCAGCGATCAGACGACATAACAAATACAGTCCTCGAACAGCTAAGAATTTAATATCAGTGCTGGGCGATGAGTGTGAGCAGTATGTTATTTATTCAACTTGTGAATGCGGTAAGAAATTTATCCAGCGATCATCAAACCAGCATCATTGCAGCAGTGAGTGTTCGGAGTATTACACCGGTAGACCGTGGGGGATCAATAAAAGATACGACGAAAAAAGGAAAGCGAAAGCCGAACAGAAACGGGCCAAAGTAAATTATGCCGAATACAACGAACGGGCCAGATCCCAGGACTTGACGCATGGACAATTGCAGGGATTAGAAAGGTTAGGGCTGCGATGACCTTAGACATTTTATTGATAATCTTAGTTGTCTTGGTTCCTACACTGTATGTTTATTTTGGATATGATATCTGGAAACACCCTGATGAGCCGGACGACATGGATTGTGAAGATTGCCCGAACTATAAGGGATCGATTGAGATTTGTATTTTTGAGTGCGAAAGGTGTAAGCGATGAAAAAGTTAGGGGAAGAAATAAAAGAAAATTTCATGAAAGTGTTTGGATTAAAAGAAGGGATTGAAAAGAGCTGTGATAACTGTGATAACAATGACGGGTCAAAAATAAAATGCACTAAAAGTTGTTATGGCTATGATAAGTGGCTGCCAATCGAACCAGAGCCCGAAAAAAGCTGTTATGTTTGTAGATGGGCAAAAACGCTACCGAAAGAAGAACCGTGCGAAGGTTGTTGTAGTGGGGAGGGTACATATCTTAATTGGGAGCCCCCAGCCACAAGCCAATCAGCAAAAGCAGACAACGGTAAACCACGACCAACCTTGACCCCAACATCACTGATCCGGGCCGTGACAGCTATCCGTGAGTATGGCGCGACGAAGTACAAAAGCGATGATAATTGGATGTCAGTCGAACCACAACGATACAAGGACGCTTTATACCGGCATTGGCTGGCCTACTTGGAAGGCGAGGGTATTGATCCAGAGAGTGGGTTACCCCATATTTGGCATGTAGCAACAAACGTTGCGTTTTTGATTGAGATGGAGGAATTATGACACCTGAAGAACGAACAGAAAAAGTAAAATGGTTAAGCCGGTACCGGATCTTAGAGAACCAGATTAAGCGCCTAGAAGCCGAAGCCGAGCGGTGGCGATCCCGGGCGACAAATACAGTCCCAGCGCCAGTTCATTTTAAATATTATGACAGCAATAATAAAAGTGACCAGAAAGTCCTGGCAAAGATGACCCGGCAAGAGCTAAGACGCAATAATATGTTGCCGGTTGTGGTTCATGGATCAAGTGGATTAGGGATTGACGACTGCATAGCTGAAATTTCAGACATACGGGGTCAAATTCAAGAGAAAATATCGCAGTCGACAAAAGTTAGGGCTGAGATCGGAAAAGCGATTGACGCCGTTCCTGATGACAAATTGCAGCTGGTGCTTTATTACAAGTACGTGGACGGTTTATACCTTGAGCAAATATGCTGTGAAATGAAATACTCTTACCAGCATGTAAGGAGATTGCACAATGAGGCATTGAAAATTTTAAAACATGAGCCACAATGAGCCATGAGATCGTGTTATTATGATACAATGAAATAAACAACTGATGATATCGGCAACCACCTAATAGGGTTCGGCGTTATCATTGTTGTTATAGGCATCGGGAAACCGGTGTCTTTTTTAGCGCCCAGAAAAGGAGGTGAGGCCAGTGGCTAAAGGAAAATATGAATATTGGTTAACAGAAGACGGTCTCACCTTGCTTGAAGGATGGGCCCGGGACGGGCTGACAGACGAACAAATTGCCCACAATACTGGGATAACTGCGACAACTCTTTATGCTTGGAAAAACAAATATCCTGAGATTTCTGAGTCCCTAAAAAAGGGCAAAGAAGTTGTTGATCGCCAAGTCGAGAATGCTTTATTAAAAAGAGCCCTTGGTTTTGAGTATGAAGAAGTGACCAAAGAGCGGATCATTGATACAGGACAAGCCCAGCGCCATGGTGGCGAGTCCGAATTGACAGAAAAACAATGGGAAATGGCAAAATCTTATTTTGGACATTCTTGTGCTTACTGCGGCGGATCTGGTAATTTAACGAAAGATCACCTTGACCCGCTGGCAAACGGCGGGGGATTGACTATTTCAAATATCATCCCGGCTTGCCAGAGTTGTAACAGTTCAAAGAAAGATAAGCAGTGGCTCTCATGGTTTCAAAGCCAAAAGTTTTATGATCCTAAAAAAGCCGAGAAAATTGTTGCTTATGTTGATTTTGCGCTTGATTTCAGCCAAATCGATAAGCCGAATACAGGTGATTTGGTCGTCACTAAAGTAGTTACTAAAATGGTTGCGCCGGACACAACAGCCCAAATATTCTGGCTTAAGAACCGAAAGCCGAACGACTACCGGGATAAGCGAGATGTTGAGCATTCCGGCGGTGTCGCCCTTAATAACCCCTTTGAGGAACTGACAAAAGAGCAACTGTTGAAATTGGCGGGGGAAGATGATGGATAAAGAACAAATCGCTTTACAGGCAAAGTTAGAGCTTGCAAGGCGTGAGTTCTATTTTTATTGTCGGACAAAGGCCCCGGGATTCTATAAAAAAGACCGGGTTTATTTAAAGGACCTCTGCAATGAGTTGCAGGATTTTATTGAGTCCGACGAAGAAGTTATTGTTATCGCAGAGCCGCCGCGCCACGGCAAAAGCCGAACCGGCGGGAACCTGGTCGAGTGGCTGCTGGGAAAAGATAAGACCCGAAAGATCATGACCGGGTCCTATAATGAGACCCTGTCTACCATGTTCTCGAAAAATGTTAGAAACACGATTCAGGAAGAAAAGGCAGATCTGTCAAAGCCTGTTTTTTCGGATATCTTCCCCGGCGTCACGATAAAACGAGGGGACGGGGCCATGAATCTGTGGAGCCTTGAAGGTGGCTATAATAATTACCTGGCCACCAGTCCGACAGGAACCGCCACAGGGTTCGGCTGTAACATCATGATCATTGACGATTTAATCAAGTCGGCCCTTGAAGCAAACAACGCCGATGTTTTAGAAAAGCACTGGTCATGGTTCACAGATACCATGCTATCCCGGCTTGAAGAAGGTGGAAAGATCATCGTCATCATGACCCGCTGGCACAGCAACGATTTGGCCGGTAAGATATTGGACTGGTGTGTCAAAGAAGGCAAAAAACACCGATATGTCAGAATGCAGGCGCTGAATAAAGAGACTGGCGAAATGCTTTGTCCTGAGATATTAAGCTATAAATCATACATGACCAAGGTATCGGCCATGGGTCCCGACATCGCTTCAGCAAATTACCAGCAAGAACCGATTGACCTTAAAGGCCGGTTATACAGCCAGTTCAAAACTTATTCCGGCGAGTTGCCAGACTTCAAAGCGATTAAGAACTACACTGATACCGCTGACACTGGGGATGACTATTTATGCTCTATCAATTATGGCGTGACGTTTGCCAACGAGGCTTATATTCTGGATGTTCTTTTTACTAAGGACCCTATGGAAATAACCGAGTCGAAAACGGCAAGAATGCTGGAAAAAGATAATGTTAATGTTGCGAACATTGAGTCAAATAACGGCGGCCGCGGCTTTGCCCGAAATGTTGAGCGACTACTTAAAAGCAACAAAACAAAAATCCAATGGTTCCACCAATCTAAAAACAAGCAGGCTCGTATATTAACAAATGCAACCTGGGTAATGGATCACGCTTATTACCCCGAGGACTGGCATAACCGCTGGCCCGACTTTTACGATTCAATGATCAAATATCAGCGAGAAGGCAAAAACAAACATGACGATGCTCAGGACGCAATGACAGGCGTTGCTGAGAAGATCGACCGAAAATCTTTAGTCGGTTTCGACTAAACACAATTTTGAAAGGAGGCGGTAACTTGATTATATCAGAAACATCGAGAATCAATGCAATCATTACCCAGGGAGCCCAGAACGTTATCAGTGATCTAAGGTTCCTTGAGTTGGAAATATCCCGATGGAAAAAGGGACCTGAACGAAAGCTGCAAATAACCGGTGAAAAATACTATGGCAATGAGCATGATATTTTATTCCGGAAGCGAACAATGATCGGAAAAGATGGCGAACCCGTTGAGTTGCAAGGTCTTCCCAATAACAAGATCATTGACAACCAATACGCAAAGATGGTGGACCAGAAAAAGAACTACCTGATCGGCAAACCCTTCACAATCACCAGCGATGACAAGACCTATGTGGAAGCCCTGAAAGGTTTTTTCGATAAAGCTTTCACGCGCACCCTTAAAAACGTCACTGAGGACGCATTTAATCAGGGTAAAGGATGGGTGCACCCTTTTTACGGGGAAGACGGAAAACTCAAATTTAAGCGGTTTGAGGCTTACGAGATCCTGCCATTTTGGAACGACAAGGACCACACTGATCTGGAATACGCGGTGAGACTCTACGAGGTCGATGTCTACAAAGACAATGAGACGATGGAGCTGGTTGAAAAGGTCGAGGTCTATACCAAGCAAGGTATTGACCGTTACACTCTGGATGATGGCAGCCTGATCCCTGACCCAGAGAACCCGCACAGCGATTATCTGGTAATCGAAAATGGCGAGGACGCCGAGCGTTACAACTGGGGCAAGATTCCTCTAATCGCATTTAAGGCGAACAATAAAGAAATGCCACTGATCAAGCGGGTCAAGAGTCTTCAAGATGGTATTAACATCATGCTATCCGACTTTGAGAACCGAATGCAGGAGGATGCCTGGAACACCATTATCGTCCTGGAAAACTACGACGGTGCTGATCTCAGTGAGTTTAGGCAGAAATTAGCACAGTTTGGAGCGGTTAAAGTCAGATCTGAAGAAGGAAGTCACGGCGGCGTATCGACCTTAAACATTGCATTTACAGCGGATAACTTCAAGGCGATCCTTGAGCTGTTTAAAAAAGCCCTGATTGAGAATGCCCGGGGCTATGATGCCAAAGATGACCGCATGAGCAGCAACCCGAACCAGATGAACATCCAGTCGATGTATTCTGACATTGATCTGGATGCTGACGACATGGAAACCGAATACCAGGCGGCTATTGAAGAACTGGCCTTTTTTATCGATACACACATTTACAACACAACTGGTAAAGATTTTGCAGATGTTGATTTTGAAATTACTTTTAACCGGAATGTTTTAATTAACACCGCTGAGCTGATCGACAATTGCCAGAAATCGAGCGGCCTTGTCAGTAAAGAAACGATCCTGGCTAAACACCCATTTGTGGATGACGTTGTCGAAGAACTTGATCGATTAAAAGCAGAAACAGCACAGATGGTTGATTCTTATGGGCCCTTCCCCCTGGAACAGCAAAGCGACCCGGTGAATGATGGTGAAATTGATAATTAAAAGGCTAAAAAAATTATTAGGTGTAGTGTCGCCATCAATATATTTTATCGGAAGGAGCGACGACGATGAAACAGGCTGATTACTGGAAGAACCGGTTCACCCAGCTGGAAGACGCCCAAAACAAAAAGGCCCTGGATTATTACTCCACTCTGGAAGATGAATTCAGCAGGGCGGCACGGAATGTAGATAAAGAACTGGCCTCCTGGTATACCCGATTTGCCAAAAACGAAGGTATTACTTTTGCTGAAGCTAAGCAAGTGTTATCCAAAGGCGAACTGAGCGCTTTTAAAATGTCCGTTGATGACTATATCAAGAAGGGTAAAACACTTCCCTACTCTGACCAATGGAAAAAGGAGCTGGAACGGGCCTCTGCTAAGTTCCATGTAACCAGACTGGAAGCCATGCAATTACAGATGCAGCAGCAAATAGAAGTCATGTACGGATATGAGCTGGACACCTTTGATAAATTCATTGCCAATCAATACAAAGCCGGGTATTACAAAACGATGTTTGAGTTTCAGAAAGGGTTCGGTGTTGGCTTTGATGTCATGAAGCTGGATGATAACAAGATTGGTAAATTGATTGCTAAACCGTGGGCCCCGGACGGTCAAAACTTTTCATCAAGGATCTGGCGGGATAGGAATAAACTCATGACAGAGATGCCCTCTATTCTCACTCAGGCGACGATCAGGGGCGATGGCTATGCAAAGACGACAAAACTATTGGCCGACCGGTTCAACGTCTCAAAATCGCAGGCAAAGAACCTGGTTATTACTGAGTCAGCTTTTTTCAGCTCAGCATCGCAGACAGACTGCTTTAATGATCTGGGCGTCAAGCAGTATGAGATCATAGCGACCCTTGACGGACTAACCTCTCCAATCTGTAGGTCGATGGACGGCAAAGTATTTGATATGAAAGACCGTAAGCCGGGAGTGACCTGTTCGCCTTTTCACGGTCGTTGCAGAACCACATCGGCACCCTATTTCAATGATGAATTTGAACTAAACACCAAACGGGCTGCCAGAGATCCAGAGACAGGCAAAACCTACCACGTGCCGGCGGATATGAAATACCCTGCTTGGGAGAAAAGTTTTATTGATGGTGGCAGCAAAGATGGTTTAGAAGTCTTGAAAGGTGGTATAATCAATGTAAGCAATCCATTCCAACCAGCAACATCTGTTAAAGATGCCGAAGAATACGCAAGGAATGAACTTGGGGTTAAAAACGTTTCTTACAAAGGCGTTGATGTGGAAACAGCAAATGCCTGGAATCAAGGGCTGGCTGAGTCATTTGAAAAGTTCCCTGAGCTTAAGAATAACTTTGGTTTTGTTGGCGAGGCGCGCGAAAGAAATAAGGCGCTTAAGCCGATTTATAGGCAACATATACTTGATCAACTTGTTAAAAATAATCCCAATCACACCTTGGCGCAACTAGAGCCACATGCGGATAAGCAAATTAAGCTGTTTATGCAAAAGATGGGGGTTAAGAAAAAGACTTTCGCAGAGAGTTGGTCACCGCAAATCGCACCGCTGTCTGATTTTAGGGGTGTTGTTGTGAATGGGGATTGGGGAAAAGATTCGGCTGTATTTGTGGAAGCCTTAAAAAGAAACACCAGCGTAAAATTCCATCCGGTGGGCTGTGATACGATTCGATCAATGCTTGATCATGAGATCGGGCATCAGCTCGACGATCTACTGGGAATCAGCGGCTTGCCTGATGTTCAGAAGCTTTACAACAGTAGAAGCACTACAGAAATAACTGAAGCCCTATCAACATACTCGTGGAAAAATACAAACCCGAATAAATATAGCGAAATGGTCGCTGAAGCATGGGCAGAATATTGCAACAACCCAGATCCCAGGGAGATCGCAAAAACAATCGGAGAAATTATCGAAGATGCTTATAAAAGTAAATTCGGAAATCAGTAAAGGAGGTTTTGATCATGACAGATAATGAATTCAGAGAAAAAATGAAAGAACTCGGTTGGGATGGCGAGTACATTGATGAAATAATTACAGACCGTAACGAGGCGAAGGCCGAAGGTATAAACATTCCTTACGAGTTGCACTTATTCGAAGCACCTGTTGCCAAATACAAACCAGAATAAAAACCACCAACTGTAAAAAGTTAGGTGGTTTTTTAATGCCCGGAATTTGAAAGGAGTCAACTATGAGCGAAAAAAGAATCGTCGTTCTAAAGGACGAAACGCCAGAGGAAGAATTTGCAAGAAAACATCCGTTTTTGCGGACATTTTTGGTACTCTTAATTAATTTGACAACTCAAACGATCATAATCCTTATTTTATTCAGGCTGGTGATTTGGTGGGGTTGGATATGACCAACGACTGCATCCACTCAACGTGCCAGCATAATCGGGATGGCGCCTGCCTTGATCCGGCGTTAAAAGATCCCTATAAGCAAACCGGCTGTCTTTTATATGTCGGGGTAAATTTTACAGATTACCCAAAAGATGAAAGCTGTAAGTTTTGTATGGATCGGTGGGATTGCAAGTATAAAGAAAATGGTATTTGCCAGAGGGAAGGTAAAGCGAAATGGTAGTTGGAAAAGATGTTTCAATCAGTGTTGTCTTGCCCAATGAAAATTTATCCCTTATTGGAAAAGCAGAAACTATTAAAGTAACAACAGAGGATGATTTGTTGTCACTAGGAGGGCACTGGGAAAAGTTTCGCGAAGCAAGAAGCGGTGGCAATTACTATCCTTCGCATTGGGCGAATTGGGGCGAAAGGCTCGCGATACATTGACCGGTGTTTTTTTATTGTCCAAAATCTTTAGCAAAGGAAGTGGTCGATAATCTTCCCCAGAGCCGGGGTTATGGCTCCACTGCCCTTTTATATGTTGCAGGGCATAAAGAACAACTGAATCCAGCTGGCAGCGACCAGCATAAAAAGCTATGGAGGATATAAAAGATGGAATGGTTAAAGAAATTATTAGAAGCAGCAAAGATCAATGAAGGTGTTCTTGATATAGATGGATTAATGGCCCAGATTAGCGCAGAGTTCCCGAAACAGGCAGTGCCAAAGGAAACCTTTAATGCTGTCAGCAACGATCTGAAACAGGCTAAAAAAGACATCGCAACCAGAGACACCCAGCTGCAAGAGTTGAAAGATTCTGCTGGTGATATTGAAACCCTGAAGACAACCATCGAAACGATGGCGCAGGAAAACACCAAGGCAGAAGCAAAGTATCAGGAAGAAATCAAACAAATAAAACTGAATAATGCAATTGAAAAAGCGTTATCCGGGGCGAAAGCAAAGAACCTCAGAGCGGTCAAAGCCCTGCTGGATATGGAAAAGGTCGAGCTTGACGGGGATAACCTCAAAGGACTTGACGACCAGATTACAGCACTGACCACCGGCGAGGATTCCAAGTTTTTGTTTGATGCTGCAGAAGACCCGAAGCCCAACTTTAGGGGGATTAACCCCGCCGAAGGTGGAGACGGAACACCAAAGAACTTAGACAACCCAGCGAACCCCTCTTATGAGGAATTATGCGCAATTCTACCCAAAGAATAAAAAATTAAAAGGAGATTTAACACATGAGTAAATTTGATTCTAAATCATTCAACCCCCAAGCATTTGGGAAGTATGTTGAAAAAGTCCCTAATCTGAAACGAAACGAGCTGCTGAAATCCAGAGCATTGACACCCAATGCAGAGATCAGAGCTCTGTTTAATTCCCAAACAACCACCGCTTACGGGATTATTCCCATGTTTGGCAACCTTGGTGGCGAGGCCCTGAACTATGACGGCCAGACCGACATTACGTCAACCAGCACCGCTACTTTTGAGCGTGGCGTTGTTGTCTTTGGTCGAGCAAAAGCCTGGACCGAAAAAGACTTTTCAGAAGACATTACCGGCGGCGTGAAATTTATGAGCAATGTAGGTAATCAGGTAGCCGGTTACTGGGAAGAAGTGGATCAGGAAGTTCTGCTTTCCATGATCAAAGGTATTTATGCCACGACTGATCCCGGGAGTGCTGTTTTCTCAACCAACCACACCTACGAAATCGCAACAGCTGTTGGCGCTTCAACGCTTAACTCAGCGATCCAGAAAGCTTGCGGCCAGAACAAAGATAAGTTCCAGATCGTCCTGATGCACTCTGTTGTAGCGACTAATCTGGAAAACCTGGGATTGTTAGAGTACATGAAGTACACCGACGCCAATGGAATCCAGCGATCACTGAACATTGCGACCTGGAATGGCCGGACCGTACTGGTTGATGATTCCATGCCAGTTCGTGAAGTTCCCGCCGTGGATGCTGTATCTGCTGTTACTGGCGTTCCCGGAGTGTACACACTGGCGGTTACTACTAAAGCAATCGCGGGCGACGCCCTAACACTTGGTGAAAAATCCTATGTATGCGGAACAACCGATGGATGGGATGCAGGGGCGAACGTTACAGCTGACGCAACTGCACTAAAAGCCTTACTGGCCGCGGACTTCCCGCAATACACCTTTGGGGGGACTGGCGGATCTATTACTATTACCCAAAAGGTCGCATTGGCTGAAGATGTACCAACTCTGATCGTTAATAAAAACGATACTGACGGAACCCTGGTTGCGACCATTACAGAAACAACCGAGGGCGTAACCGCCGTGGCTGCTGTTGCCGCTGCTGCTGCCTACACCGAATACACCACCTACACCATGGGTTTAGGAGCGTTCGATTATGAAGATATCGGCGCAAAAGTAGCCTATGAAATGGACCGGGATCCTAAAGTTAATGGTGGCGAGGATACGCTATACAGTCGCCAACGAAAATGCCTGGCTCCTTACGGATTCTCGTATAAAAAAGCAGTACAGGCCACCTTATCCCCAACCAATACCGAATTTGAAAACGGTGCTAACTGGGAACTGGTTAACGATGGTGCTGGAACCTATTTCGACCACAAAGCGATCCCGATTGCAAGAATTCTTTCAAGAGGCTAATAACAGCCTCTTCTTACTTGAGAGGTTAAGTTATGGATATTGAAAAACTAAAACTGCTTTTGGGAATAACCGACAATGGTAAGAATTTCGCCTTGCAATTTTGTTTAGACAATACTACCGAGGCGATTCTTAACTACTGCAACCTGGAAGAGCTGCCGGCAGGACTTGAAAACACGGCTTACCGAATGGCTATGGACCTGTACCGAGGTGAAAACTTTGGTTCTGTAGCATCTGACGGCGGCTTAATAGCTAGTCAATCAGATGGGGACACGTCAGTTAGTTTCCGGGTGAATGAGACCTTCACAAAGTCTTTACTGAAAAACTACTATTCCCAGCTTAATCGCTACAGGGATTTGTCATGGATATGAGACAGGCGGTTGAAAGCCGCTACACTGGCAAATGCACCGTAACAGAAATGCAGGGTGTCAAAGATCCTGTAACAAACATCTTAAAGCAGGTCCCGGTGGTTGTCCTGACCGACCAGCCTTGTAAGATGACACACAAGTCCTCAGATACCACGGCGGTTGTGAATGGCGTGGCGGTGCAGTCGCAATCAATCAAACTGCTGATCTCCCCGGATCTTGACATCAAGCCAGGGTCTAAAATAACAATTACTCAGAATGGCAGGACAGCGGACTTTAAAGGGTCCGGTCTTCCCGCTGTCTACCCATCGCATCAGGAGATATCGTTAGTAATTTTCGATAAGTACGGATGATGGGAAAAAACGTTAATTACAAGCAGTTTGAGCAGTTCAAAAAGAAGCTGGAAAAGACTTTGGATAATAAGTCCAGGCAGAAATTCATGGAGGATTGCACGATCGAGCTTTTAACGAGGCTACTGTCCAGGGTGATCAAGCGGACCCCTGTCGGTGAAGAAGATGGCGGGAACCTGAGAAGAAGCTGGACTATTGGATCGACCGGAACGGGCGAGAGCTTAAAGATCAATGTGGAGCACATTGGCGGGGTTTATCAATGCACGCTGACCAATACCGCGGATTATGCAAGTTATGTCAACTACGGACACCGAACCAGAGGTGGTGGCGGTTGGGTTGACGGCCAGTTCTTCCTGACAATCAGCGAAAATGAAGTCAATGATCTGGCCCCGGCGCTATTGGAAAAAAGACTGGCAGAGTACCTGAAGGAGGCTTTTAAATGATCGATCAAATTATAACAGGCATGGCCACGATGATTGCCGGCCTTTATCCTGATTCAACGGTCTACACGGAACCAATTGAACAGGGTTTAGTCGAACCGGCGTTTTATATCCACTGTATCGACGTAGATCAACGGGATCGGATCGCTGGGAGGTTTGTTCACTCCATGCCCTTTGAGGTGGTCTATTTTCCCGAAAACGGCTTATCTGATATCAATGCTAACCTCCCAATATTACTGGCTAATTTGCGCACTGTATCGCTTCCTGATGGTACTAAGATCAGGGGGATTGAGATCAGCGGAAAGCCGATTGACGGTGAGGGTCATATTTTCGTGACTTATGACGCATCGCTTTACATTCAGGGCCCAGCAGTGGCGAAAATGCAAACAATTGAAATCACAGAAAGGATTAAATAAATGGCTACTAAAAAAACAGTCGAGGAAATCCCGGCTGAAAACAGATTCACAAAACAACAATTAATAAAGTCTAAGAAATACGCCCCTAAAGCTGATGTTTTGGGGGCTGTTTTATTGGATTCGGAAACTTACACATTCAGCGAGGTTGATAAACTGGCTGATACATTCTTGAAAGGTAAGGTGAACTAATGGCATTAGGAGGAGGTCTATTTACGGCCTACAATAAAAAGCTTCCCGGTTCTTATATCAATTTCATCAGCGCGAAACGGGCCGCGGCTACGTTATCGGACAGAGGCGTTGCAGCGATGCCGCTTCTTTTGGATTGGGGGATCAGCGGCGAGGTTTTTGAGGTGACTCAGGAGCAGTTCTATTCTGTAGATTGCGCAAAGATCTTTGGCTACCCATTTTCACATGAGAAAATGAAAAATCTCAGAGAATTGTTTAAAAAAGCGGTCAAAGTTTACTGCTATCGTCTCGATGGCGGCGGCGTCAAAGCGTCAAACACTTTTGCGACGGCGAAATACACTGGGACCCGGGGAAATGATATTAAGATCGTCGTTGCTGTCAATGTTGACGATGTGACTAAATTCGATGTCAAGACCCTGGTCGATGATGCTGTTTTTGAAACCCAAACCGTGGCAACTGCAGCGGGATTAGTTAGCAATGCTTATGTTGATTTTAAAACCGGGGCGACTTTAGCCGCCAATGCTGGGCTTGCTTTGTCCGGTGGCACCAACATCACCGACATCACTGGTGAGCTATTCCTGACCTTCCTGTCAAAACTGGAACAATATTCGTTCAACACGCTGGGTTGCCCGTCAACCGACGTACTGGTACATGCGTTGTTTGACAGCTATACCGCGCGAATGCGGGATACTATCGGGGTAAAATTCCAGACTGTACGCCCCAAATCAACAACCGCTGTCGACCACGAGGGTGTGATCCAGATCGGTAATACCGTTACCGATGCTGGTGCAACCGGTTATGAGCTGGTATTTTACACCACCGGCGATCAGGCATCGTGTGCTATTACTGGCACGACTCTGAACTCAAAATATATCGGTGAGTACATCATTGATACGGACTACACACAAAACGAATTGGAGACTTTCATCGATGACGGGGTTTATGTCTATCACCGAAACGGCTCTGACATCTGTGTACTGGATGATATTAACAGCTTCACGTCGTTTGCCCCAGGCAAAGAAAAAGACTTTGCTCAAAATCAGGTTATCCGGGTATTGGATCAGATCGCGATCGATGTGGGTTCGCTTATTTTCAATAAGCGGTACCTGGGCAAAATCAACGGCGACAAAGACGGGCAAGTCAGTCTGTGGAGTGACATCGTCAAACAGCATGAGATGATGGGCAAAGCAATTAAGAACTTTAACCCAACAGACGTGGTTGTCAGCGGGAACGATGGCGGCGATGAAGTTTATGTCACCGATGCGGTCACACCAAACAAAGCAATGCGTCAGTTATACATGACCGTTGTGGTTAATTAAGGAGGGTTGAAAAAATGAAGAAACCTATGAATTTACAACTGTTCGCGGAGGTATTAATGCGGGCCCAGGATTCGATTTCTGGTGCCACCGCTAAATGCTTTGTGACAATCGGGGCGGATCGATACAATTTCATGAATGCGATCAGCTTGGACGCATCATTTGAAAAGTCGAAAGAAGAAGTGCCCATTCTGGGCCGGATCTCCAAAGGGAATAAAGCGGTGGGTGGTAAAGGTTCCGGGTCCATGGAGGTGCATTACAACACTTCTATCATGCGAAAACTGATGATCCACTACATGAATACCGGCGAAGATTTCTATTTTGATGCACAGGTAACAAATGAAGATCCAACATCCGCTGCTGGCCGTCAGACGGTCATCTTACAGGATTGCAACCTTGACTCGTCCATTATCACGCAATTTGATGCGGACGCGACCTATTTAACTGAAACATTGGATTTCACATTCGAGAAAGTAACAATGCCCGAAGAGTTTACGATTCTTGCGGGGATGCTGTAAGAGACGCTTAATGCGTCTCTTTTTAATTTGAAAGGAAGTAAGCAACATGGCAGACAATTTAAAAGCATTTATGGTGAAAAACAGAGCGATTAAGGAGCCCACCAAATACCCCGCATCAGTCGATTTTAAAGGTGAAAACGGCGAACCAATGGAATGGGTGTTAAGACCGGTAACCCCCGAAAAAAACGATCAGTTACTGAGTGAGGCGGTATTCCCCGACGTTGACGCGAAAGGAAACCTCATCACGAAATTTAAAGAGGGCGAGTATCGAAAAAACTTAATGGTTGAGTCGGTTATTTTCCCGAACCTAAATGACGCAGAGTTGCAGAATTTTTACAACGTCTTGGAGCCCGGGGCACTGTTGAACGCGATGCTGAACATCAAAGAATATAAAAAGTTGTTCGACAAGATTCAGGAAGTAAACGGATTCAACGCCGTTACGAAGGAAAAGGTTGACGAAGCAAAAAACTAATCGAGGGCGGCGACCCGGATGCAAATTACGCCATATTCATATTAAGAGAATACCACATCAGACCCGCTGATTTTATGGCAATGGATGTGTGGGAAAAAGCTTTAATCATGGCGGCGGTTGATCTGGAAGTCAAAGCCCGGAAGAAAGCCGAGAAAGAACGCAAAAAGAAAGGAGGTAAAAAACGATGAGTTCGATATCAAGTAGTATCCGGTTATCCGATCAAATGAGCCCGGCCATTAATTCCATGCTAAAAGGCATGAATGCCATGGTTTCGGGGTTTGAGCATATGAATACAGCCAGCGCCGGAGCATTTGACATGAAAAGCATGGCGATGGCCAGATCAGAAATGGCTAAAGCCGGAGCCGCTATGAAGCAATTTGAGAAATCTGTAGAAGAAGCTGAAAAAAGCCAAAAAGAGTTCAACAGCACGGCGAAAGCCTCCACCAGCTCCATGGGCGGTCTGATCGGTAAAGTCGGGGCTCTGGCTGCCGGCTATATGTCACTTCAGGCTATTCAAGGCGTTATGGATATGTCTGATACCTATTCCCAGACCACGGCCCGATTAGGGCTGATGAACGATGGTTTACAGACCACGGCCGAATTGCAGACAGAAATATTTAACGCTGCCAATGATTCTCACGCCAGTTACCAATCAATGTCTGACATGGTTTCAAAACTGGGCCTGATGGCTGGCGATGCGTTTTCAAACAATGATGAGATTGTAGATTTTGCTGAACAGGTAAGCAAACAATTTGTCATATCCGGGGCCAGTGCTGGTGAAACCAGTAATGCGATGCTCCAATTAACGCAGGCTATGGCATCCGGGGTCTTAAGGGGTGATGAGCTTAACAGTATTTTTGAAAACTCCCCGACTCTAATTCAGACCATTGCGGATTATTTAGGCGTGCCGATCGGTGAGATCCGAAATATGGCGTCCGAAGGCGAGATCACCGCGGATATTATTAAAAACTCGATGTTCAAGGCAGCTAATGCGACTGACGCAAAATTTGAAGCCATGGGGATGACGTTTGGCCAAGCCTGGACGATCTTTCAAAATAAGTCAAATAGAGCGTTTCAGGGTGTGTTTACCCAGATGGGCCAGTTAGCGAACAGTGATGCGCTTGACGGATTTCTTGATGGGCTGGCTGGGGGTGTCGGGATGGCCGCAAGCGCTTTAACCTCAATCGGCAGTGGCATCGGTGCTGTTTTCAGCATCCCTGAAGTTCAGAGTTTGGCAACGGATATCGGCACGGGTTTCAGTGCTGCGTCATCGATGTTTAAAACCAACATTGATCAGATTACCGAAAAAATAAAAGAAAAATCACCAGAAATGATTCAATCAGTAGATCATGCAAAAAGTTCATGGACATTATTTTATGATCGTATCACCGCAGATAACGAAGCCCTGAAGGGCGTCGACTGGCAGGACGGCCTTGTTTCAGCGATGGATTTTGAGATCGACAAAATAAGCTCGATGATTTCAATGTTTACTAATTTAGGCACCATCATGACAAACGTTCAGAATATGCAAACCGCATTTTTTAAGGGGCCTGAAGCATTTAAAGATGCAGCTATTCAGTTTGATCAAGACTTAATCAGGATGAGTGAAAACATAGCCAAAGCATCTGGTGAAGCGCCGGACCCGTCAACTATGCTGGCGAGCGCAATGGAGGCAAACAGGGGGTCCGTCGACGCCGCTGCCGCGAATATGGTGTCTGCTGTGTCCACGCCATTGACTGAATTGACAACAAATGCAACAGCGGCCGGAAACACAATAGGCCTTGGTGTAGGAAGTAGCGTCAGTACAGGAATGACGACCGGCTTCCAAGTAGGATTCGCGGCTTTGCCGTACTCTAGCGAGCAAGCGGGTCAGCAAGCAACAGCCGGGTTTATAGCGGGCGCACTAGGAAACCCCACCGGTATTGCCGACGCCGGAAAAACATCAGCGCAAATATTGATCGATGCTACAAATTCGACCTTAGATGTTAATTCACCCTCAAAAGTATTCCAACAAACCGGTAATTACGTCGGTGACGGCCTTATCCAAGGCTTAAAAGATCGAGAACGCCAAATTGCAACCGGCGGGGATTCAGCTGCTACAGCGTTAAAAGATAGTTTCAAAAAGGCGATGGGGATTAACTCCCCGTCCACGGTATTTAGAGAGTTTGGCTATTACGCAATTGACGGTCTAATCGAAGGCTTAAGTGATACGGAAATGATGACTTTCTGTGAAAGTATTGTTGCCGATATGAAAGCCGCTTTTGAGTCAGGAAACTTTAACCTTCAAGCAGGGGTAGAATACCTTGGCGGCGGTGCTGCTGAGTTCTTTAAATCGATCGGCATTGGCGGTGCTTCATTGGGCCAGCTGATTACTCCTTTAGCTGGCGATGTAACTAGTGGTTTTGGTTACCGTCCTCCTGAAGAAACAAATGGTATTGGGTCAACATACCATGAAGGTATCGACATCGGGGCCGCCGCAGGCACACCAATTGGAGCTGCTGGTGCTGGTACGGTAATCTTTGCTGGATGGAATGGCGGCTACGGTAACATGGTAGAAATTGACCACGGCAACGGGTTAACTTCACTTTATGCGCATATGGAAAGTATTGCGGCATCACTGGGCCAAACAGTGTCAGCTGGCCAAACAATTGGCTACGTCGGTTCAACTGGTAATTCAACTGGGCCTCATCTTCACTTTGGGTTGTACCAGGATGGTCAAGCAATTGATCCGGGGGCCTTATGGGGCTACTCATCTGGGACGATGTCAGCCAGAGCAGGACTGCACCTGGTTGGTGAAAACGGGCCAGAGATCATCGGTTTTGGCGGCGGTGAAACCGTCCTTAATTCCAAAAAAACAAAGAACTTTACCGCATTCGGCAACAGCACCGCCGGTGGATCACAGAAAAACGTTACTTACCTGACCGTTCAACTTACCGGTGACAATATTTTCAGTAACGATATGGACGTCAATGATGTGGCCGACAAAATAGGTGACATCATCGTTGGAAAAATGAACACACGCCCCAGCGTGGCGTCATAGGAGGGCAAAGTGTCATATTTAGTATACCTTAATAAAATACCCCTTCCAGTTACGCCTGGCGACATTAGTATTCACGCACCGGGGAAAAACGAAACGTTTGATTTGCTTAACGGCTCTGAGGTTAATATTCTCAGAGTGCCGGGATTAGAAGAAATAACCTTTGATTTTTTACTCCCTCAGGTGCGGTACCCGTTTGCTGTATATAACGGCAATAAATTCAAATCAGCAGAATATTATATTAAAAAGTTAACCGAACTGAGGGCCACGAAAACGCCTTTTCAATTTATTTTATCCCGGTTTGTCAGGAGGCCGTCGGGCGACACTACAAGTAAGTTTAACACATCATTCAGCACAAACATTAAAGTCGCAATTGAGGATCTGCAACAAAAGGAAAGCGCTGATAACGGCTTTGACATTATGATGAGCATTGTCTTAAAAGCGCATCCTGATTACGGTACTAAAACCTTCAAGATCCAAAACGACGTGGCGACTCCTGAAGAACCAGACAGGCCGTTAGAGCCAACACTTGTGCGACTCCCGGATCAACGGCGAACTTACACCGTGAAGTCTGGGGACTCCTTATGGGCCATTTGTGCCAGGGAGTTGGGTAATGGCGGGAAATGCTGGGATGTGGCAAAGAAAAACAATATCGCCGATCCAGGCAGTATATTCCCTGGCCAGAAACTCGACTTGACGGGGGTTTGACATGGCTACTGAATTAAAAATACAAGGCGGCGACCGGGTGTATTTGCCGGTTGTTCAAGGCGATATCACACTCACCCGGGAGAAAAATAGCGTGTCTGTTTTGGAATTTAAGCTACTATCGGACAAGAAAAATCTCGAAATTGTTGAGGGGAACCTGGTCACTTTCACATCTGATGAAATTGAGCCCAAAGGGGAAACACATAACATTTTCAAGGGGTTTGTGTTTCGGCTCAGGCCGGATAAAAACGGTTTTATTAACGTAACGGCTTATGATCAGATCCGATATCTAAAAAACACCGATACCTATGTTTATGAAAATAAGACATTAACAGAACTGCTTAGAATGATCTGTGGTGATTGCCAGATTAAAGCAGGTGCGGACATCATGGATACTGGCTATGTGATCCCTTCCCGGATCGAAGAACAAAAAGCGTATCTTGACATGGTTGTGTCAGCAATCGATTTGACCGGTCAGAATACCGGAAAGACTTATATTCTTTGGGATAATTTCGGAGAGGTGGCCCTTCACGATACTGAATTTCATAAAATACCGCTTGTTATCGGCAACGACACGGCGGGGGATTTTGACTTTGAAACAAACATTGATGACGATACCTATAACCAGATTAAGCTGTTTCGGGAAAAGGACGACGGCACCCGGGAAGTATTTGTTAAATCTAACCCTGACCGTATTATCCAATGGGGGCTGCTGCAGTACAGTGATACCCTCACCGATGACGAGAACGGCGATAACAAGGCAGAGATTCTGCTAAAGCAAAAAGCATGGAAAAAAATAACGCTGAGAATGATCGATTGTTTCGGCGATGCCAGAGTCAGAGGCGGATCGAGTGTAGTAATCAATCTGGACACTTATGCCAATATGGGGTTTGCTTATAACGGTATAACCTACCATGGCTGGATGATAGTTACGAAAGTAACTCATCGATTTAAAACTGGGTTCCATATAATGGATCTCGATCTGGAAGGAGGTTTTGAACATGGCTGATATCGTTGAGGCCCTGAAACAATTATCGGCTGAGACGGGGGCGGGGTTGAACCCTGTAATCATCGCAACCGGCGTTGTGGAATCCGTCAGCCCGGTTAAGATCAGAATCGATCAAAAAATATTATTAACCGGGAAGATGTTGAGGTTAACTACAGCTGTAAAGGATCATGATGTGGATATTACAATTAACGGTGTTTCTGATTCCCGTGGCGACAGCATCTCAGGGAGAACAACCGTAACGGTCCATAACGGCCTGAAAATTGGGGAATCCGTTTTTATGATCCGGGACCAGGGCGGCCAAAAATATACCGTGATAGATAGGATGTGATGGAATGTTACCTGAATATAATGAGGCGGTGACAATAAACACAGAGGTAGCACCCTCCAAAACTTTTGCTATTGACAGTGAAAACGGGCGGGTTGTGGGGATGATTGATGGATTGGAAGCGGTCAAACAGGCTGCTGCTATAATCCTTGACATTGACCGTTTTGAATACCCTACATTGTCCTGGAACTTTGGCCATGAGATGCGCCAACTATTCGGAGAACCGATGGATTTTGCTGCTATCGAGGCCGAACGATTTATTAAAGAGGCATTAACCCAGGACGACCGCATAATCGATGTGGTTGATTTTGAGTTTACAGAGGATGGTGGCAACCTGATGGCGTCTTATCGGATTGTCTCGATTTTTGGGGGTTTTACAAACGAAACGGAGGTGGAAATATAATGTATGAAGACCAAACTTATGACGAATTGATGCGGCGTAAAATCGCCATTATCAACGAATTAGACCCTAGTGTGGATACGCGCGAAGGGTCTTTAATCTTTTTCGCGCTGGCCGGCAACTCTGCTGAACAGACGCAGTATTATCAGCAATTGGACGTGATCATGAATGAGACTTTTGCTGATACGGCATCCCGGGACAATTTAATAAAACGGGCTGCTGAATCTGGCGTTGAACCTGATCCGGCCACCTATGCGGTTCTGAAAGGGGAATTTACCCCCTCAAATTTAGAGATCGCTCTGGATACCCGATTTAGTTTGGGCGGTCTGAACTATTTTGTAAAAGAAAAAGTTTCAGACGGAATTTATCAAATGCAATGTGAAACAGCCGGGGTGATCGGCAATCAAAATTTAGGGGATATGGTCCCGGTGCTATATGTGCAGGGGCTTGAGACTTGCAAACTGACTCAAGTATTGATTCCTGGTGAAGATGCGCAAGCCACAGAGGATTTAAGAAATGAATTCTTTGATTCCTTTTCCGACGTGCCATTTGGAGGCAACCGGGCGGATTACCGACAAAACGCCAATGAGCTTGCAGGGGTCGGAGGAGCAAAGGTATACCGGGCCCCAGATGGCGGTGGATCAGTTAAGCTGGTTATTATCGGCTCTACCTACCGAATGCCTACGCCTGAGCTGATCGCATCGGTGCAGGAGGCCATCGACCCGGTAGCGACACAGGGTAATGGTGACGGCATCGCCCCGGTAGGGCATGTTGTGACGGTATCCGGGGTTACAGAAACGACTGTGAATATAGTGACAACGATCACCTACCAGGATGATTATGCCTGGGCAGATATTCAAGCCGCTGCGCTGGCTTCGATCGATAGTTATTTTCTCGATTTAGCAAAGACCTGGCAAGATATGCAGACACCGACAACCAATACCGGGCTGGTTGTGCGGATATCACAGATTGAAACCCGGTTGCTGGGGATCGTTGGTGTTTTGGATATTGCCAACACTACGATTAACATGGTGGCCAGCAATCTGACATTGGACGTTGACGCTATACCAGTCAGGGGGGTAATTATCAGTGGATAGAGAAATTAATCTGCTTGATTACCTGCCACCAAATTTACAGGAACTGGCGGAGTTTAAAGCCCTGTGCGCGGCTGAAACAGCAGAATGCAACCTCATGGCATCAGCCTATCAAAACCTATTTAGTGATCAGTTTATTGAGACCGCGACAGAAAACGGGCTGAGCCGCCTGGAAAAGATCATGGGAATAGTCCCAAAAGGGACCGATACTCTGGATGCCAGGCGGTTTCGGTTACTGGCTCGGAAAAATGAAAAGCTACCGTACACATTTAGGACCCTGACCCAGAAAATGGCACTGTTGTGCGGGGGGTATAATTTTGAATTGGTACCCCATTTTGATGTCTTCAGGATGGGGGTCATTACCTATCTTGAATTACCGGGACAGGTAAACGAACTAGCAAGATTGCTTGAACGGTTTGTACCTTGCAATCTCGTAATAGATTACTCTAACGAGATTCATTGTACGACATACGGTAACAGCGTTGTCGCAGCAGGAATGGCAAGTTGTGAAATAGTTGATTTATCCGATTCCTGCAAAGCCGAATTTAATATAACTGGCGACTCAATAATCGCTGGTGGTTACTCAGACAGGGTTGAGATTATCATGTCTGATAATTTTGTGGAAAACATAACAGTTAACGGAAACAGTATTGCCGGGTCAGGGGTTGCTATAACCTCAGACATCGGGATAATTTAAAAATTGAAAGGTGGAAATAACACATGGCTGAATTTAAACAGTTAATTATTACAACCAAAGGACAGGCCTTAATGGCTAAAATGATTGCAGGAACAGGGAACGTGCAATTCACAAAGATTTGTGTCTCAGACACCGTTTATACAGATGCCCAGCTTCCCGCGTTAACCGCACTCACTGGGATCAAGCAGACTGCAACGATCAGCAAAGTGCTGCGAACAAACGACGTGGCTATTCAGGTCGAGGGGGCCGTAACCAACACTGCGCTGGTTGCCGGGTATTACATGAAAGCGATCGGCTTATATGCGATGGATCCCCAGGAGGGAGAAATCCTCTATGCTGTTACCATTGCCAACGTAGCAGGGTACATGCCGCCGTATAACGGGATCAATGTATCCGGGGCGTTTTTCAAACTGATTACCACCGTATCGAATGCGACCAGCGTCAGCCTGGCGGTGGACTCAGGCGCGGTGGCCACGATTGGGAATATTGCCGATCTTCAAGGCCAGATTACAAACCTGCAGTCTTATATCGGGTATACCGACGCCGATATTGTCGGGGTCGAGGTTGATTTTGTTAATAAAACCTTTACCCGGCAAGCAGGCGCCGTCAATAAAACCCCTGGGGCTCTGTTCGACGCGATCAAGGCCTTTGGCGGGCGTCGCCGGTGCAGTTTGACGGACGACGGGAAGGTTTTGGCATATTATGGCGAACCAGGCTATTCAGAATCCGGCGTTACTTTGCAGGAAATCATCAAGGCCGGGGTTACTTACACAGTCGGAACCGCTGTGCAAACCATGGTGGAACAGCCGAAGTTTTATTACAAAGTTGTGCCAATGGCATTGGAAAGGGTCGCTTTTAAGGAAGTTGACACGCTGGCCATTACAGCCGGGGCCACAGCGGACGGGTCACTGACGATCACCCTGGACGGTGTGCCCTTCACGGTTGCGGTTCTTGCCGCGGATAACACGGCCTCCTTAGTCGCTGCGAAGATTAGAGCGGCAACCTTCGCAGGATGGACAGTCACCGGGTCCGGTACATCCGCAATATTTACTTGCAACGTGACCGGGAAAAAGATCACCGCTACGTTTGCTGCTGCAGCCACAGGCGTAACCGCCACCGTAACAAAAACACAGCCCGGCTACATCGGTAAAGGCTTCCATCTGCGCAAGGCAAGATATTATGTATCTGACACTAAAAAAGCCGGGTTTAAGCTACATCCCGCGTTTATCGTAAATGGTGTGGAAAAGGATGTTATCTATCTACCCGCGTTTGACGGATCAATATTTGACGTATCAACCGAAACATACATTTTAGATGATGCGCAGATCGCAGATTTCACGGCAACAACCGGGGATAAACTCTGTTCTATCGCCAATGCCAAACCCGCCAGCGGATTAACTCAAGATCTGACCCGGGCAAAAACAAGAATACTGGCCCGGAATCGTGGAACCGGTTGGCAACAGGCATATGCGGCCACGGTGGCTTGTTCACAGATGCTGATGATGATCGAATACGCGGCCTTTAATATGCAGACGGCTATCGGTATGGGGAACGTGTCGAAAACGGATGACGGCCTGACAAATATGTCTGAACGCACCGGCGCAACATCCGTGCTGGGTAATGCCTCAGGGGCGGTTACAAATATCAACGGCTTCCAGATCGTTTCATATCGTGGCGAGGAAAATTTCTGGGGGAATATCTGGAAATTTGTCGATGGGCTAAATATCTATGCCTACGGCGAACATAGCCTGTATGTCGCCGACAATGGCTTTACGGACGGGATCAATACCGCGCCTTACAAAGATGCGGGAATAACTATTGCAAAAACGACGGGGTATATTTCAGCGTTCGCTTACAATGAAGAGTTCGACTGGTTGTTCTTTGCATCAGAGGTAGCAGGAAGCTCAGCCGTACCGGTTGGGGATATGCTCTACCAAGATTCACAGGCATCCAGTTGGTTGATTGCTCTGCTTGGTGGCGATTGGACTTATTCGTCGTCTGCCGGCCCCTTTTATTGGGCTGTTGGTACTTCGGCTGCTAGTCGGACTCGGACTATCGGCGGCCGCTCGGTGTATGTACCCACGGCGTAATATTATAAAGTAAAAAGACAGTTATACGGGCAATCAAATGCTGATTAGCATTAATAATAAAACAATAAAGGTAGTTAATTACTCTGCTTGGTAGCAATTGGAATAATTCGTCGAATACCAGCCCCTTTAATTGGAATGTTAATAATTCAGCTTCTAATCGGAATCGGAATATCAGCAGCCACTCAGTACATGCACATATAATAACAAACATAAAAAAAATGAGATTTTGATTGCCTTGCCTCTTGGCAAAACACAAGCTTTAAAAACATTCAGCTGTATTGGTAGATTAACAACCGAAGATTCGGCTTGAAATGTGCATACAATTTGACAGAAAGTAAGGACAACATGTGAAGCGACACGGAAATTTATATGAAAAGATTTATGATATGGATAATCTGAAACTAGCCCACCAGAATGCCAAAAAGGGCAAAGGCTGGTATAAAGAGGTCAAAATGGTTGATAACCGGCTTGATTATTATCTTGAGAAACTACAAAAATCCTTGATCGATAAGACATACAAAACATCTGAATATGAGACCTTTATTAAAACAGATAGTGGGAAAGAACGAGAGATCTTTAAACTGCCTTATTTCCCGGATCGAGTCTGTCAATGGGCAATGCTGCAGATCATTGAACCGTATCTCATGCGGCATCTTACCAATGATACCTACTCAGCTATCCCAGGCAGAGGGATCCACCTTTGCCTGGAAAGGCTTAATAGGGCTATTCACAAAGATAATGCCGGCGCTCAGTTTTGTTTAAAGATGGATGCTAGAAAATATTATCCCTCCATTGATCACGGGATCCTAAAAGGTAAATACCGAAAGCTTTTTAAGGACCCTGATCTTTTGTGGCTGATCGATGAGATCATCGACTCCACACCAGGCGAAGCAGGCATCCCGATCGGTAACTATTTGTCGCAGTATTCCGGGAATTATTACCTTTCAGATTTTGATCACTGGGTAAAAGAGGTTAAAGGCATTAAAAACTATTACCGCTATATGGACGATCTTGTGTTTCTCGGCGCTGATAAGGCAGCGCTACACCAGCTTAGAAAGGAGATTGATACATATTTTAAAGAAAATTTAAAATTAGCAGTAAAAGGCAATTGGCAAGTATTTCCAACATTTATCAGAGGGATTGATTTTGTAGGCTATCGAACTTTCCGGAATTACAAACTGCTGCGAAAATCGACCTGTACCCAGTTCAAACGCAAAATGAGGGCGATCAATAAAAAGCAGCTGGCCGGTTTGGAGTTGGCCTTTTCAGAATGGTGCTCGATCAACTCTTACAAAGGTTGGCTGATGCACTGTGACAGTTACCGGCTGGAAGATAAATACATCGGACCAATTCGAGAATTTACAGAAAACTTTTATTTAAAAAACATCAAAGGGAAGGAAAAAAGATATCATGAAAGAATTTAAAAATACCAGAAGCACGGTTAACCCAGAGGCATTGGTTGTTGATGAGTCAAGCGTTTGGGTCTGTGAAAACATCGTCGAGATTGCAGAGGATGAATTCCAGGGGTTTGAGTATGATCTGATCCAATATGGCAAAGATGAGTATATACAACTCATTGCTGAAAAGAATATCCAGCTAGAAGCCGGGCTAACTGATACCCAGCTTGCCCTGGTCGAGATTTATGAAGGGATGGCAGTATAATGGCTAAAATTTATGCAGATCTGATCCGCAAAGGGTTAAAAACAATCGATGATGTGCCAGAGAAATTGAAGGCAGCGGTGCTTGAGATCCTGGGCGATGCTTAATCTAATTTTATTTTTATACAGAAAAGAGGTGAAAGAGATGGCGGTTATTTATGCAACGCTAATTATCAAAGGCAGAAAGACCTTTGCAGAAGTTCCTGAAAGAATCAGAGAACAGGTCAGACAAGTTCTGATTGATCTGGATTGTGAATACTTGACTGAAGCAGCTTAGGCTGTTTTTTTTATTGCCAGGGGCGGGAAACCGTCCCTATTTATTTGAAAGGTGACGGTTTATGGTTGACATCACAGTATTGGGGAGTTGGTCGGGGGCGCTATTGACAATAGGTGCTCTGTTTGGGGTGGTTTATAAGTTCTGCCGGAGGGCGGATAAAATCGAGGAAAAAATCCAGGAGCATGACGACTGCATTAATGATAGCCTGGAAGAACGTATGATATTGCTCAGGGCTCAAAAGGCAGCTCTTGAAGCAGTGTCCGGGAAACGGTGTAATGGCAATGTGGATGATTCGATTAATGAAATTGATGAGTATATGCTGAGGAAATCACATGAAAAATAAGGAGAAATAAAATGAATATAGAATTTATAAAAGCGGCAGGCGTTCGCGCCCTAAAAACTTGTTGCCAAACAGCAATTGCCACGATTGGAACAACGGCGTTAATGACCGAGGTCGATTGGTTGGTCGTATTGTCAGCGTCAGGCTTGGCGGGGGTATTGTCGATATTAACATCTTTAGCTGGATTACCGGAGGTTAAAAAAGATGCGCTATAAAGTTCACATCCAAAATAAGGGCTGGACGGACTGGGTCGAAGAAGGCCGCCGAGCCGGAACGTCAGGGGAAAGCCTGAGACTGGAAGCAATCATCATCGAGGGTGTTGATTCCTATCGGGCGCATATCCAAGACAAAGACTGGTCAGGCTGGGTAAAGGCTGGTGAAGTGGCCGGAACTGTCGGGGAGGGAAAACGGATCGAAGCGATTGAGATCAATGGTAAAGATGTTAATTACAGGGTTCACGCCGAAAACTTCGGCTGGCTGGATTGGGCAAGAAACGGTGAAATGGCGGGAACAACTAGTGGTGGGTTGCGGGTTGAAGCAATCCAATTAATCGAATCGGCCGAACCATTGAGCGTTGACGATGCCCGGGCTGGGGTGAACATCGAGCCGAAACCGATACCGCCCGTTGAACCAGCGAAACCGGCGGGCAATCTTTCCGGAAAGATCATCTGTATTAATCCCGGCCATGGTGGAAGTGATCCGGGGGCTTGTGGAGATCTTCGGGAATCGGACATGAACTTGACCGTGGCCATGCGATTAGGCCAGTTATTAACAGAGCGCGGGGGGAATGTGGTTTACACTCGAACTACTGACGTCCGTGTACCGCTATCAGACAGGCCAGCAATCGCCAATGTTTCCGGAGCTGATCTATTTATCAGTATCCACCACAACGGAGCGAATGATCCCAATGCGTCCGGCACCTGTGCGATTTGCTACCCGGGATCTGAAAATGGCTATAGATTGGCTACCCTATGTCTGAACGGACTTTACAACCGCTTAGGGTTGCAACAGCGAGGGTTGATCCAGCGGGATGATTCTGATGTGACCTATTCGGATATGCCGGCTGTGATCACTGAAGCTTCTTTTGCTTCTTCACCGGCAGATTGCGCGCTGTTTAACAATGGCGGGGCAGAATTGGAAGCGCTGGGGATTCTGGACGGGGTTTTGGCGTATTTTGGATAGATCGGACTGGCCGGACAGTTTAGGACGGCACCGGACGGGTGACTTATTTTTGATCCGCATTAAACAATCGTTCTTATGACTTGTTGACTCCAACAAAATGTTCGGTTATTATACAGTTATAAGCTGCCGGATCTAAACCCGTCGAATTCGACGGGGTTGGATTTTCCGGGGCGGGCCATCTCTTGATTGAGGTGGTCTTTTTTTTATTGTAAAGGGGCGGAAATGGAAGATAAAGAATACTGGGAAAACGATATGATAAAAACCCTCGGGTTAACGCGAGAGCAATGGCTGGGCGATGAGCCTGTATCTCCACATAAGTGTGAATCCGGATATGAACTCGACCATAATTTTTACCATAATAAAGATTTTAATTTTTGGTGGCACAAAGGGAATAAATTCGCGATGACAAAAGATAACAAAAATATAATTTTCTGCTCTGCGGTAAATATTGGAAATGGTTGTCTGGTGTCAGCGAACCCATTTAACAAAATTATAATAATTAGAAGTGGAAGCGGCGAATTTGACCAGAATGATGTATTAAACCAAGATGCAGTTGTTAAAATTAAAAAAGTTTTCGAAGAAAAAGAGAAGGACCCAAAATGCATTATAATATTAAAGTCTATATTGCGGAGAGAATTTAATTGGATTGAAAATAGCCCCGGTTGAGGGGCTGGGCGATGTTGCCGATTCATTACCTATAACTTTACCTATTATTATCCGTTTTAAAGTATTTTGATCTGTATCTTATAAAAAATTTGTTGCAATTTAAAACAATCTACCTTATTATATAGTGGTAGGGGTAAAGCCGGGGGTCGCGAGTTCGAATCTCGTCTTCCGCTCCATATTAAGATAATAAAGCCATCAAAACCACTTGTGTAAAGTTGCAACAGCAATTTTACACTTTTTTGTTATTTGCTACTTAGTCTATTTAGAAAAGGGTACAGATGTTATATTCTGAATTGTATAAACAAAAGGTCAAACCGGAAACGGTTCAGATAGATGACCTTGCGAAAAAGGAGCAGCATGAGTTTTAATTTATCACTGGTAAGTTTTTTGTCCTTATAATCGCTTATTTTATCGTGGTGGAGATATTCACTGTGCTTTTCCGTCTAACCGGTTTAAGGGAGGATAAGGCGCGTTTCCAGGCGGTCTCCTGTATGACTAACAGTGGCTTTACGACCAGGGAAAGTGAATTGATTCTTAATTCTGCAGCCCGGCGTAACCTGGCCCGGGTAATGATGCTATTTGGATATCTTTTTGCGGTGTCCGGGGTTTCGCTTTTAGTCAATTTGTTTATACGTTCGTCCGGCGACCAGATCAACTGGATGACGATTCTCTACTCACTTGTTTTTCTCGTGGTGATTCTGATAATAACCCGAACAAAATGGATTGTCAGAAAATTTGATGAGCTGGTGGAACGGCTGGCCAAAAACAAAACGAAAGGGGCATTTTGCAATAATGTCCGGATTTTAGAAATGTTTCACGACAAACTCATCGCTGAGGTTTTTGTAACTTGCATTCCCACAGAGATCAGAGAAAAAACCTTGCTGGAAATGAATTTTCGACACACCTACAAATTAAATATTTTATTAATTAAACGAGGCAATACAATTATGGATCATGTCATTGCATCTGATGAGATTAAACAGGGTGACCGGGTTTTAATTTATGGATCCAAGAGCAACATTATGGAGCTTTTCAAAGATAGCATCGAATAAATAAAAATAATTAAAAAAAAGTCAAAAAAAGTTTCTAAACGGGTTGACAAAACCCATATGTTTTGTTATTATAATCAGGCACGTTACAGAAAACAACATTGCTTAGCGGATGTGGCGGAATTGGCAGACGCGCTAGACTTAGGATCTAGTATCAATTGATGTATGGGTTCAAGTCCCTTCATCCGCACCAGTCATATCATAAGCGGAAGTGGCTCAGTGGTAGAGCATCGCCTTGCCAAGGCGAGGGTCGCGAGTTCAAATCTCGTCTTCCGCTCCAAAATTTAATAAATTCGAAATGGCTTGAGTATTACTCTGGTCATTCTTTTTTAATCTACTTATGTGCGCCCATAGCTCAATTGGATAGAGTGCCTGGCTTCGAACCAGTAGGTTGGGGGTTCGAGCCCCTCTGGGCGTACCATAAACGTGCTTAAACAGTCATTCGTGGCTGTTTTTTTCTTACCAAAAATTTGTTTTAATCAATTTGTAACCAGATAGGAAAACTAAATGAAATCAGAAATAAGTATTAACAAAGCGATCTTACATGTATTGGATACTAACGCAAACATTCCGGTGTTATCGGACATGCTTCTGAATATGACCGTGTTGGTAAAAGAATATGTAGAAAAACATGTGGAAAGATCGCTGAAGGATCCGGAGATCAAACGGACAATCTTTCGTTCAGGCAGTCCTTTTAAAGAGCGGATCATTGACTATAAAAATAATCCCCATGAGCTGATTCGAGTCAGCTCTGAAATATCTCAGCTGTTTTTTGATTATATGCTGGAAAACATTGAAATACCATCTGCCGATCTGGTTTTTGTGGACTTTAATGTGGAACACGAAACCTATTTGGGTATTTTCAAGTTTAACTACAAGCAGGGCTACATCCACTATGTCAATACCGATAACGGTCTGACCAACGACATTCTGGTTCAGCCCTGCGTACTACCAACAGAAAGCCAGAAACTGGATGAGTTTATTCTCATCAATCTGGCCAGCGATGAGGTACTGATCAAGGAAAAGAAATATCCAATCAATAATGAGAAGGATTATTATATTTCCAGTCAGTTAATTTTCTGTGAGCCGGCTATTTCAGAAAAAGAGGCCTTTGATATTATCGATAAAACCGTCAAGGAAGTGATTGTCAGAGAATATGGCGGCGATTATGAAAAGTTGAATGCCGCTAAAACGGTGCTGGCTGATGATTATGAAACCGAAAGTGAAATTGACGTGGATAATCTGGCTAAAACGGTTTTTGATGGGGATTCGACTATTCAGGATCGGTTCAGGTCGTCTCTGGAAGAAAAAGGGCTTTATGAAAAGAAGATTCCGGTTACCCCGAATATTGAAAAAAAGATATTTGGCAAACAAAAGTTTATTACGGATACGGGCATTGAAATCAGTATCCCCATGGATCAGCTGAAGCGAAATGATATCATTGAGTTTAAAAACAATCCGGATGGCACCATCTCTGTGGAAATTAAGAATATCGGACTGCTGAACCAGAAATAAATGACCGCACTGTTGACGCTTTTACAATGATGAATCATAGATGTGAAAGGAAGAATTTTATGAGTATGAAAAAAGCATTTAAATTAATCAGAAAAAACACCTTTATCTCGTGTATTCCATTGATCAGCGCCAATCGGAATGAACTATTGGCTGATGTTGAAGTGGGAGTTGCGAACGGCTGCGATTTTCTGGAATGGCGCCGGGATCATTTCATGCCGGGGGTGCTGCTCACAGCTGCCGAAGAACAGGAGCTATTAATTGAAATAAAAACCAGAATGCCTGATCAGGGACTTATTTATACCTATCGCAGTCATCTGGAAGGTGGCGTTTGTGAAACTCGGGATGAGATTCGGGCCGCTGCAGTGACTACCGCAATAAAAAGTAACCGGGTCGACTATGTGGATGTAGAACTTAACAGCGATCCGGCTTTGCTGGAGCCGCTTAAAGGGGCTCTAAAGATGAGTGAAACCCAATGGCTGGTTTCCCATCATAACTTTGAGAAAACCCCGGCTACAGCTGAAATAAACGCTGTTTTCAGGGGCATGGAAGAAGCCGGCGGTGATGTCCTTAAACTGGCGGTGATGCCCCAATCAATGGATGACGTGCGCCATTTAATTCAGGCTACCCTGACATACAACGAAAAATCCCGGAAACCGATGATTGCCATTGCGATGGGTTCATTGGGGTCAATAACCAGAATAGCGCCTGATCTGTGCGGCGGTTCCCTGACCTTTACGGCGGGAGCCGGCAAAACAGCGCCGGGGCAGCTCAGTCTGGAAGAAATAATCGATCTACGAAAAAGAATGGCTCTGATATAAATATCAGAGCCATTCTTTTTCGTAGATTTCTTTTTTCCTAGACAGTAGCATCACTGTTTTTTATACACCAGTCAATGGTGGCGATCCCCCGGGCCTTCAGCAGCTCGTTTGCTCGGGAAAAAGGCCGGCTGCCGAAAAATCCCCGATGGGCCGAAAGTGGACTGGGATGAGGGGATTCGATGATGGGATGCCAGGGGTTGGTAATCAGGGCTTTTTTATTTTGAGCATCGCGGCCCCAGAGTATAAAAATAACCGGTTCGGCCCGGCTGTTTAATAGTTCGATGATCCGGCTGGTAAAAATCTCCCAACCGGACTTTCGGTGGGAACCGGCTTCACCGCCCCGGACGGTCAGAACAGCATTGAGCAGCAGCACCCCTTGCTCAGCCCAGGCAGTTAAACAGCCATGGCTGGGAATCGGACAGCCCAAATCGGCTTCCAGTTCTTTGTAGATATTAAGCAGCGAAGGGGGGATCGCAACCCCGGGTTTGACGGAAAAAGCCAGTCCGTGGGCCTGTCCCGGACCATGATAGGGGTCCTGGCCGATAATACAAACCTTTGTTTGTGATAACGGCGTCAAGTGAAAGGCGTTGAAAATATCATGCATGGGCGGGTAAACCACCCGGCTCTGATATTCGTTAATCAGAAAGTGTCGTAGGGTCAGATAGTAGTCTGTTTTTAATTCCTGTTGAATGGGTTGTTCCCAATCGTTATCAAAATGAATTGGCATCGTTTAATCTCCTATAAAATTTTTGCTGAATTCCGGGGTCATCAGTTCCCGAAAATTATGAATATGGTATAGACTGGATTCTTTAATGCGGTCGACCCGATGGGTTTGGAGGGCATCATCGACAGAAATGACTGCCATCCCTGCCGATTGGGCGCCATGGATCCCTTCAAGGGTATCTTCAAAGGCCAGACAGTGTTCCGGTAACACGTCAAGAGCTTTTGCCGCATCGAGAAAAACATCGGGATGTGGTTTGCCCCGGCCCACTTCGCAGGTAAAGTGAAGTGAATGAAAATAACGGTCAATACCGTATTGCGGTAAGAATAGTTCAAGGGTTGACCGGGTATTTGAAGTGGCTATCGCCATGGGGATGGAGTGGGCATAAACCCAGGATAGAAAGGGCAGTGCCCCAGGCTTAAACCCGATTTCGTTGAGAATCGTATTTCGGGACATCTCGTCCCATTCGGCCTTGATTTTGGCGATCGAATCGGGAAGTAGAAACCGCTCTTTAAAATATTCAGCAGTTTCAGTAAAACTTTTTCCGGAGATGGCCATGGACAAATCATCGGGACAGACAAGACCGCGACGGCCTAGAAAATCGACATCGATCTGGTGCCAGAGATTCATGGAATCGACGAGGGTGCCATCAAAATCGAAAATAATAGCGCGAATGTGTTTGCTTATCATGGTGGAACCTTTCAGGAAAGTAATGCCTTGATTATACACTATAAAACGAGGTTTTCAACCATGATTTTTTATTCCAATGAAAGGGCGATTATGCTATAATGGATAAAGTATACAATATTATGAGTGCAATGCGAGGGAACATGAACAGGGTTATTCAAAAAGCCAAAGCAAAAGTAAATCTATCTCTGGATGTCATCGGTATTCGGGAAGATGGTTATCATGAAATGAAAATGCTTAATCATTCCATCGAGCTGAATGATGTGCTGACCTTTGAAGCCTGTGACGAGGGAATTTGGCTGACGTCTAATGAGGATGCCATCCCCCTGGACGAGCGTAATCTGGTGATTAAGGCGGCACGCTCATTGCACCGTCAGTGCGATGTCAAACAGGGGGTTAAGATTCATCTGGAAAAGCGGATTCCGGCGCAGGCAGGCCTGGCCGGAGGCAGCAGCGATGCCGCGGCAACCTTGAAGGGTCTGAATACCCTTTGGCAACTCGGGCTCTCACAGTCGGAGCTTTTGGCAATTGGTGTTACCATTGGGGCGGATGTGCCTTATTGTCTGGTTGGCGGTACAGCTCTGGTGGAAGGAATCGGGGAGAAAATAACACCCTTAAAAGAGTTGCGAAAAATGGCTGTTCTGGTGGTGAAGCCGGACATTGATATCGCCACTCCCTGGGCCTTCAAAAAACTGGACGACGCAATCATTGCAAAACATCCGGATATTGCGGCGATCATTGAGTTGCTGGAAGATGACGATTATGATGGGCTGCAAGCGAACCTGGGAAATGTCTTTGAAGCGATTGCCTTTACCGATTATCCCGAAATAGAAGCGATTAAAAAAGAAATGTTGGAGCAGGGAGCCCTGGCAGCCATTATGACCGGCAGCGGATCGACGGTAATTGGTTATTATCGGGATCAGGAATTGGCAGTAAGGTCCTGGCAACAATTCAAAGAAAAATATATGATGTGTTTTTTAAGTAAAACCGAAGAAAGTGAGGGAGAAAACGATGTGGGATGATAAAAAAGGCTTAAGTCTTGATATAAGTTCCTGCAAGCCATTGCGGGAAATTGTTTTTGAAACCATTCGCTGTGCCATTATTACCGGCGAACTGCAGCCGGGACAACGTTTAATGGAGGTTCAGCTGGCAGAACAAATGGGGGTCAGCAGAACACCGGTGAGAGAATCGATCCGGAAGCTTGAACTGGAAGGACTGGTAAAAATGGTGCCCAGAAAGGGCGTCTATGTGACACCGATGTCGGTTAATGACCTCAAAGAAATGATGGAAATAAGGCGGGCGCTGGAAGGTCTGGCAGCTGAACTGGCAGCCATGAATGCCTCGAAAGACGAAATCGGCAGGCTTTATGAAGCCAACGAGCTATTCGGGGAATCAGCTCTGCATAATGACGAAGAGGGCATTATCAAACATGATATGCATATTCATGAGACGATTTATGCAGCTTCAAAAAATGTCAAACTGCAGTCGATGATCAATAGTTTGCGGGAACAGATGCAACGGTTTCGGGCCGAATACGTCCATCGTATTGAAGATAAAACCCCGCTGGTGAATCAGCATATGGAAATAATCAGACAAATTGAAAAAGGTGAGTGCAGAAAAGCCAATCTGGCCGCCTGCGACCATATTTACACCACCGGCGACAGCATGCTCAGTTTGCTGGAAAAAACAGAGTGAATTGATCATAAAAAAAACGCTTCCAGGAATAAAACAATGATTGTTTTATCCCTTAGAAGCGTTTTATTTAGTATAAAGACATTTTATGGGTTTATTCCAGCGTTCCGAAATCATTATTTTCCAAAAAGTTCTTATTGTTAAATAAGGCAAGAACAAGAATAATACTGCCACATACCACGAACACATCCGCAAAATTAAAAATTGCAAATTTAATCATCCGGAAATCAAGAAAATCCACTACAAAATCAAGGCGTAGACGATCTAATAGGTTTCCAGCCGCTCCGCCAATAATAAAGGCCAGGGAGACGTTAATGACACGATTTTCTTTAATATCCGGGATTTTAATTAAAAAGTAAATCAAGACACCAATAAAAATCAGGGTCAAAATAATCAGAAATATTTGCATGTTGGTAAACAGACTAAAGGCCGCACCGGTGTTCTCGACATAGGTTAAGTGAAAAACATCGGGGATCAGCGGCAGTGTGTCAATTGGTTTTATATGTGCAACGACCAGGTATTTAGAATACTGGTCGAGAAAAATAGCAAAAAGAATAATGGCAATATAGATCATGATTTCTCCTAAATAAAGAATTAACTATAAAAATATTATGATAACTTTCTCTAAAATACAAGGAAAAACTTTAATTCATAGCTGTTTTATTTTAGTTTAATCATAATTTAAGAATCTATTTGAAACTGCTTTAAATTTTTCAAGTTAAATGTTAAGATATAACTCGAGTTAAAAAAGGTACAGGAGGAGCTATTGAAATTTAAAATTGATATGGAACTGGTTAAAAAATACAGCTACTTGTTAGTTGGTGGCCTCATCCTGCTTTTGATATATAAATTATTGGATAACTTTGCCGTGGTTACGGCTACCATCGGTGGTGTAATTACCGGTACATTAGAAGTGCTGATGCCCATTCTGGTGGGCGTGGTACTGGCCTATTTTCTGTTCAGACCAATGCGGGGCATTGAAAAGTTTGTTTTCAAGACGATTCCCAAAAGCCAGAACCGCGAGCGGACGATTCGTCTGATATCAATCCTGATTGTTTATGTGATCACGATTATTTTAATCGTCCTGTTTTTTTACGCCACTATTCCGTCAGTCATTGAAAGCCTTACCGGTTTGATTGCCCAGACTCCCCAATATCTAACAATCATTGACAATTATCTGGGAGAAAGTCTGGCCAAAGGCGGCGCCGCAAAGGATATTTTAACCGAACTGAAAGTGGCTATTGACAGTCTGCAAAATATGACGGCAATGGATGTGCTCAATCAGATCACGTCATATTTTGGGGCAAATCCGGATTCCATTAAAAACATCGGGAATTTTGCTTTTGTCTTTTTAAAAGGAACCATTGGCTTTGTCATCAGTTTTTTTATCGTCTTTTTTGTCGGACTCTATTTGATGTTGGATAAAGAAAAAATCAGCGATCAGGTTGATCGGTTTGCCAAAGCAGTGCTGAATAAGACCTTATACAACGGATCCCACTGGGCGATCCTGACCATTGATGAAATATTTTACAAGTATTTCACTGGAAAAATATTAACATCGATGCTGATTGGATTTCTGTTTTATCTGGGACTGCTGGTGATCGGCGTGGAATATGCCCCCTTATTTGGGGTGATTGTGGCCATTACCAATGTGATTCCTTATTTTGGTCCGATTATCGGAGCAGTTCCGGCGGTCATTATTACCTTTATTGACGAGCCGGCCAAGGCCCTATGGGTAGGAATATGGATTCTGGTGGTGCAGCAGTTTGACGGCAATGTTCTAGCCCCCAATGTGTTGGGGAAAATTGTGGAGCTCAATCCCTTCTGGGTGTTGTTCTCGGTTATTGTCGGCGGCAGTCTCTTTGGTGTTTTGGGTATGTTTGTCGCGATTCCGATGTTTGCTGTGATTAAAGTCTTTTTTGAAGAAGCGTTAACCCGTTGGGAACGAAAAAAAGAATTGCTGGAGCAACCACTGGAATAAGCGGCAACAGAATAATTAGCATAATTGCAGGGGAAAACCCCTTTGAATAAGGAAAGGACATAGATTAATGGAAAGTGTATTTGACGTATTGCAGGAGCGGGGGTTTATAGAACAATGTACCCACGAAGATGAGATTAAAAAACTATTGGCGGAAGAATCCGTTTCTTTCTATATCGGCTTTGATCCAACAGCGGACAGCCTTCATATTGGACATTTTATCCAGATCATGGTCATGGCCCACATGCAACGGCATGGCCATCGTCCCATTGCCCTGATCGGGGGCGGAACCACGATGATTGGTGATCCATCGGGCCGGACCGACATGCGTCAGGTCATGACACCGGAACGGATTGCCGAAAATGGCGAAAAATTTAAAAAGGTTTTTGAAAAGTTTCTGACCTTTGAAGATGACAAGGCCGTGATGCTGAATAATGCCCAGTGGCTGTTACCCCTTAACTATATTGACTTTTTACGGGAAATCGGGGCACATTTTTCAGTCAATCGCATGCTGGCTGCAGACTGTTATAAATCGCGGTTGGAAAAAGGACTGACCTTTCTGGAATTCAATTATATGCTGCTTCAAGCTTATGACTTTTATGTCTTGCATAAAGAACAGCGTTGTAAGATGCAGTTTGGCGGAAATGATCAATGGTCCAATATCATTGCCGGGGTGGAATTGGTCCGGCGTAAAGATGTTGAGCAGGTTTTCGGCATGACCTTTTCGCTGCTGACCACCAGTGAAGGCATTAAAATGGGGAAAACGGCTAAAGGAGCATTGTGGCTGGATCCGGACAAAACATCGCCCTATGAATTTTACCAGTACTGGCGAAATATTGCGGATGCCGATGTGGAAAAATGTCTGGCTTTGCTGACCTTTATTCCCATGGATGAGGTGCGTCGACTGGGGGCGCTCAAAGACTCAGAAATCAACCAGGCCAAAGAAATCCTGGCATTTACAGTCACCGAGATTATTCACGGTACGGAAGCTGCTCAAGAAGCGCAAAATGCCGCCCGAAAGCTCTTTGCGGGAGATCAGGGTGATGCTGAGATACCCAGCGTCGAATTGACAAAAATCGAATTGGGCGAAGGATTGGACATCTTGGCTTTATTGGAAGTGGCCAAGCTGATTCCCACCCGTAGTGAAGGACGTCGCTTGATTGGACAGGGCGGGGTTCTGCTCAATGGTGAAAAAGTAACCGATTTTAAACTGTTGGTAACACCGGCAGATTTTAAAGATGGAAAAATTGTTCTCAAAAAGGGCAAAAAAGCATTCAAACAAATTAATCTAATATAGAAGGTGACCAGATGATCAGTTCAAAACCTGTAAGAGGTACCAGGGATATTTTACCCGAGGAAATGAAAATTCGAGATCGGTTGGAACAACAGATATTGGCAGTCTATCGTTCTCATGGGTTCAACCGGATTGAAACTCCGGTAATGGAAAATCTGGAATTGCTGTTAGGCAGTGATGGAGGCGAGAATTTAAAAATGCTTTTTACCATTTTGAAGCGTGGTGAAAAGCTGGACTTAAGTCAGGATGCCAGTGTATTAGATCTATGTGATATGGGTTTGCGATTCGATTTGACTTTGCCCTTGAGCCGTTTTTATTCAAACAATCAGGAAGTGCTGGAGACGCCGTTTAAGGCCATACAGATTGGCAACGTCTTTCGGGCGGAACGACCTCAAAAAGGGCGATTTCGGGCGTTTAAACAATGTGATATCGATATTATCGGCGATCCCACCGTCCGGGCCGAGATTGAGCTGATGGATACCACGGCCAAAGCGCTGCTGGCGATGGGGTTCGCCGGGTTCACGATAAAAGTCAATCATCGCCAGCTCTTAAGTGAAGTCATTATAAAAGCGGGCTTTGGGTTGGATCAGGTCGGAACGGTTTGTATTTCATTGGATAAAATGGATAAAATCGGAGTCGCTGGAGTAACTGGCGAATTGTTGGAAAAGGGACACGAGCAGGAAAAAGTAGACAAGCTGATGGCCTGTGTTACCGGCATAAATCTGGACAATTTGGAGCAGTGGGTGGAAGATACCGCTGCCATCGGCGAATTGACCGAGGTGATCAATGCCGTCAAAACTCTGGCCAAAGAACAATTTGAAGTGGTTTTCGATTTTTCGCTGATCCGGGGCATGGGTTATTATACTGGCCTGATCTTTGAAGTCAGTTATGGCCCCTATGGCTATTCCATTGCCGGCGGCGGCCGTTATGACAACATGATCGGGAAGTACAACAAGGTTTCGGTGCCGGCGGTTGGCTTTTCAATTGGCTTCGAACGGATTATTACCATTCTCATGGAAGAACAGAAAGATGCCCGGCAGGTTGATCCGGCAGTGATTCTGTTCTACGACCCCCAAACCAGTAACGTGGCAGATGTCATTGGTGCCGGCGATCTCTGGCGGAGCAAAGGCTATCTGGTGAATCTGGTGGCGATGAAGAAAAAATTCGGCAAACAGATCGCCGTCTGGGATAACGGAGAGTACGAAGGTTTTCTGGTCTTCGGTCGGGATGAAGAAATAAAGAAATTTCAGGAAAATTAATTTTTATTACCCCAAACACCGGTGTGCAATAGTCATACCGGTGTTTTTGTTTTCAATTTTCTGTTACAACGCTAATTATTTAAGAATAAATTGAAATTTTATGCTATAATGTAATATTGATAGTTTGAAGTGGATCAAAAATAACGATAAAGGAAAAATGAATGCCGAAAATAGTAAATTTAATTGCCACGGTTGCTTTCGGAATCGAAAGTGTGGTCAAGGACGAAATAAAAAAACTGGGATACGAAGTAACAGAAGTTGAGAATGGAAAAATCCGTTATTCCGGCCCATTAGAAGCGATTCCCCGCTCAAACCTGTGGCTCCGCTGTGCCGATCGGGTACTGTTGGAGATTGGCCGCTTTAAAGCCGAAACCTTTGATGAATTGTTTGAGAAAACAAAGGCCTTGCCTTGGGAAAACTGGATCCCCGTTGACGGAGAATTTCCGGCGGCTAAAATCACCAGCGTCAAATCGACCCTGTTCAGTAAATCGGACGGTCAGCGGATTGTCAAAAAAGCGGTGGTGGAACGATTAAAATCGAAATACCATGTCGAATGGTTTGATGAGAATGGCGGCAAGTATCCCATTCATATTCAAATTCTCAAGGATGAGGTCACCCTGTCCATCGATACCAGTGGCTCGGGTCTTAATAAGCGCGGGTATCGTCAATACGGAAATGAGGCGCCGCTGAAAGAAACCATCTCAGCAGCTCTGGTTTATCTATCACGCTGGCGGCCGGATCGCGTTTTTCTGGATCCTCTGTGCGGGTCCGGGACGATTGTCATTGAAGCAGCGCTGATCGGTAAAAATATTGCTCCGGGTCTGAAACGGGATTTTGTGTCCGAAACCTGGGATGCCATTCCGGCTGAGTTGTGGGAACAGGCCCGGCAGGAAGCCCGGGAGGCCATCAATGATAAGGAATTTTTACTGCTGGGATCCGACTGTGATGCGGACGCCCTGAAACAGGCCCGAACCAATGCCGAACTGGCTGGAGTATCGGATCTGGTTGCTTTTCAAAAATTGCCGGTCCAGTCTGTTTCCACCAAGAAAAGATACGGGGTCATTATCACCAATCCACCCTATGGTGAGCGAATTGGTGAAGAAAAAGAAATCCAGCGTTTGTATCGGGATATGGGCAAAGTCTTTCGAAGCCTGGAGGACTGGTCTTATTTTATTATTACCGGGTATGAAAAGTTTGAAAAATATTTCGGTGAAGCCTCAACCAAAAACAGAAAACTGTATAATGGCGACATTAAGACCCATTATTACCAGTATTATGGGCCATTGCCACCGAGAAAACGAAAACCAATGGATGAAGTCCAAGGCATAAATGCCGAAACCGAAACAAACGAATAATACCGCAAAAAATGCGAAAGCGATTTATCGTGAAGTAAATCGAATTAAAATAAAAGAATAGGTGAAAAGATGAAAAAAGTATCAAATAGTCGATCGAATAGCAGCAAGACCAGTGATAAGCCCCGAAGCAAGAGAAACGACAATGCTTCAAAAGGCGATAAAAAGCCCCGTAAGTTTGAAGAGCGTGGCGACAAGGACGATAAAAAACCGCGTAAATTTGACAGCAGAGGGCCAAAAGAGGAGCGTGGTCCCCGTCGCTTTGACGATCGGAAACCACCGCGCAAGCATGATGGCTTTAATCGGGAAGATGACGGCGTAACCGAAGAAACCTTTATCGTTGTGGGGAAAAACCCGGTTATGGAAGCTCTCCGTTCCGGTCAGGAAATTGATAAACTGTTGATTTTAAAAGACAACACCGATCACGTTCTTAAAAAGATTACCGATATGGCCAAAAAACAGAATATCATTATTCATTCAGTCGAAAAAGCCAGACTGGAGTATCTGGCTGACGGTCAGGTTCATCAGGGCATTGTGGCGTTGATGGCGCCATTCCCGTACAGTAACCTTCAGGATATCCTCAATCATGCTAAAGCCAAGGGAAGAGACCCCTTTATTGTTATTTTAGATCATCTGACGGATCCTCACAATCTGGGAGCGATCATAAGGAGTGCCAATATTTGCGGGGCTGACGGCGTGATCATTCCCAACCGTCGATCCGCTTCTTTGACAGCCGTTTCGGTCAAAGCTTCATCCGGGGCAGTATCCCACACCCCGATTGTCAAGGTGACCAATCTCAGCCAGACGATTGATGAACTCAAGAAAAAAGGGTTCTGGATCATGTCTACTGACATGAAGGGCAATCCTTATTATAAAGCCGACTATAAAGGAGCGCTGGCCATTGTCATCGGTAATGAAGGCACTGGAATCAGTGAAAAAGTTAAAAAACAATGCGATTTTTCGGTATCGATTCCCGTCCATGGCGAGATCGAATCATTTAATGCTTCGGCAGCAGCGGCGATCATTTTTGCAGAGGCTGCCAAACAGCGATTTCAATGAAAACCATATTAATTGTGGATGGCTATAATGTCATCCATGGTTCAGATGATTTAAAACGTCTTTCAGAAATTCAGTTGGAAGAGGCGCGGGTACAGCTGATCAATGATTTAAGTGGCTACAGCGGATTCAAAGGATGGGAAACCATCCTTGTTTTCGATGCCTATCAGCAGCAATCCCTGGAAAAACGCGAAGAAATGGTGGGCCGGATCAAGGTGGTCTTTACCGAAAAGAATAAAACCGCCGACAGTTATATTGAAAAACTGGTTTATAGCCTGCCTAAAGCTTACAGCGTCCGGGTGGTGACATCGGATTTTACCTTGCAGCAGATGGTGATGGCCAGTGGGGCCGAGCGGGTTCCGGTCCGGGAACTGATCCAGGATATGGAAGCAACGTTAAAGAACTTTCGTGATGACAAGAAAAAAGGTGTCCAAAAACAGGGAGTCAAGCTCAGTGATTTTTTAGACGCTGAGACGCTGGATCAATTTAACAAAATGCGCGTTAAAGAATAATGCGAGGACTAAATGGTAAAGATGAGCAATGATAAAATATCAGAATCAGAAATAGTACATCGTGCCCAGCAGGGGGACAAGGAAGCTGAAGAATTCTTGCTGGAAAAATATCGAAAAAGTGTTTTGATTCGAGCCCGCTCCTATTATCTGGTTGGTGGGGATAATGAAGATTTGATTCAAGAAGGGATGATTGGTTTGCTCAAGGCCATTTGGGACTTTCGTCCGGATCGGGAAGCACAGTTTTCAACCTTTGCCAACCTTTGTATTGAACGTCAAATCCAAACCGCGATCAGTTCAGCCAACCGCCAGAAACATATGCTTTTGAATAATTCGGTATCGATTTATGCGGCGGTGTCGGAAGAAGAACCTCAGAATATCATTATCGATCGGCTGGCCGCAAAAAAAAGTGTAGAACCCGGGGTGGAATTAATCAAAGCCGAAGAATTGGAACAATTGATGATTGATGTTAAACGGGAATTGTCCAGTTTTGAGAAAAAAGTCCTTGCCTACTACATTCAGGGCGCCTCCTACTACGATATTTCCAGGGCTCTGGACTGTGGTAATAAATCGGTTGACAATGCCTTGCAACGCATTCGAAAAAAAATTGGTAAAAAAATATAGAAAACAGTTGACAAAAAAGGAAAAACAAACTATTATAGAGAAGCTGAATTAATAAGCAAGTGGGAGAATGCCCGAGTGGCTAAAGGGGGCGGACTGTAAATCCGTTGACGACGTCTACGATGGTTCGAAACCATCTTCTCCCACCATTTATTATAAGCCCTCATAGCTCAGTAGGTAGAGCACCACCATGGTAAGGTGGGGGTCTCCGGTTCAAATCCGGATGAGGGCTCCATTTTTATATCATAAATTAAAATTGACATAGTAGTAAAACGATAATTTTTAGATTTTTAAGGAGAATACAAATGGCAAAGTCAAAATTTGAAAGAAATAAGCCCCATGTAAATGTTGGAACA
>NZ_JBDODG010000017.1:0-61759 GCF_039830195.1 Acetobacterium sp. | reverse complement strand
TCAAAACGATTGTTTACCGCTATATCCATTATTACAATCGACGACGAATTTACAGTACAAATAATGGCTATCCACCGCTGGTTTATCGGGGGCTTTTTATCGACAATCACCAGCTCGCTGCATAGCATTTAAAGTTTTGATGATTGTTACCGGCGATGATGGCTGGCTATTCTATAGGGGCTTGGAAAATTCCTTGCGTGTTTTGACTGAACTATTATTGACAATTCCAGGCGAAGGACTGGTCCAGGCCAAAAATCTGGTGATGGTTATCGGGGACAAGTACGTTACTGAAGAAGCGGCAGCAATGATCGGCAATCTGCTGGCGCTGCTTGATCAGGCCGACGGCAAACGCAGCGGGATCTTCCCGGTGGCAGTTAAAAACAACAGTCTGGGCCTTAACTATATGGGCGTGCAAAACACAGCCGCTGTTTTAAGCGAGGCTAAAGCGTTGCTCTTATTCGGCGAAGATCCCAGTACCGATTTAAGCCGATATGACTTCCTGATGGTTCAGGATACCCACCTGACCCAGGCCGCCGAAAGAGCTGATGTGGTGTTGCCGGCCCTGGCCTTTCCGGAAGTCAATGGCACCTTCGTCAATACCGAAGGCCGGTTGTTAAAAGTTAAAAAAGCCGTTGAGAATCCCCTGGAATTCAGCAACATTGAGATGGTCCAGGCGATTGCCGATATTCTTTCGGCAGATCTGGGTTCGGCCTGCCCGAAAAAAATAAGAAAAGCCATTGAAAAAGATCATCCGGCATTTCGGGAGGTGGAAGCAGGGGAGCTGTTGATGCATTTTGCAGCAGAGCAACCCGGCTTGGCGCTAACTCCCTATGTCGATGGCCGGTTGTTTACGGAACTGCCATGCACGGATTATCTGATGAATACCATTCAGAATGAATTGGACAAGGTCATTAAGTCATAAACTATTTTGAATTTAAAAGAAATTTCCTGATTGATGCATTGGTGATCAATCAGGAATATCTTTGTTAAGAGAAAAATAAAAACAATAGTAACAATTGATGTGGCAGGTCATGCACGATGTAATGATCTAAAGCCGATTATTACATCGTATTACATTAGATCGTTTCATTAAATAAGCTAAACTAATTTTAAAACTTAAAAAAACTCTGTCTCGAAAAAATCAGGATGATCTGATTTCAATCGAGATAGAGTTTTTAAAAATTAACGTTTATAGACTAGCGATTATTCACTTATGCCTGTGGTGATAGCTCAGGTTCTGAAATAATTTCAGATTTCTTTGAGCAAAGTTCTGGCAGCAGGAAAACGAGCGCTGCGACGATTGCCATGCAGCCACCAGCCAGGATAAAGAAAAGCTTCATATCAGAACCGGCAATGGGTGTAATAATAAATGTTGGGATTAAAACGCCACCCATTAATTGCAAGGTTGCGGTAAAACCACCGGCGGTACCGGCGTATAATGGTCCGATTTCAGGAAGCTGAATGGGAATTGACATTAACAAAGGTATTTGGCCAGCCAGAGCAGCGCCTGTTAAAAACAGGCTGATGCCTAAAAGAAAACCAGCTGGGGCACTCCAGGCCAGAGCTGCACCGAGGGCAGAAACCATAGCCAGGATCAATAAAACCGGTTTCATTTTACCGACTTTGCTGACGATTAGCGGTGAAATCAGGCAGCCAACCAGACTGCCAATCATCATGATTGAACCATAGCCGCCAGCCGTAATGGCATCAATACCGCGACCAACTAGAGCCGTTGGTAAAAAGGAACTGATGGCAATATTACAGGCGATGATTCCCATGAGACAAAATCCGACAATCCAGACCGGGCGACTTTTTGCGACCACCTTAACGGCCATACCCAAAGATGCCGTTTCAAAAGCTGTATCGCTGGCTTCTGTTTGTTTGGGATTTTTGACAACGAGCAGCCAGAGAATCGTTCCGATAATACTGATGATCGCTGCAAAAATAAATGCACTGGTAATACTTGGGAAAAAGGCCGTCGTTCCCATCCCCAGGGTCATGGCCAGGGTTGATGATGCCAGCAGGATACTCATCATTGAACTGATTTTTTCTGCAGGAAAATAGCTGCCGATGATTTTTGCGCCGTTTGCATTTAAGAAAGCAGCACCAAATCCAGTTAAGATCATATAAATTAATAGCGTGTTTGAATCGTTGGCAGTAACACGCAAACAGGTCCCGATAGCTGTAACGACTAATGCGATGCCGATAACTTTCTTGATGCCAAATTTATCAACCATTAAACCGGCAATCAGACTGGATAAAATGGCTGGGATCATTGGGGCCGAAAATAAGCTGCTAAATTGGCTCATTGATAAATTGAATTGTTCGATTAATTGCGGTGCCAGGGGGGACAACTGATATTGAGTATAACTTGGTGAAAATAATGCCAGACAGGCAATAACCAGAACGATCCAGGAATAGTTTTTGTTTTTCATTTGTTGATCTCCTTAATGAATGAATGGCACGAATAATAGCGGAGTATTATTTGTGCCATTTTAATAAAATTGTCAGAAATTGAATATTTAATCAGGGATTAATCGATTTAATAGCGGCCAATGTCACAAGCGACTTGATGGGCCGCCGAAGTGGCATCGTAAATATTTTTCGGGGTGACGCAGTCGCCAATCTGGTAGAATTCTGGGGCACAGGTCGAAAGGGCCAGGGCTTCTTCCTGGAGTGGTTTTTGACCGATGGCGTAGATAATCGTATCGGCTAGGATGGTGCGGACGCCGGTAGCATCTTCCACAGTCAATCCGGCATCAGTGATTTCCAGGGCTTTGGTGGAAACACAAAGCTTGATATTGGGGTGACGGGTCAGTTCATCACCCAGCGCTACGCCGTGAACCAGCGGGAAGCCGCCGGGCAGTTCCATTAAGCCGCCCATGCGATTGGAGGTGCCTTCAACCGGCGGTGGGGTGGCAATGGTACCAGGTGCCATTTCGACAATGGTGATGTCACGGCCCAAGCTTGACAGGAAGATGGCCAGTTCCAGACCAACCAGTCCGCCGCCCATAATGACGGCATGTTGGCCGACTTGTTCCGGATGATAATACACGTCTTCGGCGCCGACGGCTTTGGGGCTGTCGATGCCTTTGATATTGGGAACCAGCGGCCGGGCGCCCATGGCGGCAATGATCACGTCGGGATGGAAGGATTCGGCCAGTTCCGGGGTGATGGCGGTATTAAAATGGACTTCAATGGCAGATCGGGATACTTTTAACGCCTGGCGTTTAAGATAGGTATCCAGATTTGATTTGAAAGGGATTTTTTCCTCGCAAAGCAGTGCCCCGCCCAGACGATCGTTTTTTTCGCAGAGAATCACCCGGTGTCCCTGTTTGGATGCCGTCAGGGCCGCCTGCATGCCGCCGACACCGCCACCGGCAACCAGCACGGTCTTTTTATGGATCGGCAGTGGGGTAGTCAGACTGGCTTGTTCCCGGCCGATTTCCGGATTGGTGGCACAGTAGAAAACGCCGTCGATGGTGCTGTTGGAGAAGCAGTAAAAACAGCGCAGACAGGGATTGATTTCATCAGCCCGGCCCAGTCGGGCTTTAATCGGCAGATCGGGATCAGCCAGGGTTTGACGACCCAGATTGACCACATCCACCTGGCCGGAGGCGATCAGCTCTTCCATCATCTCAGGATCAGTCAGGGCACCAACCGTGCCAACTGGCGTTTTGACGTGCTTTTTGATCTCAGCTGCATAGGAGGTATTGCAGCCATCGGGCAAAAACATGGTGGGATGGGTTTTCATAGCCGCCGCATCGATTTCATGGTGACCCACTGAAACATGGATCATTTCAACTTTGCCATCTAATAGCTTAGCAATTTTAATCCCTTCATCAAGATCGTAACCATCTGGCAGACATTCGGTGGCACTCATTCTAAATTCGATGGGCATATCCGGGCCGACCCGCTTACGAATGGCTTCGATAACAGCCAGCGGAAAACGCATCCGGTTTTCTACTGAACCGCCCCACTTGTCCGTTCGTTTGTTATCCCGGGGGGAGAGGAACTGATGCATCTGCCAGCCGTGACCGCCGTGAAGGGTAATCATGTTGTAGCCGCATTGGCGGGCAAAGGAAGCAGCGTCGCAGTATTTTTGAATCATGACTTCGATCTGCTCATCCTGCATGGCGCGGATTTCCACCCCGTCCTCGCGAGTCCCGTCAATCGTACCGTAAACAAAGCCGGGGTTGACCGGCATTAAACCAAGATTGGTGTTTTGTCCGGCGTGACAGAGCTCAATGGCGGCAACGGCACCATGCCGGGTGATGGCGGTACTGGTGCGGGTCAGATTAACTTTTCCAAGAATATCGTTGCCCCGCATTTGAAAGGGATGGCTGCGTCCATAATCACCATCGACGATCATATCGCCAACACAGACCGAAGCAAAACCGCCTAGCGCTTTGCGTTCATAAAAATAGGCGGCTTCTTCGGTTAAAAACCGGTCACTAGTTAAACCGGGATAATCCTGAGGTGACGAAAAGATCCGGTTTTTAAAAAGCGTCTTTCCCAGCTTGATGGGTTCAAACAGATGTTTATACTTTAATTCTGGCATATTGACAATCTCCTTCAATTTTTATAGATAGCTAAATTTTATAACAAGGACGTCATCGAAGCATCACACCAATGGCTGAAAATGCGGGCCGGAATTTCGACAATTACTTAAATGCTAAAAAATTGAAAACATGATAAACTTATTGAAAGTAGAAAGAACCGAAAGGGTCGACCAAATGAAAATTAAACTATCCATGATTCTGGATCAATTAAAAGCGTATCGATATGAATATGTTGAAGGTGACGCAGGCGATCAGCTGGGGTTTTCCAGTGTGCGTTTGCTCAAACCCTTGGAGCAGGGGTATAAGAAAGAGGTCTTATATCTGGGATCAGCAGCCGTAATGCAGCAGATTGATTCGCGTCATCTGCCATCCCAACTGATTTGCCTGGCCGATTCGTCTCTTGCGCTTGAAATTGAAAAGGTTCAAACCATCGGTCTGGCGCTGATCTATTCAGATTGCGATATTGAGGTATTACTGGAAAGAATCGCCGACATCATCAGCGAATATCACCAGATCTACGATGACATGATCAGGCGGATCACCGACAACAAAGGGTTGACGGAGATTATTAATGCCATAACTCCGATTCTCGGCAATCCGCTTTATGTGGCCGATGCGGATTTTAAGGTGTTGGCCCGAACCGACTGCGTCCTGGAGCAGCCGGATCAGTGGCGGCATATTGTTGAAAATGGCATTGAAGACGGTTATATTTCCAGCTCCGTCAATGATTTTTATTATATGAAAGACCTGGTACAAAAAACCGAGCATCAGCATGAGCCGGTATTCTTTTCCGGCAATGAACTCTATCCCCATTCTTTTTGCACCATGAATTTAACCAGTCGCAATAAAAAAATGGGCCTAGTGACGGTGTTTGAAACTGAGCGCCCATTTTCAATCGGCACCAAAGCAACCATTGAATTTTTCAGTGACATCCTGATCATGGAAATACAGAAAAATCAGACCTTAATCAGCAATGAAGGGGTCAAACTGGGCTACCTGTTTGCCGAAATTCTAACCGGTAATCATCATTCCGAAAATGAATTGCGAAAAGTCATCAACTATGTCGATATTGATTTTCCGGAAAAGTTTTTTATTGTGGTTTTAAAGTCCCGGCATGACAATCGCAACCGCTATGAACTGACGTTTTTAAGGAAAAAAATCATCAGTCTGGTCAAAAACACCATTTGTATTATTCATCAGAATAACATTGTCATGCTGGCCAATGACAGCAGCAGCCAATTTAGCGGACAGGGTTTGTCCGAAATTGAAAACTGGCTCCAGGATTCACAAATGGTGGTTGGGGTCAGTGATGATGGCTGTGATATTAAACAGTTCAGAAAATCTTATCAGGAAGCACTGACGGCCATCGAGTTGGGTCTGAAATCGGAACGGGAGGATGTGATCTTTTTATATGACCGTTACCGCTTTGCCCATCTGATGGATGTGCTGGTGAATCTGGAAAACAGTGAAGCGTTTGGCCATCCCGCCCTAGCTAGACTGCAGCTGTATGATCATAAAAAGGGCGCCAATCTGGTGGAAACCCTGTATTGTTATATGAAAAACGGTCGCTCCCAAGCCCAGACCGCCAAAGAATTGCATCTGCACCGTAGCTCCCTGCAGTATCGGCTGACGAAAATGGAAGAAGTCATGGGCGTGGAGTTGGATCATTATCAGACATTTTTGCATCTGCAGCTGACCTATGAGATGCTGAAACCGATATGATGGACGTATAATCAGTAGCTTAAAAAAATCTTAAACTAGTTAATGTGCAATCTTGACAAATTTTTACAAAAGTGGTATAAAATAATCAAAGTTAGCACTCGTTAAGTGCGAGTGCTAACAAATAAAATTTGTAAAGGAGTGGTTATGGTGACAGCACTGATTCCGTTTAACAGAAAACGCAATGATTTGATGAATACCGGTTTTGATGATTTCCAAAATATGCTTGACGACTTTTTTGCAGAAGGATGGCCTTTGAGAAGAAGTTTAGCAGGTGACACCTTCAAGATCGATTTACAAGACAATGAGAAAGAATACATTGTCGAAGCCGAGCTGCCCGGTGTTGCTAAAGGGGATATCAACCTTTCGCTTGAAGAAGGAAGACTTCAGATTTCAGTCAAGAAGGAAGAAGTTAAGGAAGAAAAAGAAAAGAATTATATTCATCGCGAAAGAAAATTCTCTTCGATGACCAGAAATGTATTTCTCGCTGATGCAGCTTCAGATGATATAAAAGCCAAACTGACTGATGGGGTTCTGACCATTACAGTACCAAAAGCAGTGAAGCAGGAACAGTCAAAATTAATAGAAATTGAATAAAGGTTATCCAGTGGGAGTTAAAAATTTCCGGTTTCATGAGCAAAAAACCTCGTCAGATAAGCTGATGAGGTTTTTTGCAGTAATCGACAATGGCCAGACAAAAAGTAGTACTTACTGTTATGGATAACAATAAACCTTGCTTAATTAGTAAATATAGACTATAATTAAATGTCAAGTAATAAACCAGCTGTATCTTCTGTGAATTCCCAGTGGATACAGCTTTTTAAATGGATTGAAATAAGTTTATAATAAAATAAAGAAAGCAGAAAAACGTGATAAATAAAAAGTTTAACCAGTACCAACTTAGTGATGAGCTCCTAAAAGCCATCGAAAAACTCAATTTTGAAAACCCGACCAAGGTTCAGGAAGCCGTGATTCCCATTGCTTTGGAAAACAAAGATATTCTCTGTAAGGCCCAAACCGGCAGCGGTAAAACGGCGGCCTTTGGCATTCCAATCTGTGAACTGCTGGACTGGGAAGAGAACAAACCTCAGGCCCTGGTGCTGACCCCGACCCGGGAACTGGCGCTGCAGGTCCACGAAGATATTTTTAACATTGGCCGCTTCAAGCGGGTGAAGGTGTCAGCCCTTTATGGAAAATCCCCGATCCGCCGGCAGGAAAAAGAGCTGAAACAGAAAACCCATGTGGTGGTGGGAACCCCAGGCCGGGTTATGGATCATATTGAACGGGGAACCTTTATCACCAATGAGATCCGTTTTCTGGTCATCGACGAAGCTGATGAGATGCTGAATATGGGTTTTATTGATCAGGTTGAGGAAATCATCAATGAGATGCCCAAAAATCGGGTCACGATGTTGTTTTCAGCGACGTTGGAAAATGAGATAAAGCGGTTGTCAAAAAAATATATGAACGATCCCCAGATCATCGAGATTGAAGCCGAGGCCAAACGGACCGATGCGATAGAACAGTTTGTTTATAAAACGGGCCATGACGATAAACTGGATGTGTTAAAGGATGTGCTGGTGGTGGAAAATCCCGACAGTTGCATTATTTTTTGTAATACCCAGGAAATGGTCAATGCCATTTATAATCTGCTCGGTAAGGATAATAAGGCCTGTGAAAAGATTCACGGTGGTATGGAACAGGATGACCGCACCCTGGTCATGCAACGTTTTAAAAAGGGCGCCTTCCGCTATTTGATTGCCACCGATGTGGCGGCTCGGGGGATTGATGTTCATGAGATTTCGCTGGTCATTAATTTTGATGTCCCCTGGGAAAAGGAAACCTATGTCCATCGCATCGGCCGGACCGGTCGTCGGGGCACCACTGGTAAAGCCATTACCCTGGTTTCGGCAAAGGAAGGCCGCTTATTTCGAGATATTGAAAACTATACCGACAAAGAAATAATTGAAAAAGAATGTCCCACGCTTTCCACGGTCCATTCACTAAAAGCGGCCTTTATCGAAAAACTACAGGAAAAACCGGAAGAAAAGTTGGACAAAGCCCATGACTTGACCCGGGAGATCACCAAGATCCATATCAATGCCGGCAAAAAGACAAAAATGCGACCGGTGGATATTGTTGGTACCCTGTGTAATCTGGAGGGGATGACCGCCGCGGATATCGGCGTAATCACGATTCTGGATGTCTCCACCTTTGTGGAAATTCTGAATAACAAAGGCCCTCAGGTGTTAAAAGAGCTGCAAACCCGAAATATCAAGGGGCGGCCGAGAAAGGTAACCCTGGCCGAAGACAAGCCAGTTACCATGGCCCGAAAAAAACCGATTCGTCGATTCTATTGATTAAAATTTAGTGTTTAAGATTAATATTTAACACGAGATGATTATAGTGAGGTGTCCATGGATTATTTAACCGCTATCACTGCGTTTAAACCGGGATCAGCCCAGGAACAGGCCGATCAGCAGACCTTTATCCGATTCATTAATAATAATCCGGATGTTTTGCTCCGGGAAAATAAAATTGCCCATCTGACCAGTTCAGCCTTGATTTTTAATGAGGCTCGGGATAAACTGTTAATGATCTACCATAACATTTATCAATCCTGGTCCTGGACCGGGGGGCATGCCGACGGTGAACCGGACCTGCTGCAGGTGGCGATCCGGGAAGCCAAAGAAGAAACCGGATTAAAGCAAGTAACAGCAACAGCCGATAAAATTATTTCTCTGGATATTTTACCGGTTTTTGGTCATGTCAAAAACAATCAGCCGGTTTCGGCCCATTTGCATTTATCAGTGGCCTATTTACTTTCGGCTTCGGAGGACGAACCACTGATGATCAAGCCCGACGAAAACAGTGGGGTCAGGTGGATCGCCGTTAATGAACTGGCAAACTATGTCAGTGAACCCCATATGCAGGTGGTTTATGATAAAATTTTAAATAAGCACTGATCATTACTTTCTGTTTTGGAATTATTTTGATAAGATTTAAAAATCTAGGAGGGTCTATGACAATATCAAAAGCCATTGAGTTTTCTGCCAAAGCCCACGAAGGTCATTTCCGGAAGGGCTCTCAGGTACCCTATATTACGCACCCTTTTGAGGTCGCCAAAATTCTCGGTGAGGCGGTGGACCCGGAAGAAAACGAAGCCCTGATCATTGCCGGCCTGCTTCACGACACAGTGGAAGATACGGATACCAACCTGGAAACCATTCGCCGGGAATTTGGTGACGTGGTGGCCGATCTGGTGGCCTCCGACTCGGAAAACAAACGGTTACCTTGGGAAGCGCGCAAGCAGCATACCATTGATTTTCTCAAGAATGAAGCAACCCGGGACATGCAGTTGCTGGCCTGCGCTGATAAACTGGCCAACATGAGAAGTGTTAAAGCCGATTATGCCAGAATCGGCGAAGAGGTCTGGGATATTTTTGTCAGAGGTAAGAAAAAGCAGGCCTGGTATTACCAGGGCGTGCTGGATGCATTGACACCGCTGGAAGGTTTAGCAATGTATCAGGAACTTAAAATACTGATTGAAGAAATTTTCGACTGAAATTTCAACTGAATTTGTTTGGTTGAATTTTAATGATTCGATAGGTGAATATAAAAACGGCGATTAAAGACAAAAGCAGGCTGAGTCATTCAGAATGCCTTTGTCTTTTTTATTTACAAACCTGTAATCGACAAACAGAAATTTAAACACCATCTATTTAACAGAGTGTTAACAATTTCTTTACCTCCCTAAAACCTTTTATGCATTTTTATTTGGTAAGATAGCTATGCAAACAACGAAAATTAAGGAAATTTGAAGGAGAAAAAAATGTCAAAAAAATTAAAAAAAGTTCTAGTATCACTGTTAGTTGGTGCAACAGTGCTGACCCTGGCAGGATGCGGTTCTTCAGGATCAACAACTTCAACAACTAAAGATGCGATTTCAGGCGAAATCAACGGCGGTGGTTCGACATCGGTCCAGAAAATTATCGATGCAGCCGGCTCAGAATTTACCGCGTTAAACCCAGATGCCAAGTTTACTTACAGCGGAACGGGTTCATCTGATGGAATCAAAGGCGCAACTGCTGGGACCTATTCCTTTGGTTGTGCATCCCGGGATTTGAAAACAGAAGAAAAGGGCAGCCTAACTGAGTTGATCTTTGCTTATGATGGCATTGCCATCGTCACTAATCCGGCGAATACCGTAACAAATCTGACAAAAGATCAGGTTGCAAAAATCTACATGGGCGAAATCACTAACTGGAGCGAAGTTGGTGGAGCAGATGCACCGATCGTCGTAGTTTCCCGAGAAGATGGATCAGGAACTCGAAGTGCGGTTGAAGAATTAGTTGGTTTTGCAGAAAAACTGAAAGTTGATGCCACCATTAAAGAAGGTAACGGAAACGTTCAAACGACAGTAGCCGGCAATGCCAATGCCATCGGCTATGTTTCGTTAACCTTTGTTGACAAAACCGTTAAAGCAGTCGATGTTGACGGCGTTAAAGCGAGTGTTGATAATGTTAAAAACAAAACCTATCCAATTTCAAGACCGTTCCTGGCCATGTATGATAAATCAAAGGTTGATGATGCAACCCTGGCATTCCTTGACTTCCTGATGAGCACAGAAGGACAGGCAATTGTTGAAGAGCACGGCGGTATCGCAGTTTAATACCAGAAAACTGAGACTCCTGAAAAGGAGTCTCTCTTCATTAAAATAATCCCATGACAGGCGACCAGCATGGGTAGGAAAAGGAGCGTTTATTTTGCAGGCAATTAAACGTAATAAACAAAAAGAGACAATCATCGAAGGCTTTTTTCTAATCTGTGCTTTCGTAGCTGTAATCAGTGTTCTGGCGATTACAGTTTTCGTTTTTTTCAATGGACTTAAACCATTTATTTCAAATAGTTATTCCCTTTGGGATTTTTTAACCGGCGTTGAATGGCGACCGGGTTCAAACATGTTTGGGATCTTTTATATGATCGTGGGATCGATTTTTGCAACGTTGGGGGCCATTCTGATCGGCGTGCCAGTAGCGATTTTCACGGCTGTTTATATATCTGAACTGGCTGGTTCCCGAATTGGTAAGATGATCCGCTTTGCGGTGGAATTGCTGGCGGGGATCCCATCGGTTTTATATGGGGTTTTTGGTTTGGGAATCATTGTTCCTTATGTGCTGAAAGTTTCACCGATGGCTCAGGGCGAATCCCTGCTGGCGACCATTTTGGTACTGGCGATTATGATTTTGCCGACGGTGGTCAGCATTTCGGAAACATCTATCAGTGCCGTCCCGAAAGAGTATCGGGAAGGTTCCTATGCACTGGGAGCTTCTAAAATCCAGACCATCTTCAAGGTCGTGCTGCCGGCCGCCCGATCCGGTATTATGACCGGTGTAATTCTGGGGATTGGTCGAGCCATTGGCGAAACCATGGCCGTCATGCTGGTTTGTGGTAATCCTATCGCCGGTATTCCGACCAGTCTGTTTGATCAGATCCGTCCTCTGACCACCAACATTGCCTTGGAAATGGGTTATGCCTCGGGCGTCCATCAGGAACTTTTGTACTCGACCGGGGTGGTGTTATTTATCTTCATTATGATCATTAATCTGGCAGTGAATAAACTGGTTAAGGCAAAGGTAGGCAGTTAGATGGGTAGAAAAGCAAAAGATAGTTTAGTCAAAGGTGTTATTTATCTGGCCACCGGCATCACCTTAAGCGTCTTGCTCTTTATTGTCGGGTTCATTTTTGTTAAAGGAATTGGGTTGGTTAACTGGGATTTTCTGACTCGCGACTTCAATGAAAAGGTAGTTTATGCCTTTATCGAGTCCAACGAGGTCCCGTTAAGCATCGACGAAGAAACCTTAAACGGAAAGAATCCCTACGATAAACGGTATGAAACACACTTGGAAGGACCCATTTATGTGGAGAATATTGGCGCCGCCATTGCGAAGGTAGCTTATAGGAATCACAGCACCGAGCGGGATCAGTTCGTCATTACCTACATTGAAAAAGATTCGCCCTTAAAAAGTGCGATAGATTCAACTGGTAAAAGTATCACGATTGGTAGCGATTATATTTTGCAGAGTATCAATGGTAATGATTTTACCGGGTTGACCCTGGAAGAAGTGGCAACAACCATTGCTGACGAATCCGGGGAACTTAAAATTAAAATCGTTCAGCCTGGCGGTGGGATTAAATCCAATATTATTACCACCCTATATATGGTATTGTTATCCCTTATCGTGGCATTACCCTTGGGGATTTTTGGAGCGATTTACCTGACCGAATATGCCAAGCCCGGCAGATTGGTGAATGCGATCCGCTTTGCGGCTGAGTGTCTGGCCGGCATCCCGTCAATTATATTTGGTTTATTTGGGATGGCGTTCTTTGTGGTCGCGCTGAAGTTTCAAATTTCGCTGATCTCCGGAAGCCTGACCGTGGCCATCATTCTACTGCCGGTTATCATCCGAAGTACTGAAGAAGCACTCAAAACAGTGCCGATGGCATTCCGGGAAGGTTCACTGGCTCTTGGAGCTACCAAGCTTCAAACCATCTTCAAGGTGGTGCTGCCCTGTGCGGTACCGGGTATTGCCACAGCAGTGCTGCTCAGCATCGGCCGGGTGGTCGGGGAGTCGGCGGCGTTACTATTAACCGCCGGAACAGTAGCACAAATTCCCGGGACCCTTTTTTCACCCGGCAGTACCCTGACGGTACAAGCTTATTATGTGGCGAAAGAAGAAGGTAACATCGAATTGGCCTGTGCCATCGGGATTGTCATAATTGTAATTGTTATTGTATTGAACATCTTGTCCCGCGTCACTTCCGACAAGTTGGATGTCTTTAATAAAAAATGAGGAGAAAAATGGACACAAATATAAAGTTTAACACCAAAAATCTGGATTTGTTTTATGGCGATTTCCAGGCTCTTAAATCAATCAATATGGAAATTCGTGAAAAGGAAGTAACTGCTTTTATCGGCCCCTCCGGTTGTGGGAAGTCAACCTTCCTGCGTTGTCTCAATCGCATGAATGATTTGATTGATTCGGTCAAAATTAAGGGTGAAATTATTTTTGACGGAAAAGATATTAACGGTCCGATCGATGTTATTAATTTACGGACTCGGGTGGGAATGGTTTTTCAGAAACCAAATCCCTTTCCGATGAGTATTTATGAAAACATTGCCTATGGCCCGAAATGTCAAGGAATGAAGGATAAAAACCAGTTGGATACCCTGGTTAAAGAAAGCCTGGTGAAGGCGGCACTGTGGGATGAAGTTAAAGATCGCTTAAACAAATCGGCATTGGGATTATCAGGTGGACAACAGCAGCGGCTCTGTATCGCCCGGACCATTGCCATGAATCCGGAAGTTATTTTAATGGACGAGCCAACATCGGCTTTGGATCCCATTGCGACAGCAAAGATCGAAGATTTGATGTCCAGTTTGAAAAAAGATTATACCATTATTATCGTCACCCATTCCATGCAGCAGGCCGGGCGAATATCTGATAGAACTGCTTTCTTTCTGATGGGAGAGGTGATAGAATTCAATGAAACACCGATCATATTCACGAACCCCCATGATAAACGGACAGAGGATTACATCACCGGGCGTTTCGGTTGATAAGGAGAATAAATCATGCGAGTAGAGTATAATGAAGAACTAAGAATGATCAAAGACGAGATCTTGTTGATGTCGGCAATAACAGAAAAAATGCTTTCAGATTCGGTTTTGGCATTAAAATCCAAGAATTCTGAATTGGCCAGATCGGTTATCGATCGGGATGATTTAGTGGATGCCAAAGAAATTGAGCTTCAACTGATTGTCAGTAAGGTGATCGCCACCCAGGGTCCGGTTGCCACCGATCTGAGACGTCTGGCATCAACCTATAAAATTATCACCAACCTGGAACGAATCGCCGATTTGGCGGTGAATATCTCCAAACGGGTGCTGGAATTATCAGATGTGGTTTACATGAAGCGTCTCATCGATATTCCCCGGGCCTGTGAACTGGCCCAAACCCTGCTTAAGCTGGCGATTCAGGCTTTTATTCATGAAGATATCAGCCAGTTAAGAAAAATAGTGGATCTGGAAGATGAGATCGATGCGCTTAATATGCAGATTCATCATGATTGTTTGGCTTATATGATGGATAATTCTAAAAACATCCATCAAGGATCAGTATTTATTTTTGTGGGATCTTATCTGGAACGGATTGGTGATCATGCCACCAATATTTTCGAGACTGTTTTTTATATCGTCACCGGGGACTATATTGATTTCAATGATCTGGATGAGGAAATAATCAGTCAAACCCTGGAAATACAGAAGAAGATTGATCAGATCGAAAAAGAAGACTAACCGGTTCAAGATAAATGCACCTTTTAACATAATCGAGCAGGTAAGCCAGAGGATTTATTTCTCTGGCTTTTTTTGTAGAGAAATTTGCAGTTATTAATCAGATGCAGATATAAATTGAAGGGTGCGATTTCGAATAAATTACTAGTAAATTTTGGTGAAAATCATTATAATTAAGACATTAACGAAATCATTCGTAATTAACGGGAATATTGTTTAAACAAGTAAAGTTATAGAGAGTGTCAGGACTGGAAGGTACTAAAATGAAAACAGTGGAAATACCGAGAAAGACTTTTGATAAAGAGGCTCGGGGAGATGAGGCCCGGTTACTGAGACTGGTTGATATTTTACAACATCCTTCCGAGACGATTCAGGAATTTTTGGACTATGCATTGAAACAGGCCATTGAACTCACCGAAAGCCGGATCGGTTACATTTATCATTATAATGAGGAAAGATGTGAGTTTGTTCTTAACACCTGGTCTGAAGAGGTCATGGAAGCGTGTCACGTTGAAAAACGGGAAACAACCTATCAACTGGATAAGACGGGAATCTGGGGGGAAGCAGTGCGACAGCGGCGGCCAATCGTAATTAACGACTTTCAGAAAGAAAATCCGCTCAAGAAGGGTTGCCCTAAAGGGCACGTTCCGATGACGAATTTTTTGACGATTCCCATTTTCAAGCATCAAAAAATTGTTGGGGTCGTGGGACTGGCCAATAAGGAAACCGATTTTGATGAAAATGATCTCTTGAATGTTACCCTATTGATGGAAGCCGTCTGGACAGTGACCGAGAGTAAAAAAGCTGAACAGGCCTTAGCAGAAAGCGAAGAACGTTTTAGAGCCCTTCATAATGCTTCATTTGGCGGTATTGCGATTCACGATGGAGGCGTCATTTTAGAATGCAATCAGGGTCTTGCCGAAATGTTCCAATATACCAGGGAAGAGCTGATTGGAATGGATGGCCTGTTACTGATCGCGCCGGAATACCGGGAACTGGTTGGCAACAATATCGCAACCGGCTATGAAAAATCCTATGAAGCTTTTGGACGACGTAAAAATGGTGAAATCTTTCCGATGCGATTAGAAGGCAGAAATATTCCTTACAAAGGAAAAATAGTCCGTGTCGTTGAATTCAGGGATATTACAAAAGAAAAGGAAACGTATGCTAAAACAATCGAAATAAATCGGCGACTGCAGGATGAAATCATTGAGCGTAAATATATAGAAGAAGCCCTCAGAGCCAGTGAAGAAAAATTCAAGGCGATTATTGAGACATCACCTGATGGCATTGCCATTTCAACCCTGGATGGGATTGTAGAGTTTGCGACAGAAAAATCCTATTCGATGTGGGGGTTTGCGTCTGACGAAGAATGTATCGGCAGAAATATTATTGAATTCATTCATGAAAGTCATCAACAGAAAGCCATTCATTATGTCACCGAAATGTTAAACGGGAATTTAACCGGTGCGGCAGAATATTTGATGGTCAAAAAAGACGGCAGTCAGTTTTATTGTGAGGTCAATGCGAATATTCTTCGGGATAAAAATAATAATCCGACTGGTGTTCTTTATATTGAAAGGGATGTGACCGAACGCAAACATTTAGAAGAGGAACTGAAGGTTCTGGCCATTAAAGATCAGCTCACCGGACTTTATAATCGCCGCAAAATTGATGAAGTATTGATAAATGAAAAGGCCGAGGCTGATAGCAATGACCGGAATTTATCGGTAATTATGGTGGATATTGATTTATTTAAACTGGTGAATGACCAATATGGCCATCTGGTAGGAGATCAGGTATTAACTGAGGTTACAGAAATTCTGGCTAAAGGCACCCGGAGTATGGACGTACTTGGACGTTGGGGTGGTGAAGAGTTCATTATTATCTGCACCGATACAGATTTAGATGGCGCTACGGTTTTGGCTGAAAAATTACGGGAAATGATCGCAGCTCATGAGTTTAAGCTAGTGGGCAAAAAGACCTGCTCTTTTGGTGTTTCTCAGCTGCACAGTCATGAAACCATTGATGCACTGCTAATCCGATCGGATCAGGCCCTTTATCGTGCCAAAGACCAGGGACGGAATCGGGTGGTAACAGAATTTTAAGGATAAGACCTTTTTATCTAGTAAAGTACAAAAAAACAAGGGGTTAATCACCCCTTGTACATGTTTAGAGACCACGGTTTTTTATTTCTTCATCGCATTCATTGATGCATTCCTTAAGTTTTTTGGATTCAGCATCAAATTCTTCCATTTGCGCAACAATTTTTCCGCTTGATACGTGCATGCCAGATTGCTTAAAAATAAAGCTGCGTTCATTTTCAACATCTTCCAGGTCTTCTTTCAATTGTGCCAGCTTATTCTTGAGTTCGATGTCACTTAATTTACTTAATTCATCCATATTTTTCTCCTGTTATTTAAAATGATTCTTTTTTCAAGTATAACATGGTCAATTTCAGAATGCAACCGCTTAAACAATTGAGATTAAGACCGATTTATTAAAAATCATTCCTAAATCTTTCGCTTTTTTATTAGTCAGGCGCTATAATAGAATTACAGATGGAAGTGTTTTTATAAATCTGATCAAGCCCTTTATCTGGCAAAAAATAATGGCCGAAACCGGGTTGCGTTTTGTCAATAAGAATTATAAAACATGAAATTAACAGGAGGATACAATGGAAACCATTCATGAACGAAAAAACAAATTTTATATCGGTGCCAACGAAGAGGAGCCCATCGGTTTATTAAATTATCATATAGAAGGAGAGCTTTTTATTATCGATCATGTCTATGTGACCAGAGAACTCAGAGGGCAGGAACTTGGTGTTAAGCTGGTGGCCAAGGCGGTGGCCTTTGCCCGGGAAAACAAGCTGAAAATTATCGCTTACTGCTCCTATGCGGAAAAGGTGCTGACCGAAAATCAGGACTACCGGGATGTTTTTTCAGTCAGTAACGACGAATCAACAAAATGACAGAAATAAAATTAGCTTATTAAAAAGTAAAAATAAACTGACTCAGGGAGTTTCATATGAATGTTTTAGTTGCTGAAGATGAAAACGATATCCGAAACCTTTTAAAACTTCATCTTGAAGAAAATGGTTATACCGTCTTTACTGCAGTTGATGGTTTCGAAGCCTTGGCGATTTTTAGAAGTAATTCAATCAATATAGGGATTTTTGATGTGATGATGCCCCGGCTGGATGGCTTTAATCTGCTGCGAAAAATCCGGGAAACCAGTCAGATGCCGGTTATCTTTCTGACCGCCCGGGGAAACGAAATGGATAAGGTGCTGGGGTTGGGTCTTGGCGGTGATGATTATCTGGTTAAGCCTTTCAGTATGGCCGAACTCATTGCCCGGGTTAGCGCCCAGCTCAGACGTAACTATGAATACTCAGATAATAATCAAATGATGAAGTCCTATCTGAATGTCGGGAACTTATGTCTTGACGAGGATGGCTGTTGTCTTTATGTGAATGGCGTATTGGTGGAACTCAGTGCCAAGGAGTATTTGATACTACAGTTTTTAATGAAAAACCCGGACAAGGTTTTTACTAAAAAGCAGCTCTACCGGCAGGTTTGGGAAGAAGAGCTTTACTATGATGATAACACCATCATGGTTCATATCAGCCGACTGCGCAACAAATTAGAAGCAGATCCCAGAAATCCTGAGTATCTCAAAACGATTCGCGGGATTGGCTATAAATTTCATAGTCCCAAGGTTCCCTAGGATGAAAAAAAGAATTCAAAATCGCTTTGTCGCTAATTATGTGCTGATGTTTTTAATCTCCACCCTGATTGGTGTTTTGGCGGTGATGCTGTTAAGCTTTGCCAATGATGTGATCTCAAAAAATCTGGTCCATCATAACTATACAGCAGAAAAAATCATGAGCGATGATCTGTCGGTTATCGATGCGCTGCCGGTGCTGGAAAATGGCGGAGGGGTTCAAGTTGTTAATAAAAATTACGAGGTCATTTTCAACCAGGGAATTAACAATTTACCAGAAATGTTAAACCCGGAAACATTCACCGACTTTTTAACCGCCAGTCACGCCAAGGGTAACCCCTACAGTTACAGTATTGCTTATAATCCCAGAGCAGAATTCTGGTTAGTGGTAACCTTTCCCACCTCCATTCGCATTGATTTTGCGATTGTTCATAATCCTGATTTTTCATCGGTGGATACCCAGGGGGTTGTCGGCGTCATTCTTGCCATCATTTTGTTTTACTTAATGCTACTGGGAATCAGTACGGTTATTTATTCAAAGCTGACCTCACTAAGTATCATTAATCCCCTTAAAAAGTTGTGCAGCAGTGCCAGCCGGTTAAAAGCAGGCGATTATACATCACGGGTTGACTTGAATCTGGATAATGAATTCGGAGAACTAGAAACCATTTTTAATGAAATGGCCGATGAAATTGAAAAAGAAATTGCTTTAAGAAAACAAAGCGAGGAAAATCGGAAGAAGCTGATTTTGGATATTTCTCACGATCTCAAAAATCCCCTGGCCAGTATTATGGGCTACGCAGAACTCTGTTTAATAAAAAAAGAAATGACCACCGAACAATTGCGGACTTATCTGACCACGATTTATAATAACAGCAGTCGGGCTAACCGCTTGATGAGCGATCTGTTTGAACTGTCTAAAATGGAAGCCTCGGACTACATATTAGTTAGGGAAAAGCTGGATTTCGTTGAATATCTGCGGGAACAAATGGGTGCAGCCGTGGCAGGTTTGGATGGCGCCGGATTTTTTTATGAATTCGAGCTTCCCGATCACGAGATTACGGCAACAGTGGACAGACAGCAGATGAGCCGGGTGTTTGAAAATCTTGTTGATAACGCCATCAACCATAACCCAGTCGGCACCCGGATTGACCTGACTATGTTAAATCATCCCGAACTAATTGAGATTCGTTTTAAGGATAATGGGGTCGGAATCCCCGTGGAGTTAAGCGATCAGGTTTTTGAGCCCTTTGTTAGGGGCGATCCGGCCAGGTCTTCAGAAAACGGGGGGACCGGTTTGGGTTTAGCCATCGTCAGAAAAGTGATGGAAGCTCATGGCGGATCCATCAAACTGGCAATTGAGAACACGGTCGGGAGTGAATTCATTTTGCTTTTACCAAAGAGTTAAGATTGAGTTAAGATTAAAAACAGCTTCATGTATGAATCGCTTGCTATAGTAATAGCAAGGGATTACATGAAGCTTTTTATGTGATTCCATTAAAATTTGGAGGTTGAGAAATTGGAAACATTGGATAGTCATTTTTATAATTGGTTTGGGGTCGTATTCTTTGCGGTACTTTATGGCGTGATCTTGTTGTTTATGCCATTTTATAAAAAAATGGATCGGAAGCCGGCGGGTACTTATCTTGCGTTCGTGATCGCTTTTGCCATCGAAATGCATGGGATTCCCTTCAGTATGTATGTGATTTCCTGGTTGATTGGAAAAAATCTACCCGAAGGGGTTTTATGGGGCCACACGCTTTTTGATACCATCGGTTATTGGGGGATGTATATTAATATTGCCTGTGGGACAGTTGGCATATTTTTAATTATGAATGGCTGGTACAATATTTACAAAAAATACTGGTCCCGGGAAACCGGAACGGGAACCCTGGTGGAAACGGGGATTTACAAATACATCCGTCATCCCCAGTATACCGGCTTGTTGTTATTATCCTTCGGAATGATGGTGGAATGGGCTACCTTGCCCTTGTTGATTCTATATCCGGTGATGGTTTTTATGTATGTGCGGCTGGCAAAAAAAGAAGAACAGGACATGATTGAAGAATTTGGAATAGATTATAAAAATTATATGGCGGATACAAAGATGTTTATTCCCCATCTTATTTAATGTGTCGATAGAACTATAATATGGCAAAAGAGCAAAAAGACAGGTATTTTACATGTCTTTTTGCTCTTTTGTCATTGCTTTTAGTAATTTATATCCGTATAATAAGCGAGCATTAGAAAATATAACAATGAAATCTATATAAATTAGCGAATAACGTTTACATGATATCAAAAGTGGTATATTATTACAGCGAGTTTGTTTAAATTTTATTGACAAAATGCATCGCCAAGCTAAGTGAAGCTCATGAAACTAAATTATAAGAAAAGGGAAAAGGAAGGGGAAACTATGAAGTCAATCCGATTACGTCTGATCACATTGTTTACCGCACTCATTTTGGCAGTCACAGGTATTTTAGGGGTGGTTGTCGTTAACCAGTTCACCAGCGTTCTGGAGGAGGATGCGCATGAAGAATTACAGAATATGGCGGAGGTCCAGGCGAGGTACATTGAATCGAAACGAGATGCGGAGCTCCAGTATATGGAGAGTCTGGCACAGAATTCGCTATTACTTGATGGGGTGATTCCCCAGAGCCAACGGGTAGCATTTTTAGAGGCGGAAGCTGCCAGAGCCGGTTATGATGCCTATGTTTTAGCTGATTTGGCTGGCAATGGTGTTACCCAGAACGCAGCCGGGGATACGGTTAATGTCGCCGACCGGAGTTATTTTAAGGGGGCTGCCGCCGGGACACCGACGGCATCGGATATCACCATCAGCCGGGTAACCGGAGAGCCAGTTATACTGTATGCGACACCAGTTTATCAAAACGGCGCTATTGCGGCGGTACTATACGGTCGTAAAGATGGTACTTCATTAAGTGAAATTACCAAACAGGTTACCTACGGCAAAACCGGTTTTGCCTCGCTGGTCAACAATGAGGGGGTTGCCGTTGGAAATTCGAATCTGGATTTGGTCAAACAACAATTTAACTATGCCAAAGCTGACGAAGAAAATCCTGATTACGCAGAATTGGCAGAATTAGTACGTAGTAAAATGATGACCCGGGAACCGGGCTTTGGCGATTATACCCTTGAAGGGAAAGATCTGTTAGTCGGTTTTGCGCCGGTTGAAGGCAGTCCCTGGATCATGTCAGTGGCCATGGATCAGGCTGAGCTGGATGCCCAGGTGGCGGAAGTCAGAAATACGATTATTACGGTGATCATTCTGGCAATTATCGCCGCAGCTTTCGCTGTATTCCTGATCAGTGGCACCATTGCCAAACCGATTGTGGCAACCACCGAGGAATTAAACCGGCTGGCTGGCTTTGATTTTAGACATAATGAACATTCTAATGCCGTTAGATATATTAATCGGCATGATGAAATAGGTACCATGCTTAAAGCGGTAGCGTCTATGCAACAGAATGTTCAGGATAATCTGATCGACAAACTTGAACATATTTCACAGGGGAATCTGGATGACGAAATTATCATGGTCGGTGACAATGATCAGGTCGGACCAGCCTTACAGGATACCCAGGGAGCCATCAAAACGCTGATTACGGATACCAATATGTTGGTTAGAGCAGCAGTTGAAGGTCGGCTGGATGAACGGGCCGATGCTTCAAAATACAATGGCGATTATCAAAAGGTTATTGCAGGGGTCAATGCCACCCTGGATGCCGTTGTCGAACCGATTAAAGAGGCCTCCGGCGTTCTGGAAGCAATGGCTCGAGGGGATCTTGAACAAGACATGCAAGGGGATTATAAGGGCGAACATGCCGCCATCAAAGTCTCCGTCAACAAGACTTTTGCCAGCATTAAAATGCTGGTAAGCGATACTAATGGTCTCGTCGCAGCTGCCGTCGCCGGCGAGCTAGATACCCGGGCTGACAAATCCAAACATCAGGGTGAATACGCCAAAATCATCGCCGGGGTCAATGCCACCCTGGATGCCATGGCAGAACCGATCCATGAAGCCTCCGGGGTGCTCGAAGAAATGGCTCAGGGTAATCTCGACCAAAGTATGGCAGGCAATTACAAAGGGGAGTATGCCGTCATCAAAGAATCAGTCAATAAGACCTTTGATAGTATCAAAATGCTGGTGGATGATACCAACAGTCTGGTCGAATCGGCCGTAGCCGGGGATCTCAACGCCCGGGCCGACACCTACAAACACAGCGGCGAATATGCCCGAATTGTGGCCGGTGTCAATGCTACTCTGGATGCCATGGTGGCACCAATTCAGGAAGCCAACACGGTACTGGAAGAAGTGGCCAATGGCAGTCTGAAGCTGCGAATGGAAGGGGAATACATGGGCGAACATTCCGCCATCAAAGATTCCCTGAACAGTACCCTGGACTTTTTGCAGGGGGTTATCGATGAAGTGTCTGAAATTCTGGACCAGATGGCTAATTCCAATATGGCCGTCAGCATCACCGGTGACTATAAAGGCGATTTTGAACCAATTAAAACAGCCCTTAACCACATTATTGAGTCCTTCAATGGCATTCTTAAAGACATGAACGAAGCGGCTGATCAGGTCTCAGCTGGGGCTTCTCAGGTATCCGACGGCAGTCAGATGCTGGCTCAGGGTTCCACCGAACAGGCCGCCGCCATCCAGCAATTGAGTTCGTCGATTGATGAAATAGCGGATAAAACCAAAGACAACGCTAAAAGGGCCAGTGAAGCCAATATGCTTTCTACCACCGCTCAGGAAAAAGCTCAAAAAGGTAATGACAGCATGCGCCAGCTCCAGGAGTCCATGGATGAAATCAACCAGGCGTCGGGCAATATTTCAAAAATTATCAAGGTTATTGATGACATTGCCTTCCAGACCAATATCCTGTCTCTAAATGCTGCCGTGGAAGCGGCCAGAGCTGGCCAGCATGGCAAGGGCTTTGCCGTGGTAGCTGAAGAGGTTCGATCATTAGCCGCCAGAAGTGCAGAAGCCGCCAAAGAAACCACCGTTTTAATCGAAGGTTCGGTGAAAAAGACTGAAGGCGGTACTGCCATCGCTGATGAAACTGCCAATGCGTTGGAAGAAATTGTGGTAGAAATTACCAAAGCAGCCCAGTTGGTTCAGGAAATTGCGGAAGCATCCAATGACCAGGCCACCAATATCACTCAGATTAACCTGGGGGTGGATCAGGTTTCTCAAGTTGTTCAGGGAAATACGGCAACAGCTGAGCAATCGGCTGCTGCCAGCGAAGAATTATCGGGGCAGTCGCAGTTACTCAAGGAAATGATCTCACGATTTAAACTTAAAAGATAAAAAAACGAAGTAAAAAGTAAAACAAAAAGACAAGGAAAAAATTCCTTGTCTTTTTGTCGATAAAAGTGCTTTATCTCTGGTAAATGAGAACACCGTCACGTAAAAAGGCTTGTTATTCTTCTTTGGCCCAATCATCAAAGCCCTGCATGACCTTATCATAGGTTTGCTGGGAGATTTCGGGAAGTTCACCGCCAAATGCTTCTTTGGCACTTTCAAAACCGTCTTTGAAGGCATTTCTCAAGGTCTCAATTTTACTTTTATCACCACCGGAGAGGGCTTTGGCAAAATCGACAATTCGTTCTGATGTTTTATTAACCCCAAAATAACCGTCTTCAGAAATCGCTTCTTGAGCAGCAGCCCGGGTTTCAGAATCAACCGTGATCTCAACATCTTTTCCTTCAGCCAGATCTTTTAGAACCTGATTGACCTTCAAACCTTGTTTTTCCAGCATGGCGGTAACCATTTTTTTGAATGACTCGGTATTTCGGGCAAAATCTTGTTTGATTTCATTTATCTTTTTGCGGTCGACAGTGTAGGTTCCGATGTCTTCAGAAGTTGCGGTGCCAAGTTCAATGGAGTCGAGTTTTTGCACAACTGGTTGCACTTTGTCAGCAGCCTCGGGTTCCACTTTGACGTCGGCATTTTGGGTAACGCCTTTTGTCTGAATCGCTTGATTAAGAGACTTATTCGCATCAATTGTATTGGTATTCATAACATCCTCCTTGATAAATATTTATAAACAGTAATGAGCTTCTCTAGACTATATCGACAAAATTCAGCTGAAAATAACATTTATTTCTAATTAATCAGATAAAAATGTCCCTTCAGCATTTTCAATGATAAGATTATGCTAAATAAAAGTACTTGATAAAAGAAAAACAGGATGGTATACTAAAACACAGGAGTTAGCAAAAACTAACTCCTGTGTTTTAGTGTTGAGTTAGATTAGACTAATAAAAAAGTGGGAGTTGTCGATGGAGAATAAACAAAAGGATCATATCTTTACTGAAATATATATGGGGATCCATTGCGTTATGGTATTAATGGTACTGGTTTATTACATATATTCCCAGACAATGGCGGAAATGATGACCGTGATGCTGGTTGTTTACGGAATCTATATTGGCTTTGAACTATACTTGTTTGCCACCAGACAAATACTAAAATTGGAAAGCATGTTAGGCGGATATTTTCAGAGCATTATCGATATTCTTTTCATTTCCATTTGCAGTATTTATCTGGAATACTATTTCTTTATTGTTCTGCCGATCTTTTGTCTGTTTATCTTAACCGCCAGTTTGGCCAATCATCGCACAAAAAGTATGATCCTCGGTCTGTTGTCAACCATTGGTTATCTGGCGGTCGGAATATTAAATGGCTATTTCACACTGGGTGTTGTTTTATTTCAGGGAGTGCTCCTGATCGGTTTCAGTTTTTTTGTGGGTGAACTGCATCAACTGATCAGTGATGTGTATAAAAGAAACCACTATGCCATGGTAGAAATTGAATATAAAAATCAGTTGCTGGAATATCGAGCGACTACTGACTTTCTGACTGATTTATCCAATCATCAGGCGTTCTATCAGTCGCTGGAAGTGATTGCTGAAAAACATGCACCAATTACTTTGATCCTCCTTGACATTGACGATTTTAAGGCAGTCAATGACGCTTATGGCCACCTCTCAGGAGATTACGTGATTCGGGAGGTTTCACAGATTATTAAAAAACAGCTCCGCACCACTGATATCGGGGCCCGATATGGCGGCGAAGAGTTTGCGGTATTGCTGCCAGGAACAGGGGATCCTTTTGGACAGCGAATCGCCGAACGGATTTGCACTGCTGTTGCGGAATACCCCTTTGAATTTGATAATCAAAAGATGAGGATCACCCTTTCTGCCGGCGTTTGTCATTCAACGGTGGCATTGAATCGGGGGGAACAGACCATGTTGGTGGATCAGGCAGATGAACTGCTTTATTATTCAAAAAGAAACGGCAAGAACCGGGTTACCAGCGCTCAATTCAAATAAGGTCTAATGCAATGAAAGGATATTCAGATGACTGAAAAAAAAGCATCCCGCGATATATATGTATTTTCACAATATTTAAACGAAGTGTACCGATTGTATGGCTTAGCCGGTAATCAGGAAATATTTACCGATAAATTCAGGACCTATCTGAAACGGATGATTGTAAAACTAAAAGATGCATCATTCAGGGATCTCGAAAAGTATCGGAATGCAAACTGTGCCAGCAATTGCCTGCCGGGACATTCAATCCGAACCGCTTTGCTGGCCATGGGTCTTGCTAAAGAGCTGGGTTTAAAGGACTCAGAAATCACTGAAGTCGGGGTGGGGGCCTTACTTCATGATATCGGCAAACTCTTTCTACCCAGAGAGATTTTGGACAAACCCTGTAAACTGAGCGAATTCGAATTTGATGTGATCAAAAGCCATTCAGAAATCGGGTTTCAGGCACTCAAGAACGAAAACTGGTTGCCCGGACCCTGTATTGAAATTGTCCATAATCATCACGAACGTTTAGACGGCAGTGGTTATCCAAATCATTTATGCGGGGATGAGATTCATCAATACGAGCGCATTGTAGGGGTCGCTGATGTTTTTGATGCGATGACCAGCAAGCGTAATTATCGGGAGGCGCTGAGTTATGAGTTGGCTTTTCAGGAAATTAAAAAAGAGTCACCCCTGCTGCTGGATCGACAAATCGTTTTTGTGTTAGGTGATCTTATCAAGAAATACAGCTATCCCAAACGGGAATTAACAGAGCGATTAGAAATGAGGAGAGAAATATGCCATTATCCATGTGCCGAATAGGAAGTACGGTTGTTGTAAAAAATCTAAGCGTGGATGAAGCCTTAGCTAAAAGGCTTTACAGCATGGGTTTGATTAAGGGCGCACTTCTTAAAGTTATTTCTACTGAGCATCACGGGCCGATGACCATTGAACTATTGGGCAGTCAATTGGTACTGGGATATGAGATAGCCTCGCAAATACAAGTGGTGACAGCAAAATATCACTAAAGTGTTAGTTTTAAATAGGCAACCATAAAAGCAAAAAATAAGGTAATAGAGAGACAGATTTCATTAAAGCCAAGTTCGAATGAAGTAATGAAAGCCAGACGATTTGTTTTTTTGAATAAGCCGCGATAAATAAGTATACCCAGGAATATTGATCCTATGAAAAGTAGCATTTTTACACCGTAAGACAATAGGTCGACAGTCAATTTGACGTTAAAAAGGATGGCGATCAGTTCGCTGCCAAAAATACCACCGAGAAAACACAGCATACTCAGAGTTAAGACCACCGTTTTCTCCAGAATATCGGAGTCGGCGGTTTCTTTTTTGCCCGAACTGCCAAAAAGAAGTTGGCCATATTTAATAAAGACGACAATGGTTCCCAGATTAATCAGAATCAGTGCAGATTCGATCCAAGTGCCGCTTGAACCAGAAGCAATCAAATATTTTGAGATACTGCCATTAAATAGCGGGGCCCCAATAATCCCCAGAATAGACAAGATAGTGGCGACCCCGACGGCCGGCATGTGTTTAAAAACACCGTTAATCTCGGCAAGGTTCCGGGTCTGGTACTCGGAGATGATCATCCCGGCCGTAAGAAACAGGGTTGATTTAAAAATGGCATGATTCATCAGATGATAGAGTCCGCCCCAGTAAGCCATGGGATTGTCCAGGTTAAGACCAATCATAATGACACCAATCTGAGAAACGGTTGAATAAGCCAATAGCAATTTAATATCCTTTTGAGCTAAGGCCAGGATAAAACCGACGATAGCCGTAATAAATCCGAGGAACACAAAAAGTTCGGAGGTATCAATAAGGGGGGAAAAAGCAATCTGCAGCCTGAGAAATACGTAGATACCGGTTTTAACATATAATCCGGATAAGATGGCCGAAACTACTGACGGGGCACTTGGGGTACCATGAGCCTTCGGCAGCCAGCTGAAAAGTGGCATTAAAGCTGCTTTTAAACTAACTGCAGTAATCATAAAGGCATAGGGCAGAATCAGGCTTTGGGGGTCTTTGACCTGGCTGAGTGCTGTTTCCAAGGCATAGAAGTCAAGAACGCCAATTTTTTTATAAAGCATGCCCAGACCCATCAGGAAAAATGACATCGCCACGACATTGATCAGAAGATACATCATGCCATCATAAATAGCGACATTGGCCTTCTTATACATGATTAGAATGGTGATGATCAGGGTGGCGGCTTCAATCAAAACAAAAATGTTAAACAGGTCATTTGAAAGAAAGATACCAATAATCAAGCTTTCCATACTAAGAAAAAGAAAGAAAAAAAGGTGGTCGGCATAATTTTTATTGTGAACAAAGATGACCATCGCCAGAAATAAAAAGCAGGTCAGCAGAACCATGGCAGAGGCCAGTAGATCGGCCCTTAAGGTGATCCCGATGGTATCTGGCCAGCCACCAATATTTTCCAGGACGGTGCCATTTTTACGCACATCAATAAAGATCATGGTAGCAAAAACCAATAACGATGACTGAAAAAGAACCATGATTTTTTTTGCGCTTTTAATGGAAATCAACTTAACGATGGTGCCTAAAATAATCGGTAATAAAATAACCCAATGCAAATTAATCATGGTGTTTCCTTTTTTTCATAACCTTTTGCCAGTTGGTGGAGCCGAAACGATGATAGAGGTGAATAAACATGGTCAAACTAGCTGCTGTTACCCCAATACCAATAACAATATCGGTAATCATTAAGGCCTGGGGGAGCGGATCAGCCACTTGTAAGGTTTGGGCCACATCGCCAATCGGTGGGACGCTTCCCGGGGCAGTATTGGCAGAAATAAAATACAAAATAATAGCCACTTGCATGATACTGATGGACATAATTGATTTGATAATGTTTCTTCGGGCAATCAGGCCGTAAACACCCACAAAAAAAAGTAGAATGCTGATGGATTCTCCGTTAATAGATATCATGAGATACCCCCTTCATAAAAAGCAAATCGAAAAAAAATGATAGTAAAACCGCTACAGACTTTTAAGCCGATCAAAAAATTCATCACAACAAGATAGGTCAGATTCATCAGTTCTGTGTGGTTGGCGGTGGTGGCGAATAAAAAAAGGGCCGGGTAAAGAATAATGCAGACAAAAAGTGTCTTTTCCGCTGTTTTTAAGGTTTTTAAACGGATGCAGCGATCCGGCTCGACCAGATAGCGGGTGATAAAAACTGAAGCCAGTACCGCACCGCCCTGAAATCCGCCACCGGGACTGGCATGGCCGTTCAAAATAATGTAAAATCCAAACAATAAAATAAAGGGGTATAAAAGTCCGGTCATCCGGGAAATAATTTCAGAATGGTCAGTCATCAGTGCGCCTCCAGGAAAAATTTATGACGGCTGAAACGCTGACCAGCAGAATCAGAGTTTCAAAAATACTGTCAAATACCCGATAATTGAGGTAGATCGCCGCCACCGCATTTTGGGTATGAGTGTCGGCAGTGAAATGTTCAAGATAAAAATCTGCGATGAGCGGATTAGCCACCAGATTAGCATCAAAATTAATAAAAAGCACCAGACCGGCAAGGGCCATGGTAAAAATCATGGTAATGACTCTACGCTTCATTATCTTCTCCTTCCGCACATCGAATCAGGTGGATATTCAAATCACCATGGTACGCGAGTAAATATTCTTCAACGGCATCAAGCTGATAGTCCTCAGCACAACCATAAACCCGAATGTCCTGGTCGGAATGATGGATGGCCAGATCAAAATTTTCCTGATTCAGAATCGTCTCGATGGGATTAGTTGAATAGATAATCTGAGGCTCCATTTCCCGTTTGATCAAAAAAGCTTCAAGATTATTTAAAAAGGTTGAATTGTTCTTACGCTGTTGGATATCCTGATCATTCAAGCTACTGGTATAGTAAATCGAAAAGACCTGATATTTTCGCAGTGCCACCAGATATAAAACAGTGGTGATGGTGCTTCCGATTATCGCTTCAGCAATGGCCACGTCAGGGGCTCCATAGAGTAGATAAACAAAGGAACTCACTAGCGAAAAAACACCCAGATAGACAACTGCCCGGCGCAGTTTTTTGGTGTTCAAAGCGACCACTGCCAGAACAATCAAGGTGATCAAAAAGATATTTTCGGTCATCGTCGGGGCTCCTGATTAATGGGATAACCGCTTAAAAAAGCCGATCGGGCGATGGTGTGGGTGGACAGGGGGTTGGTGATCATTACCATCAGCGTAATCAACAGAATTTTCATGGCAGCATAGCTGAGCCCGGATAAAATCACAAAACCAATCATAATGGTCAAAAAGCCAACCGTTTCAATTTTCGCAGAAATTAAAATTCGCGAGTAAAAATCTTTAAAACGAAACAAGCCGATGACCCCTAAAGCCATAAAAATAAGGGCGATGGTGATGAGCAGATAAGCCAGTAAATCGATCATGAGATATCTCCTTTTTTTTCGATGAAGCGGGCAATCAAGACTGTACCGATAAATCCCAGCAGTGCGTAAACCAACGCCACATCCAGCAAATAGGGCTGTTCGGTGATGATTGAAAAAATGACGATGGACATGATAATTTTGGCTGAAATGGCGTTCAAACCGAGCAGACGATCCCAAATGGTGGGGCCCAAAATGACCCGAACAAGGACTAGAGCAATGTAGATAGCAATGACAAATAGAGCTGTTTCTAAAAAGGTCAATGGTCCATCCTCCTTAAAATCATTTCGTAGGGGGAACAGGTATTACCTTCAGTAATATCGGTGAAGGTATTTTCATCCTGAAAAGCCAGGATTTGAAGCTGGTGACCATTCTTGTCAATTGTGACAGTACCGGGAGTTAGAGTAATGGCATTGGCTAACAGACAGATACCTAGTTCATTACTCATACAGGTTTCATATGTAATGATTTTGATAGAGTCTTCACCTTTAATAATTTTTAGAATAGCGGCAAAGCCGGATTGATAAATTTGGATAAATAAATACAGACTGTAATGTAAAAGAACTTCAGGTTTAATCGAGTAGGCACCGAGATAATCAGCTTCCAGCAGATAACGATTGGTGAAGAGAAGAGTTACTGCTGAAAAAAACAGGCCGATGAGAAGCTGTGAAACAGCAAGACTTTCATTTAAAATAAGCCAAAAGCCGGTAAAGATCAAAACGAGAATAAGAGTGCGAATCATTTTTTTCATAGGAACTCCTTTAACGTTACGAAGATAACCATGAGATTATTTCATTATAATCAAGGTAAGAACTTGATGTCAACGAATTTTCTGACAGTCACAGTATCGTGAAACGGAATCAAGACCAGTTCGGAGATATGAAAATGAGGCCTGGATAAAGAAACCAGGCCTCAAAAATGTGTTGCTTATACTGAACTAGTATTTATCCATCTCCATATCATCGAGAATGATACTTGGTTCCGGTGTTGGTGTTGCAGCCGGTTTTACCGATGGTACAGAAACTTTCCGGGTTGTTTTAACAGCGTCACTTTTGGCTTTCAACTGGAAAGCGTCTACCATATGTTTAAGCATTTCGGCCTGGCCGGAGAGTTCTTCACTGGCAGCAGCGCTTTCTTCGGCAGTAGCCGAATTGGTTTGAACTACCTGAGATACCTGTTCAATCCCCTGGGTGATCTGGGCAATTTCAGAGGCCTGATCATTGGAGGCCTGGGCAATGGTACCGACTAAACCGGCAACCTTGTCGATTTGACTGAGAATCTCTTTCAAACTTTCGGCGGTGTCATCGGCTATTTTTGTACCGACGCTGACCTTGTCGATGGAGCCTTCAATTAAGCCGGTAGTTTCTTTGGCCGCTTCGGCACTTCGGGCCGCCAGGGTTCTTACTTCTTCAGCGACCACGGCAAAGCCCTTGCCATGTTGTCCGGCTCGGGCTGCTTCAACAGCGGCGTTCAGGGCCAGAATATTAGTCTGGAAGGCAATATCATCAATGACCTTGATAATTTTAGATATATTGTTTGAAGAATCATTGATGTCGCCCATGGCGCCAATCATGGTGGCCATTTGACCATTACCTTTTTCGGCATTAGTACGAACATTCATAGCCAGATCATTGGCTTCATTGGCATTCATGGCATTACGTTTGGTCTCGGCAGCTACCTCTTCTATAGAAGCGGTCAGTTCCTGGATGGCACTGGCCTGTTCGGTGGTGCCCTGAGATAAGGCTTGTCCGCCGTCAGAAATCTGTTTGGCGCCCATATCCACCTGACCTGCCGCCATATTGATTTCGGTCATGGTATCGCTTAAGGTGCTGTTAATACCATTTAGCGCTGTTTTGATAGCCTGAAAATCGCCCAGGTATTCGGTAGTAATTTCTTGATTCAGATTTCCCTGACCCATTTCTTCCAGAGTATAGGTGATTTCATCTACATAACGTTTCAGGAAAGCAACAGTCTGGTTCATGTTATCTTTAATCAGGGTGTAATCACCGTTGTAGTTGCCAACCATGCCGGTGTTCAGATTTCCCTGAGCCAGTTCTTTTAAGGTGGCAGAAGCTTCCTGCACCGGTTCGACTACGGCATCAAGAGTGGCATTGACGCCATCGACAATTCGAGCAAAATCGCCCTGATGTCGGCTGGCATCAGCTCGGGTATCTAATCGGCCATCAATACCGGCTTCGGCCAGCATCGTGGCATCACTGATCAGGTTCTCGACTGAATTTTTAACTTCGCCCAAAGTGTTGCCAATTTCATGGAATTGGGCACTGACTTCAGTGGTATACTCATCAGCTTCGCCAACATTCATGTCGAAATCCAGATCGCCTGCTGACAAGCGGATCAGATTGTTACCCAGCCGCGATACTTCGGTTTTGGTATAGTCGCTAACTCGGATAATTGGTGTTAAATCAGTAACAACTTCAACGAAACCAATGTTTTCGCCTTTTTTGTTTTTGAGATAGGCGGTATCCTGTTTATTACTGCGGCCGACCCATTCGAAATAGCTGTCATTTAAGCCCTGGTCAACCAGACGTCTGATCCCGCAACCTTCGGTACGGCAGATATTAGCGTTGGCATTGTAGCAGTCCATCCCACACGCTGAAGTACGATCTTTGATAACCCCATTGGCAATCATTAAATCTTCAAACGGTTTGTTCATAAAGGTCCATTTCATATCGTTGTCAGTAACATGGAGCGGGAAGGGGATGGCGTCAATAATAGCTTCGTACCAGACCATTTTATCAACAACTGTATCCAAGGTGGCATTAACCCCTTCGACAATTTCCTTAAAACCGCCGTTGAAAGCTTCGGCCTTACCCCGGGTTTCCCACTGGCCGGCAATGGCCGCATGGGATAGCATGGTTGCTTCACTGATCAGCCCTCGGATTGTTTCAATAGTTAGTTTAAGGGCTGGAGAAAGCTCGTCCTGTGCATCTTTCGGTTCAACGTCAGTGCTGACGTCGCCATTTGAAATCTGATTCATGGTACCAATGACAAGAGTTTGGATGTCATCAGAAAAGTTGTCCATGGATTCTGCCATTTCGCCGATTTCGTCCTTTCGTTTCATGTTCAGACGCATGGTGAAATGTCCCATACTCATTTCTTTGATCATATGGTTAGCTTGTTGCAGGGGTTTGCTGATCATCGAACGGAGTACCAGACCAAAAATGAGGGCAACAGCAAAAGCAGCAAGCGTCACAATAATCATCGTAGTCATGGCCGCATTAGCAGCGGCTGTATCCTGCTCTTCAGTCCGTTGTGCTTCTTCCAATTTCATCGGTACCAGTTTATTGATTAGATCCATTTCTGCCGAAGCGGCAATTTCGTATGACCCAGTATCAGAAAGCAGTGCAAAGGCTTCAGCATCACGATTTTGGACCGCCAGCGCTTTGACCTTTTCAAATTCATCGGCTAAAACCTTTCGGGAGGCTACAAATTCGTCAAAGACAGCCTGCATCTCCGGATCAATAATGGTTTCCTGGAAAGCGGCAGCAGCTTCATCAATTTCGCCGTTACGGATAACAACCTTATCCGCATTGGACTGGATCAATTCCGGACTGCTTTCAATAATCATATCCCGGACGATAACCCGCATCCTTTGGTAGGAGGTGGAGATCTGACCGACCTCGGCAATTGGCACGGTCATCTTTTCATAAAGTATTTTGTTGGAGTTTTGAAGTGTTTGCAGATTCATAATTCCCACAATGCCGACAACCCCAGTGATGAGAGCGACGATAATGAAACTCACAATCAGTTTCGCTCCGATTTTCATGTTATACATCCATTGCATTTTTAATTCCCCCTTTGACTAAGATAAAGTAATTCCTCTTTCAGAAGATATTTACCCAAATCAAATAAACAATAACAGCAAAAGAGAATAAAATGATTTGTGAAAATAAGTAAAAATTGTCTGAAGGACGTCTGAAAACCGCTCCAAACATTAGTTGAACAACCAAAAGCCCCCCGGTGTCATGAACTGACAACCGGGGGGCCGGGTGATAATTTGAACTGATCCTGAGAAAGCCACTTTTAACCAGATGTTTTAAGTTTTAATTCAGCTCTGGGGGCTATCAGTATTTATCCATCTCCAGATCATCCAAAAGGATTCGTGGTTCGGCGGCCGGCGATTCAACCGCGGGTTCTGGTTTTGAAATGACAGTGGCAGTGAAGGTGGGTTGGCCTGCTGTTTTGACTTTAAAAGCACCCACCATTTCTTTGAGCATTTCAGCTTGACCGGACAGCTCTTCACTGGCGGCGGCGCTTTGCTCGGCGGTGGCTGAATTGGTTTGAACCACTTGAGAAACTTGTTCGATACCCTGGGTAATCTGGGCGATTTCCGAGGCTTGTTCATTAGAGGCCTGGGCAATGTCGCCGACCAGCCCGGTAACTTTTTCAATCTCATCAAGAATTTCTTTGAGGCTGATGGCTGTTTCATCGGCGATTTTTGTGCCCATGTCCACCTTGTCGATGGAGCCTTCGATGAGGCCGGTGGTCTCTTTGGCAGCTTCGGCGCTTCGGGCAGCCAGGCTTCTGACTTCTTCAGCAACGACGGCAAAACCTTTGCCGTGTTGTCCGGCCCGGGCAGCCTCGACGGCGGCATTCAGGGCCAGAATATTGGTCTGAAAAGCGATGTCATCAATCACCTTGATGATCTTGGAAATATCATTGGATGACATGTTGATATCGCCCATGGCGGAGATCATTTTGGTCATTTGGGCATTGCCGACTTCCGCGTTGGTGCGAACTTCAATGGCCCGTTCATTGGCTTCATTAGCCCGCATGGCGTTTTTCTTAGTTTCGCCGGCGACTTCTTCGATGGAAGCGGTTAATTCCTGAATCGAGCTGGCCTGTTCGGTGGTGCCTTGAGCCAGCCCCTGACCGCCATCAGAAATCTGGCGGGCCCCGACTTCAACCTGTCCGGCAGCGACATCAATATCAGTCATGGTGGTGCTGAGGTTGGTGTTGATATCGTTGAGGGCCGTTTTAATGGCCTGGAAATCGCCCAGATAATCAGTGGTGATTTCCAGGTCTAGATTGCCGCGACCCATTTCTTCCAGGGTACTGGTTATTTCCGCAACATATTGGCTCAGGAAGCTGATGGTTCGGTTTAGGGCTTCTTTGATCTGGGCATGATCCCCACGGTAGTTACCGGCCATTTTGGTGTGCAGGTTCCCCTGGGATAATTGGGTAAGAGTCGCCGAAGCTTCTTCGATGGGCGCAATGATGGCATCTAAAGTCTGATTAAAGCCTGTGACGATTTTCCCGTATTCGCCAGGGAAGCCGGAAACATCGCCTCGGTTACTTAAATTACCTTCGATGGCAATACTGGCCATTTTTTCGGTTTCGTCAACCAGGTTGATAATATTCTGAATCATGCCAACCAGGGCGGGAATCAAGGTATCGTTGGCGCTGCGTTTGCCAACTTTTGTCAATACGTCCAGGTCGCACAGATCGCCATTGGCAATATTGGTAGAGATTTCAACAATCCGGGTTAAGCGGGTATGGACATCGTTGATGGAATGGCCAATTTCAGCATAGATACCCAGATAATTAGTGGGCATGGTTTCTGAATAATCATTGAGACTCATTTTGCCTAGCACCCGGTTACTTTCTTCCAGAGCTCCCAAGCCATCAATACAGGCATTGATACTATTCTTCAGAGTGTTAAAATCACCATTATAGGTAGCAGTAATTTTTTCTGGAATTTGCCCTTTTCCAATACGATCCACATAATCTGCAGCCACGTTAAGGGGGCCAACCACGGCGTCAAGGGTGTCATTGACACCGACGACAATATCTTTGAATCCGCCTTTGAAGGCTTCCGCATCCCCCCGGGTGGATAGCTGTCCGGCCACACCAGCCTTGGCCAGCATGGAGGCTTCATCAATTAAACCCCGGATTGATTCAATGGTCTTTTTAAGGGCCGGTTTGATTTCATCCTGATCGTCGATGATTTCAATATCGGCCGAGACATTGCCGTCAGATATTTGGTCCATCACCTGAATTACCTCAGTTTGCAGGTTATCCGCAAAATTATCCATGGCCAGAGCCATTTCGCCAATTTCATCATTGGTTTCCATATTAAGCCGAGCACTTAAATGACCCAGTCCCATTTCTTTGATCATATGATTGACTTTTTTTATCGGGTCGGTAATCCGTTTGGCAATGAAATAGCAGAAGATGATGCTGACGACTAAAACAACAATGGAGATCAGCACACTACTTAAGATAGCGCCAGGCAGAGCGGATAGCACTTCGTCGGATTCCACTGCCAGAACCACTGTCCAATCCATACCTGCCACTTTAGCGGAGGCCATGTAGTACTCCTGATTGTCCAGGTTATATGTCGATGTGAAAGAATCCTGCTCCAGCGCTGATCCTATGGCAGCGCCCAGCCCTTTATAATTGGCATCTGTTTCTGCTAGGGTGAGGGGATTCATTTGATTGACAACATTATCCCGATCGGGATGAGAGATGGCGGTACCGGTTGAATCGACAATGTAGGTATAGCCGGTTTCACCGAATTTCATATTATCGGTGATGTCATTTAAGAACCAGGCATTCGCCACCGCTACCAGAACGCCGGTGATGGTACCATTTTCATAAATAGGCACCGAGTAGGCCATGATTAAGGCGCCATTGTCATCGGGATTCACACTGATAACCGGATTCATGGTGCCTCGTTCACCGGCAGCAGAATCATGAAAATAATCCCGTTTGGTGATATCCACTATCTGTCCCCGGTCACCGTAACTGTCAGACAGGTAGAGGTTTCCATTGAGATCGGAAACCCCGATTCGCAGGAAACGATCGGAACTGCTGACGTCATTTTTCAGCATTACCATTTTTTCATTTATCGGTACGTTGCTGGAAAAAATCTTATCCCGGGAGGCGATCCCTTCAAGATAAATATAATTTTGCTCGTTGCGGCTGCTGATGATTTCAGCTGAATTCTGAGCCTGAGTTTTCAGTGATTTTTCAGCTTCAGTCACCACTGCATTGGTTAAGGCATTAATGGAGACAAAAGTAAAGACTGCGCAGACAACCAGAATCAGTCCGGAAAAATAAATCATGAGTTTTGTTCGAATGCTTTTCATAGATACCACCCCTTTTGTGTAAAAAAATTCTTGTACGATAAAAATTTAATAATACGTATGCTGGTTTATAGCTTTTTTATAGGATATCTCTTCTTATCTGTTTGATCAATGGTGAATTATGCCGTATTGATAGATTTTTTTAATTTCAGTTAGTTCTTAGCTGTATACCCTAAAATGATTGTTTAATTCGTTCTTTTTAGTGATTGGGATAGTGGAATTGTAAAAAAAGATAACAATCGCAAAAGGGATACGTTTCACGTAAATTAAGTGGTATTAATTTACGCCTGAAACAAAAAAAGAAATAGACTTCCTTTCCCTGATTTGTTAAGATGAAGATACAGAATTAAGGCGATTTGATATGAGTCGGCGTTGACCCGAAAAAATCAATTAGCCCAGGCATTTTTGTCTGAAATAATAAAAACAAATAGCAGGAGGAAAAAATGGCAATTTTTGAACGTCTTAGTGACTTGTTAAAGGCGAATGTAAACGACATGCTGGATAAGGCAGAAGATCCAGAAAAAATGGTTAAACAGATTATCATTGACATGGAAGCACAGGTTAACAGTGCGACCCAGGCATTGGGAGCAGCCATGGGCAGTGAAAAACAGGCTTTAAAACAATTGGAATCTGCTAAAGCCGCTTCAGCAGACTGGACTAACAAAGCGAAAACTGCTTTAACGGCGGGTAATGAAGAACTTGCAAAAAAAGCATTGGCGCAAAAAACCAGCGTGGATAGTGATTTAGTTCAGTTCCAGGCTGCTTATGACTCGATGAGCATGCAGGTTGGCCAATTGAAAGATCAGGTACGTCAATTAAAAGCCAAGCTGGAAGAAGCCCGGATGAAACAGAATATGCTGATCGCTCGTTCTAAAATGGCCGATGCTCAAAAAAGTGTCAGTACCTCTTTAAACAGCACCGACAGTACCAGTGCTTTTACCAAGCTGGATAAAATGGAACAGAAAGTGAATGCCAAAGAAGCAGAAGCTCAGGCGTTTACCGAAATGGCGGGCGAAAATACCAGTCTTGAAGATGAGTTTGCCGCATTGGAACAAACATCAGCTGTCGACAATGAACTGGCCAAGCTAAAAGCTGAGATGGGAATAGAATAGAACCATGGCATTTATTATTGGAATACTGATTATGATTGCAGGGATTTGCTACGCTGTTTACGTTTTGAAAAAAAGTAAGACAAAAGCGCAGGAAATCCAGTTTCAACAGACAACCTGCATTAAAGACGTGTTGGATATTGTTGGGGATTTATCCAGTTTGGATGAAAATTACCGGCATTACAGTGAGGTGAAGGGCCACCTTCACAGTGTATCAGGCGATGTTGAAGCCCCCTTTTCACAACGACCGGTGGCCTATTACGAAAATGAAGTATTTTCTGTTCATGAAGAAACTAGAACCGAACGGGATGATGAAGGAAATACTAGAACCATTACTGATAAAGTGGAAAGCTCTTTATCCAGCGAAAAAAGTCCGGTGGAGGTTTATCTTTCGGACAGCAGCTCGGATGAAAAAGTTTATATTGACATGGCCAGCTTTGGCAGCGATGTGGATTTAATGCCAGGTTGCAACCGTATGGAATCATCTGATTCCAATTGGGTCAGAGATAACTTCAATTTCAGTTTTTCGAATCCGCGAGGATCCCGCTTTCTGGGCTATCGTTTTTTTGAAGAAATTCTCCCGGAAGATCAACCGATGTATATTTTGGGTGAAATTCACAAACGGGGAAACCGGCTTTATGTGGGACGTTCGGTGACAACCAAGAAACCATCCCACGTGACCTATAAATCAGAAGATGAATTGCTGGATGATATTAAAAACGAAAAATTCATCGCATTGGCTATTGCCATCGGCAGTGTCATTGCCGGAATTGCAGTGATGTTTCTATTCTCCTAGACTAAACCAGTCAGGTAACTACAAAATTTGAACTTGAAAACCCTGATGATTGAAAAATCATCAGGGTTTTACGTAAAAAAATAAAAAAGCAGTGATCCCGGATGGATGCACTGCTTTTTTTATATTAGGAATGAAAAGAAAAAGGGGAGATGTTTATCTCTTGTACAGATAATAACCCGCTAACCTTTAGTGAAACTTGGAATTCAGCAATTCTTAAGAAAAGTCGTAAGGGTGGAATGGCATAAATAATTAGTGATTGAATAAAAGCGTTCTTACAGGTATAATTTCTATATCAAATAATACAAGAATGTCAAACAATGACAAAACCGTGCTCGGCAAAAGATGTTGGAGCAATCCAAAAACGAAATCATCTGATTAAAAAAAAGAAAGCGCAAGAGGTAATATCAATGAAATTCAAGAAGGCAATTGTCTTCCTGCTCGCTATGGTTTTAATTGGGAGTTCCTGTCCGCTGGGGGTTATGGCTGAAGGCCAGTCCATGGTCATCCAAAGCCTGGACCAAGTTGCAAATCTTGATGCCGATTCAAATATTAATGATCAAATTATCGTCATTTACAAAGACCAGGCCACGATTGGAAGTCTTGCCCTGACCAGCGAGGACATTAAGGGCGGCGAATCATTAGGAGCTCAGGTGGATATCATCGAAGTGGCCGATTCTACAAATACTGACGCACTGATTGCCCAATTGTCAGAAAATCCCAATGTGCTGGTAGCCGAAAAAAATGCTTATATCCAGACCTCAGCGCTTCCCAATGATCCAAATTTGTCGGCAGCCTGGCAGTTTGAACGAATTGGCGCTGATGAGACCTGGAACAAGGTTAATAATTCAGAAACGGTAGTGGTAGCTGTCATTGATACCGGCCTGAATACTCAACATCCTGATATCTCCGATAATGTGGTTACCGGCTATGATTATGTCGAAGGGACCACTAATATGATGGATTTATCCGGCCATGGAACACTGGTCTCGGGCTGTGTGGCAGCGGTGACCAATAATGGCATTGGTTTTGCCGGGATCACAGGTACCGCCAACATCAAGGTCGCTCCGTATCGGGTTGGCGGCCTATCAGACGGCGACAAGAACCTGGATGTCGGCTATATTTGCGCCGCCTTGTATGATGCGGCAGCACGATCAGATGTAAAAGTCATCAATATGAGTTTTGGTGGCTATATGGTTTCATCGGCGTTACGAACTGCTGTGGAAAATGCCGCCAACGCTGGTAAGGTGATGGTAGCGGCAGCGGGAAATGAAGGTAGTAACGCTAATTACAGTGGTGAACTGGCAGTTCCGGCCTCCTATAATAATGTTATTTCAGTGGGTGCCACGGATAATACCAATAAGATTGCCTATTTTTCGCAACACAACAGTCTGGTCGATTTATGTGCTCCGGGCTACAGAGTATATTCGACAAACCATGACGGAACCTATGAAGAAACCTCCGGAACATCTTTTGCCAGCCCCATCACGGCTGGAGCCTGTGCGGTGTTAATGGCGGCGGACTATACGATGACCAGTGCCCAGGTGGAAACTCTGCTAAAAGAAACCGCGTTAGATTTTGGTACTACAGGTCGGGATGATTACTATGGCTACGGCTTGATTCAGTTGGATGCGGCCATGGCCAAGGTTACGCCGAGTAATCCACTAAGTATTGATACCTTTACGGTTGATAAACCAACCGGACAAACGCTGGGAACGCTGCTTGTCCTGAGTGCCGCAGCCAGTGGGGGTGAAGGGGATTATCAGTATGGATTTTATTATGAGTTAAACGGAAAAACCACCACCATCCAGGACTACAGCAGTGTTCCCACCGCTGCCTTTACACCAACCGTTGCGGGAATCTATACCATATCGGTGCAAGTACTGGATGGTAAAGGCAATACCGTCAAAGAATCGATTGTCAATTATGTGGTGAAAGAAAAAGCGACACCGGCCATTGAATATCGAACTCATGTCCAAAATGTCGGCTGGCAGAGTTTTGTCGCTGATGGTGCTGTCAGTGGAACCGCAGGGAAATCCCTGCGACTGGAAGCGATTGAGATCAATGCTATTACAGATATCTATGACCTTGGAGTGAAATATAAAACCCATGTCCAGAATATTGGCTGGCAGAATTTTGTGGCGGATGGTGCTTTAAGCGGAACCGCCGGGAAATCCTTGCGACTGGAGGCAATCGCCATCGAATTAACCGGTACCGATGCCGAACTTTTTGATGTTTATTATCAGGTACATGCCCAGAACGTGGGCTGGATGGGCTGGGCCAGCAATGGCGCACAAGCTGGAACCGCCGGTTTTGGCTATCGACTGGAAGGCATCCGCATCGAGATTGTGCCAAAGGGCAGCGCTGCCCCAGGCTCGACAGTTAACCCTTTTATCGAAAAGTGATTGAATAAGAATTGCAACAGAATCTTTATAAGTAGATTTACTAAGACCAGCGAATGCTGGTCTGTTTTTATTTTATCAACTAAAAATGACGAGAGACAATGAATTTTAGATATTACATCCGGATTTGATAAAAGTTGTTCGATAGATTTCATTTATATCTGGCGGTAAAGGGTATGTAGTTATTAATATAGTGTTGTGTAGCAGAAAAATTGAATTGTAAGAAAGGAGTAAAAATGAAACTATTAGATAAGATCCGGGAAAAACTCAGCAATCTGGTTGAGGCGCTATCCCGCTATCCGCTCACCGTTGTTTTTCTGGCGGCGGCCGCGGTGGTAAATGCCATGGCCATTGAGCAGGATGTGGATTATACCAAATATCTATTGACCTTTCTGGTCGGGGCATTTCTGGGGTTTGCTCTCCAGGCTGGCTGGGAACGATTTTTTAACAAGCTTTCCTATCGAATGACGGCGATGGGTCTGGGTCTGGTACTGACTCTTGGCTATTTTCTGATTGTCAGACAATACACCAGCACCAGAATGGAAACCTGGATACGGACAGCGGTGGCGCTGTTTGCCTTGCTGATTGCCTATATCTGGGTGCCGGTTATCAAAAGCGAGGTCAGTTTCAATGGCAGTTTTATGGCTTGCTTTAAGTCGTTCTTTAATTCTTTGCTTTTTTCAGGAGTCATCTTTTTGGGGGTCACCCTGATCCTTGCCGCCATTGATTTGCTGCTGTTCAGAGTACCAGAAAAGTCTTACCTGCATACCTTAAATATTGTGGGAATACTGTTTGCGCCGATTTACTTGCTCTCGCTGATTCCCATTTATCCCGGCGCATCGGATAAAAACCGGTCGCCAGAAAATTTGGAGCATAACCGGGAAAAGGTGGAGCGATCCTGTCTCTGTCCGAAATTTCTGGAGGTACTGATTTCCTATATTATCATTCCGCTTTTGTCAGTATATACGGTGATATTGATTATTTATATTGCCAGAAATATCACCGGAAATTTCTGGACCGATAACCGTTTAGAACCGATGCTGGTAGGTTTTGCCATCGCCGTTATTCTGCTTTACATCTTGGCCAGCAATCTGGTAAACAAATTTGCTGAATGGTTCCGGAAGATTTTTCCCAAAGTCCTGGTGCCTATCGTTTTATTTCAGATTGTCGCTTCGGTATTACGAATTCAGGAAACCGGAATGACCCACGGCCGTTATTACGTGATTCTCTTTGGCATCTTTGCCGCTGTTTCTGGCATTCTGATGAGTTTTATGCCGGTTCGTAAGAATGGTCTCATAGCTGCCCTGCTAATTGGTTTTTCGCTGTTTTCCATCATACCGCCGGTAGATGCCTTCACGATCAGTCGGGCTAGTCAGGTGGGGCGACTGACCGATACTTTGGTTGAGAACAAGATGCTGGAAAATAACATGATCAGTCCTAATGCATTGTTATCTGAGGTGGATAAAAAGATCATCTCCGATACCGTCAATTACCTGGCCATGATGGAATACACCAGAGAAATTCCTTATCTGGGAGAAGATTTTGATGTCTACGAGGATTTTTATAATACCTTTGGTTTTTATCGTTACGAAGAAAATCCCTACGGACAGGATTCGGTTTATCTTAATTTGAACCAACAGTCACCCCTTGATATTTCCGACTACGAGACCTTTGTAGTGGCGAATTTCTACATGTTGGAAGAAAAGATGGATCCACTAATCTGCGACTTTGAGTCAACTGGAAAAAGCTATACCCTGTCCCGAGCAAAAACTGGGGTTGCTGGGGCGCTACTGCTCACCGATGCAACCGGTCAGGTGTTGATGCAGATCAATATGAAAGACGTCTTTGATTATTTTGATACCTCTCAGGGCGGTAATTATCAGATTAGCAAAGATTTTATCAATGCCGATGAAGCCACTTTTACTCAGGAAAATGACAAGGCCGTCATTTCACTGGTTCCAATGTTTTTAGCCATCGAAAAATCAGGGTCAGAGACGTTGTATAATGGTGACTTTTATGTGTTGATTCATATCAAATAAACAAAAAAAGTGTGGGTCGCCCACACTTTTTTTTGTTAAGTATGAAAGCAAAAGAATGTAAATAAGAAACCTGAGAAAACGAGTTGTAAATATATTAAATACGAACAAATGTATTCGCTGTCTGTATGGATTAATTGCTTAATTAAGCGGATTGACAATGAATTTGTAAAATATTAAATACGTTTAAAAAAATGATTGACGTTCCTTTACACCGGTGCTATACTATACACGTACAAACGACCGATGCAGGACAGCTCCCGGCATTTTCGTAATAAGTTGAGAAATAAAGTTTCGTAAAAATAACTGATTGCAAATAGTTTGCAATCAGTTTAAGTACTGAGTAAATAAAGAATTACTAGGAGGCAAGAATAAAATGATTATTATCGGAGAAAAAATTAACGGTGCGATTCCTTCCACCGCGAAAGCAATCGCCGCCAAAGATGGCGAATTTATTAAAAATCTGGCCAGGATTCAAACCGAAGCCGGCGTGGATTACATTGATGTCTGTGCTTCAGTTGATGACGACATTGAACTGGAAACCATGAAATGGTTGATCGATCTGGTTCAGGAAGTTACCGAAACCCCCATTGCGGTGGACAGCCCCAATGTTTATACCTGTATCGAATCGATGAAATACTGTAACAAACCCGGTTTATTTAACTCCGTATCGTTAGAAGGCGATAAGATCGACGCGGCATTTAAAGCCATTGCCGATACAAAATGGGAATGCGTAGCGCTGTTAAACAGTGACAAAGGGATTCCTAAAACCGCCAAAGACCGTCTCGATGTATTTGCCGATTTAATGGCCAAGGTCAAAGAATATGGCATCGATCCATCAAGAATGCACATTGATCCATTGGTAGAAATGCTTTGTACGTCTGAAGATGGGATTGCTATGGTCGTCGAAGTGATCCGCAGCATTAAAGAACAATATCCCACCATCCATGTTACCGGCGCGGTCAGCAATATTTCCTTTAACCTGCCGGCCCGAAAAATGGTCAATATGGGCTTTACCGTCCTGGCCATGAACGCTGGTCTGGACAGTGCCATTCTCGACCCAACCAACGGCGACTTAATGGGCATCATCTTTGCCACGGAAGCGTTACTGGGTGAAGACGACTACTGTATGGAATATATTGGCGCTTACCGGGAAGGGATTTTCGGTCAGAAAAAATAGTCTAGCCAGTTGTTTATAACCAAAAATCACTAAACTGTACAACCTATTTTGACAACCGGTGCACACAGCCAGTTGTCAGATGTTAAAAATACTCAAAATAAATATTGAACAGGAGAAAAGACATGTCAAAAATTCAAGAAGTTAAAGCAAAAGTAGAAATTGGTAAAACAAAACTGATTCCCGGATTAGTTCAGGAAGCATTAGACGAAGGCAACGCACCAGGTGAAATTCTGCAAGCGATGGTTGACTCGATGGGTGTTGTTGGCGAGAAATTCTCTTCCGGAGAAATCTTTGTCCCTGAAATGCTGATCGCTGCAAAAGCGATGTCAAAAGGCGTTGACGTTTTACGACCATTGATGGCTGGAGATACTTCTGCATCTTTAGGCACCTGTATTATCGGAACGGTTGCCGGCGATTTACATGATATCGGTAAAAACCTGGTTTCGATGATGATCGAAAGTGCTGGATTTACGATGGTTGACCTGGGTGTTGATGTTCCGGCTGAAAAGTTTGTCGAAGCCATCAAAGAAAACGAAAATGTCACCTTGGTAGCCTGTTCTGGTCTGTTAACGACAACCATGCCAGCCCTGAAAGAAGCGGTTCAAACCATTAAAGCAAGCGGACTGGATGTTAAAGTCATCGTTGGTGGTGCCCCTGTGACACCAGAATACGCTGCCGAAATCGGCGCTGATGGATTTGCTCCAGATGCTGGTAGTGCCGCTGTTAAAGCCAAAGAATTAGTCGCATAATTAAATAATTCAATAACCTGATTTTTTAAATATCTAAATTCAAAGGAGACCGTGAATGTTAACAAAAAGACAGAATTTAATAGAAACCATCAAGGGTGGTAACCCGGATCGTTTTGTAAATCAATATGAGTTCATGAATCTGATTATGGAAGCACCCCTGGGAGAAATGGCTGGACCTGGTCAGACAATTAAGAATGGCTGGGGTATAACTTTTAGCTGGCCAGCGGACCAACTGGGTGGATTCCCGGTGCATGATGAGGAACATAAGGTATTAAAAGATATCACCGACTGGAAAAATCAGGTTAAAGCACCAGCCGTTGCTACATCAGACGAAGCCTGGGTAGCCGCCGTTGCTCACGCCAATGCGGTTGATCGTAACGAAGAATTTGTAACTGCTTTTGTGGCTCCCGGCGTTTTTGAAATGACCCATCATCTGATGAGCATGGAAGACGCGCTGATGGCTCTTTATGAAGAACCGGAAGACATGCATGACCTGATCGACTATCTGGTTGACTATGAACTGGCTTATGCCAAAGAATTGATCAACCGAATTCATCCAGATTGTATTTTCCATCATGATGACTGGGGTAGCCAACGTTCGTCTTTTGTTTCACCAGAAATGTTTGAAGAATTCTTTTTGCCAGCCTATAAAAAAATCTACGGTTTCTACAAAGAAAATGGCGTTGAACTGATTGTTCACCATAGCGATTCTTATGGGGTTAACCTGGTTCCGTTTATGATCGACATGGGCATTGATATCTGGCAGGGCGTTATGACAACCAATAATGTCCCAGAACTGATTGAAAAATATGGCAAACAAATGACATTCATGGGAGCGATCGACAGCGGTGTTGTTGATTTCCCCGGCTGGACACCAGAAATCGTGGCTGAATATACTAAAAAAGCCTGCGATGAATGTGGTAAATTATATTTCATTCCGAACCTGACCCAAGGCTTGAATTTCAGTTCATTCCCAGGTGTTTATGAAGAAACAACCAAGGTTATTGATCGACTCAGCAAGGAAATGTTCTAACATCAACTCGCTGAACTCACCCGACTCACTTAAAAAATTCATATAAAACAATTTAACATCTAAATTATTTGCACTCCAATAATAATGACATAAAAAGACCAGTCCCGACAGAACCCATTGGGTTTTTGTCGGGACTGGTCTTTTTTGAGCCGATTGTGTAAAGGATCGGTGCTATTTTTTGACCGTATCAATTAATAATGACAGGGTTGTTTTGATAAAATCATTTTCTTTCACATCCAGGAATTTCAAATATGATTGACCGGAAAGAGAGAACATATAGAAAAACCCCGTTAGGGTAAAGATGAAAGAACCCATTAATTGTGGGGCGTCAATATCGTCTCGCAAACTGCCATCCGCTTTGCCCATTACAAAAATCTGGTTGATCGCTGCGAACATAACTTTATTGTGGGCATAGAATCTTTCTTGATGAGGAAGATCAATACCGGCATTTTGGGATCGGACTTGTCCGATTTTACCCATCAAGGAAAACACCCCCGGTTCGCTCGTATAGAAAGCATAAAAAGCCGTACAGGAAAGTTCCAGCTTTTCCAGCCCGGTATGGCCATTCTCGCATTGACAACTGATCTTCTGCCAGAGTTTCTGATAGCCGTTCAAAATAACGGCAAAGAAAAGATCATCCTTGCTTGCAAAATATTTATAAAGCGTCCGTTTTGTCAGATTTGTCGCTTGGGCCAGGTCATTCATGGTGGTCGCTTCGTAGCCGGACAGCGAAAATAAACGATCAGCCGAATCGATAATGAAGGCCTCTTTTTTTTGTTTCTCCTGGTTGCGGATAGATAAAGGTTCCATAAAATTTTCCTTTCTGTTGACATTAGAGTATACTGGCAGTATACTCTAATGTATAACGACGGTATACTTTATTCTAGTGATTAAAGGGCGCAATGTCAAGATGGAGGAAAAAGGATGAATATTTGGGTAACAGTTTTGGGAACAATCGGCTTTTTTGCAAGTCTGATCCTGATGGAATTTACCAATCTGGGAGCACGGGGCATTAAGCAATACGACCCCGGTTTTGGTCTGCTGGACATGCGTTTGCGGTACGATGCCAACACCGTGTATCAGGTCTTTGGCCAAATTGGGGCGGAGGGACAAAAGGCGTACAAACACTATTTACTGTTGGATTACTGTTTCATCGCCTGTTTTCTGATTGTAATGCTGGCTCTGTCATTTCGGATTACTGCAGATCCGGTGCAACGAAATATCCTGATCTTCTTGGCCAGCGCCCGGGCATTGTGTGATATCCTCGAAAACACATTGCTGATAGTATTAATCAACAACTATCCGCAGCAAAATATGTTGTTGGCGACGGTTTGTTCCTGGTCAACCACGATCAAGTTCATTTTTCTGTTTTTATGGTTGGGCATGCTACTTTTATTTTGGATTTTGAACTTTGTCAGGTAGTCACGGCTGATTTACGGTAAATGTTTGTATTTTGCTCAGTAAATATCGCTTCTTATACTTAATCCGGGCGTATTTGCCGATTTTATTAATCATAACGGGATTAATCACCCCACCGATGACGCCGACAAGAGGCAGTCCCTGGATAAATTTGGCAGTCAGCAGGGTATTGGATAGCAGGTCGGAGGTCTCCTTCATAAAAGCATCTAGATCAATGTTGGTTGGGGTATGGGCATCAATGTCCTGACCTAAGCGCTCAGTTTTTAGATCATAGGCTTGGCGCTGGTCTTCTTTTGACATGGCGGCGCAGATCAAATAAAGCAGGTATGCTTTTTCTTCGTCAGTGTTATATTGAAAGCCGTAAGACAAAGCGATTTCATTAATAGTTTTGACGATTACCCCAAGAAACAGGGGGATATCCGGCAGTCCAATCCCCAACAAACCCAGAACACCGCCTTCTATGGCGGCAATGGATTCATTGATGGTTTTGGAATGTTTTGACGACTTATCCAACGTTTTCAGGTGTTTTTTAGTCATGTATTTTTCAATGGCGTAATTATTTAAATCATATGTCACGTCAATTTTTTCTTTATTGTATGTTTTTTCGATCAGCGAACTACCTTTTTCAAATACCAAATGAAAACCCACATAGAAGGCCGCATCTAGTGTTGAATGCAGTTTATCAGGGATTTTAGCCTGGATTTTATTGGCCATGGGGGTAAAATTGGACTTTATAAACGGACTTTCTGTTTGATTTAAAAACTTTTGTTCCTGTTTTTCAAGAAGGGCCAACTGTTTTGATAGAATAAGGTCTTTCTTCATTTTTGCAACTCCAATCGGGTGATTTAATAAAAACTATCTAATCTTAATATTCTATCATGTTTTCTTTAATAATCGCTGTGGTAACAATCAATCGACTTTCTTGACTGGAAACTGGATTTCGGTCAACCAATCCTCAGCAGAATCCTGGTTCCAGATACCATCGATGTAAGATTCCCGGGGATTGTCAATGATTTCATAGCCATTGTTTTCAACCCATTTAAGGACTGCGTTATATGCTTTGGGGAAACCCTCATAGGGACCTTTGTGAAGGACACAGGCGGCATATTCGACGCGGTCAATGGTTTTGAATGTCAACATTTCCGTATCCGCTTTTTTTTCAGTGACCGCTTCGCAGATTTCCACGTCCACATCGGTTTCCCGGTATTCGCCGTCGTGATAGATATTAAAACAGTATTCTGGTACCGCACAGACGCAACCCAACCGCTCCATTTCTGCCCCCATCGGTGGAACAACGTCAAACAGGGCGTCGTATCCAGGAATAACCGTCCGCATCGATGCCACAATAACCTGGGGAAGATCTTTAAGAATGATGTGGTATTCGTTGCTGTCTCCATCTTTTTGCGTAAGATAAGATTCAATCTGGGCCAGGCGAAGGGTTTCCGTCGCAATTTTTTTCATGATCTCCAGTTTCTTTTTTTGAAGTAATTCTTGCTCAGGGATCCCGCCCTGGACCTGTTTTATTTCGTCCAGGGTGAATCCCATTTCGCGCAGTGCCAGAATCTGGTGGAGGATCGGGAGTTGTGCCGATGAATAATAACGGTATCCGGTAAATTCTTCGATAAACGCCGGTGGTAGTAGACCGATTTCGTCATAATGTCGCAGTGCTTTAATGGTGACCCGATTCATTTTTGAAAATAGACCGATCTTATAATAAGCGGTTTCGACTCGTTCACATTGGTAGGTTTCGTTCATTGTCTCTCCTTTCTTATTCCCAGCGGAATAACCGCATCGATAAAATAATTCCTAGAATCAGGGCTGCTATTAAAACAACCAGAGGAATCAACAGACTTGTTTCCAACCCCAGACTGACAGACTTTAGAAGTTTAATACCCTGGGTAAGCGGAAGAATACCGGCTACGGTCTGAAGAGGTTTTGGAAAAATTTCAAAGGGAATAGTGGCACCAGATAAAAAAAGCATCGGAAAATAAACAATACTGCAAACCACGTTGGCTGTTTTAACGGTTCGGCAAAAACTGGCGATGAGCAGGCCTAAACTGTACATCGAAACCATAACCAGGAAATAAGAACCGATAAACGCCAGTTTGGAACCCGACATTTCATAACCGAAGAAGGTTTGAGCGACAAGGTAAATGGCCAGCGCCGAAACCGCGGACAGCAGCATGTTTATGACGGCATGAACCCATAATAACATAGTTGGGCTCACCGGTGTCACAAAAAAATGTTTGAGAATTTTCTTGTCCCGATAGTCGGCAATAGTCAAAGGGATACCCATAAAAGCAGTGGCACAGATTCCCACCGTGATCAGGGCACCAAAGGAACTTTCGAGAAGTGTATAACCGGCAGTGGTGGTAGCCGGGTTTTGTCCGGCAATGAGTCCGATTAAGATGAGTATACCCACCGGCATGCTGACTCCGAAAAAGATGCTGTCAATAGAGCGCAACGACAGCAAACCTTCGATTTTTAGTAAGGTAAAAAACTTTTTCATATGGCGATTTCCTCCTTCATGACCCAGAGATAGGCTTCTTCAAGACGCTGATACGGGCTATTTTCAATTAACTGTGGTACGGTATTGGTTACCAGGGCATGTCCGCGATTAATAATGCAGACCCGGTCACAAAGCATTTCCACCTCATCCATGTAATGGGAAGTAAGAAACAGTGTCAGCCCTTTATTTTTTAAATCAGTCAAAACCTGCCAGACTTCCCGTCTGGCCTCGGTGTCCAGACCGGTGGTGAGCTCATCCAGAAAGAGTACCTCGGGTTGCGGGATCAATGCCAGCAACACTGACAGCTTCTGTTTTTCACCGCCGGAGAGGTTTGTGACGGATTGCCGATGGTATTGATCCAATTTAAACTGAATCAGCAAGTCATGGTAATCAGCTGGTGCGTGATAAAGGGCAGCGATTTCTTCGCAGACTTCACCCACCCGGATGTTACCCTGATAACTGGATGATTGCAGTTGCACCCCGACCCGTTCAAAAAGTCGCTTTCTTTCCCTGACCGGATCCATGCCCAGCACCCGAACCGTCCCGTTTTCAAATGACTTCAGTCCCAGGATGCAGTCGATAGTGGTTGATTTACCAGCGCCGTTTGGTCCCAGGAGACCAAATATTTCACCTTTTTTTACTGTCAGGTTTAAATTACTCACGGCCAACCGGTTACCATAAGACTTGGTTAGATTTGTTACTTCAATACAGTTTTCCATTTTTTCCTCCAATCATTTCTTGTTTCAATTTGAAGTATAAATCCTCCTCCACGGGGAGAGTCAAGGACGATTTTAGATACGGATGCAGGCGCTTTTTCACATAAAAAAAAACACCTGAACGGTGTTTTTGGGTTAAGATTAATTATTGCTTTGAAAAGCTCGCATGGTAGATCCGGGGGCTGGGGAGCCAGCCGGAACGACCATTACTTCGATTGCTTCCAGGCGGTAGCCGAAACCTTCGGTACCTGAGCTACCGCCATTTTTAGCCCAGTCCAGCCAGCCGATATTTTCGGCATGAACCCGATAGTACACATCATAGCGGTAAGCATCAGCGCCTGTCAAACGGACTTCAATGGCTTCCAGACGAAGCCCCTGATTGGAGGTACCGCTGATTTCACCGTTGTGTTTCCACTCCTGCCAGCCGATATTCTGGATATGGGTGCGGTATTCAATACCCAGATCATAGCCCTTGTTGTCGACCTGAATTTCAATGGCTTCCAGGCGTTTGGATTCTCCTGAGGTACCACTAAGCTCACCGTTCATTTTCCAGCGCTGCCAGCCGTAATCCTGGACATGGGTTTGATAAGAACAGGAAATACTCTTCTGGGCTGATACGCTCAAAGCTGTACAGGCCGTATTTCCGGCACCGTCGTAGGCATAAACATGAACGGCATAGATGCCCTGTTCATTGCGATGCTGGCTGTACAAAACCCGGTAGGAGGCAGTATTACCGCTAATATTTGCCTGATGCCAGACAATATCGTCCTGGCCGTTTGCTTCAGTCCAGGTGGGAATTAGTACCGATGCAATACCAGAATCGGCGTCTGAAACCTGACAGGTAACGGTAAAACCTTCATCATTGATGTCGGTAATTTGTGCATTGGTAAGAGTTGGTGGGGTAGTGTCCCGAGTTGGTTCGGGACCAAAGTCACCAATATAGATGTATCCCTGGAAACCGCCGACAGAGACAGAGTTTTCAGAACCGGCCGTGAAGGTAGTGGTGTAGAAGTACGAACCACTCCAGGAAGACTCCGACACAGTGACCTTGTTGCCTTCAATTTTTTCGACCACTGCAACGTGGCCGCAGGAACTGCCGTCCCAGCAGAGAATCGCGCCAACCTTAGGGGTACTGCCATAAGAATAGGCACCGCTGTTCAGGTTATAACCCCAAAACTCATTAGCATTTCCGTTGCTTAAATTGGGTTTACTACCCAGGATCTCATAAGCTCGTCCCCACGCGTAGGCGGTGCAGTTAGGCATGCCATAGCCACCCAGATAGAAAATATTTTTTGCAAAATAATAATCATTATCTGAGCTGGGGGCGGTGAGTCGGGGTGAGAAAACCGACGAAGTATTCATGGTATCAGTTTGATACGCTTCATCAGGCCAACCCGGGTCGGGTGCCACATCACCGGGGAGCATCTCCTTTGTTTCCACAAATGGTTGGGCGTCGATGGCAGTCACCACTGTCTCGCTATCACTAATTTCTTCTGCCAGTACTGCAGCCGGGTAAATTCCCAGGACTAGAATCAAAACAAAACAAATAAAAGTCCCTCGATAAAATTTCATTTCCAGTATCCTCCTGTATTTCGGTTTAAAGTTATGATAAATTCGTTAAGATTAATTGTTCAATAAAAATCAGCTTAAATCTACATTGAAATAATTTTTTTCAGATACAATTCGTTACGTAAATTTTACACCTTTATTATAAAATTTGCAATGATTAACTTGATTTATATAAAAAAATGCAAAAATCGTAGAACAATCACATAAAAATCTATTGCTAGTCACAATTTTGTATTAAATTATAGATAAGTAATGTTTTTAAAGGAGTGCCATATTAAAAATATGTTAAATTTTTGTTAAATGAGTTCTATTTAGGGAACTTATGGTGTAGAATGAGTACGGCAAAAAAACACCAGTATGACATTCGAAAGAAAAATTTTGAGTGTGTAGAGAGAAAAGGGGTATTCTTAACAAAATGACAATCACTTTATCGGATTTTATCAGTAGCATCGCCGGCAATCCAGCGCTGCTCATCATTGTAGTATTAACCCTTGGGGTAATTTTGGTAAACGGATGGACCGACGCGCCAAATGCTATTGCCACCTGTGTGTCCACACGATCGATGGAACCCAGAAAAGCAATTGTTATGGCCGCCGTCTTCAATTTCCTCGGTGTATTCGTTATGACAGCCGTCAATGCGACAGTGGCGCAAACTGTAGCAAATATGGTTAATTTCAGTGGTTCAGACGATGCCCTCATCGCGCTGTGTGCGGCCCTTTTTGCAATCGTGCTCTGGGCTACCGCCGCCTGGTATTTCGGGATTCCAACCAGTGAAAGCCATGCTTTAATTGCGGGCATCTCTGGTGCTGCCATTGCCCTGCAGGGCGGTATCAGTGGGATTAACGGACAGGCCTGGATAAAGGTTGTTTATGGTTTAGGAACATCAACACTTTTAGGGTTCGGACTGGGTTTTCTGGTTGTTAGAATTGTCATGCAGATCTGCAAGAGCATGTCACGGCAACAGACCAATGCTTTTTTTAAAAAAGGTCAGATTGGGGCTGGCGCGGCTATGGCTTTTATGCATGGAGCTCAGGATGGACAAAAGTTCATGGGAATTTTTATGTTGGGAATTTTTCTGGCTCAGGGAAATAGTGATGCTACGAATTTTGTCATTCCGGTTTGGATGATGATACTCTGCTCACTGGTGATGGCACTGGGAACTTCCATTGGCGGTATGAAAATTATCAAAACCGTTGGTATGGACATGGTTAAGCTGGAATCCTTCCAGGGGTTCAGTGCAGATCTGGCAGCTGCAATTTGTCTGATGATCTCATCAGTTTTTGGATTGCCTGTCAGCACCACCCATACCAAAACAACTGCGATCATGGGAGTTGGTGCAGCCAAACGGTTTTCCTCGGTTAACTGGTCAACGGTCGGGGAAATGATTTTAGCCTGGGTGCTTACATTCCCGGGATGCGGCCTGGTCGGATTTATCATGGCCTGGGTTTTCATGCAAATATTCTAAATAAACAATATCTAAAAGGGAGACATTATGTCAAAAAAAGTTAAAACAAAAGGGTATAACTATTACAAAGAATTTATCGCTGTTTCTAATTTGATCGTTAAAGCATCCCATATGCTCAACGAAACCCTACAGGATTACGATCTTAAAAGTTTAGAAAAGAAGCTAGTCAAACTCCATGAAGTGGAACGGACAGCAGATAATCTCAAGTATGAGATGATGGAATTTATGTACAGTGATTTTCTGCCCCCCATTGAACGGGAAGATATCATCAATCTGGCCTGTGCCCTGGACACCATTATTGATCTGATTGAAGATATTTTAAAATACATCGATATGTTCCAGATTGAAAAAATCACCCCGGAAATGATTAAATTTATGGATTTGATCGAAAAAAGTGCGACCTGTCTGCATGATGCCGTCAAGGAATTAAAATCCTTTAAGAAACCAAAAGCTTTAAATGAAGCGATCATCGCTATTAATCGGCTGGAGAACGAAGGGGATGACCTGTATGTTCAGTCTGTGAAGCAACTTTTTGTGGACAAACGGGATCATATCGAAACCATTGCCTTTATCCGTATTTATGATTATTTCGAAGAAAGTTGTGACTCTTTTGAGGATGCAGCAGATATTATTTCCAGTATTATCTTGAAAAATTCCTAAATTAAACGCGATTTGGATGGGTAGCGTGAAGCTATTTTAATTGCACCACTGTTTTGCTGAGACAAGCTCAAAACAGTGGTGTTTATTAATCGATCTGTGACTAGTTTTACAAAGCTGACGTGAACGTACGCAAAAGATATACAAACATTTACACCTTATCTATTTACTTATGCGAATAAAGTGATATACTGTAATCGAGTCAAAAATCAACTTAATCTTTTTCTATAGCAAACAAACGTACGACTCACCAATAAAATTAAGATTTACCAGAGTTGATGTAAAAATTAACCAAAGGCAAATTGAGTTATTTTAAAGGCAGTGGGAAAAATTTGAATGAGAAAACAGATTGCTCCGAAATGAAGTACGGAAGAAACCTCAACCACATCAAACAGAAATAGTCAAAGATCATTGGGTATCAAGAAAAACCATTCGGTGAAGATGATGACGAAAAGATTTCTGAATGATTGGAACGAGTTAAAACAAATCCAAACTAAAGAGTAAGATGATTCCAAAAAGTTGGCGAAGTTTGTGAAGAAAAGTGAAAAAGAAGATTTTTGATAAAATCAATAGAAGGAGTCCAAACGGATGACAACAGAGATTTTAGACTAGGCCGGTTTTACAGATGAAAATGTAAAATCGGCCTTAGTCTTTTTTGATTAATAAAAGCAAATAAAGATGAAGCGTTAAAATTAATAATTGTTGCCAGCTTTAAAAATAAAAGTTATAATAAAAGTTAATTGTAAAATTTATAATCCGTCGAGACAGCATTGAATTATTGTTGAAAACTCATGGACCATTCAATGCAATTATGTCATACTAAAAAAATATCGGAGGAAATTTATTTGTCAAGAGGAAACGTAGAAAATCTTTTGAAGGTTCCAGAATTGGAAGCCTTTTTAAAAAATAGGGTCATTGAAAACAAAGAATTATTTTTAGGCGTTCGGGATGAGAGCATTATCATTTATTACTGGGGAAAAAACATGATGGAGCTGGTCTATGCAGAAGACCAGAAATGCATTGTTAAAATCAGCAAGTTCTTTATTGACCGGACCGCTTTTTGCGGCCTGAAATTTACCCAAAAATCAGATACCATGATCTTTCCATTTGATCCGGAATTTGTTCAGGCGTTTGTTGAATCCTATCCAGAATTCAAAGAAAATGTAGAGAATGCTTTAGTTGAAAGTGCTCCCATTGAAGCAAAAGCCGGACCACTGGGACAGAAATACCAGGGAATTATTGCTTGCAATAATAACGCCAGCATGGAGTCGGACTGGTACTGTGTAGATCTGAACTACTCACCCGAGGCAACCCCACTAGGCAGAATGGATATGGTGGCCATTTCAAAGGAAAAACAGAACGGTAAGCACCGCATGGTTCTCATTGAGTGCAAGTATTCCTGGCAAGCCTACAAATCCGGGTATCGCAAAAATCTCTATAACAACAAGAAGAATAAGGGATATTATATTGAAGCCAACGGATTAAAAACCAAGGCGACCGCCAAGGGCGATCAGCATCGGAGACGATTTGGCTGTAAATATGACGAAAAGAAACAACAGATTGTTGCCTATGAATTCGGATCCGGCATCACCGGTGATTTTTATAACTATTCCCAGTTTCTCTTTGCAGAAAACGGCAAACTGGTTAAGGATTTAAAAGAAGAGTGCTTTGATATTTTAAACGCAAAAAAAAGCTTGGGCTGTTTTGAAACAAACGACCAAATTGGAACTGAACTGTTACTGCTTTTAAACGGCACAAAAGAAGCCTTTGTTGATGCTTTGGGGGATCAGCCGGAGTGTGTCTTTCTAACTGTCGGTTGTGGCGATTCTACCGAAAAAGCACAACAGGCAATGACTTCCTATCTCACCCCCGGACCAAACAGTACCGCCGATGTACTGAGCATTACCCAAGATAAATGGGTACTTTGTTACAATAACGGCAAGGGCCGAAGTCGGGCCATTGCCCGGGACCTCAACTTGGCTGAAGCTTTTCCGGCAGCATTTGAAGAACGGGTGCGATATTTATTCACCAGAAAAATTGCTTTGGAGAATTTAAATATTATTGATCATTTGGATCCTGCCAGTGCGGATGAATTAAAGATCAAGATATTCGAATGAGTTTATAAAAGTTAAATATAAAATAAAGAAGCAATCAAAAAAAGCGGTATGATTATCAGGATCATATCGCTTTTTTATATAAGTGCAGTTGTCGAATCAAGTCCGTTTCAGTCTGATTAAAATGGGTATAACAAGTAACACCTGACAGGTACTGAAAAAATCTAAACACAATCTATCAATAAGAGGAAAAATTATCTAAAAACGGAGGATACGACTATGAAATTACTGGTACCCATCGATGGTTCCAAGGCATCGATCAATGCACTTAAAAAAGCTATTGAGATTGCAAAAAGAAATGATTTTTCTATGACTTTACTTACGGTTGTTGAGGAGAGTCATATTTCGGGGTATGGTAGAAATCAGAATTTCTGGCACCAGGTTGATGGCTCTATCATATCGGTCGGGGTGGAACCTGAAATAGTATCGAAACTGGAAGAAAGTGCCGCTGAATTTCTAGATGATATCGCCTCCGCATTTGATTTTTCTGGAATCGATTTGGAAAAAACAGTTGTGACGGGAGAACCATCGATAGAAATTTTAGATCTGGCCCGGAGCGAAGCATTTGATTTAATTGTGATGGGCAACAGAGGAATGTCAAAGTTAAAACGATTTTTTACGGGATCAGTAACCCAGCGGGTGATTGCCGAAGCACCATGTCCAGTCCTGTCGATTCATGAAGATCTTAAGTAAGTTTCAGGAATCAGCAAACGGCCGTACAAAGGCAATTACAAAGCATTTAAGATTACTATACAAATTTTATATAAACGTTTACAAAAAATCTATTTACTTATTTCCAAAAGGTGTTATAATACAATTAATCAAAGATCATTGATCATTTAAAAGTAAATAAGAACCAACTTGCCAATAAGATAAACGAAATAATCAAGATCAACCTAAAATTGACGCCGATTAAATCACTTAAATTAAAGGCCAAATAATTTGAGTAAAATCAAGTTATCTGAAATTAAGATGAAAGGGTAACCTCACAAAGAATTAAATGAACGATAAATGAAAAGTATAAATGAAAAAAGAAAAGTTCTCACGGTTTCTGCAAGCCATGTCCAATTAAAAATTGGAAACGAGAAAAAGTTCTTAAATCAAAAATATCAAGTAAAGAATCCAGTAAATAATGATCCAGTGAGTATAAAACAAATCGAATCTTAAAAGTAAAACAAAAGAAGTTGGTGACATTTACATTAAAAAGTGAAAAAGGAGCTTTGATAAAAAATCATAGGAGGAATCCAAACGGATGACAACAGAGATTTTGGACTAGGCCGATTCTACAGGTAAAAGCGTGGAATCGGCATTAGTCTTTTTTTGTGGTTGTTTGAGCTTCAGGATGGAGATGATTTTTGGATAAAAAAACCAGAAACAAGCTGTTTCTGGCATTTTGTTGGAAGAGCGTTCAGGGGAACCACATTTAATAGAAAAAAGATATGCAGCCGGGATCAGGATGCGCATTGAATCTGGTTACGACCATTTTCTTTGGCTGTATACAGACTGATATCCGCAGCTTCAAACAAGTCAGTTTTACTCATCTCCGGAGTGAACGGGGTAAAACCGATGCTCATTGTTACGATCTCATCTGGCATGGAATCAAAAACGGCGGTTTCAAGATCCAAACGAATTTTTTCCAGAATTTCAAGACAAGCTTCCGGAGATTTTTCGGTAAAAATAACAGCAAACTCCTCACCGCCGTAACGGGCGGCAAAATCATTGGCTTTCAGGTTATCCAGAATAATGGCAGCGGCGGAACTATTCATCCATTTTTTCTTTTAAATATTGGTAGATTTGGCTGAAATCATTGAGTTCATCTTCATAAGCCGCACTGCGAATGGTCTCAATTTGATCAATATTGGCCACGAAAATATTCACCAGTCTGGGTTCAAAAAACTTCCCTTCTTCTTCAAGCAAATAAGCAACTGCAGCTTCCTGGGACCAGGCGTCTTTATAAACCCGGATGCTGCGCAGAGCATCATAGACATCCGCAATGGCTGTAATTCTGGCAAAAACATGGATATCTTCTCCTGATTTACCGCTGGGATAGCCACCACCGCCCCACTTTTCATGATGCTCCAGAGCAACTAGCGATGCATAACGCAGCATTTCCCGTTCTGGATTTTTCAAGATTTCATAGCCGATACTGGTGTGATATTTCATAATCTCAAACTCCTGCTCTGAGAGCCGTCCCGGCTTATGGAGGATATTTTCCCCGATACCGATTTTTCCGACATCATGCATCGGGGAAACAGCCGTAAGGATGGCGATATCTCTTTCGGAAAGCCCATATTCTTTGGCCAAAAATGCGGATACTCTAGCCACCCGTTTGACATGATTAGCGGTTTCAAAGGAGCGGGTTTCGATCACGGCCCCTAATTTTGTAATCAGGACTTTCTGGGTATCGACAATCTCCTGATTCAAATCTGCAATTTCAATGGTTTTCTGGTTGAGAATGTTTTTTTCGCGAATGGCATAAAGAAGGAGACCGATAATCATCATCAGTACGCCGGTGATCGCCGAGAATAGGATGATCAGGTTTTTGTTTTTTTCAAAGTATGTGACCGGTTCATTGATAATCGTGGAGCCTTCCGGAATATTACTCAACTGGTAGACTTTGAGGACATTGTAGTCAAACATATACTGATAGTGGGAACCATCCTCGTAGATCAGGGATGAAACGGATTTTCCCGCCCAGAGATCAAGCAGGGTATTGGCTGCACTTTCGCCATACTTATAGGAAGAAGCCACATATCCTCCTACTACCCCGGTGCCTAGATAAAAGTCCCACAGGGCATACACCGGGTTTTTAGCATTTTTTAAGATGTATTGGGGAACCTCATCGTAATGATAAGTGACATTGTATCGGTCCCGGGAATACAACACATAGAAAAACAGATCACTTTCGCCGCTGTTATCAATGATCGCTTTGAGCTCTTCAGGGGTTTTATCATAATAGTGTTGACTTACATAATTTGGGTATTTTTCAGCAAGCATTGCGATGATGTCAGACCGCATTTCGTTGCTGGTGGTGGTTTCGTCATAAATAAAATGCAACGTTTTAATATCTTTGGATTGATTTTGCTCTAACGCTAATGCAATATTTTTTTCCACATCAGGCCGCTCTTCGATGATGACCATTCCCGGGATCCCCTGAACGTAGGGACGTAGAGAATTGATGCCAGTGCTGACGACATTAATAGTATTCGGCCAGATTGTTTTACCAAAACGACTATAAAATTGTAGAGCATCGTCGTCACAGATAATTACCCCATCTAGCGCGACATCCTTGTATTTTTGAGTCATGGTCTCGGCCAATGTCTGGAAGGCGTCGGCATCGAGACTGTTTTTGGCATCAAGAAATTCATAGCGGATGCGAACCTTTTCGCCTGATTCGGATAAAACAGCTTCGATACCTTCTTCCAGAACCCGGGTATGGTAATAATCACGCTGATAAGATTCAAGAATGAGTATCTCTTTGGTATAGATTCCAAGATCATTTGATTGGGAAAAGACAGGTGGTGAGAATAGGTAACAAAAAAGACAGGGAACGATGAAAAGGAATATTGTGCGCAGATTCTTCATAGCTTTAGCCTCCAATTAAACAGTCTTTATTACGTTTATACCAATAATTTTCCAGCTTAATCAAAAGAAATTCAAATCCAATAGTCTGAATCCTTTAAATATTAACGCAACATCTAACTAAAGAAAAACTAAGGGTAAGTATGAGGCATTGAAGCTTAGATAAATATACATATGAAGTACTTCTTGGGCATTAATTCGTGAAAGCTACAAAAAATTCTAACTATTTTATCGAGTTAGTCGATTACATAAGTAGCAAAACAACATGCCGGTATATTAATATCAGTAGATAAGAAATTTGAGAAGGAGATGCCATGATTGATTTACCAGAAACCACTAGTGTATACAAACGAATGCCCAAAGAGCTATTTTATAAATATTTAAATGACGATTGCATATCTAAAAAGACTTTCATTGATGAAATCGGAAGCATTATCTGGATCAACACCCTATCTTCAGAAACGACAACCACCCCAGAAGGGAAACATGTTACTGAAATAGCAATCGTCGAGATTGTTTTAAACCGTCAGGCCATCAGCCATAACATCCTTGAAATTGTAAACAGGGAAATTGATCAATATGCTGTTTTTATTGTCCGATATGAAGAATGGGGCCAGGTCTGGTGCTGTGATCATCAGTCGCTCAATCTACAAACCGGGCAGTTCAATTGCCAAAACTATTACCAAACAAACTGGATGATTGCCGAAGATTTGATGTTGAAAATTGACGGTGGAAATTTGGATCAGGTCTATGAAAACTTTTTTATGCAGATTGCCGGAAAACCCCTTCCTGCCAAGGTTGACAGTAACCACAAACAGACCGACGAACCGATCGTAAAAGTCGAACAATCAGGAAAAAATGAAGAATTGGAACAGCTGGTAGCTACAATCAAAAATCTGGAGAGCCAGATGGAAAAAGAAATGTTGTTTGGTAAACAAGTTAAGTTAGCTACTGATTTAAAAAATGCTAAAGATGAACTTCAACAAATAAAAAGATCCCAGACAACCCATATCGAAATCCAGCAGCCTGAAATAGTGGCGGCACAAGAGGATCCGGCAGAAACGGTACGATCCTTTTTTCCCAATGTTTACATGAAGATGCAGTGTAAATTTTCACATTATTTCGGACTGGTTTAATCACAATAAAACGGATCGAA
>NZ_JBDODG010000016.1:0-62090 GCF_039830195.1 Acetobacterium sp. | reverse complement strand
TCGCTGTTTCTTCATGTTGTCAAGCTGTTTTTTGAAATTCTTTTAAGTTCATTTCTGTTATTCAGCTGTGTGTCCGCCGCCTCTGTTCGAGACAACTTCATTAGTATACGCTCTTTCACCCCTCCTGTCAACGCTTTTTTGAAAGTTTTTTCATTTCTTTTTCATCGTGCTGTATTTATGTCCTGTTCGCCGTTATTTAGCTTTTGATCTGATCCTTCGGGCTTTAAAAAAGAACCTGGAATCAAATGATTCCAGGTTCTCTATATATAATGAAGATTTAACTATTTGCTTTCTGCGATCTTTGTTTCTTGTATTTCCAAACCCAGTACCTTGCTGACGGATTTGTAAACAACAAAGGTAATGACTGAATTTATTCCTGCTTTGATCAGATTAAAGGGAACAATAATCGGAAGGATCATCGGCAGAACCGCTTCAACCGGAATTCCTAAAAAGAACGGTGTGATTGCTATGTTCCAAAGCGCCATCGTTATTGTCATTGTTACTGCACCAAGCGCCAGACCAATGACCGCACCTTTTCTGGTTCTGTTTCTTTTGTACACATTCCCGGCAACAAGCACAAAAGATCCGGTTGCGAAGAAATGCATTAAGATCCCAATAATCCCACTGGCCGAACTAACGGTTACACCCTGTAATACACAAACAACGGCTGTCAGGATTAAGCCGCCTAATGGGCCAAACATAAACGCACCAATGAAAATGGGAATATCCGCTGGGTCATACTCCAAAAATGGAGCGGCCGGGAATATTGGAAAATGGATTAAATAAACCAATAGTATGGACATTGCTGCCAATACCGCCATCTGGGTCAGTTGTTTTGTCTTGATTTTCATAAAAAAATCCTCCTTCAATTGTCTGTTCAGTAAACTAAAAAGCCCTTGAAAATTTCTTTTCAAGGGCTTTGCGTGCAAAATTGTACGCCATTTCTTTCATCCGGACTATACCGTCGGTTCTGGATTCCAACCAGATCGGCCTTTCGGCTCGTGGACTTATCGCTTTCGCGCATCACCACCGGTGAGGACTTGCACCTCGCCCTGAAACAGACTATTCATTTATTAAATTTATTATATACCCGGTTGAATTTCTTTGTCAATGATAATTTTTAGTCAACTCTAACTAAACATCTTTTTCTTGAATAACACAAAGGCTGCCACGCCGGTACAGGCAACCGAAATTAATACCACACTCCAGAAATTGGGAATCGGCAACCCTTCGACATTCATTCCGAAAAAACTGGCAATCATCGTTGGTATCGCCATTAAGATGGTTAACGAGGTCAATATTTTCATCACAATATTTAAGTTGTTTGAAATAATCGATGCGAATGCGTCCATGGTTCCGCTAAGAATGTTGGCATAAATATTGGACATCTCAATGGCCTGTTGGACTTCAATCAACACATCTTCCAATAATTCCTTATCCTCTTCATAGAGTTTGATAATCCGGCCACGCTCCAGCTTTTCTAAAACCCCCTGATTGGCTTTCAGGGATGTCGAGAAAAACACCAGACTCTTTTCCAGGTCAAGCAATTGGATCAGTTCCTTGTTTTTCATGGATATATGGAGTTGTCGTTCAATATCGGTACTCATGCGATTAATATGGCGCAGATAAATCAAAAATCGACTGGCCACCCGGTATAAGATTTGAAATATAAAACGGGTTTTTAAATTCGTGTAGACATTTTTAACCCGACCTTTTGCAAAATCGTCGATGAGGGTATTGCCTCTTAAACAGACGGTAATAATATTTTCTTCGGTTTGAATGATCCCAACTGGTATGGTTGTGTAAAGCACCATCTTGGTATCTTTTTCGATAACCGGAACATCTATGGTAATAAGAGCCTGGTTATTGTCTTCCAGTTCCACCCGGGAAATTTCTTCTTCATCCAGCGCGGCTCTCAGGAAATCCGGTTCCACCTCTAATTCTCTGGTGATAAACTGCAATTCTTCTTCAGTTGGATTAACCATGTTGATCCAGCTGTTCTTTTCAATGGTTTCAATTTCTTGAATCTTGCCATCAACGGTTTTATAGATTTTGATCATTGCTTTCCTCCTTTATTAAGAGCAGCCGATGATCTGTAAGATAATTTGGCCGCTCAGTTTTTGTTCATTTTGTTCAATACGCTTCTCTCCAGGGTCTGCGTCCATCCTATCTCACTCCTTTTTTTGAATTTGTACTCAAGAAAAACCATTTTACAATTTTGCCGATGGTTCTTCCTTTTAATAAAATAAAAAATCTCCACTTTAACAGAGGAGATTTTCGCGCAGCAAAAATAATGATTCCTCCATTCGTTGAGTTTTGGCACTATACAGCATAGGGCATTGCCCAACTGCATTAAGTAAAACCTTAATTCGATAGTACCTGTTGACCCATTGGCATCTTTCGATGTTTCCGGGCAGCAGCCATATCTGTATAGGAGCCTCACCTAACAAAAGAAACATTTAATTTCTTATCATTCTAAATTAACTATATCTTTTTATGTCCCTGTTGTCAATGCTTTTTAAGTGAACCCCTCGTAAATTGCACCTTAGATTATCTTTTTTGACAGTCTGAAGGATCTGTTCCAAACAGATCCTTCTTGTCTTTAGTAGTGATATAACTGATTAAGACACATTGTGTTTTTTGCGATAAATTACCACCCCAATTATCACCAAAACAATGACAATGGCCCCGATAATTCCGGCTACTCCAGCAATCAGCCAGGGGTTATTAGGATTCGGTTGGACAATGTTTACCCGTACGGTTGCTACCGCACTTTTAAAATAATTGTTGCCTTTATATTTAACAACAACTTCCTGCTCACCCACCGCTCTTGTGTAATCAAGCTCGATATCGTCCCGATTGAATTTAATTTCATTGTTGTTTGCATCCACTACCGCAACGCAGAGGTCCTGATAAACGGCCTCATCGAGATTTGTCGTGTTATCGTCATAGTCAACACTGGGCGGATTTTGCGAAATGATCAGCGAACTGTCGTCCTTGCTGGTGATGGTGACTGTTTGGGTAGCCGTGCTGCCGTTAAACTGATCGGTTCCCTTATATTTCACCGTCACCGGCTGATCCCCAGCTTCCCGGTTATAGCTCAACTCGATATCAGTAGTTGTAAAATTGATGGACTTACTCTTACTGTCAACTACCTGAATGGTCAATGCCTGATAAACGGCGGCATCCAATTTCCCTGAATCAGTAGTGTAAGCCACTTCAATTGGCGGTTTTGCCAGATTTATGGAAGTATTTTCTTTGGTTGGCGCCGGCGGATCGACCTTTCCGGTGATTTCCACATTTCCGGTGGCTGTGCTTGGCGAAAACTGGTCATTGCCCTTATATTTTACGGTAACATCCTGTTTTCCCGGGGCACGATTGTAGCTCATATCAATATCAGCAGCAGTAAAATTGATTTTGTTGTTACCCGCATCGACGATGACAATACTCAATGCCTGATAAACGGCCAAATCAAGCTTTGCCGAATCACTGGTGTAGGCTACGGCGGGGGGCTTGGCCGCAATGGACACCTTGGTATCCTGTTTGCCGGTGATCTGAACTGAAGTGTTTACCTGACTTGGATTGTATTGGGAATTCCCTTTATATGCGACGACAACATTTTGAGTTCCCACGGCATGATTATAGGTCAACGCAATATCGCTGGGTGAAAAATTAACCTTATTGGAATCACCATCCACCACTTGAATAACCAGATCATCATAAACTGCTTTATCTAAGGTTGCCGCATCAGCAGAGTATCCTACCGATGGCGGATTGGCTTTCAGCACCAATCGGGTATCTTTTTTAGGCGCATCATTGATGGTAATGGTTCCGTTAGCAGTACTGGTTTCATACTCATCATTCCCTTTAAACGTGACCGTAATTTTCTGTACTCCTACCTGGCGGTTGTAGTCGAGGGTAATATCATCCGGGGTAAAGTCGATTTTATTATAGTTGCTATCCACAACTACGATGTTCATGGCTTTATATACCACTTTATCCAACTCATCGGTTGATGAATTAAAGGTCACCGATGATGGTGAGCTGGCAATGGATACTGTTGTTGCCATTTTGCCATCAACCTCCGCCCAAATGCCCATCGGCAGCATCAGTAAAATCAATCCTGCAATCAATCCTATTTGCCAAAACCGTCCACTTAGTTTTCCACTATTCATTCTCTCTTCCTTTCCCACTGGTCAGCTTATAATTAGTATCATATTTACCGTCTATTTTAACATATAATCACTGTAAACGTTTCTTTTTTCGTATCCGACTCATTTTAAATCTGTTTTCATCAAATTCATGGTACTAAAAAAGATCTGTCTCTTCAAACAGATCTTTTGCTTTAAATTTCATTATAAACTAATCCATTTTTGTTAAGCGATTCTTTCCGAAGAAGACGGCTCCGGCTATCAGCAACAGCAACAGCAGGGCGATCCCCATATAGGGCACCGGCGATTCTGTTTCTTTTTCTGTCGCGCCATTTTCGCCATTGCTGTAATCATTCCCGCCATAGACCGCTACGGCATCTTCTTTCTTGATAATTTCAAATTTATCGGTTCCATCAACCAGAACAATGCGGTAATTGGCATTATTCAAACTCCCTAAAAAAATGTCATAACTGCCCACCGCTTCGCCGGCTTCGCGTTCTAAGGAGCCAAACATCACATCGTCAGCATACAATCCCTTATTAAAACCATCGCCAGCATCATCCTGCCAGACCGTGTAGGTTAATGCCGGGTCTGCTTCGCCCTGAATTTTTGAAACAGAGGCCGGGATAACCGTTACCGAGGCTGGGGTAATGTCGTATTTTTTCTTCGATATAACCGTTTGATTATTAATTGTATAATTATCGGCGTTTGTCCCGTTGATTCCATATAAGTAGAACCCCCCTGTTGCCCATACATAATAACTTCCCACTGCTTTTTGCTGGACATTAATATCTCCGTAGTAGGGATAAAACTTTTCAGATCCAAATGCACCTAATTCTTCACCCTGGATCAGATCCGTTTTGGTAACCGATAGTTGGTAATCATAGAGGTTTGGTGTTCCGTCATAAACCTTGTCCTGACCGGTAATGAGGACTTGCACCGGTTTGGGTAAGATACTTGCAACCAGTGATATGTCGATGCTCGCCAATGGTTTAATCTCTTTTTTTTCATCGACAATGATATAGTTTTTACCCTTGTCGCCTGAAACCGTCATATCTTTGAGGATAATCAGATTGGAATTTACCGGTTTTACATCTTTAAACAAAAAACTGGCAGATTTATAGTTAAATGTAACTTCATTTATATCTGCATCGACAACACCGGTGTTCCCCAATCCCTTTAAGGCATTTTCGGGCGCACTGGTATTCCCATCATAAATTTTAGTAATTGGCTTTTCAGTGAAAAATTCTGTTGTTTTGAGTTCAATGGGTTTTATTTTAATTTCTTTTTTATCGTCAATGCTTTGATAGGCGTCGTCACCGCGATATCCTACAAAAACCATATAGGTTCCTGCCGCTGATGGCGGAATTGTTGATAATGGATAGGTTTCTCCATTTGCCTGAATCCCTTTATAGGTGATCTCAATCCGTTCCGGATTAAGATCAGGTCCATCAACAGCTGGATTTACGACTGCTAAAACTTGGGGATTTCCATTATAAACCGGGTCGGAGGAGAAAACAATAATCGGGATTAATGTTCCCTGTTCAGCCTGGTTTTCTGCCAATACGCCTATTGGAAAGCATGCCACATTCAAAATGATCGTCAAGACTAGGCCCAAAAACAGCCTGATACTTTTGGTCTTTTTCATTGGTTACTTCCTTGTATTATGAATTGTCACTATATCTTGTATTTTTTCCTAATTATACCTATTTATATCTCTGTGTACAATGAAACCAGACCATTGTTCGTTTAGAATTTACTTTGTTGTTATTTGTTTACAATCATTACATAAAAAGAACAAATTAAAACCCACCTTTACGGCGGGTTTTTGGAGTCGATTATTTAGATGATTTCCAATTCATCGCTTTCACTGGTTTTTGGTTTTTTTAAAATCCTGAGCATCAGCATGCTAGCCACTGAGCCGGTCACTAAGGCAATCACGTAACCAAAGGGACTTCCCACTAGCGGAAATACGAAAATCCCCCCATGAGGAGCCATCAGTGTACAGCCAAAGAACATCGATAATCCACCGGCCAGTGCCGAACCGACGATACAGGAAGGAATCACCCGGAGCGGATCTTCTGAGGCAAAAGGGATTGCCCCTTCAGTAATAAAGGAGAGTCCCATCACGTAATTGGCAATCCCGGCTTCCCGCTCTTTTTTGGTGAAGCGACTCTTAAAAATGGTGGTGGCCAGGGCAATGCCCAGCGGTGGAACCATTCCCCCTACCATAACTGCCGCCATAATATCATACTGACCGGTGGCCAGTGATGCCAGACCAAATGTATAAGAAGCCTTGTTAACTGGCCCGCCCATATCCACCGCCATCATGCCGCCAAGGATAATGCCGAGAATGACCTTGCTGGATGTCCCCATACTATTCAACCCGGCACTTAAAGCTGCATTGAGTGCCGCAACGGGGGGATTAATGACAAAGACCATCAAGGCACCAATCAGTAGAATCCCAAAGAAGGGATAAATCAAGATCGGTTTAATACCTTCCAGACTGGCCGGCAGTTTGGCGAAGACTTTTTTAAGTCCCAGTACCAGATAACCGGCAGCAAAACCAGCCAACAATGCGCCAAGGAAACCGGCACCACCAGTGTTGGCAAGCATCCCACCGACAAAACCAACAGCCAGAGCCGGTCGATCACCAATGCTCATGGCAATGTAACCCGCCAACACCGGTAACATAAAGGCAAATGCCGTCCCGCCTACCTTCATCAGAAACGCTGCGAATGGGGTGTTGCTTCCAAAGTTGGCTGGATCAATGCTGTAGTCATCAAACAAAAATGCCAGCGCAATTAGAATCCCGCCGCCAATAACGAAGGGTAGCATATGAGAGACTCCGTTCATCAGATCTTTATAAACCTTACGGCCGACACTTTCCTTTTCCCCGGTGCCGCCGGTTTCTTCCAGACTCTGGGCTCCCCCAGAATACACCGGTACCTTTCCGGCCAGAGCTTCTTCAATGAGTTCCTGGGGTTTGTGAATCCCCCGGGCCACATTGGTTTGAATAACGGGTTTCCCATTAAAGCGGCCCATTGCCACGTTGGTGTCGGCAGCAATAATAATGCAATCCGCCGCTTCAATTTCTGCTGCCGTCAATTGATTTTTGACCCCGCCGGAACCGTTCGTTTCCACCTTGATAGCAATGCCCATTTGTTTAGCCTTGTTTTCCAGACTTTCGGCTGCCATATAGGTATGGGCAATCCCGGTGGGACAGGCGGTGACCGCCAGAAGCTGATAGTTTCTGACCGTATCGGGGGTTTCTGCCGCTTTCACGCCTCCGAATTTTTCCTGTTCTTTTTCATCAACGAGTTTTAAAAACGTTTGCGTATCGGGTGCGGCAATGAGCCTGGCTCTAAATGCTTCATCCATCAAAATAGTGGACAGCCGACTGAGCACTTCCAGATGGAGGTCGTTTGCCGCTTCAGGGGCCGCAATTAAAAAGAACAGATAGGCCGGTTCTCCGTCCAATGCTTCAAAGTCAGTACCTTCTCTAACCACCATGGCGGCCAGCCCGGCATCCTTAACCACGATTGATTTACCATGCGGAATGGCCACCCCTTCGCCGACTCCCGTAGTTCCTTCTTCTTCCCGGGCCATTACCGCTTTTTTGAAGACCTCTTGATCCGTGATCTTTCCGCTTGCAGCCATCAACGCCACGAGTTGTTCAATGATTACTTCCTTGGATGCCGGTTTTCCGGCAAGATCAATGCCCTTTTCGTTTAACAAATCAACAATCCGCATTTTTTCTTCCCCCTTGTCTTTCATTTTCTTCGATTTTATTCAATTGTTTCAGAACCTCTTCCCTGGTGGCCAATGTTTCTGAAAAGGCGGATGCACTTCCCGTTGCTACCCCCATTTTAAAAGCCTCCCGATAATTCTGATTTTTAAGATAGCCGGCAATAAATCCCGCCACCATCGAATCTCCTGCACCGACCGAATTTTTAACCACACCTACCGGCGGTTTCATTTCATGGATATTTCCGTTATCATCTACGAGAATGGCACCTTCTCCGGCCATGGACACCAGCACATTTCCGGCCCCCATTTCCTGCAAGCGCTTAGCATGAATAATAATATCCTCCCGACCATTTAATGTAACCCCAAACATATCTCCCAACTCATGGTTATTGGGTTTAATCAGGAACGGCTGGTACTTAACCACTCTGAGCAACAGTTCCCCGGTAGCATCCACGGCGATTTTAACACCGCGGTTTTCCAGAAATTTCATAATATTTTCGTAGCTGTCCTCTGGCAGTGCCGCGGGAATACTTCCGGCTAAAACCAGCATATCTCCTTTTTCGATCAATTCCAGCTTGTTAAACAGCTGGTCAAGTTCTTTTTTGCTGATGTCGGGCCCCTGTCCATTGATTTCGCTTTCTTGATCCGCTTTTATTTTGACATTAATTCTCGAATTCCCTGATCTCAACTTGACAAAATCCGTATCGCAACCAAATTCTTTGACTCTGCGTTGGATTTCATTACCGGTAAATCCGCCAATGAAACCCAGGGCAATATTTCTGATCTCCAGGTTTTTTAAAACCATGGACACGTTGATGCCTTTCCCCCCCGGATAGAGTTGCTCCCATTCACTGCGATTGACCGCACCTTCCCGAAAGGAATCCAACCCCACAACATAATCCAATGATGGATTAAAGGTTACCGTAAAAATCATGTGATACCACCTCCCAAACCTTCGCGTATTTTGCTACCGTCACTTCTTATCTTTGTATTTATGTTTATTTCATCTTTTGGTTACTTATTACCCACTTTTTCTTCATAAATACAAAAAAAGATAGAACCGCTTGGATCCTATCTCATAAAACTTTTCATATCTTCTCTATTCTGCCAGGGGCAGGATGATCGCCGCTTTGAAGAGATCCCCATCTATTTCCAGTTTCAGTTCGCCTTGCTGGATCGTCATTAAATCCTTGGCAATGGCCAGGCCCAAACCGCTGCCTTCACTGTTTCTGGTTTCATCTCCGCGTTTAAACCGTTCCATCAATTCATCAGGTGAAATGTTCAGGGGTTGCGCCGAGACATTTTTAAATATCACGATTCCTGTTTTATCTTCGTCACATTTTGAAAATTCAATGTATACCCGGGATTCCTTTTGGGCATATTTCAAAATATTGAACAGTAGATTTTCAATGACCCGCCAGATCAGACGGCCGTCAGCCGTGACGACAAACAAATCCTTGGGGTATTGGGTGATAAACTCCAGCTGGGAATTTTGCAGTTCTTCTTCCATCTCGCCGAGGCCTTGGGTCATCAGCATTTCCATGTCGACAGCCTGAAACTCCACTTCAATATTTCCTGATGAAGCTTTGGCAGCTTCAAATAAATCGTCGGTCAGCACTTTCAGGCGGTGAGCCTTATTTTCCAGAATATCTAAATATTTCTGTTCTTCCTCAGGATTCAGTTTTCCGTTTTTCAACAGATCGATGGAGGTGATAATCGACGTCAGCGGAGTTCTGATATCGTGGGATACATTGGTCAGGAGCTCAGTTTTTAACCGTTGGCTTTTTACTTCTTCGGATACTGCCAATGAAATGCCATCGCCAATGGCGTTAATGCCCTCAGCCAATTCTCCCAAAGCACCATCAAAACCCGTCAGTTTATAATCAACCTCACCATTTTTTATGCGTTCCAATCCTTCCCGAATCCCATCATACTTTTTGGCTTTTTTGCCACCCAAATAGAGCAGATAAATAATGCAGATAAACGAGCAGATGCCCAAAATCGGCACCTGTACCGACAAGGCCAGAACAACCAGTAGAATTGCCCAGAACATAAATCGTTTCACAGTCGGAGATCCCTTCATAACATCATTATAATAGCTGATAATTTTCTTGAACTGGTCTTTAACAAATTTCCATGCCTGTCTGATCAGTTTCAGAAACAACAACCGTTCCCCGAAACTGCCATCTTTTAAAATTCGTACCAGTGATAGTAAAAAGTTCAACCCCAAAGCCGCACCCACGGCAAAGAGCATCAACATATCGGCCCGGGGGAAATTCTGATCATAGAAAAAAACAATTGCGGCAATAACCAGGGTTTCTACCATCAGTAATAATAAAAAGTGGGCATCGATCCAGAATGCATCAATCGGCAAAAGTTGAATACCCTCGCGATCTTTTTTACGCCCGGCCGAAATACAGGCCAGCAGCGTACAAATAGCCGCCAGTATCAAAGACACAATAAAGATGCTCATCAGCCACAAAAATTCCAGCCGTTCGGCCTGATACATCACTTCCCGCTGGGCGATATAGGCATCATCGAATCCGATGATGACCTGAAAATCCGGTTCAACAGCGTAGTCCAATGGTTCAAATCGATCAATATTGGGCAAACTGGATGAAATCGCCCCCTTATTATAGGTAAAGTTCACCCGGCGCTTGAGTAGATCATCCTGGACCGCTTCTTTGGGCTGACTGTTTTTAACCCCTTTGCTGTCAATAATATAGGTCAACCCCTGAGTTTGCTCCAGCTCTTTTTTTAATCGTTCATACTGAAACAACCCCTCGTTGATTAGCTGCTTTTTTTTGGCCTCAAGCTCATCGCCGTATGGTTCCCAGAAACTTGCATCATTGAGCATTTCCTGCTCGGTTGCAACGCCCATTTCGTCCGGATCAGTAATATCCACTCCCGCTAAGATATCCCATTTATAGGCTTCGATCGCTTCGGGATCAATGGCATTTCCCGCGCGAATATTTTCTTCACTCTGGTAGAAATTATAAACCTGATCGATATTATCGTAGGCGGTCAACACTTTATTCTGCAGCTCGGCACTCTCTAAATAATTATTGGTATTCGCCATATAATCCCAATTGAACCAGTATGCTTCAAATAGAGCACCAAAACTGATGGTGATTAAGACAACCGTTAAAAACGAACAAGCGATTTTAAATTTCTGATCAGTCCAGATAGTTTTCAATTTTGTAGCCAATGCCCCACACCACCTTTAAATATTTTGGTTCTTTCGGATTAATTTCGATTTTTTCCCGAATCCGCCGAATGTGCACAGCCACGGTATTGTCTGAATTATAGGCCGGTTCTTCCCAGGCGTGCTCGTAAATCTGATCAATAGAAAAAACTTTCCCTTTTTCTGACATTAGAAAAAGCATGATCTTATATTCTACCGGCGTCAATTTAACCTCTTCCCCATCCACGGTCAGGCGTTTATAGTCATCTTCCAGAACCAGTCCCCCAGTGCGGTAGGTTCCCACTTTTTCCGGACATCCCCCCAGGGTATTGTAGCGTCTCAATTGAGATTTTACCCGGGCGATGACCTCCATCGGATTAAAGGGTTTGGTAATATAATCATCGCCGCCCATGGTTAGACCCATGATTTTGTCATTATCTTCGGTTTTGGCCGATAGAAAGATGATCGGGATATTTTTTGTCTCTCTTATTTTCATGGTTGCCCGAAGCCCATCCATCTCTGGCATCATCACATCCATAATGATCAATTGAACCTCTTCTTTTTCCACCAGTGCTATGGCTTCTTTTCCTGTATAGGCTTTTAAAATCGCGTATCCTTCGTTTTTTAAATAAAGTTCCAAAGCTTCAACGATTTCTTTTTCGTCATCGCATATTAAAATACTCATGTTCTAAGCTTCCGCCTTTCCATTTCATCTTGGTTTAACTTTAACACAAACTTCTGTCAAAACAACTCTGAATTTCCTTAAGAAATTCTTACAACCGAACTCCATCTAAGGATGCCGGCAATCCAAACCGCAAAAAAGGCAGCATCCATTGGATTGCTGCCCTTAAAACTGTTTAGATTAAAAATTTAATACCTTCCGGTTTGTTTTTATTTGAGAATTCAAAACCCTGCTGGATCGTGTTTTCGATCATTTCGCCATCCAGATTCATCAGTCTGAACAAATTTCGGATAAAGAAATAAATCATTGCCCGGCTGGTAAACTTAATGTTCTTTTCATAGAAATCTATGAAAAGTTCTTTTCGGGCCCCATATTCTGAACGGGCGATGACTTCCAGATCTGCCTCAATGTAGTTTTTATTGAGAAAATCCAGGCAGGATCGATTGAGGGTATTGGTAATATTGGTTCGTCCGTGAGGATTTACATTTTTAACCAGCACCTCATAATATAGCGTTTTATTATGCTCATCATTTAGTATCGCTTCATAATACAGTACCAGGGAATAACAATACTTGGTATAAAGATTGAGATTCTCAGAAACCGACGAGACATAGTCATACAATGCTAAAAAGAACACATTGTAGATATCAGTGATCATATCGTCTTTCTTTTTATAATAATAAGTAATGGTTCCCAGTTTGACATCGGCGCGATCGGCAATGTCCTGAATGCCGGTTTTATTATAACCATTCTCATAAAATAAAATCTTTGCGGTTGTTATTATATTGCTCTTTGTTTGGGTTCCTTTTCTTGACGTTGCCATGGTTTGCCTTTCCTGTATAAATCATTTTATTAGTTACATTTAATTCATACCTTTGATCTTACGAAAAGTTTTGCGGAATGTCAATAGGAAATTTACGAATATTTCTAATTTACCCTAAGAAGTTAAATTATTTCAGCAACAGGGTTTCGCGATCCAATAGATTTATTTCAGTTACTTTTTCCAGGGTTTCAATGGCCTTCTGCTGAACCTCGTCATCAACCCGAATGATAATGATGGCATTGTCCGTTTTTTTCGGCAAAAAGGAATAGGCGTAGACAATATTTATTTTTGCCTGGGTCAGCGCGTCTACCAAAGTGCTTAATCCGCCGGGATCATCGGAAATCTCTGCTGCCAAAACCGGTGTCACCGTGGTAATGATATCATTTTTCTTAAGAACCTCAATCCCTTTTTCAGTTTCCTGCAAAATTAGTCGCACGATTCCAAAATCGGTGGCATCAGCAATATTCAGGGAGCGAATATTGATCTTATTGTCGGCCAGAATTTTCAAGATATGATTCAGTCGGCCTTCATGGTTTTCGATGAATATGGAAACTTGTCGTATCATTTTTTCTTCTCCTAAATTTTTCTTAAATCGACAACCCGTTGGCTTTTTCCTTCACTTCGGGGCAGGCTTTTGGGTTCCACCAGGGCCACCTTGGCATTGACGCCAATGGTTGATTGGATCCGATCTCTGATCCGTTTTTCCAGGTTCTCCAGATTGCTGATCCGATCCGAGAATAAGGCTTCACTGAGTTCAACCTTTATTTCCAGGGTATCCAGCGAGCCGTCTCGTCTGACCACCAATTGATAATGGGGTTCCACTTCGCCGATTTCCAGCAGCACGCTTTCAATCTGGGTCGGGAAGACGTTAACACCACGGATAATCAGCATATCATCGGTTCGTCCCTGGAGTCGACTGATCCGCAAATGGGTTCGGCCGCAGGCACAGGGTTCCGGTTTGATAGTGGTAATATCCCGGGTCCGGTAACGCAGAATCGGAATTCCCTCCTTGGTGATGGTGGTGATCACTAGTTCACCCTGTTCACCATATGGCAGCACCTTTAAGGTCACCGGATCAATAATTTCCGGAATGAAGTGATCTTCCCAAACATGAAGACCATCCTGACATTCACACTCAATGGCAACGCCTGGTCCCATGATTTCGGATAAACCATAAATGTCATAGGCTTTGATTTTCAGTTTTTTCTCAATATCTTTGCGGATATTTTCTGACCAGGGTTCGGCTCCAAAAATACCAGCCCGAATCTTCAAGCTGGCCGGATCAATGCCGGATTCAGCCAACACCTCTGATAAATAAATAGCATAGGATGGGGTACATGTCAACACCGTTGAGCCAAAATCTTGCATTATCATAATCTGCTTGGCCGTATTCCCCCCGGAGATAGGAATGATCGAGGCGCCCAGTCTTTCGGCCCCATAGTGTACTCCCAAGCCGCCGGTAAACAACCCATAACCATAGGCATTTTGGATCACCGAGTGCGGACCAGCGCCGGCTGCCACCAGACAGCGGGCCATCAGCTCCGACCACATCGAAATATCATTTCGGGTATAACCAACAACCGTCGGTTTACCAGTGGTTCCGGATGATGCATGGATTCGGACGATCTGTTCCAGAGGCACCGTGAAAAGACCATAGGGATAATTATCCCGCAAATCAACCTTGGTGGTAAAGGGCAGCTTCTGAAGGTCTTCCAGTGATTTAACATCCTCTGGCATCAGACCTTTTTCCTGAAATTTATTGCGGTAGAAGGGCACATCGTGATAAATTCGATTGACCATTCGCTTTAATCGTTCCAATTGCAGTTCCTGCAATTTTTCTCTTGGCATGCATTCGTAGCTCTTATTCCAGTACATTTTTTCCTCCAAAATTTTCTTTCTGATTCTAAATAAAAAGACCCGTCCTTATCGAAAAGGACGAGTCTGACTCGCGGTACCACCTAATTTGATTATTAACTAATCCACCTTTATAGAACACGATTCATAAGCATCCTGTTCTTACTTTTGCTAACGGTGAGCGACACCGGATTTGCCTAGTAAACCGGTAAATAAACTAATTTATTCACACTTGTTCAGCCAATCAGCTCCTGAGGGAACTTCACTCACGTCATCGTCATTGGTTTCCAGCCTTACCAACTCTCTGTCGACTCCAACGAAAATTACTTTCCTCATTCACAGCTTTTAATTATTTCAATTATTATATTACTAACCGCAAAATAATGTCAAGATTTTTTTAGACCAGCCTGCTCAAAGACCTCATTTTCAACCAAAATCACCTGCCTGACAACTTATGAATTTGCTGTTTGAAAATAGATTTGATAGGATTAGCGTAATCCGTTATAATTATTTCATTACTTTAATCTTACCCCCTAATTGATAAGGAGGTTCTTATGGACCGGGTTCTTATTTCACTGAACACCATTTCCAAATATTTTGGCAGAAAACTAATCCTAAAAGATATTGATCTTGAGATCACCCCCCAAAGTGCCATTGCCTTACTGGGCCCTAACGGCAGCGGTAAAAGCACCCTGCTGAAAATCATCGCTGGTCTGGCAAAAACTTCTTCTGGCTCTATCAACTATGCGCCGCAACTTAAAATTGCTTATATCCCCGAAAATTTCCCCAAAATTGATCTGACCCCCGCAGAATTTATTATATCTCTGGGTTTGATTGGCGGTCTGACACCGGAACAAGTCAGCACCAGCATGACCGACTTGTTCCAGACCTTTCAGATGGACGAGATGCGCGATGTTCCAATCAAGCATCTTTCCAAAGGCACGATTCAGAAGGTTGCGGTTATCCAGGCTTTGCTTACTACCCCAGATGTCTTACTGCTAGATGAACCGTTATCCGGTCAGGACATCCAATCCCAACAATTGTTTATCCAAATGGTTCAAAAACTGCAGCAACAAGGCGTGGCGACAGTTATGTCCTGCCACGAGCGTTTTCTCGTCAATCAACTGGCTCACACCGCCTACGAAATATCAGACCATCAGTTAATACCCCTCAATTTATCTGGCTTAAAGCAAGTTAAATATGATGTGATGATTTTTGAAGCGCCGGCCGAAACAACGCTTGATTCAGAGCTGGATAGTTTAATTGTGCAAGCCGAATGGGATCATAATCGTTTAAAGCTGATTGTCCCAAGCGATCACAGCGATGTGGTTTTAAAGGAACTGTTAAAACATCAGTTTAAACTGCGGGCCATGGAAGGAATGGAGCAATGAAAAATTTGTTAATTTATCACTTTAAAACCTATCTCAAATCTTATAAATTACTGCTGCCCTTTTTAATCTACCTGATCTATTTATTTGCCGCTTATGGGATCATGCCTTTTTCAATTGTTTCCAGCTTTTCTGAATCGGCCGGCGTTCTTTTCTTTATCATGGCCTATGTTGGATTCAGCTACGCTGAACTTGAAAACCCGGTTACTGAACAGCTGATTTTGCTCCGGATCAATAATGACACCCTTTATTACCTGAGTCGACTGACCGTACTGCTGATCATTGGCTTTGTCATGAGCCTCCTTGGCCTCCTGTATCCGCTGATTTTAAACAGCGTCAACAATAATCACTTATTCACCCGCAGTTTACAGTTAGCAGATGTGACCATCGGGTTTTTCCTGCATTGTTTAATGGCCTTTTTAGGCGCCATGACCGGTTCGTTTTTTCATCCCCGGATTATCAAAAATCGAAAACTGGCCGTGTTGCTGCTGTTCTTTGTCACCGTCATGGGCATATCAAAGGGCGCCCTGGCCAACTATATCCCGCAAACCCGCTTTGTTTCCTGGATTTTTCCGCCTGTTTTTGATATCCTCATCTCATTTACAAAGCTGGATTATTTTGCTATCCCGGCTATGGTATTACCGGTTACGCTGGCCATCGTTTATGGTTTAGTTTTAATGATTGGTCAAATTCAATTGTTAAAACGCTCAAAATTCTAGACCCTTTCCATCACAATCCTTGACGTTATCCAAGTCGATCCTAAAAAAAACCCATCAAAAGATTTCGCTTTTGATGGGCTTTAATACTACAAATTTAATTCTTAGACAACACCCAGGCCAACATCGCCATAGGTTGCCATTTCGCGATTCATGTACAGGGCGGCTTCGACAATATTAAAGGCAATGGCCGCGCCGCTGCCTTCACCCAAACGCATGCCCATATTCAGGAATGGTTTGGCGCCAATAAATTCCGAAGCATAGGCGGCCCCCTTTTCAGCCGAAGCATGGGAACAGATCAGATAACCTTTGACCTCCGGATTGATCCCGATCGCAATGGCAGCAGCCGCTGTCGAGATAAAGCCATCAATCAACACGGGAATGTGATTGGCGGCTCCGGCCAGCATCGCTCCAGCCATGGCGCCGATTTCAAATCCACCGACCTTTGCCAGAACATCCACCGCATCGCTTTTATCGGGCTGATTAAGGGCAATGGCGTCCCGGATTACCTGGGCTTTGACAACCTGTTTATCTTCCGACAGGTTGGCACCAGCACCCGTCAGTTCTGCTGCATCAACACCGCTAAGAGCCGAAATGATGGCCGCACTGGCGGTTGTATTTGAGATCCCTACTTCTCCAGTACCTAAAATATTGTAACCGTTATTAATCGCCCGTTGAGCCACATCGATGCCAACTTCCAGCGATTGAACCGCTTCTTCCCGGGTCATTGCCGGACCTTTTCGCATATTCGATGTTGCTTTTCTGATTTTTTTATCTAAAATTTTCGATTTGGGTTCCAAATCAGCATTCATGCCCACATCGCAAACAAAAATATCCGCTCCGGCTTGTTTACTTAAAGCAGCAACCCCGCTTTTTCCGGTCACAACCATCTGCGCCATCAAACCAGTAACTTCCTGGGGTGCTGCAGCAACGCCTTCTTCAAACACGCCATGGTCGGCGGCAAAAACCAGCATCGCTTTTTTGCTGACATCCGGATACATTTCACCGGTAATGCCAGCCAATTGTACGGCGATCTCTTCCAGCGTTCCCAGACTGCCCACTGGTTTGAGCAGAAAATCTACCCGTTCCTTGGCGGTTTTCATCATTTCTTCATTTAGTGGTTGGATTTTTGCTAATGTTTCATTAAATAAACTCATTCTTATCTCCTGTCAATTCGACTGTTTTTTCTCATTATAACATATCTGCGGAGTTTGAAAATTCAAAATTTAAAGTTTTTCTAGCGGCAGTCGCACTTCAAACCAGACGCCGTTTTCCCGGTTATCCACAGCCACCTTGCCGCCATGGCAGATTATGATGCCTTTGACGATAGCCAGACCCAAACCAGTGCCTTTTTTATCCGACTGAGCCTTATAAAAGTATTCCCAGATCTGATTGATCTCATTTTCCGGGATCGACTTACCCACATTATAAACAGAAACAATCCACTCTTTTTCCCGGATTTCACAGCCAACCTGAATAATCCCATCCGCCGGGCTAACATGTTTGATGGCATTATTTAAGAGATTGTAAAAAACCTGTTCCATCCGTTTGCGATCGATCGTCAATTTTCTTTCCGGTTCACAGTGATTATCAAAGACAATATTTTTTTCGGGATAGGTATTCACAAACCGCTCAACCACCGAAGCGATGACCTCAACCCCGGAAACAGTTTCTTTTTTGAGCTGATAGGCTCCGGATTCGATTTGCGCCAGATCCAGCAGATCGCTGGCGATGCCGCTGATTTTATCGGCTTCCTTCTGGATCGTCACAAAGTATTCCCGTTCTTCCTCGCGATTCTCAAGGATTCCGTCTTCCAGGGCTTCGGCGTAGCTTTTGATCACCGCCAAAGGGGTTTGGATTTCATGGGATACCTGGGCGGTAAAACGCTGCCGCATTTTTTCAAAGGTTCGTTCCTTATCCAATTCTTCCTGAAGCTTCAAAATCGCCCCTTCCAGTTCATCCGAAATATGATTCAGGGTCTCCCCCAACTGACCGATCTCATCCTTTCTTCCGCCCTGATATTTTTGGGTAAAATTCAAATTTCCCATTTCCCGGGAAAGACGATTTAAAGAAATAATCGGCCTGGAAATGCCCCGGGAAAAAAAATAGGCAAAAAGCAACGAACAGGTAAAAACAATCATTAAGAAAATCAGCAGAAAATTTTCCACAATCTCAACGACCTCGTGCACTGAATAAAGCGGAATTCGACCGATGATCTGGGCGCCATCAACAGCGACGACCTTATGGGTCAGCCATTCGACCTGATGATCGTCATTCCCCAAGACAATCACAAAGCTTTCATCCGCCTGATGTTCTTTCACCTGATTCTCAATACTGTTTTGTTGACCAGCACCAGAACCGTGTTCTGTCCCACTGCCGGATCCACTGCCTGATCCACTGCCGGATCCACTGCCCGATCCTGACCCGTTACCGGTACCGCTGCCAGTGCCAGCACCGGCTTCATTCCCTTCACCACTGTGTTCACTGCCTGCTGCCAGACGCTTCTTTTCAACGATGGTCAGTCCCGAACCATCTGTTTGATCCACTCCATCCAACGCTTGACTTGCAGCCATTATTACACTGGTATCAGTTTCCTTAGAAATTTCTTCTGAGCTAGTTTGTTGCTTGATAATCTGAATAACGATCCCTTCTTCTTCGGCGACATCAATATACGCCTGCAGTTCCGAATTTAATCCACCCTGATTATAGAGGACTGCGGCCTGATTCGTTTTATCAATTAAGACTGCCGTTCTTTTCTCGGTATAATACACTTCAAAATAGGAACCAAGCACATAATAAGTCATTAGACACAGCACCAGAAAGAAAGCCCCCAAATAGAGCATTAATCTAGAAAATATCGAAGATCTCATTCTTTAAACTTGTATCCCAGCCCTCTGACGGTTTGGATACATTCTCCTTTTTCGTTCATTTTTTTACGCAGCCGTTTGATGGTGGTGTCAACCACCCGAATATCGCCTTCATAATCATAGCCCCAGACCCGATCCAGGATCTGTTCCCGGGACAAGACCAGCTTATGATGATTGATAAAATAAATCAGCACCTCAAATTCCTTCTGGGTCAGGTTAATAATTTCGTCATCGATGGTTATTTCCCGTTCTTCCGCATTCAAATGCATCCCGCAGACATCAAGCTTGTTGTCTGCAGTGACGACGCCGCTTCGTTTTAATAAGGCTTTGATGCGAACCATCAATTCCCGGGGACTAAAAGGCTTGGTCACATAATCATCCGCTCCGACTTCAAAGCCCTGAATCTTATCATCTTCTTCCCGGCGGGCCGTCAGCATGATCACCGGCACATTGTCGGTTTGCCTGATTTCAGCCAACACCTCAAAGCCATCCATCTTCGGCATGGTGACGTCAAGAATAATGCAATCCGGTTTTTTTTCAGCCCATAAATCCAGAGCCGCTTCCCCATCGGCGGCACCGAAACCTTCATAACCTTCTTTATGCAAATATTTCAAGACGATTTCCCGCAATTTATCTTCATCTTCCGCCACCAGAATACGAATACCCTTCATTGTCATGCGCCTCCCTTTTCTTCTTATTTATAAGAGTTTATCACATTACTAAGACAAGATTGTGTCAATATTAACTGTTCGGCCCAGGCTAATTTCGCTTTCATTTTATCATATGATTTTCATCACTGTCTTTTATTTTTAATTTTTGACACAGGAATGACATATAACCGTCATATAATACAGACATCAACCAAACACAATAAAAAAACGGAGGAATTTAAAATGAAAGCAAAATTAATTTTAGTAACATCATTAGCATTGATGCTGGCAACCGCCGGAAGCGCCATGGCTGCTTCAACCAATGGAGTCGGCAATGGAACTGGTGCCTGTAACGGCCTGACTGAACAACAACGGATCGAACGCCAGGCCAGCCATGATACCAATGGCGACGGTGTCTGTGACACCCCTGGTGCTGGTGGAGCTGGCGCCGGTGCATTTGTTGACGCCGATGGCGACGGAGTATGTGATGTTGGTGGCGGAACTCAACCTCAGGATGGATCCGGCATGCGTCATGGCGGCAGAACCCGCTAATAAGCATCTATAAATTTTAAAGACCCAATGAAATTTTACTTTCATTGGGTCTTTTTTATTTGCTTATTCTACTTCTTTATTCTTAAGCTTGGTAACGTAGGTTCGGGTTTCGGCAACAACCACCCCACTTAAAGCGATTAAGGCAATAAGGTTAGGTAATGCCATTAAACCATTAAAAATATCAGCGATGGTCCAAACGGCTGAAACAGTCATAAATGGTCCAATAAAAACGGCCAGAATATATAAATATCGATAGGTTAGAACGGCCTTTATATTCCCATTTGACAGGTACTCCAGACAGCGTTCCCCGTAATAATTCCAGCCCAAGATGGTGGTAAAGGCAAAGAATACCAGACAGGTCATCAATAGAAAAGAGCTGACTTCCGGGGCAAATGGCAAGCCTGCCTGAAAAGCATTGGTGGTGACTGCTACCCCTTCCAGACCTATATTCCAGGAGCCTGTTAAGACGATGGCCAGTCCGGTCATCGTACAAACCACAATGGTATCTAAAAAGGTTCCCGTCATTGAAACCAGGCCCTGACGTACCGGTTCATTAGTTTGTGCCGCGGCTGCAGCAATTGGCGCGCTCCCAAGACCAGCCTCATTGGAAAAGATTCCCCGGGCAATCCCTTTTTGCATGGCAATCAGCACTGCCCCCAAGGCACCGCCGGCGACAGCCCGCAGACCAAAGGCACTGGCGACAATTTCAGTAATGGCGGCCGGTATCAATCCGGCATTGGTAATTAAAATAATAACACAGCAGATCACATAAATAACCATCATAAAGGGAACAATAATCTGAGAAACATTAGCGATCCGTTTCAGACCCCCAATAACAACCAATCCCACAAAAATGGTAACAATTGTTCCGGTAATAACCACACTCCAGGAATAATCCATTCCCAAAAGATTGACCGTCCATTGGTTATTGGGATCAAAAAAATTATTGGCCGCACTGGCAATCCCGTTGACCTGGGTAAAGGTTCCTATTCCCAACAGACCAACCCCAGCACCAAAAAAGGCAAATATTTTTGCCAGCCAGCGCCATTTTATGCCCATACCATTTTCGATATAGTAAAAAGGTCCGCCCAATACATGTCCGTCCGGTTCAATCACCCGGTATTTAATGGCCAGAACCCCTTCTGCAAATTTGGTCGCCATACCGAATAGGGCGGCAATCCACATCCAAAACAAAGCTCCCGGTCCTCCGGCGACAATCGCAGTGGCAACACCTACAATATTCCCCGTTCCGACGGTTGCTGAAAGGGCCGTACACAGGGCTCCAAAACTGGATACCTCGCCTTTGCCGCCTTCTTCATTCTTCACCATATACTTCAGCGCTTTTGGTAAATAGCGGATCTGAAGTCCGTGCAATCGGATGGTCAGGAAAATCCCCACCACCAGGATCAGCACAATCAATGGCACACCCCATACGAGGTCGTCAAACCATACTAAAAATTCATTAAATTGTTGAAACATTTTGTTCCTCCTTCTCTAAATTGTGAAGAGGGAGAACAACTCCAATGGGTTGCTCTGTCCTTTTGCCTGAGAGATAGCCTGAAATGCTCAGTCGTTGCCGGACCGATATTTTCAGGGGTACACCTTCGGCGCTCATCTTTGAGACTCTCCAGAGTGCTGTGATTTTACGACAGCGTTAAAATAATATCACAATTCATTTGACGGACGCAACATTATTTTGAAAATCAACCCAATCCTGATTTCCAGACAAAAAAAGAAACGCCTCGATTCGAGACGTTTGAGGTAGTCGATAAACTACCGTACCGACCAATTGTTAATCTGTTGTTCGCCGCGGAATCGGACAGGCTCTGCCGTGTCCGCTCCGATGCGTACAACATGATGTAACAATTGTCGGTACTGGGTTATCTTTTCGACAGTCTAAAACACCTTGATTTGAGACGTTTCCCGGACCTTTTGACTTAGGACATCGGTACCACGGCACCCTGATAATTGCTTTCGATAAAGCTGATGACCTTTTCGCTTTGCAGTGCTTTCATCAGCGCCAGGGTTTTTTCGCTAGTTTCTTCGCCGGCACGGACTGCGACAATGTTGGCATAGGTCTGTGCTGCCAGTGAATCTTTTTCTTCTTTGGCAATGGCATCGGTGCCAGCATTCAGCCCGGCTTCAATGGCATAATTACCATTAATGACAGCCAAATCTACATCAGGAAGTGATCGGGCCAGCTGGGCTGCTTCCAGTTCTTTAAAGACGATATTTTTAGGATTTTCGATAACATCTTTTGGTGTTGCTTCCAAACCGACATTGGGATCAACTTTGATCAAGCCAATAGTCTGTAGCAGCAACAGCGCCCGGGCTTCATTGGTGGTATCGTTGGGAATGGCAATGGTCGCGCCACTGGCAATCGCATCCAGGGTTTTTATTTTCCCCGGGTATAAACCCAATGGTTCATAGTGAACGGCGCCGGCACTAACCAGCTTGGTGTTGTTTTTGACATTAAAGTCTTCCAGGTAAGGAAGATGCTGGAAAAAGTTGGCATCCAACTCTTTGTTTTCCAGGGTTAAATTCGGTTGGACATAATCGGTGAATTCTTTAACTTCAAGGGTGTAACCCTCTTCTTTTAATACTTCTCCCGCGACTGCTAAAATCTCTCCATGAGGCGTTGGGCTGGCTCCAACAACGATGGTTTTGTCATCTGTGCCTTTAGCTGCACAGCCTGTGAATAGGGCCAAACCGAGAACGCTGATCAATAATACTGAACCTAATTTCTTCATGATCTTCTCCTTTTCATTTCTTTCATATAATTCCTAGTTGAATAATATGTAATATAACACGGACATCGTCCGCTGTCAACCCCCATCGTCGACTGATCGCAACATCCCGCTACTTTATTTTCGGCGATCCTGTTTCTGGGCGATTTTCATTCCCACTTCCTGGAATAGCTGCACAATTAAAACCAGCAGTACCACAGTAATGACCATCATGCCGGTTTCATAACGATAGTAGCCAAAACGGATGGCGATATCTCCCAAACCGCCGCCACCAACAATCCCCGCCATGGCTGAGTAGCCTAAGATAGTGGTTGTGGCAATAGCCGCACCAATAATCAGCGACGGTTTTGCCTCGGGAATCATCACCTTGGTCACCACCTGCATCGGGCTGGCCCCCATCGACAGCGATGCTTCGATAATGCCATAATCCACCTCTTTGATGGAAGATTCCACCAACCGGGCAATAAATGGTGCCGCTGCAATAACCAGCGGTACGATCGTGGCCGTGGATCCGATGGTAGTTCCGGTGATCAGCCGGGTCAGCGGGATTACCGCAATCAGCAAGATCAAAAATGGGATCGAGCGGGTAATATTGACCACAATATTAAGCACCTGGTTGAGTAACCGCATCGGTACAATCCCCTCGGCATCGCTGGTGACCAGCAAGACCCCCATGGGTAATCCGATCAGATAAGCCAGCAGTGTTGATGCTAATGTCATATAAAGGGTTTCAAAGGTCCCTTGAACAATCAATGCTGTCATTGAACTATCCCACATGACTGCCCACCTCCTCAACTGTTATTTGGTGAGAGCGCAGATAGTTAATGGCCCGGGCCGCACTCAGCTCGTCCTCAGGCAATTGAATCACCATTTGCCCGAAAGCGAAACCATCAATATTTTTCATGTCGGCATGGAGGATATTGACCAGGCATTTTGTTTCCAGAATCATTTTTGCCATTACCGAATCACTGGACGATTTTTCATCAAAAACAATCCGATAGGTGTTTTTGCCCATCACCACCGGACCTTGATCACCTTCAGAAAAGATCATTTTTTTGGCAATCTCGGTTTTCGGGTTTCGGAAGATGTCCTCAACTTCGCCATCTTCGGCAATCCGGCTTTTATCGATGATCGCTACATGGCTGCAGATCTGTTCGACCACACTCATTTCATGAGTGATGATCACAATGGTAATGCCCAATTTATGATTGATTTCTTTTAACAGTTTAAGAATGGAATTGGTTGTGGACGGATCAAGGGCTGATGTGGCCTCGTCACACAGCAGAATCTTGGGATTATTGGCCAACGCTCGGGCAATCGCAATCCGTTGTTTTTGTCCCCCGGACAATTGCGAGGGATAGGCCTTCGCCTTATCTGGCAAGCCCACCAATTCCAAAAGTTCAGCGGTTCGCTTTTTGGCCGTTTCTTTATCCACCCCGGCAATTTCAAGGGGAAAGAGAATATTTTTCTCGGCGGTTCGCTGCATCAGCAAATTAAATTGCTGAAAAATCATACCTACCGAGTAACGCACCGTTCGCAGTTCTTTTTCAGTTATTTTAGATATATCTTGTCCATCAATGAAGACACTGCCGCTGGTGGGCTTTTCAAGCAGATTGATACAGCGAACCAGGGTGCTTTTGCCAGCTCCGCTCATACCAATAATGCCATAAATATCACCCTGGTTGATGCTTAGATTAATACCATCTAAAGCTTTTACTTCGCCACTTTTGGGCCGAAAAGTTTTCCCCAGATCTTTTATTTCAATGATGGGTTTTTGGGACGTCTTTTTCGTTTCGATGTTCCTTACCCTCCTACAATCAACAAATTTATATAAACAAAATCATATTAAAAACAGTGGGTTTATTATACACCCACCGTTTATTATAGTATCGATTTCATTTTCTTGTCAAGCTTAATAGCTTTTTCCCTTACTTAAATATCGGTAATTTGTGCGCCAAAGGGAAACAATGCCAGCTTGGCAAATTTAAACCATTGTAGTCCAAAAGGGATTCCAATCAGAGTAATGCAATAGATAATCCCTAGAATAGCGGATCCTGCTGCCAGACCCCAGCCGAAAATCAGGATCCATAAAATATTTAAGATCACCGAACCGGTTCCCATTTGTGAATAATCAACCGTTTTTCCAAATGGCCAAAAGACCAACTGGGCCATTTTAAAAGCCTGTAACCCCAGCGGTATACCAATAATGGTAATACAACAGAGAATGCCAGCGATCAACCAGGCGATCGCCATAATCAGGCCCCCCAAAATAATCCAGATAATGTTACCAATGATGCTCATGCTTTTTCCTCTTTTCAATATCTCTTTATTTGCTGCTTGTGAAAGTATCCCGGGTTTTGCAAGCAACTTGCCATTACCCACTTCTTATTTTACAGACGGGTCCCGGGCTTCCGCAGCCTTTTTAAATTCACGACTGCCGATGTGGCAATACCCACCGGGATTTTTGATCAGATAGTCCTGATGATAGGCTTCGGCGGAGCTGTAATTTTCCAGCGGCAATACTTCGATGGCCAGTGGCACCCCATATTCCAGTCTCAATTCATGGACTGACTTTAAGATCACTTCCTCATCGGCAGGATCCGAATAATAAATGCCGGTGCGGTATTGGGTCCCGACATCATTCCCCTGACGATTCACCGCCACGGGATCGATGACTTCAAAATACATACTTAACAGAAATGGCAGGCTGATCACCTGATTGTCATAAATCACCTTAACCACCTCGGCATGCCCTGTATTTCGATGACAGACGTCCTCATAGCTGGGGTTTTGGGTTTTTCCATTGGCATAACCCACCTCAGTTTTCAGAACCCCTCTGATGGCCTGAAAGTACATTTCCGTTCCCCAGAAACAGCCACCAGCCAGAATTATTTCTTTAATGTTCTTTTTTTTATTATCATTTACCATCTCAGTTTCCTCTCCAGATTTCCATAATTTTTGCCACCGTCACGGCTTGCTGTTCGACCGACGAAATGGCAGCTATCCCATCGCCGACCTGTGCTCCATAATTACCAAAGCCACTGTGATTGCCACCAGCTATTTCGTGATAACTGGCATTGACCGGCATCTTATTCCGACCTTCAGCAAAGCCCTGTTGGTCGATAATCTGATCTTCGCTGCCATAGAGACTCAGGACCGGATGGCTGCTCTGGGCCAGTGATTGATTGGGATAAGCCCCCAACAAAGCTAACCCATCCACCTGATCTTCATGTCCGGCCAGATAATCCGCAGCCATGGCGCCGCCCAACGAGTGCCCAACCATGATCCACTGCTCTATTTCCGGCATCGTTTCCAACACCTTATCTGCGCCATTGACATTAAACACTGCCAGATTAAAGGGCATCCCCACGACCACCGCCGCATAGCCTTGTTCTGCCAACGAACGCATCAACGGAGCATAGGCAATATCTTCCACCTTGCCGCCGGGATAAAAGATAAAACCCGTTTCATCCTGGCCTGCGGTCGGCGTAAAAATGGTCAGATTTCCCGCTACCCTGACAGTCACCTGATCGTCAGAGATCAGAGCCTCATGAGCCGTTTGATCAGCATGGTAATAATCACCCAGATAGGTCAGTATTCCGATAATGAACGCTACCAATACCAATCCTATTATTTTGATTATGCGCGTTAATATTTGGCCTTTTTTCACAACTGCTCCTTTTTCTATCGACATGACTCTTCGATATCGATTTGCTCTGATTATACCCCAACCTGTTATAAAACAACAATTAAGTCATTTTAACATTTTTCAAAAAATAAAAAAACCGCAATTTCTGCGGTTATGATTTCAAATGGTGACCCATGGGCGACTTGAACGCCCGACACCCTGATTAAAAGTCAGATGCTCTACCAACTGAGCTAATGGGTCAGATAAAATATTAAATTATTGTTTGTCTTCATAGGTTTGTATGATCCATTTGTTTGCCAGACTAAGTGATTCACACCAAATCAAAGATTTGGGTTCTCTACTTTGCAACTGAGCTAATGGGTCATGTGCATTGTTTAGTTTTTTCTGTCGTCTCTGCCTGGTAAAAGTGGCAGGGGTAGCAGGACTCGAACCTACGAAATGCCAGAATCAAAATCTGGTGCCTTACCAACTTGGCTATACCCCTATAACAATAATAATGATATAGAAAATGGGGTGGATAATGGGACTCGAACCCACAACTTCCGGAATCACAATCCGACGCTCTAACCGATTGAACTATACCCACCACGATATAATGTTTTAAATAAAATGGTGCGCCTGAGAGGATTCGAACCTCTGGCACACGGCTTAGAAGGCCGTTGCTCTATCCTACTGAGCTACAGGCGCTCAATTCTTTTCGCAAAAATGGAGCGGGTGAAGGGAATCGGACCCTCGCGACTGGCTTGGAAGGCCAGGGCTCTACCACTGAGCTACACCCGCATTGCCTCTCTTAGAGACAAGTGTTAGTATACTTGAAATAGAAAGAGTTGTCAACTCTTTTTTGTTTTTTCTTTGTTTCTCCATTTTAACGAACCTTCAAATCTGGTCATTAATAATAACCGCAGCTTAGACCGTTTTGATTCCCACGCCTTTTTTGAAGATGTACGCGGCGATTAAAAATGAGCCAATAACCAGTGCCATTGTCAATAGCACATGAATGACAATATTGCCCTCACATACCCCGATATAGGCGTAACGGGACACATTAACCAGCGGATAGATGGGGTTGATATATTTGATGGCTGATAACATGCCCGGCAACTTGGAAATCTCAAAAAATACCCCGCCCAGATAGGTAAGTGGGGTGATGACGATCGCCAGCGCAAAATTCATCTTCTCAAAATTATCCAGCACCAGGCCGGCAATCAAGCCCAGAGATGCAAACACAAAGGATGTCGCGGTTAATGCCAGTACGAAAAAGATGGGGTATTCGACTTCATAACCGACAAAGAAAATTGTTGCCGCATAAGTCAGGATACCGACTAGAACCCCGCGGAACATCCCACCAAAAATAAAGGCCAGAATTTTTTCGGTAATGGATATGGGGTAACTGTTCAAATCCTGAATAGTATTCTGAAATTTCTGTGAGATGATCGAAAAGGACGGATTTTGAAAGGCGGCAAAAATCGCTCCCATTGTTGCTAAGCCCGGCACCAGAAAATTAAGATAACTGATCCCTTCAATCCCAACCGATCTGGTTTGCAACATCCCCCCAAAGATTAACATATATAAAATATTCGAAATCAACGGTGCCAGAACGGTCTGAACTGGCACCTTCATAAACCGATGGATCTCCTTATTAAAGAGGGTTAAAAATCCAACTCTGTTATAAAATATCCTGTTTTTCATGCGCCCTCCTAATGTTTAATGATATTTAAATAAATATCTTCCAATTTTGGTCTTTCCACTACCAGATTAGTGAATTCCATGTTTTTCTCTGAAAGTTGTCTAAAGACTTTGGATAAGTCCTTTTTTGAGGCCTTCAGCTGCAGCCTGGTTTTATCTGCGATATGCGGGTGATACTCGCTTAAAAAATCAAAATCTGCCAGATTAAGCTCCTCATCAAAGTGAACTTCAATGACAGATTCCCGAGAAAATGCATCCATCAGCTCTTCTTTGGGTTCATCGGCAATAATCTTACCACCGTCAATGATCACGATCCGCTTACACAGTTTCTCCGCTTCTTCAATATAGTGAGTGGTCAGAATGATGGTGGTTCCTGATTTGTGCAGTTTAACCAGAAAGTCATATAAGGTGTGACGCATTTCGATATCGACACCGGCGGTGGGCTCATCCAGAATCAGGATTTTAGGTTTATGAACCAAAGCCTTGGCAATTAAAAACCGCCTTCTCATCCCCCCGGATAGGTCCCTGATTCGGGCACTTCTTTTTTCGGTTAAGTACAGTGCGTCAAGAAGTTCATCAATATATTCCTTATTATTCTTGATTCCAAAATAACCCGATTGTTTTTTTAGAGCTTCATCTACCGTAAAGACAAAATCATAGCCGGTATCCTGAGGGACGATGCCAATTATTTTTTTTGTTTCCAACTCCTTTTTATCAATATCATAGCCTCCGATATTGACAGTACCGCTTGTCTTTTTGACATTACCTGCCAAGATATTAATCAAGGTACTTTTCCCGGCACCATTTTGTCCCAGCAAGGCGGTAAACTCACCTTCTTGAATATTTAAACTGACATTTTTTAACGCTTCTTTCTTGCCTTTTTGATAGGTCATTGACACATCGTTAATTTTAAGCATAAATTGCTTCCTTTCAACTTTCATTTAGTCGCATTTTAGTTTTATTGTTTCATAATTATCGAACTTCAAGCGAGCAGACTAAGCTATTTTAGAAAATCCCTGATCGCCTGAACCGCTTCCATGTTAATCTTACAAACTGAACTTTGCCCGATTCGGGTACAATTAATCAAACCGGCATTTTCAAGCTCTTTAAAATGGTGCGAGATGGTAGACTTTGATAAATCGAGACAATCGCAGGTTTTGGTAAAGCACTTTTCCACCCCCTCCTCCAGACACAGGCAGTCCACTGTTCCTTCAGAAGTTGTCCGATTCCATTCATAAAGCATTTTAAAAATATTCAACCGTTGTTCACTTGAAAGAGCCTTGAAAATCTTTACTAAATCAATATTATTCATAGTTCAATACTAATCGAACAATGAAACTTTGTCAAGCATAATTGTTTTATAATTCCCGGTGATCGTTCCAGAGTGGAATGATTTTTGCCTCAATTTCCCCGTTCTCAATAATAATCAGACCGTAGCTTTCGGGATCACCCATTCTCGGTGCCCCCACCGAACCGGGATTCATAATCAGCACACGACCATCGTCTTCAATATAAGCGTGGTGGGTATGGCCATAGAGGATTACTTGGGCATTTTTTTCCAACCCGGCATAGTAAATGCGGTGCAGATCATTTTTGACCCCGTACTTATGGCCATGGCAGGCAAAAAATTTAACCCCACCCAAGGTGGTTTCCAGCGAGATGCTACCATCTTCAGCAAAAGAATCCAAATTTCCCTTCAGGATGTGGACGGGGATATTTGTGATTGTTCGTAGATAGAGGGCATCTTCCACATAATCTCCTAGATGGATGATGACATCCACCTGTCCAATTTCCTCAACCGCCTGTTTCACCGCTTTCAGATTGCCATGACTGTCACTCATTACGCCAATTTTCATTTTTACCCCATCCTCTTCTTTCCGCTAACCAAAAATCCCGATTATCCCGTTTTGTTAAAGCGCCTGATTCAGCATTTCCCGGGCCTTTTCAACGGCTGCCGCCCGATGACTGAGGCGGTTTTTTTCTGCTTTGGTCATATCGCCGTAACAGCGGCCCGACGCTTCGTGGATAAACAGCGGGTCATAGCCGAATCCGCCGGAGCCGCAATAATCAAAGGCAATTTTCCCCCGGACCAGACCTTCGCAGGTCAACTCCCGGCCATCCGGTAAAATCATCGCGATCGCCGTAATAAAAGCCGCACCCCGATTTTCTGCCGGCACAGCTGCCATTTCCTGCAGGAGTTTTTTATTATTGTCAGAATAACTGACATTGTCACCGGCGTAACGGGCTGAATAGATTCCCGGCGCCCCATTAAGACAATCCACCGATAAGCCGGAGTCATCCCCCATAATAATCAGATCTTTTCCCTGAACATAGGGTTGTAACGCCCGGACCTTAATCAGCGCATTCGCTTCATAGGTCAGACCGTCTTCAATGATGTCAATGTCAATCCCAAAATCCTTCATCGTCTGGACTTCGAAATCCTCGCCCAGCATCGCCTTCAGTTCGGTGGCCTTATCCTGATTTGCGGTGGCTAAAAGTATTGTTCTCATTATAACTTACCCGTTAATCCTGTAATGTATCTTTTTGGAAGGCAATGATTTTTTTGATGCTTGCTTCTCCCAGTTCCAGCATCTTTTGAAGTTCTTCCTTTTTAAAGGGACGTTCTTCACCGGTTCCCTGAATTTCGATGATTTCGCCGCTTTCAGTCATGACCATATTCATATCAACCTCGGCGTTCGAATCTTCTTCATAGCACAGGTCAACAATGGCTTCGCCCTGATAAATCCCGACACTGGTGGCGGCGACAAAATTGGTGATTGGCATGGCTTTGATTTTTCCCGCTTCGATCAGCGCTGACAAGGCGTCATGAAGGGCCAGAAATGAACCGGTAATCGCCGCGGTCCGGGTTCCGCCGTCGGCCTGAATCACATCGCAGTCAATCCAGATGGTTCGTTCCCCCAGCATGGTCTGATCGATGACAGACCGCAAACTTCTCCCGATTAAGCGTTGGATTTCCATCGTTCGGCCATCGATTTTGCCGCGGTTACGATCGCGACTTTTGCGGGTGTTGGTGGACCCCGGTATCATTTCATACTCGGCAGTGACCCAGCCCTTTTTCTGGCCTTTTAAAAATGGCGGTACCTTTTCTTCCACCATGGCGGTGCAAATGACTTTGGTATCGCCCACTTCGATGAGCACGGATCCCTGGGCATTTTTAATAAAGTGACGGGTGACCTTTATTGGTCTTAGTTCGTGGACTTCCCGGCCATCAATCCGTTGATTGTTGGTATCAATAGTTATTTCTTTTATTACTTCAATGTTTTCCATGTTTTTCCTTTATTATTCTATTATTTTTTAAGGGATTACTACAAGTCTTGCAGTAATCCCTTAGCTAGTCGAATTATTGTTGTTTTATGCTAAATGTTTGGCTACGACAGCTCGAATAAGCTCGTTGGCGACCTGGGCATTAGCTTTTCCCTTGGTGGCCTTCATCACCTGTCCGGTTAAAAAGCCATAGGCTTTTTCATTGCCGGCGCCAATATCTTCAACCGATTTGGGATTATCCGAAACGATTTTTTCAATGATGGCTTCCAGTTCCCCGGTGTCACTCATTTGTGCCAGACCCTTTTCCTTGACGATGTCGCCCGGGTTTTTGCTGGTACTGAACATTTCTTTTAAGACTTCTTTACCGGTGTTGCCACTGATTTCATTGTTTTTGACCAGTTTCAGCAATTCCACCAATTGCGCCGGCGTAATGGAAATGTTTTCCATACTCAGTTCGTTTTCTTTTAACAGCGGCGGAATTTCAACCATCATCCAGTTAGAAATCTGCTTGGGTTCGTTATACAGAGCGACGGCTTCTTCAAAGAATCGGGCCGTAACACCGGTGGTGGTCAACACCCCGGCATCGTATTCCGGTAATTTATATTCATCAATATAGCGCTTCTTTTTAGCTTCCGGCAATTCCGGCAGTTCGCTTTTGATTTTTTCGATAGTGGCCGGTTCCAGCACAATCGGGACCAGATCCGGTTCCGGGAAATAACGGTAATCGTGGGCTTCTTCCTTGCTTCGCAGCGAAGAAGATGTGCCCTTGGAGTCATCCCATTTCCGGGTTTCCTGAATAATCGTATGGCCCTTTTTAATCTCAATGATCTGTCGTTTACTTTCGTATTGAACCGCCCGGATCAGTGCCCGGAAAGAATTAAGGTTTTTCATTTCGGTTCGGGTTCCCAGTACTTCGGATCCCTTTTCCCGAATCGACAGATTCACGTCAAAACGCATCGAGCCCTGTTCCATTTTACAGTCAGAGACGCCGGTGTATTCCAGAATGTTTCTGACCTTTTCAGCAAAAGCGCGGGCTTCCTCGGCACTGCGCAGATCCGGCTCGGTGACGATCTCAATCAGCGGCACGCCACAACGATTAACGTCCAGAAGGGTTCCGTCGGCCGATTCATGAAGCAGCTTGCCGGCATCTTCTTCAATATGGATGCGGGTAATACCGATATCTTTTTTAACGCCGTCGACTTCAATGCCAACCACGCCACCGGTACAGATGGGTAAATCAAACTGGGAGGTTTGATAGGCTTTTGGCAAATCTGGATAGAAATAGTTTTTTCGGTCCATTTTGCTAAAGTGGGCAATTTCGCAATTAAGCGCCAAGCCAGCCCGAGTCGCGTATTCAACCACTTTTTCATTTAATACCGGCAAAACCCCCGGCATTCCCAGACACACCGGGCAGGTATGGGTGTTCTCATCCTGGCCAAACTCGGTCGGACACGAACAGAATATCTTTGTTTTAGTACCTAACTCAATATGGATTTCCATCCCAATGACAATTTCATATTCCATGATTTAGACCTCCGTTCCCAATGGTGCTTTTAAATTCGTCAGGCCTGATTCATGCTCAAAGGCCCAGGCGGCTTTTAACAGGGTCTCTTCACTTAAGATCGGTCCCAGCAGCTGCATTCCAATCGGCATCCCATTGTTGTCCAGGCCGCAGGGAATTGAAACGCCGGGAATCCCAGCAATGTTAACCGGTACGGTATAAATATCGGTCAGATACATTTCCAGCGGATTGCTGGTTTTTTCGCCGATCCCAAAAGCTGTGGTCGGCGCGGTTGGGGTCAACAGCACATCGCAACCACCAAAGACCTGATCAAAGTCAGCTTTGATGATGGTTCGCACCTGCATGGCTTTTTTGTAATAGGCGTCATAATAACCAGAACTGAGGGCATAGGTACCCAGCATGATCCGGCGCTTTACCTCGTCACCAAAGCCCTGGCTTCTGGTTTTCTTGTAAAGATCAACCAGATCGCTGTATTCTTCCGCTCTGAAACCATAACGGATGCCGTCGTAACGGGCCAGGTTGGAGCTGGCTTCAGCGGACGAAATCATATAATAGGCGGACAGGGCATAGTCCAGATGCTGGAAGGATACGTCAACAATTTCGGCCCCCAGGGTTTTATAGATGGCGATGGCATCTTCCAGACTTTTGCGGACTTCCGGTTGGAGGCCTTCGCCGAAAAATTCTTTGGCCACGCCAATTTTTAACCCCTTAACCCCTTGTTTGAGGTTTTGGGTATAATCGATTTTTTCCAGATTGAGAGAGGTGGAATCCTTGGCATCATGGCCAACAATGGCATTTAACACCAGGGCACAATCTTCAACGTCCTTGGTGAACGGTCCGATCTGATCCAGTGAGGAGGCAAAGGCCACCAGACCATAGCGGGAGACCAGACCATAGGTTGGTTTCATCCCCACCACTCCACAGAAAGAGGCGGGCTGACGGATCGATCCGCCGGTGTCTGATCCCAAAGTATAAAAGGCCGTATCGGCAGCCACGGCAACGGCTGATCCACCACTGGAGCCACCGGGTACCTTGTTTAAATCCCAGGGATTGCGGGTCTTCTTATAGGCTGAATTTTCGGTGGAGGAACCCATGGCAAACTCATCCATATTGGTTTTTCCCAACAAAATGCCGCCATCATCGCTAAGTCGGTCGTACACCTCGGCATTATAAGGGGGATTGAAGTTATACAGCATTTTTGACGCACAGGTGGTCAAGATCCCCTTGGTGCACATGTTATCTTTGAGTCCGTAAGGAATTCCTTCCAGTGGCGTTCTTTGGGTTCGTCCGGACAGCTCATTGTCCAGTCCCTGAGCTGCTTCCAATGCTGCTTCGGTCTGGAGACTGAGATAGGCATCGGTGGCTTTTTCAACTGCGTTAATGCGGTTAACCACCGCTTGGGTCACCTCCGTAACTGTGACTTCTTTTTTATCCAGAAGGTCATTTATTTCATGTATGGTTTTTTGATATAATTCCATTATTGCCTCCTATTCCATAACCCGGGGAACCTTAAAGCACCCGGCTTCGCTTTCCGGCGCATTGGCCAAAGCTTCTTCATTAGTCAGACAGGGCTTGATTTCGTCCTTCCGAAAGACATTCTGAACTGCCAGCACATGTTCGGTGGCTTTGATTTTAGATGTGTCCAATCCGCTGAGGGTTTCCGCATAATCCAGTACGGCCCCCAGTTGGTCAGCCAGAGCGATCACTTCATCCTCAGAAAATTCCAAACGGGCAAGATTGGCCACGTAGGTGACATCTTCTCGTGTTAAACTCATATTCGTTATCCTTTCTTTGCTATTGACTTTCGCGGTTATTCTTCTAATCATTTCTTTAAGCACTTCTTCAAAAATAAATACTGCGCTGATTTTGTATGTTAACAGCCGGAGCTGTCAGTCCGATTCTAAAAATCACCCTTCATTATAGATCAAACCCACCACCCGTGACAAGGGTTAAAAACGCATTTTCATCAATTATTGCAATTCCCAACGACTGGGCTTTTTCATATTTGGACCCGGATTTTTCACCAGATAGAAGAAAATCGGTTTTTTTACTGACGCTGCCAGCTACCTTACCACCATTGGCTTCAATCAATGCTTTCGCTTCCCGGCGGTCAAGCGTGGGTAGAGTGCCGGTGAGCACAAAGGTCTTTCCGGCCAGGGTCTGTGACACTAAGCGGGTTTCCTGAATCATATTTAGCCCCGCGGCCTCCAGTTCTCTGATAATTTCAATATTGGTGGGGGTCTGGAAAAAATCGACAATCTCAGTGGCCATTTTTTCGCCAATTTCAAAAATCGCTTTGAGTTCCTCCACTTGGGCCTGGATCAGATTGTCCATGTTTTGATAATGCTCCGCCAGAATTTTTGCCCCCCGGGCACCCACCAGTGGAATTCCCAAACCAAAAATCAACCGGGATAATTCCCGTGTTTTTGAGGCTTCAATCCCGGCCAAAAGATTGTCCACCGATTTTTCCCCCAGCTTTTCAAGGGTGACCAACTGTTCTCTTTTTTGATCTAAATGATAGATATCCACCGGGTTTATCACCAGTTTATCGGCCATCAGCAGCCGCAGCACTCCCGGTCCCAACCCTTCGATGTTCATCGCATCCCGAGACGTAAAGTGCACCAGTTTGCGAAATACCTGGGCCGGGCAGGCCATATTCAAGCATTTGGTCACGGCTTCCCCGTCAATCCGAAAGGTCGGTTCATCACAAACCGGACAGCGTTTTGGCATTTGAAAAACAACCTCGTTTCCCGATCGCTTTTCAAACACCACATGATCCACCTCCGGAATGACATCACCAGCCTTCTGGATCACCACCTGGTCGCCGATGCGGATATCTTTATCGCGAATATTGTCTTCATTATGGAGGGTTGCCCGAGAGATCACCGACCCCGCCAGTGATACCGGCACAAGTTCGGCCACCGGGGTTAAGGCGCCGGTTCGTCCGACCTGAACGGTAATGGCAGCCACGGTGGTAATGGCCTGGTCCGGGGCAAATTTATAGGCCATCGCCCAGCGAGGGCTTTTTGAGGTATTCCCCAACTGCGCCCGAAAGGATAATTCATCCACTTTAATCACCAGACCGTCAATTTCAAAGGGCAGGTTTCGTCTTTCCGCTTCCATCAGGCTGCAGTATTCAATGATCGCTTCGATATCAGAAAAGGTTTTGACCGCGCTGGTTTTAAAACCAAGGGTTCTCAAATAGTCCAAAGTTTCCTGATGGGTTTTAGGCTCAAAGCCTTCTACCGCTTCCAGATTAAAGACAAAAATATCCAATGGCCGGGAAGCCGTTAGCCTGGGGTCCAATTGTCGCAAGGATCCGGCCGCTGCATTTCTGGGGTTGGCAAAAGGGCTTTCCTCGTCGGCCAGACGCCGCTGATTCAGTTTTTCGAAATCGGCTTTACCCATAAACACTTCGCCCCGAACTTCCAGGGTTACCGGTTCTGAAAGACGCAGTGGGATGGTTCGGATAGTTTTAAGGTTAGTGGTAACATTTTCCCCCACTTCCCCATCACCCCGGGTGGCGCCCTGAACGAACAGACCATTTTCGTAGTTAAGCACCACCGTTAACCCGTCAAATTTGTATTCCACCACATAGCTTGCCTCGGGACAGGTTTGCCGCACCCGGCGGTCAAAATCCCGGAGATCCCCGTCATTAAAAGCATTGCTGAGGCTCAGCTTGGGGCGGCTGTAGACCACCTTGTCAAAACCCTCTGAAGGACTGCCGCCAACCCGCTGGGTTGGGGAATCCGGGGTAATCCATTCCGGGTTTTCAGTTTCCAGCGCAATCAGTTCCTGCATTAGCTGATCATAGTCATAGTCTGAAACCAGGGGGGCGTCATCAATATAATAGGCCCGGTTGTGGGCTTCAATTTCTTTCTTTAACGCTTCAATTCGGGTCTCACTCATACTCGTTTCCAATCCTTCATTACTGTTTTAACTAAATTTTTAACTAGGCCTTTTCCACAAAAGTCGGATCCATTTTTTTGATCCCTACCCCGGGAAATGCGACCGAAATCATATTATTTTTTACTTCAACCACGGTGCCAATGCCAAATTTTTTATGTTTGACCTTATCAGTCAACGCAAATCCATTTTCCGATGGGCCATTGTGAAGGTTAACGGCATTGGCATTATTTCTGCGGATCGCGACCTTCGACTGGGTAACCCGTTCAGAAAAGGTTTTATTCTTTTTGGTTTCAATGTCAATTTCCGGCTTACGCTCGTAACGCTGTTTATTTTCCACACACACCTCATCCGGCATTTCTTTGAGAAACCGGGACGGGGTTTGCAATTGACGACGTCCGTATAGGGTTCTTTCGGCCGCCCAGGAAATATAAAGACGTTTCATGGCCCGGGTAATACCCACATAACAGATGCGTCGTTCTTCTTCAATATCCTCCGGTGAATCCATGGCGCGGCCATGGGGGAAGATTCCTTCTTCCAGACCGGGAATAAAGACAATCGGGAATTCCAGCCCTTTAGCATTATGAAGAGTCATCAGCAGCACCTTACCCTGGTCGCCATCGTATTTATCGGTTTCCGAAGACAAGGCTACGGTTTCCAGATAGGCGCTGAGGCTCTGATCATCACTGTTTTTTTCAAAGTCCGTGGCTGAGGATACCAGTTCTTGAAGATTTTCCAGGCGGCTTTCACCCTTATCCATTTTTCCGGTTTCCAGCATTTCCAGGTAGCCGGTTTTTTCAATCACCGCCGTGATCAGTTCGCTTAAACTGGCGGTCTCCTGAATTGCTTCAAGTTTCTTCATCAGTTCGCTGAAAGCCCGGACCTTATTTTTGACGCTGGGGCTCAGTTCCGGAATTTCTTCGACATGGTGGAAGGCTTGCATCAGACTGAAGCTTTTAAAATTGGCGTATTCGGCAATTTTTTCAATCGTTGCCGAACCGATCCCCCGTTTAGGCACATTGACAATGCGCATGAAACCCATATTGTCTTTGGGATTGCTCAACACATTTAAATAGGCAATGATATCTTTAATTTCAACCCGGGAGTAAAACCCGGTGCCCCCGATTAACTGGAACGGCAAACCGGCCCGCATCAGGGCTTCCTCAAACAACCGGGACTGCGCATTGGTTCGATACAGAATCGCAAAATCGCCGAAGATGCCATTGCCCTTGGTAATATTGTCATTAATCTCATCAACAATAAATCGGGCTTCATCATAACCCTGGTTAAAGGAGGCAATCATTATTTTTTCATCACCATCATTATTGGTCCATAGCGCCTTTTCCTTACGGCCGGTGTTTCTGGCGATGACACCGTTGGCACAATCCAGAATGGTCTGGGTCGAGCGGTAATTCTCTTCCAGTTTAACCACTTTGGCGTTGGCATAATCTTTTTCAAAGTCCAGGATATTATTGATATCCGCTCCCCGCCAGCCATAAATACTCTGGTCATCGTCCCCGCAGACACAAATGTTTTTGTATTTGGCGGCGAGCATGTTGACCAGTTCGTATTGGCTGTGATTGGTATCCTGGTATTCATCAACCATAATATATTTAAAGCGATTCTGATATTGTTCCAGAATTTCAGGAAAACCCTTAAATAATACCAGGGTATTGTAGATCAGATCATCAAAATCCATGGCGTTGTTGGCTTTCAGGCTTTCCTGGTAGCGTTTATAATATAGTCCGACTTTTTCTTTTCGGAAATCGCCGGAATTTTCTTTCATATAGGCTTCCGGACTGACAAAATTATTTTTGGCAGTGGAGACTTCGCCGCTTAAAAACTGGTTGGTAAAATACTTATCATTGAGTCCCAGTTCTTTGATCAGACTTTTATATAAACGCTTCTGGTCGTCCATATCATAAATAACAAAATTGTCATCATAACCCAACCATTGTGCATGGGTTCGCATGATCCGGGCGCACATGGCGTGGAAGGTCGACATCCAAATCCGTTTGCTGTCCGCAATATTCATTTTGGCAATCCGCTCCCGCATTTCTCCAGCGGCTTTATTGGTAAAGGTGATGGCCAGAATCTGCGAGGGCCATGCCTGTCCCGTTTCAATAATATGGGCAATGCGATGGATAATGGTTCGTGTTTTTCCTGATCCGGCCCCTGCCAGTATTAATAGTGGCCCATCGATGGTTTCTGCTGCTTCTCGTTGTCGAGCGTTTAACCCGTCTAATAAACTCATGTATTCTCCTAAATATTTATTTCATCGTTAATCGCAAATATGCTGAGCACTTCAGGCTCAGTTTCGCAATACTCTAATATGCTTCTAAATTAAAATTTCTTCTCACCATAATAAATGCTGGTTAAGACCTTATCCATTTCAGCGGCATCCATTTTTATGGGATTCCGCTGGGTGGAACCCATCAGCGAGTTTTTCAGCAACTCACTGTAGTGGGTTTTGAATTGTTCTTCCGGAATCCCGGCAGCCTGAAAGGAGCTGGGAATGCCGAAGGTTTGATTCAAATCTTTAATTTCAGCGATGATGTTTTTCCCGATTAACCGGGATAGCTGTTCGAGGTCCTCGGCCACCTGGGGATCCTGCCCATTGTATTCCAGCACGTAAGGCAGAGCAATCGCATTGAGGAGTCCGTGACTGGTACCAAAGCGGCCCCCGAAAGCGTGGGCAATGCCATGATCCATTCCCAGGCCGGCATTTTGAAAAGCGAACCCGGCCAGACAGGAAAAATTATGGACACACTGTCGGCTGTCAATATCCCCGGTTTCATAGGACTGACGCAAATGCTTTAACAGACCTTCCACCGCTCCCTTAGCCATGGTTTTGGTGAAGTCGTCGGCATTTTTATTAATAGTTGCTTCCAGACCATGAGTCAGGGCATCCATTCCCGATTCCACCATCACATTGGGTGGCATCGACATGGCCAACTCGCCATCCAGAATCGCCACATCAGGAATAAAGGCCTTGGTTTTCAGACCGATTTTGATGTTTTCTGCCGGGAAGGTAATCACGGCCGCCCGGGTAACCTCAGATGCGGTCCCGGAGGTTGAGGGGATGGCCACGAGTTTAATCCGCTCCCGTTTTTCCGGCGCCTGGCCGGCTTTGATTGCTTCAATGGTTAACCCATCGTACTCACACATCAGGGTCATAACCTTGGCCGCATCGAGAACGGAACCGCCACCGATGGCAACAACGACATCCGGATTGAAGTCCTGCATTTTGATCAAACCCGCCTTCACATCTAAAACGCTGGGGTTTGCACCAATACCACTGAGAATATCGTAATCTTTGGCACTTTCTTTTAAAAGGGTTTCGGCCCGTTTGATTGTCCCATTTCGAAATAAGGCGGACTTCCCGGTTACAATAAAAAACCGTTGTCCCGCGATGTTTTTGATCGTATCCAGGGTGCCGGGCCCGGTGATAATTTCATCCCCGTAAAATTTCAGACTGCTCACTTTTTTTCTACCCCCTTATCAAAATTCAATGTAATTTTTGTTCCTTTTTTTTCTTCACTTTCGATAATCATGCCGGCATGGTGCTCGTCCACAATCCAATTGGCAATCGACAACCCCAGACCGGTTCCACCCTCGGTTCGGGAACGAGCCTTGTCAACCCGATAAAACCGTTGCGTTACCTTGCTTATCTCATCTTTGGGAATCCCGATCCCCTGATCGATGACTTCCACCGATACCCCCTGAAGGGTGTTCTTCCCGATGACGCGAATAACCGTGTTTTCACTACTATATTTAATGGCGTTATCCAAAAGAATCACCAGCAACTGGGTAATTTGTTTTTCATCACCGGTAATGATCAAATCATCCTCCAGTTTATTGATAAAAGCAATTCCTTTCTTCCCGGCTAGCGGTGCCATTTTCTCACAGACTACCTTGATTAAATAGGTTAGATCCACCGGTTCCTGCTGTACCATCATATCCCCGGAATCCGCCCGGGCTAAAAACATCAGATCTTCCACTATATGCTGCATCCATTGAATCTCATCATAGGCGTTGTTGATCCAGGTCAGCTGACTTTCCACACTTTCATCGGTACTGGCCTTGACCACTTCCAGATTCGTCTGGATCACAGCAATCGGTGTCCGTAGCTCATGAGAAGCATCAGCCAGAAATTCCTGCTGTCGTTCCACGCTTTTTTTGATCGGAATCAGGGACCGGCCGGACAAAAAATAACCGCCCAGAAAGGATAATGAGGCTCCGATCAGGATGGTGAATCCCACCATTTCCTGAGCATTTCCCAACAGCGATCGTTCCGATGCCATATTTTTCATGGCTTGGACAATTTTTAATTCGCCATTTTTATTGACCACTGCATAGGTGCAAATTTTATAATCCTTGTCGCCCTGCTTATAATTACTGATCAGATATTTTTCGTTATTACCTGCAAAATAGTGCTTCGATATTTCCACCAGTTTTGCTTCTTCAAGCGGAAGGGAATAGGACTGATCCAGAACGCTGAATTGTTGATCAAAAATAACATAGGAGATATTATTCTGAACGAGACTGCGGGTATATTCAAAATAACCCTGTTTTTCTTCTTCGGCAACCTCTTGTCCGGCTTCCTGACGCTCCAGATATTCAATTTCGTTGGCCAGCTGCGAGCAATATATTTTAAGGTTATTATTCACATTTGTCTCCACATCCATACTCAAAACTACGTACAGAAATATGGAAATAAATAATAGGAGTCCAATCAGGACTCCCGTATTCATCAGGGTGAGGTTGATCCGAAGCTTGTTAAGGCTTAACATTCTCCTTCTCCTTTAAAACATAACCCAAGCCGCGAATGGTCTTAATATAGGCCTGGGAGGTGTCCAGCTTTTTTCGCAAATAGTGGACATAGATCTCCACACTATTTTCCATAGCCATGCTCTCGATTCCCCAGATCCGGTCCAGAATCTGCTCTTTTGAGATGGTCATACCAGGATTACGAATAAACATTTCCAGCAATTGGGCTTCCTTGGCGGTGAGTCGGTTTAAAACATCATCGACATACAATTCCCCGGAGTTGATATTCAGGGAAATGTTTGAAAAGCGGATCACATTGTCCTGATAAACCTCCCAGGGTCGTCGTCCCAGGGCTCTAACCCGGGCAATTAACTCTTCGGTCACAAACGGCTTAACCAGATAATCATCGGCGCCCATGTTTAGTCCGTTGACCTTGTCTTTGGTGTCATCTTTGGCGGTTAACAAGAGAATCGGAACATTCTTTCCGGCCTCCCGGATCGAGCGTAAAATTTCTAAACCAGTCATTCCCGGAAGCATTATATCCAAAATAATCACGTCATAGACATCATGCTCGCTAAGCAACTTACCTTCAATGCCATCATTAACAACATCAACTAATATTTTATTTTTTTCAAAAATCTTCCCCAATGCCGCAGCCAGGGGCTTTTCATCCTCAACTAAAAGAACACGCATGATTTTTCTCCTCTACAGGTTGCTCTCTTCTTTCTTTTTTTCTGGAAATACTTCTTGCAGCAGTTCGTCCATCGGCAGAATCGTTCCTTCAAAATTGGGTTCTTCAATAACCCGGCGACATTCAAGGAAAATTCGCACAGCGCCCTCATAGTTATCTAGAAAATTATCCGACTGAAGGATTTCACGATCCATCAGATGGTAGATGAATAGTCCCATAAAATAGACCTTATCTGGTTCAATGTTCTTGAGATTAACATATTTGAAAAATGCTGACAAGGCATTATCTTCTTTATCCAGAAGTTCACCGGCAATCCGCACCCATTCCTGTGACAAGGTCTCAGTAACAGCCTCTTTGAAAGCCACCCATAAAATCGCCCGGGCTACCGAATCTTCGACAATATTCAATGAGCTCTGAACCGCCTCAGCTCCCTGGTTGAAGGCTTCGATAATTTTTGGGGCATAAGTTATCTGACCCAGGGTATAGTTTTTCCTCAGGCCGGCATCGGTATCGATGAGTTTATTCAACAGGATATCATCTTTTTTCAGCTCAGTCTGAATCACATACCACTCATCATAGATACAATAGGGCATAAATCCGAAATCATTGAAAATATGATTGATAATCCGCTGTACTTGCAGATATTTCTCCCGTTTTCGCTGAACTTCTTTTTGTTTTTTGAGAAAGGTCTCCATTTGATAATAGAGGTTATGGCGTTCAAAAAAACGCTCCATTTGAGTAATGGTTTCGGGTTCATCACTATAAAAGATCAGTTCGTCCAGTTCCCGTTGCTCTTCCCCGAGACTTCGGCCATTGTTCATAATCAGCTGTAAATATTGTTTGTCTTCATAGGTGACCCGGTTACAGGGATGATACAGGGGATTGGGGAAGGTTTCAGTATAGATGAAAAACACCTGCCGACTGCGACGGAAATAAATAATATAACCCTTGGTTGTGAAAAAGCCCCAGCCTTTGTCGCTTGGTTTATTGCCATGCTTGATATTGAACCCTTCAGTATAAAGACAATTTTTCAAAAGATAGGTAACGATCTTTTCATTATTGTCAATGCCCATATTTCGCAGATTTTGTCGATAATAAGCCCAGAGCAGTTCAATGGCAGTGCCTTTGGGATCAAACAAAGCTTCCATCGAAAACATCTTCTGGCTTTTTAAATTTTTGACAATACACAAAAGCAAACAATCCAAATGGATTGCCTCAATAAATTCGCCAGGTTTTATTTTTTCCAGATCTTCGACAACCCGGTCGTTAAAATATTCCAGACTGTCTTTTTTCAGTTTGTCCTGTAGCTTGCTGGTCTTCTGATTGAACCGGTCAATGGCGTTGGCCACTGAAAACAAAACACTTTCTGAAACAAGGGTCAGGACCACCTTTTTTTTCTTATCCCAGGGATAGAAAACATTTTTCAGAATCACTTCATTAATAATTTCCGAAGATTGAACCTGATAATCTACCAGTACATCGCTGGGGATCGAAATATAGATCAGTTTAGGATTATCAAGGGTATCAATGATCAAACCCCGACGGCTCAAAAACACATTGGCCTTGATGAGTTCGTCCTCAACCCCGCAATTGACTTCCACTTCTTCCAGAAATTGTTCATTTTGGATCATATAGGCAATGAAATTTCGGGTAGTATCCAATCCCTGTTCTTTTAAATTGGTTTCAAACCCGTAAAGCAGCAGAATGTGCACAATCCGCACAATATCCCGTTGCCGGTCGACGCCCCGGCTCTCTTTAGCCCGAATAAAGGTCTGGTTGAGGGGGGAATCTAAATGGTAATAGTCAGGTGCAACCGAAAAAAGAGCCTCAACTGCCAGCAGAATCAGTAGGTCTGCCTCAACCGAAACCATTCCATTTTTTTGAACATCCTTATTTTTTTTAAGGTTATTCATCATCCATTGATACATATCGTCTAATTTTTCGATGCCTTTTTTTAAGACATTATTACAGTCGCCACAAAGAACATCATATTTTATGTTTAACTTTTCATTATCTATATTATAATTTCTGTCAAAAAAACCGATTGTTTTTCCACATTTATTACACGGCGTTTTCATTATTTACAATCCTTCCCTATCGTCCTGCTTACTTTTCTCTATATTAACGAATTCTTACTTGTTTTATTACAGGCTTCACCCATTGTATTGATGTCACTGTGTATAGTTTACCATAAAACTGCGCTTTTTACTCAAAAAAAATAAAAGAGCAAGCTAAATTAAGGTTGCTCTTTTATGAATAAAATCAAGTTTATTAAATCATTTCGACAGAATCAATGGTTCCGCCCCCAAGGCAGATATTATCCTGGTATAAAACCACAACCTGTCCCGGAGTTACCGCTTTTTGCGGTTGATCAAATTCAACATAAACCCGGTCCGGGGCCACTCGAACCGATACGCCCTGGTCAGCTTGGCGATACCGGAATTTAGCAGTGCATGTAAACTCTTTCGCCGGTGGATAACCGCCCACCCAATTCATTTCAGTGGCTTCCAGCGATTTTGAATACAACGCCGCATGACTTTCGCCCTGAACCACCACCAGTTCATTCTTATCCAAGTCTTTACTGACCACAAACCATGGTTCTCCGGTTCCTTCACCGCCAATGCCCAGGCCTTTTCTTTGCCCCAGGGTATAATACATCAGCCCCTGATGGGTGCCCTTTACATTGCCGGCCAAATCAACGATCTGGCCCGGCTGAGCCGGCAGATACTGACTGAGAAACTGCGTAAAATTACGTTCGCCGATAAAGCAAATCCCCGTCGAATCCTTTTTCTTGGCTGTTGCCAGGTTGTTTTTGACCGCAATGTGGCGAACCTCATCTTTGGAAAGATGTCCAATCGGAAACATTACGTCAGCCAGTTCTTTTTGTCCCAATTGGCAAAGAAAATAGGTTTGATCCTTGTTGTGATCAAAAGCCCTCTTGAGCCGATATTGTTCATTGACAAAATCGATTTGCGAATAATGTCCGGTGGCCAGATAATCACCGCCAACCACCTTAAGCGCATAATCCAAAAACCGTTTGAATTTTATTTCTCGGTTACAGAGAACATCCGGATTGGGCGTTCTCCCTTTTTTATATTCTTCCAGAAAATAAGAAAAAACAGAGTCGTAATATTCTTTGGCAAAATTCACTGTATAGTAGGGAATATCAATGGTGTCGCACACCCGTCGCACATCATCATAATCTTCTGTGGCGGTACATACCCCCGATTCATCCTGTTCTTCCCAATTTTTCATGAAGACACCGATGACCTCGTAGCCACGCTCCTTTAACAATAATGCTGCAACCGATGAATCAACCCCTCCTGACATTCCCACAACGATTTTCATTTATGTTTTCCCCCTCTGTTTTTTGTACCAAATCCACTTTGTTTTTTACTGGACCATTTCATTTGCCATTTTTTTGGCCAATTCATTTAAATTAATAACATCCTGTCCATCTGGCGTTCCCTTGATCATTAGTATTTCATCGATGGTATCCACTTTTGCTTCGTCGATAAAATAATTAAAGTTCTTATCGGCTCCGCCGCTCCAACTGTAATCTGCAAAAAATCCAACCTTGTGATTGTCTACTTTTATTTCGCCCAGTTTGTAAAGCAGATTAGCCATTTTGGGAAAAATCTGACCGTAATAGGATGGAGCGCCCAAAAACAGACCCTTGTATTTCCAGATATCAGAAATAATAAAGGAAATATCGGTTTTGGCCACATCGTAAAGCTTCACGTCTTTAACGCCTTCATTCTTTAAGGCAATCGCTAAAATTTCTGCAGCCTTCTGGGTACAACCGTACATGGAACCATAGGCGATGACAACCCCGGGATCGGTTTCTTTAGCGCTCATTTTTACGTACATATCCAGAATATATTTTGGATTATCCCGCCAGATCAAACCATGAGACGGACAAATCGTTCCGATTTCAATTCCACCCAGCTTGTTTAGTGCTTTCAATGCCTGCCCAGCTACCTTGCCAACAATACAGGCATAGTAGCGGCGGGTCGGTTCTTCAAAAGCTGCCAGATTATTTTCATCATCAAAAATGCTTCCCACTGGTGCTTTAAAGCTGCCAAAGACATCCATGGAAAAGAGTACCTTATCGTTGGTATCATAGGTGACCATGGATTCTGGCCAGTGGACCATCGGTGTCATGAAAAACTGGAGGGTATGTTTCCCCAGACAAAGGGTGTCACCTTCACCAACCTCGTGAAGGTTTTCGGTAATTTTATAAAAATTATTCATAATCGGGAAGGTTTTTTTATTCCCCACGATTTTCATATCCGGATACTCGGCCAACAGATCGGTAATGCCACTGGAATGATCCGGCTCCATATGATTAACAATCAGGTAATCCACCTTTTTGTCTCCGATAATGGATTTGATTTTTTCTATATATTCATCGGCTTTGATGGTTTTTACGGTATCGATAATGGCTACTTTTTCATCATTGATCACATAGGCGTTATAAGAAACACCTTCCTGATCAATTGGCCACATTCCTTCAAAAAGTGTTGTTTGATAATCATTCACGCCTACCCAATAAATATCATCTTTAATTTTTACTGCATTCATATTATTCCCCACTTTCCTGATGTTTTCTCGAACTTAAATATAACCTTAAATTGAAAATATTTCAAGAGAAAAAAACGGATAGTCCGGAATGGGTCTAGAGAATAGACCAAAACTGAGCCATTGTATGGATAGACAGATAGTCTCCAAAAAATAAAAAAGAGATGCGTACACACCTCTTTTTTAAGAAAATTAAGAAAGGAAATTAAAACGTTTTCACACCATGGGTTTATTATAACCGATTACATTTTAAAAATCCAGTACTTTTTCTGTTTTTTTATGCATTATTTTAATTTTTTTTCCATTTACTGCCTTTGCAGCTTAACTAAAGCTTTGAATAATTTTTACCCTCCATTCCATTTACAGTTTTTTTGAAGCTGTGCTATAATGACGTTGCAAACATTTATCTGAAGTGAAAGGAGCTGGTAAAATGATTGAAACAATGGATTCCGCCTCTTCAACTGATTCACAATGGACCGAAAAAGAAATCAAAGAAGAATTGCGGCGATTATTCCTGGGCGGAGATGACTGGAATAAGGAAGCCTGCATGGGATACTTTCTAAAAACCTGCCAACGCACAAATCTGGATATCAAAACGACCCAAACTCTGGCGATCACCCTCTATCATCTTTTCGATGAATTAACCGTGAGCGATGCAAAAAAATTCTACTACAACGAATGTCACGCCATTTTATCCGGACGTAATCATATTTAGTTTTTGAATTTATTAAAGGGCTTTCTCTTATTTACTGAGGAAGTCCTTTTTTTACATATTTGAGTAGGCGGAGTATATATCAAAAACCGGCAGCATGATCGCCGCTAGAATAAAAAGCACCAGTCCTCCGAAAATCAGCAAGATAAGGGGTTCCAGTGATGTATTCAGCAATTGGATTCGCATCCGGACTTCATCTGCGTACACAAGATTCAGCGTTTCCAGCACTTTCGGCAGAGATCCGGAGACTTCTCCAATGGTGACCAGCTGACAAAAAAGACTGGGAAATGCATCGCTTTCTGCCATTCCCTGACCCAGACTTTTTCCATTAACTACCTTTTCCCGAAGTAGGATCAACTCTTTTTTTATATATCGATTTTCAGTAACGCCCTCCAAACGATTTAATGCCGCCAATAAATCCACACCGCTAGCCAAAAGCATTCCCAGGGTTGAGGCAATTCTGGCCAGATACCGTTTATGATTCAAACTTCCAATTAACGGGAGTCTTATTTTTAGCCAATCCTTCACGTTCGCAACTGTATCGATTTCCATTAAAAAGTAAATCCCTGCTGCCAGCCCGGCCAGGATTATGATCAGCATTGGCCATTCGGTACTTAATCCTTGACTCATATTGATCAAAAAACGGGTTGGGCCCGGCAGTTCTGCATTCATTACCGTAAACATGTCGATAAAGCTCGGTAACACCGTAGTGATTAAAAAGGTCAACACCAGGACAAAAACAACGCTCAGGATCATCGGATAAAAAAGGGTCTGCTCGAGCTGACGGCGGTTTTTGACATCAGTTTCATAATGCTCTGCCATTTTTAACAGGATCTCATTGAGATTTCCACTTATTTCAGCAGCTTCCACCATAAATACAAATAAGGATGGAAATGATTTTGGATAAACTGCCATCGCCCGGGAAAGGCTCTCCCCGGCTTGGATTCGATGACTAACCCCCAAAATATCCTGGGCAAATCCGCTATTTTCCGTCTCATCACTGATGAGCTCCAGGCATTTTAAAATCGGAATCCCCGCGTTTATCATGATGTGAAACTGTCGGCAAAAGCGGCTGAAGGCATCACCGCTTACCGAACGGATCCGAACTCGATACTCTTTTTTTAAAAATTCTGCTGCCTTCTTTTTTTCGCTGATTTCCAGCACAATCAAATTTTGAGTCTGAAGATACTGGGCTGCCTCGCGCTTTGTTTGTCCCGTAAATATTCCGGTGACAGTCTCCCCACGGTGGTCTTTTGCTTTATAACTAAACTGTTTATCCATCATCCCACCCTAACGATGCCATTCATTTTCGAAGGCTAAAATCTCCAATCCCTGGGAAATCGATGTGTTTCCCAACAGCAGCTGACGTTTCAGCGACTCCTCAATCGGCTTGAGCCCTTCTTCAATGGCTATTTTTCGAATCGTATCATAGTCCTCTCCGATGCCGATGGCCTCGCGGATCCTTCTGGTAATTTTCAGTACTTCCTGTACTGCAATTCGTCCGCGATAACCGGTACCATGACAAAAAGAACACCCCACCGGGTAGAAGAGCTCGACAACCTGATCTGAGATACCCAGCAGCCTTTTTTCAGCCTCAGTTGCCAGGGCCTTTTTACGGCAGTCAGGACATAAACGTTTGATCAATTTTTGGGAAATCACCCCTCTGAGGGCTGCCGATAACAGGTATAAAGGGATCTTCATGTCCATCAAACGATTGATGGAGGCAATCGCATTATTTGTATGAATGGTGGAGAGCACAAAATGCCCGGTAATGGCCGCTCTGATCGCCGTTTCCGCCGTATCTTCGTCGCGAATTTCCCCGACCATAATCACATTGGGGTCCTGTCTCAGAATGGCCCGAAGTCCATTAGCAAAATTGAGCCCGGTTTTTTCGTTTACCTGAATCTGGTTGATACCTTCCATTTGGAATTCCACCGGGTCTTCAATGGTAATAATATTCTGCATGCGGGGATCCATGCCATTGAGCAGGCTGTACAGGGTGGTTGATTTTCCGCTTCCAGTCGGGCCGCAGACCAGCAGCATACCATGAGGTGCTTCCATTATTTCCTGCAACAACTGTTTTTGTGTATTAGAAAAGCCCAGCTCATCAACTGACATTAAAAAATTCTTTTGATCCAACAGACGCAACACTATCTTTTCTCCATGAATAGTGGGGATAATGGATAAGCGCACATCAATTTGGCGATGCTCATAGGTGGTCGTGAAAGCACCATCCTGGGGATGACGCTGCTCGGCAATATCACAGCCGCCAAGTATTTTCAGCCGGGTAACCACCCCTTTCCAGGTTTCTTTACTCAACTGTCCAACGGTTTTTAAGACACCATCAATCCGAAACCGTACCTGGATCTTCCGGGGAAAAGCTTCCACATGAATATCACTGGCACCCTGGAAAACACCTTCATTGATCAGATCATTTACAAGGGTGACTATGGTTTTCTCCTGAGAAGGTTCCTTGCTTTCTCGTTGCTTTATTAAACCATCTGTACTTTTCTGATTAGCATATTTTTGATGATAATGTTTGCCGATCAAGCTTTGAATATTGTCCTTTTCGGCGACTAAAATTTTTAGTCGTTTGTCAGCGATCCGCTTAACATTGCGCAGGGTTTCTTCGTTGGTGGGGTCTGCCATCAGTACCGTCAGCTGATCTTGATGCTCCTGTTTCAGGGGAAACACCAAATGCTTCATCGCTTGATCTTTCGAAAACAACGGCAAAACCCGGGGATCGATCACATCCTTGCGGGGATCATAAATATCAAATCCCCGTTCATTGTGAAACGTTATCACTAACATCCCCTGAGTAATAACCCGATCCTTTAACAATAAATCTAAAACCGAAATTCCTGACCGCTCTGCTTCTTCAAACCTTTCAGCTATGTGCTCTCGGGTAATCATCTTGTTTTTGAGAAGCATTTCCAAAACCAACATATTTTCCTTCATCTCGCCTCCTATGGACAGGGCTGATTCGTTTGTTCCAGTAATTGCAGTATATCTGATTTGCTTATAAATATCCATACAAATTAACACGCTTCTCAATTTTTCAAGGATTGACTTTAATGGCCGTCAATCGTTACTGCAAAGGATCACTTATTTTCGCATTCAATCCGCATATTGCAAATCGTTAAGCGATTATATATAATGAACGTTATTGAATCGCTGATAAAAATTATTAACCTTAGGAGTCCCACTATGAACATCGTAATCGCAGGAGCCGGAAAAGTCGGTGAAGTTCTCTGCAGTGATCTGGCCAGTGAAAACCACAATATTATGCTGATTGAACTTAATGAATCCCGGCTGGATCAGTTTATCAACCTCTATGACATTAGTGGCATTCTCGGTAATGGCGCGATGTTTGATATCCAAACTGAAGCCGGTGTCGATTCTTGTGACGTTTTTATTGCGGTAACCCGAAACGATGAAACCAACCTCATTGCCGCCATAACAGCCAGAAAATTGGGGGCAAAGTTTACCGTAGCCCGGGTCCGCGATCCGGAGTATTCCAAACAAATGAGCTTTCTGAGAGAAAGTCTGGGGATCACCTTGATTATCAACCCGGAACTGGAAGCTGCCCAGGAAATCGCCCGCACCCTGATCTTTCCCTCTGCTTTACATGTTGAATCTTTTGAACATGGCCGGGTCAACATGATTGAGGTAGTTTTGCAAAAAAATACCGCTCCGGTAGGTATCAAGCTTAAAGACCATAATGGCCGCTTCGGGGATGTGGTCATCTGCATTGTCATCCGGGATGATCAGGTCATGATCCCGGATGGCGAAACGATTCTGCGAGCCGGAGACCACGTGATGGTTACCGGCAGTCCGGGCGAAGTCCGAACCTTCAGCAAGCTCTGCCAACCTGACCTGGTCAAGATTAACTCTGCTGTGATCATCGGTGGCGGTAAACTGACCGACTATCTTTTATCTCGGTTGATAAAAATGCGCATGAAAATCAAAGTAATCGAAATCGACACTGAAAACGCGGATCGCCTGGCCATAAAATATCCCCAAACCGAAATTATTTTTGGCGATGGTACCAAACAGGCCTTTTTAAATGAAGAACATTTCTCCGACTATGACGCCGTTATTCCCCTGACTGGCGTCGATGAAGAAAACATCCTGATCGCCATTTATGCCTACCGTAAGGGAGTAAAGAAAACAATTACCAAGGTTAACCGTACTGATTTGCTGAAAGTTCTGGACAATGTCGGGCTCCAATCCATCATCACGCCCCAGCGGCTGATTGCCAACCATATTATCCGCTTTATCCGTTCCATTGAGAACTCTCAAGGTTCCAATATCAGCGCCTTCTATCGGCTGTTGGATGGCCGGGTGGAGGTCTTACAGTTCAAGGTCAAAGGCACCTGCTGCGAGGTTGATATTCCTCTGATGGATCTGAAAACAAAACCAGGTCTTCTGATTGCCTGTATCGTCCGTAATGGCAAGCTCATCTACCCCAATGGCACCAACAGGATTCTGCCCAATGATGACGTGATTGTTGTGACCACCAAACACAAAAACTTTCAAGATATCGATGATATCTTTGAGAAGAACCGAGGTCTGTAATGAATCACCAGATGGTCAGTTACGTGCTCGGTCGAATTTTGTTTATCACCGGAGTCCTGATGATCCCCGCCCTTATTGTTGCTCTGATTTATCAGGAAGGCTGGCTGGGTTTGTGGCCTTTTCTTGCGAGCATCGGGATTACCAGTGCCGTCGGCCTGCTCATTAGTATGAAAAAACCCCTCAGAACCGATTTTTATGCCCGGGAAGGTCTGGTGGTGGTGGCCTTATCCTGGCTGGCCTTGTCATTTTTCGGGAGTCTGCCGTTTATCTTAAGCGGCGCGATCCCCAATCCTATCGATGCCTTTTTTGAAACGGCCAGCGGTTTTTCAACCACCGGGGCCAGTATCTTGGCCAATGTGGAAGCCCTTCCCCACTCACTGTTGTGGTGGCGAAGCTTTACTCACCTGATTGGTGGAATGGGTGTGCTGGTGCTGGCCCTGGCGGTTATGCCCAAAATTGAATCCGGTGATGTATTTATCATGCGGGCTGAGGTTCCCGGCCCAACCTTCGGAAAAGTCAGGACCAAATTAAGAAGTTCAGCCCGGATTCTCTATGTCATCTATCTGTCGATGACCGGTATCCTGGTTTTCATGCTGGCTCTGGGCGGGATGCCTCTCTTCGACAGCTTTGTCCATGCTTTCGGAGCGGCTGGTACGGGTGGGTTTGGAATTAAGTCCAACTCCATCGCTTATTATAACAGTGCCTATATTGATTACCTGCTGGCCATCAGCATGATCCTGTTTGGCGTTAATTTTAATCTCTATTATGCACTGCTGTTTATGCGGATGAAAAATATTTTTAAAAACGAGGAGCTGCGTTGGTATCTTGGGTTTATTGCCGTTGGTTTCGCGCTGATCTGCATCAATGTCAGTCACCTTTACAGCTCAGTTTCTCTGCTGTTTCGGGATGTCTTTTTTACGGTTTCATCGATCATTACCACCACTGGCTACGCAACCGCCAATTTTGATACCTGGCCGGTATTTTCCCAGGTCATCCTCCTGTTTCTGATGTTCGTCGGCGGAATGGCCGGTTCCACCGCTGGCGGCATTAAGGTCAGTCGGATTGCTATTTACATTAAGACCACCATTCAGGAAATCCGCTTGAACGTCAGTCCCAACCGCCGGCTGCCAATTCTCTTTGAGGGTAAACCAATCAGTGCCCTGCTCAGCCGCCAGACCAGTGTTTATCTAATCACCTATGCCTTTATGTTTGTGGTTTTTCTGATGATAACCGCTTTATCATCCCCCAATTTTATTACCGCCTTCAGCGCTGTCGCTGCTACCTTTAACAATATTGGTCCCGGTCTGGATATGGTTGGACCAATGGGGAATTATTCAGGCTTCAATAACCTGACAAAATTTGCCCTGAGTCTGGTCATGATTATGGGTCGGTTGGAATTATTCCCGATCCTGGTGCTGTTCAGTCCCCGCACCTGGCGACGGGGCTAGCTCGCCATAACTGCAAATAAAAAAACCTGAAACCAAAACGGTTTCAGGTTTTTTGCTGGCTGCTACATATCGAATTTTTTATGAATAAGAAAAGCCTTTTTAGTTTTTTACTTGTTTATTTAGTGGTATTCTTCCTTGATTATACCAAAATGTGTCTTGTTAATCTTGTTATTTTAATTCGTATCTGTTTATAATGGGTAACATTATTATTCTCTGACTTTAAATATTTATATATGGTATCGATTTATCTCCACTTAAAACTGGTAGTCTATTTTTTTATTTTTGGGGGAGTTCAAAATAAAGATATGCACTATAGTTGTTTAAGAGAGTTAATTTTACATCGCTTTTTTGAGTCAACCACTTATATTCATAAACATCATTGTCGTCATAATCTCCGTAATCTTGGATGACTTTATCTAAAAGGTTATAGTAAGAGATCACATCTTCTTTCCCAAAAGGAATCAAATAAGCGCCACCTTTAAGTAGGCCGTTTTTATCGAAAAAATAATCAACTCGTGTCAATCCGTCGTGATATTCAGATTTTTCAAAACGGTAGCTTATCTGGTCGTTGTCCGACAAATTTTCCGAGAATTCGCCGTCACTTTTTGCTTCCATCGCTTTAACTTCATCCATCGTCATGCCCCACTGGACATTCCGGAAATGTCCATCTTTGCTGCTTTGAGTCATGAGTACACCTAGAATAGCTAAGACTAATACAATTCCCGCTGTGATAAATATCCGTTTGTCGATTCCTGTTATTTTTCTACTTTTTTCATCAACAACAGCTAACACTTTTTGTTTCTTAACGTTTTTTGCTATTTGATATCCACAATTAGGAAACGCTGAAGCAGTGTCTGAAATACCTTCTTTTTCACATTCAGGACATCTAATTAAAGCCATGATCTCATCCCCTTTCGTTCGACAATCTTCCTTTTCATTAATAATTGCCTATTTCGGCTTAAAAAAAGTTCTGAATCCATTGTTGATATTCACTTCAGAACTTTTACCCTACTATTTTTGTGAACCAGCAGTGAAATATTAGCAGTGCATTTAAATTTTAAACCTTATGCTTATATTTTACACAGACGCGATCGACTTTATTTGTCAATACACCTGTCATGACAGACCATCTTCAATTTAATACTTGAATCTGTTGTGAGCCACATTTAGGGCAGCAGACAACATCATTTTTTATCGTTTTTTTCTGGCAAACCACATTTGTATTCTTTCTAGTTGCTTCATTCTGAGTGACAGGGCAAGCATTTCATTATGTTTTTTTGTGCTAGCTTTTTCCGATATTCTTCCGGATCGTTTGAAAATTGTTCAAATTAACATCATTGTTTTTTCAACTCTAAATATCCACCATGCAAAAGAAAAAAGGAGAAAAAACTACAAATCAAAAATAATACACTCGGGAATTTAGAACCATCACCTTAAAAAATATTCCAAATACTGGGATAATCTTTGGCCTTAGATCAAGGCTGTCTAATCTCGACTTTGCCAAGAAACTTCAGTTTGACGAATAAATAATATTCTTACTGAAGATTGACTTAGCATCCTCTTTAGGTATATACTAAGTATATACCTAGCGAAAGGAAATTAATCGAATGCAAACAACAATTGTAAAATGGGGCAATTCTCAAGGAGTCCGACTGCCAAAACATATTTTGAATCGTGTCCATTTATCTGATAAAGATCCAGTCGATATTCGAGTTGAAGGCGATCGTATTATCATCAAAAAAATTAATAAAGACGTAAAACATCAAACTATTCAAGAACTCTTTGCCAATTTTCAAGGCGAATATGAACCAACTGAAATAAGTTGGGGTGAACCTATAGGTAAAGAGATATGGTAAAACAAGGGGATATCATCAAATTGAACTTCAATCCTCAGAGTGGGCATGAGCAGGCAGGCTTTCGACCCGCGGTAGTTATCAGTAATGATTTTTTCAATGAAAAAGTCAATATGACTATTGTTAGTCCGATCACGAATAGTAATCGCTCATTTCCCCTTCATGTTCCGCTTGATGATCGAACAAAAACAACTGGATTTGTATTATGTGAACATATCAAATCAATTGATTTAGAAGCACGGTCATACAATTATGTTGAAGCTATACCAAAAGATTTGTTAGAAAGAATTATTTCGATCATTTTTTCAGAGATTGAGACTATTTAAGCAAGAGTATAAACAATAACTTTTAACAGGGCTTCTACCGGCGGTACTGGCTCTCATCCCAATGTAATGCCATGACCTTTATCCCCGTGCTCAAAAACACCGAAATGAAAATGGTTGAGTTGGGTAAATCAATGGGTAAAAATTTAAAACAAAAATTAAAAAAGCTCTGAAACCGTTGCTATCAAACGATCTCAGAGCTTTCAATTATTTACATATCAAATTTTTTATGAATATGGACCATTGCTTCTTTGCCCCGCTCTTTATCAATCAGACAGGAAATCTTAATTTCCGAGGTGCTGATGGTCTGGATGTTAATGCCCAGTTCAAACAACGCTTCAAAGAACTTGGAGGCAATCTCGGCATTGGCGACGATCCCGGTACCGATCACGGAAAGTTTGGCAACGCCCTGATCGTATTCGACTTTTTGGGCATTGACCTCAAAGGCAAATTTCTGGGCCACGGATACGGCTTCCTGCAGTTCATCCACATCAATGGTGAACGAAATATCATTAACGGATGTCCGGTTGACATTCTGAACAATCATATCCACATGAATGTTCGATTTTGCCAGAGCACTAAACAGTCTAAAGGCAATCCCCGGTTGATCGGGTACTTCAAAGATTGAAATTTTTGCGATATTTTCATCAAGAGAAACCCCTCGAACTAATACTTTTTCCATAATAACTTCCTCCTTAATAATGGTTCCTTCGTTGTAATTATAGCTTGATCGTACCACCAGGGGTACCTTAAACTTTTCAGCCATTTCCACCGACCGGGGATGCAATACCTTGGCCCCGGTGCTGGCCATTTCCAAAACCTCTTCATAGGAGATTTCATCGATTTTTGAAGCCTCTTCGACAATCCGGGGATCGGCGGTGTACACCCCATCAACGTCGGTATAGATTTCACATAGTTCCGCCTTTAAAGCAGCCGCTACGGCAACTGCCGAAGTATCGGAACCACCGCGGCCAAGGGTGGTAATATCTTTGTTTTCATTGATACCCTGAAAACCGGCGACGATGACAATCTTTCCGGCAGCCAGTTCCTTTTCAATCCGGTGGGTATGAATATCATTAATCCGGGCCCGTTTATGAACATTGGATGTGACGATTCCGCACTGGGCACCGGTTAAACTCACCACATCGTGCCCCATCGACTGAATCGCCATCGCCAGCAACGATATCGAAACCTGCTCGCCGGTTGCCAGCAGCATATCCATTTCCCGATGGGGTGGGTGTTCGTTAATCTTTTGGGCCAGTTCAATCAAATCATCGGTGGTATCGCCCATGGCGGAAACCACGACCACAACTTTTTTTCCTTTTTCCTTGGTCTCAATAATCCGACCAGCAACCCGTTTTATTCTTTCCACATTGGCGACACTGGAGCCGCCATATTTCTGTACGATTAGATTTTGCATTTACCTCAGTCACTCTTTCCTTAGTCATAGATCCGGGCATAAAAACATTCAGGCACCGTTTCTTTCAATTTTTCTGCCATTATATTAAAATCATGAGCTGCAATGGCATTTGTCACCACATACACCTGATTAGCATTAACAATAACGGTTTTTCGGGCCGCCACCGTTTCCACTGCCGTCAGCACCTGATCGAGCATTTCTTTATCATCCAGATTTGCTCTTAAATAATATTTGCCTTTGAATACTTCGGTACCCATTTTATTGAGCTGACGATTAAGCCGCAGGGGCTTGGGTAAATTCTGTTCCCCGACAATATTGAGGATATATAGTACATCTCCGACAACAGCATTGGCGGTGGCGTCTTTTCCGGCGCCTTTTCCATAAAACTGCAGCTCACCGATGATGTCCCCAGTGATGGAGATAATATTGAATTCGCTGTTGACGTTACTCATAATCGAGGCTTCTTTAAACAGCACCGGTTCCACGGTGGTATAGACATTTTTTTCTTGAAGAATCGAATGTCCCAGATACTTGACCACATAACCCATCGATCCGATCATTTCAATATCGGCGGCCCGAATATCGGTAATCCCCCGTTTATAAACATCTTCATCGCGGATAATGCTTTCATAGGCCATTGATGAGAGAATCGAGAGCTTACGGGATACATCGTAACCTTCAACATCCGCGGTGGGATCGGCTTCGGCAAAACCAATGGACTGAGCCAACGCCAGGGTATCACCGAAATCTGCCCCTTCTTCGGTCATTTTCGATAGGATGAAGTTGGTGGTGCCATTCAGGATCCCTTTGATTTCGGTAACCCGATTGATTTTCATTTCTTCTTTCAAACTGCCGATGATCGGAATCCCGCCACCGACAGAAGCCTCGTAACGCAGGACCACGCCATTTTCTTCGGCCAGCGTCAGCAATTCCTGAAAGTACTCGGAGATGACGGCCTTATTGGCGGTCACGACATGTTTTCCCGCCCGGAGACATTCTTTGATCATTTCATATTCAAAGTCCATGCCACCCATCAGGGCAATCACCAGGCCAATACTGTCATCTTCCAGGATCTCACTGGGGTGAGTCACAATTTTTCCCACGGTATCACCCAGATCCTTGGACGCATCACGTTCCAGCACCTTGGTTATGACCGGGCTTGATTTTCGGGACTCCACATCGGTAAAATTACCAGCAAACTTTCCTTTATTTAAATTGATGAGTTCATAGACCCCAGAACCAATGGTTCCAAAGCCTAAAAGTGCGATATTCAATAAAATTCACCTCGTATATGTATTTATTCTAAAAACACTTGTTTTTTCAGTGAAAACATTCTATCATATACCTAGGGGTTATTCAATACCCTCCGGGGAAGATTTTTTCAAGATTTTTCTCGGCACACCATAAATTTTTGGAGGAATTACATGAAAAAAGGCTATAACAGCACGCGATCCAAAGACATCAAAGTTACTGCATCTCAGGGCATCCTGCAAGGATTGGCTCCGGATGGTGGACTCTTTGTCCCCAACTTTATTGATACGATTAATTTAGACCCAACGCAATTCATGGGAAAAAGCTATGGCGAGATGGCTAAGCTCATCTTTTCGGCTTTTCTCGATGATTTCAGTGCCAAGCAAATTGATGATTCGATTCAGGGCGCTTATTATTCCGGTAAATTTGAAGAAAAAGAACCGGTCGCTCTGGAAAAGGTCAAAGACCGATATTTTCTGGAACTCTTTCACGGGCCAACCTGTGCCTTTAAAGATATGGCTCTGACTATTTTACCATATCTGATGGTAGAGTCCATGAAAAACGTCAATAATCAGCAGAAAATTATGATCTTAACGGCAACTTCGGGAGATACCGGCAAGGCAGCCCTGGAAGGTTTTGCCAATGTTCCCGACATCAGCATCATTGTGTTTTATCCCAAGGATGGCGTCAGCACCGTTCAGGAAAAACAGATGCTGACCCAGATCGGCGACAACACCTGTGTGGTGGGAATTGACGGCAATTTTGACGATACCCAGAATGGCGTTAAAGTGATCCTCAACGATCCTCAATTAGCGGCTGAACTGGCCCAAGCCAATGTGATCTTTTCCTCGGCCAATTCGATTAATATCGGCCGGCTGCTGCCTCAGGTTGTTTATTATTTCTATAGTTATTATGAACTGCTTAAGCGGGGCGAAATCCAGCGGGATGAAAAAATAAATTTCGTCGTCCCGACTGGGAATTTCGGCAATATCCTGGCTGGTTACTATGCCTCACTACTAGGGTTGCCGATTAACAAGCTGATCTGCGCATCCAACGCCAATAAAGTCTTGACCGACTTTTTTAAGACCGGCCACTATGACCGTAATCGGGATTTTTATAAAACGTCATCACCTTCCATGGATATTCTGATTTCCAGCAATCTGGAGCGTCTGCTTTACGATGTCTCCGGCGCTGATCCGGATGCCGTTAGTAATCTGATGGCGCAGCTTAAAAATCAGGGCGCTTATCAGGCCTCTAAAACCCTGATGGAAAAAACCCGTCTTTTCTATGCCGGTGCTGCCGATGAAGCCGAAACCGCCCAGGCCATCAAAGCTATTTTTGATGAAAGCCGTTATCTGATGGATCCCCACACCGCCGTTGCCAACAAGGTTTACGAAGACTATCTTAACGAAACCGGGGATGCCACCAAAACCGTGATTGTCTCCACCGCCAGCCCTTACAAGTTTGGCCGTTCAGTTTATGAGAGCATTTTCGGCGCCTGTGACTGCAACGATTATGAGCTGTTAACTGTTCTGGCGGAAAAAACCGGCACCGCCATTCCGCAACCATTAAAGGATCTGGACAAAAAAGCCAATCAGCATCAGGTTCAATGCGATAAAACGGAAATGTCCCAGGCCGTTCTTGATTTTTTAAAAGATCAGGTGGACAAAAATGATTAAGGTTCGGGTACCGGGAACCAGTGCCAACATCGGCCCGGGCTTCGATGCCTTTGGTCTGGCGCTGTCGATTTATAACACCTTCAGTTTTGAAGAAAAAAATGACGGCAAGCTGACGATCCGGGGGGTTGAACGGAAGTATCAAAGCGATACCAACCTGGTTTACCGTTCGATGCAGAAGGTGTTTAAAAAAGTGGGCTACCGCCCCAAAGGACTTTATATCCACACCGATGTGGATATCCCCATCAGCCGGGGCCTGGGCAGTTCAGCCACCTGTATTGTCGGGGGGCTTTTTGGAGCCAATGCTCTGATTGGATCACCCTTGTCAACTGCAGAACTGTTTGATATTGCCGTGGAGATGGAAGGACATCCGGACAACGTCGCCCCGGCTATCTTTGGGGGTCTGGTGGTGTCGATGAACGATCATGGCAAGAACGTCCACATCAAGAGCCAGGTTCATCCCTGTTATGAGTTTTACGCCCTGGTGCCGGACTTTCCCTTATCGACATCCGATGCCCGGCAGGTTTTGCCGAAAAAAATCAGTTTCAGCGATGCCACCCATAATTTGCCCCGGGCCACCATGACCTACCTGGCCCTGGCCAACGGTTCTGAGGATATTTTAAAGCTATGCATGAAGGACCGCCTGCACCAGCCCTATCGCAAAAAACTGATTGCCCACTACGATGTCATTACCAAAAAAGCCCGGGAAATGGGCTGCCTCAACACCTGCATCAGCGGTGCCGGCCCCACGATTCTGGCCATTAATTCTGTTGATAACCATGGCTTTCAGCCGGACATGCTGGCTTATTTAGCGGAAAAAGCACCGGGCTGGCAGATTATTCCCCTGGCACCCGATAATAGCGGTGTCCAGGTTTTGGGAGATTAAGCCGATGATTAAAGATTATTTGATTGTTAATAAAAAAATACTGCCCGATTATTATTCCAAGGTGGTGGAAGCCCGGATCTTAATGGAGTCCTCCCAGTGTAAATCGGTGAGTGACGCAGTAAAAAAGGTGGGGATCAGCCGCAGTACCTATTATAAGTATAAGGACTATATTTTCACCCCTTCAGAAAACTATGGTCGAAAGTTCACCCTTTCTTTTAAACTGGATGACCAGCCCGGAATCCTTTCCAATATTTTGAATATTCTCCGGGATCACCAGACCAGCATCATCACCATTCATCAGGATATTCCCATTAACCAGGCCGCCATTGTGATTGTGACCCTGGACGGAAAAGATCTGGTCTTAACCATCGATGAATTGATGGCCGTGCTGGAAGCATTGGACGGCGTTCACGGTGTTCATCTGATTGCGATGGAATCGGGTAGGAGGCTGACCATTAATTGATCAGCCGACCTCCCACACCACCGTAC
>NZ_JBDODG010000015.1:0-63547 GCF_039830195.1 Acetobacterium sp. | reverse complement strand
GCAACATCGGAATTACGAGGATTTTTGTTGATTATTATGTGCGAAGTTTGAGTTATCAATCAAAGACTATACCGATAAGCATATCGAAAATTGGCTGAAAAAAATCAGGCGAAGCATGAAAAGTCTCGATGTCAAAGATCAGCGATTGGTTCACCGGGTCCGCATCAAAAGCAAAAAACTCCGCTATGTCATCGAACAGCTCGCTTCGATTCTTAACCAAAAGACCCGTAAATCCCTGGACGCATTTGAAAAAATGCAGGACGATCTCGGCTATTACCACGATGTTTTCGCCAACCAGCAATTGCTGGAACAGCTAGTCGCAGCCAGCGCTGACTGCCACCTCCACCACCAGGCCGGCATTATCATCGGCTGGCAGATGATGGCAGGCAATCGCAAGATCAGGAAGTTTATAAATTAAGTAAAAACGTTAGACAAAAAGATAAAGCAGTACCGACAATTGTTACATCATGTTGTACGCATCGGAGCGAACAGGTTGATAAACCTGTCCGATTCCGCGGCGAACAACAGATTAACAATTGGTCGGTACGGTATTTCAATAATAACCGTTAAATATCTCAAATAACTTTACAGTCAGCTTGTCAGGTGTAAAGATAAGTGCTATACTTTTAATCATGAAAACCCGATTAAAAGGTGGAGGCATACAAAATGAAAGAACTCTTGTTAAAAATAGAAAAACTGAAAAAAGAAAAAGATGCGGTTATTTTAGCCCATTATTATGTCAATGATGAAATTCAGGAAATTGCCGATTATGTGGGCGATTCTTATTATCTCAGCAAAATTGCCGTTGAGCTGCCCCAAAAAGTGATTGTCTTTTGCGGGGTTACCTTTATGGGTGAAAGCGCTAAAATTCTCAGTCCCGAAAAAACTGTGATCATGCCGGAAGCTCTTGCCGATTGTCCGATGGCCCATATGGCGAACATCGAGAAAATTGCTGAAGTCCGGGAAAACTACGATGATCTGGCAGTGGTTTGCTATATCAATTCTACGGCCGAAATCAAAAAAGTTGTAGATGTTTGTGTGACCTCGTCTAATGCGCTCAAAATAGTCAGGGCTTTGCCCCAACAGAATATTTATTTTGTGCCGGATCAGAACCTCGGCCAGTATATTGCCAGCCAGGTTCCGGAAAAGCATTTTATTTTTAATGATGGCTATTGTCATGTCCATGACGAAATCATGATCGACGAGCTCGAAGATGCCAAAGCCGCCCATCCCAAGGCCAAGTTGCTGGTGCATCCCGAATGTACGATGACCGTGATTGGCGCCGCCGATTATGTTGGGAGTACCGCGGGGATTATTGATTATGCCACGGCCAGTGACGCCAACGAATTTATTATTGGTACCGAAATCGGTATTCTCTATCAACTGGGGAAAAACAATCCTGACAAAAAATTCTATACCATCAATAAAAATCAGATCTGTCCCAATATGAAAAAGATCACCCTGGCTAAGGTCGCTTATGCCCTGGAAAACGGCATTAATCAGATGGAAGTCGACGATGAAACCCGGACCAAGGCAGTTCTGGCGTTGGAAAAAATGCTGGAACTGGCCAAATGAGGGAGAATCGGCAATGAACGGGAAAACAGATATTATTGTGGTTGGCACCGGTGCCTCTGGTTTATTTTATGCGCTGAATATTCCCGAAGACAAACAAATTTTGATGATCACTAAAAGGGCAGTGGATGAAAGTGATTCCTACCTGGCCCAAGGCGGGATCTGCGTCTTAAGGGACGAGGATGATTATGACAGTTTTTTTGAGGATACCCTGAAAGCCGGTCATTATGAAAATGATCGTGCGTCGGTGGATGTGATGATCCGTAGCTCGCCGGAAATCATTACCGATCTGATTGATTTTGGCGTGGCGTTTGAAAAGAAAAACGGTGAACTGGCCTATACCAGAGAAGGCGCCCATTCCCGGGCCCGGATTCTTTATCACGAAGATCTCACCGGTAAAGAAATCACCAGTAAATTGCTGGCCCAGGTTAAACAGCGATCCAATATTACCATCATCGAAAATATGGCGATGGTCGATCTGATTTGTCAGGATAACCGCTGCTCCGGAGTCGTGGCCAGTGATGGAACCAGCGCCATTCACTTGTACTATTCCGACTATGTGGTTCTGGCTACCGGGGGCTTGGGCGGGCTGTTTCACAGCTCCACCAATTTAGCCCATCTCACTGGGGATGCCATTGCCATTGCCCTAAAACGTCAGATCGAACTGGAAAACATCAGTTATATTCAAATTCATCCGACTACTCTGTATTCCCAAAAGCCCGGGCGCCGTTTTCTAATTTCCGAATCGGTTCGGGGTGAAGGGGCAGTACTCTATAACCGTAAAATGCAGCGCTTTGTCGATGAACTGTTACCCCGGGATCTGTTGACCAAGGCCATCCATGAGCAAATGGAACAGGAAGAAAGTGATTTCGTCTGGCTGTCGATGCAGGACATGGGGCCGGAAGTAATTACCCATCGTTTTCCCAATATCTATCAGCACTGTCTGGAAGAAGGCTACGATATTACCCGGGAATGCATCCCGGTGACTCCGGCCCAGCATTATTTTATGGGTGGCATCAAAGTAGATCTGGACAGCCGAACATCCATGGCACATCTCTATGCCATCGGTGAAATCAGCTGCAATCGGGTTCACGGTGCCAACCGGCTGGCCAGCAACTCCCTGCTGGAAAGTCTGGTTTTTGCCAAAAGAGCGGCTAGAGATACCAATGATCATTATGAAATCTCAGAAGTTCACCATGCAACGCTGGATCTGGATGACTACCAGGATCTGGAACAGTTGCGAAGAGATTATAAAACCATCATCCTGGACGAAATCGAAAGGAGCAAAGTCATTGAACGAATTGATAAAGCTTAACATGGATCCACTTATATTACTGGCACTACAGGAGGATATTACCAGCGAGGACATCACCACCAACGCAGTCATCAAAGCAGGGGTCAGAGCCCAGGTAAATCTGATTGCCAAAGAGGCGGGCATTATTGCCGGTCTGGCGGTTTACCAGCGGGTTTTTGAACTTCTGGATGATAGCGCCACAGTTGAAAAATTTGTCAGCGACGGCGATACCGTCAAACCCGGTGATCTTTTGGCGGTCGTGGCAGCTGATACCCGAACCCTGCTCTCCGGCGAGCGGACTGCCCTCAACTATCTGCAGCGAATGAGTGGCATCGCCACCCACACCCGGAAGCTGGCAGGTTATTTGACTGGCACCAAAACCAGATTGCTGGACACCCGAAAAACCACACCGAATATGCGGATCTTCGAAAAATATGCCGTGACGGTCGGTGGTGGATATAACCACCGCTATAATTTATCTGATGGTATTCTGATCAAAGATAATCATATCAATGCCGCCGGTGGCGTCAAAGAAGCCATTGTCGCGACAAAAAAATATGCCCCCTTTGTCCGCAAGATTGAAGTCGAAGTAGAAAATTTGGAGATGCTGAGCGAGGCCCTGGAAGCCGGGGCCGATATTATTATGCTCGACAATATGGATGTCGAAACCATGAAAGCAGCCATTAAAATTGTCAATGGCCGAGCAATAACAGAATGCTCCGGCAATGTGACCGAATCCCGGTTAAAAGAGCTTAGTGAGATCGGGGTGGATTATATTTCCTGCGGGGCCCTGACCCATTCCTCAGCGATTCTTGATTTATCGATGAAAAACCTGCGGCTTTTATAAGCGCACGGCAGTCACTCACAAATAGCAGGAAAGGAGTGTAAACCATGAAAAAACAGCAACGACAGGAAGATATTATCAGGACACTCCGGTCTTCCCCGGAACCGGTTTCAGGAACTGCCTTGTCCGAAATTTTTCAAGTCAGCCGACAAAGTATTGTCCAGGATATTGCCCTCCTGAAAGCCGCCCATTACAATATCATTTCGACTAATAAAGGCTATATCATCGTTGATCCGCCGCCTAAGGAAAAGGTCTTCAAAGTCTATCACAGCCACGAAGAAATCGGCGATGAACTCTATACCATCGTTGATGCCGGCGGTTTTGTGAGAGATGTTTTTATTATTCATGATATTTACGGAAAAATCCAGGTCAATTTATTTCTGGCCACCCGAACCGATGTGGATGCCTTTGTGGCCGGGCTGGAAGAAAAAAAGACCAGCCCATTGATGAAGCTCACCGACAAGGTTCATTATCATACCGTCGAAGCGGTCTCAGACAGCATTATCCGCGGGGTTGAAAAAAGTTTGCAAGAAAAAGGATATTTAATCACCAGCAGTGATTTTTAAAGCCTTGATATGGGTATGAAAAGAATAGCACACAAAAAAGGAAGACATCATGAAGTTTTCCTTTTTTAATTGCATTGGAATCGTCTATTGATCTGAAATGGACGGTTTAGTCAGCGTAAATCAACGAAGGGTGGAAAAACTGTGAGTAAAATAGCATGTCGGCTCTGTCCTCATCATTGCAAACTGGATGAGGCGGAAATTGGATTTTGTCGAGCTCGAATCAACCGGTCAGATGTCATTGAAGATTCGAATTATGGAGTGGTTACGGCCATTGCCCTGGATCCTATTGAAAAAAAACCATTACGCCATTTTTATCCGGGCTCCCGGATTTTGTCGGTAGGCAGTTTCGGCTGTAATTTGAGATGTTCATTTTGTCAGAACTACGAAATATCCATGGCCGGAATGGAAGAAGCCCATGGTCGCCGCATGACTCCGCAAAGCCTGGTGGCCAATGCCCTCAGACTGGTGGGTGAGGGGAACATCGGACTGGCCTATACCTATAACGAACCTCTGGTGGGTTTTGAGTTTGTCCGGGATTGTGCCCAGGAGGCCAAAAAGAACGGCTTGAAAAATGTGCTGGTGACCAATGGCTGCTTTTGTGAAGAACCGCTGCGGGAAATCCTCCCGGATATCGATGCCTTAAATATTGATCTGAAAGCATTCAATGAAAAATTTTATCAGAAAATCAGCGGCGATCTGGAAACGGTCAAACAGGCAATCCGAATTGCCAGTGAAACCTGTCATGTGGAGGTGACTACCCTGATTGTTCCCGGTGAGAATGATAGCGAAGCGGAAATCCGGGCGTTATCCCAATGGTTGGGATCGGTGGGGCGAACCATTCCCCTTCATCTGTCGCGCTTTTTTCCCCGCTATGAAATGCAGGATCGGGAGGCCACTGACGTGGCCCAGGTATACCATCTGGCCGATATTGCCAGAGAATCGCTGGAGTTTGTCTATGCTGGAAATTGTTGAGGCCAAATAATGGGAAATAAACGTTCAAAAAAATCAAATCGCTTAGCAAAACAGCTTAAAGAAATAGAACACCTGATTAGCCCTGTTGCAGTGCCAGTAACGGAGGGCGAAACGGACTTCCATTCCGAAAAAGAAATTTATAAATTTTTTCTGGATCCGGTGATTGCCACCGCGCCCCAGATGGCGGCCACCGAAATAATCAAAACCGCTAAAGAAGGCTATGGCGGATGGACCACTGCGCCCCATCAGGAACCGCAAAAGCGGCTGGATCTGATGCCGGCTGATTATCAGATTCCTGCCGGGAATCAGCCCGAACAACTGCTTCATTTCTTTGCTATTTCTGATATCCACATTACCGACGGGGAATTTCCGGCCCATGGGATCTATTCAAAATATGGCGGCGGGATCGTATCAGTGTATTCGGAAATGATGCATTATACCACCCACGTATTGGATGGAGCGATTCATTCGGTTAATGCCATTCATCATCAAAATCCCCTGGATTTCGGTTTGTCCATGGGCGATAATACCAACAATGCCATGTATAACGAACTGCGCTGGTCCATCGATATTTTTGACGGTCAAGAAATAAATCTGGACTTTGGGGTCAACCCCAATCCCCGGATTGGCCCCCGGAAAGATTTCTATGACGAATTTATGGCGGTGGGACTCAATCAGCAGATTCCCTGGTATCAGATTATCGGGAACCACGATCATACCTGGCCGGATAAACCGGAAAAAGCGGTTTCTGATGATCCCGACCGGCGGTTTCTGTCCCGGTTGGAATGGATGAAAGAATTCTTCATTACTGAAACCCAGCCCAGCGGTCATGGTTTTAGTCAAGAGAGTCTTGAAACCGGTTTTGCCTGCTACAGCTTTGAGCCCAAAGAAGGGCTCCCCATTAAGGTCATTGTACTGGATAATACCCAACGGGATGATGATCCCAACGTCCAGGGTTATGCGCACGGTTCCCTGGACCGCGAGCGTTTTGACTGGCTGGTAGCAGAACTGGAAGCCGGTCAGCAAGCCGGTCAGCTGATGATTATTGCTGCCCACATCCCCATTGGGGTGGAATATCAGGAACCATTGACCAGACCGTTTATGTCCTGGAGTACCATTTCTCCGGTGCCGGAACAGGAACTGATTGAAAAACTGCAGACTTATCCCAATCTAATTCTCTGGGTCGCCGGACATCGTCACCGCAATACCATCACCCCGGTAAAATCCCCGGATCCTGGCCATCCGGAACGTGGTTTCTGGGTGGTCGAAACAGCATCGCTCCGGGATTTTCCGCAGAATTTCCGCTCCTTTGAAATTCTTGAAAACGGGGATAGTACCATTTCAATTGTTACCAGAAATATCAATCCGACCATTAAAGAAGGATCTTTTGCCAGCATTGCCAGGTCTTACGCGGTAGCAGCCCAGCAAATTTTCAATGGCCGCACTGAACTCTTACCCACCGGGTCCTATGATGGGGAATTACTGGTAAGGATAACCACACCGATGGACATGCCATAAATTAAGGGGCCATCCAAATCGTCTGATTTCGGTCAGGAAAGCCGCATCACGGCGATAACCTGCAATTTTATAGTAGCATTGGTGATTCAGGGGAGGTAAAATTCATGGAAGTTAAAACACTGATGGAAAAATTGAAGAACGGCGATGCGCTAACCCGGGAAATGCGCTATGAGATTGTCGATTCATATAAATTGATGGATGTGGCCCTGGATTCAATTCTTAACGGGTTGATGATTATTGATACCGAGTTGCGCGTCAAAAAGTTCAATCATAAGATTTCGGAACTGTTTCAAATGAGTGAAGCCGATATTTTAAAGCTGGATATGAGTCATGTATTAAAAGACATTGATGTGGTAGACAATATTTTGATTAACAAACGCAAATTCTCTTATTCAGATATTACGCTGTTTATTGGACCGCGAAAAATTGACTGTTTTTTGGATATTACCCCGGTGGCTTTCAATGAGAAGGTGATGGGAGCGGTACTGGTGATTCGGGAGTCTAAACAGGTTCGCAAAGAGATCAACAAACTGGCGGGCTTTCGGGCGAACTATACCTTTGACAAGATTATTACTAAGAACAAGACGATGCTGGAGCTGATTAATACAGCCAGGCGTATTTCTAAAACAAATTGTTCGGTTCTAATTGAAGGGGAAAGTGGTACCGGTAAAGAATTGTTTGCCCAATCCATACACAACGAAAGCCAGCGGCGCAACGGCCCCTTTATCGCCATCAATTGTGCAGCCATCCCCAAGGAGCTGGTTGAGAGTGAGTTTTTTGGTTATGAAACCGGATCATTTACCGGGGCCATCAAAGGCGGAATGCCGGGTAAATTTGAGCTGGCCAACGGCGGAACCCTATTTTTGGATGAAATTGGAGAAATTCCATTGGAAATGCAGCCAAAACTACTGCGGGTGCTGGATGAGAATAAGGTCATGCGGATTGGCGGGAGTTTTGAACGGGAACTGGATGTCCGGATTATTGCGGCCACCAATCGAAACCTCCTTAACGAAATGTCAAAATCAGCCTTTCGGCAGGATCTTTACTTCCGACTCAACGTGATTAATTTGCGACTGCTGCCGCTGAAGCGAAGGCGGGAAGATATCCTGGCCCTGGGCAGATATTTTCTGGAGCAGCTCAACCGGGAAAATAATGATATGAAAAAATACTTCAGCAAGGCATTTGAAGAAAAACTGCTGGAGTATGAATGGAAGGGTAATGTCAGGGAACTCAAGAATATCGTGGAAAGAGGTTTTTATTTGTCTTCAGGGGTCTATATTGACAGTATCAATATGTTGATTAAAGAAAACGAAACCATCATGCAGGTCCATGACAGCGATGGCGAAACCCTCAGAGATCTGGAAAAAAATAGCATTGAACATGCGCTTTTTCTCAACAAAGGCAATGCCGTAAAAGCCGCTGAAGATCTCAGCATCAGTAAGGCCACCATTTATCGGAAAATCAAAGCCTATGATATTCATATGAGCGGTGTATAAATAAATGCAAATATAATCAAAATGATAAGCCCTGTGAAGAAATTTTTAAATGTTTTTTCAGAGGGTCTTTTTTTGGCATGAAACATGCTACAATTAATATGGAAAGAATAAAGAAAAATGAAAAGAACATGGAGGTGAGAGTTATGGCAAAAGTGAATCTAAGCTTACAAGTTTTACCGGTGGTGCCGGACAGCGAAATTTATTACGTGGTGGATCAGGTCATTGATATGATCAGTCAAACGGGATTGGAATACGTCGTAGGTCCTTTTGAGACATCCATCGAAGGAGAACTGGATGAACTCCTGGATATTGTCAAGCGCGCTCAATCGATCTGCATCGAACATGGTGCCGAGCGAGTGGTTTCAATCGTAAAAATTGATTACAAGGAAGAAGGCGTCACAATCAATGAGAAAGTATCAAAATATCGGTGATAAGCTCATCCCCATACTCTTTATCCTGGCCATTCTCATCCTATGGGAACTGGTGGTTAACCTGGGGGTGGTGGAACGATATATCCTGCCATCACCAACGGATATCATCACGGCCCTGACTGCGAACGGGTCGGATATCATGATGCACACCGGGGTAACCTTTTTTGAAGGCATGACCGGTCTACTGGTGGCCGTTTGTCTATCGCTGATTATGGCGATTGTGATGGATCAATTGCCGGTAGTAAAAAAAGCCATCTACCCGGTGCTGGTGATCTCACAAACCGTACCAATTATCGTCATTGCTCCGCTGCTGGCGATGTGGTTTGGCTTTGGGATTGCGCCAAAAATATTTGTAGTGGTGCTAGTCTGCTTTTTCCCGATTACCGTAAACCTGATCGAAGGTCTCCAAAGTGTGGATAGGGAACTGATCAATCTGGTCCGGTCGATGGGTGCAACCAGGCGTCAGATTTTTGCTAAAATCAAGTTTCCCAGTGCCCTGCCCTATTTTTTTTCGGGCCTCAAAATTGCCGCTACCTACAGTATTATGGGGGCGGTTATCGGCGAATGGCTGGGCGGGAAAGCCGGGCTGGGGGTTTACATGTTAAGAGCCCGGCACGCCTTTGCCCTGGATCTGGTTTTTGCATCGATTCTGGTGATTGTGATTTTGTCGATCATGTTATTTTACGGCATTGCCGGGATTCAAAGGGCCCTGATGCCCTGGGAGAAGTTAAAGGAGGAATTGGAATGAAAATGAAAAAGAAAGCTGTGATTATTTTAGTCGGTTTACTGATAATTGGATTAACCGGGTGTACAACAAAAGAAAATGAAAAAATAACCGTGGTTCTGGATTGGGTCCCCAATACCAATCATACCGGTTTATATGCGGCTCAGGAACTGGGTTATTTTGAAGAAGAGGGACTGGATGTGGAGATCATCCAACCAAGCGAGGGTGGTAGTGCCGATCTGATTGCCGCCGGACAGGGAGAATTTGGGGTCAGCTACCAGGAACAGGTGACCTACGCCAGAACCGCGGCTAATCCCTTGCCGATTAAAGCCATCGCCGCCATCATCCAACATAATACCTCCGGCTTTGCGTCACCGGCGGACCGCAAGATTGTCAGCCCCAAAGATTTTGAAGGGAAAAAATATGGCGGCTGGGGTTCCCCGATGGAAGTAGCGACCTTAAAGGGCCTGATGGAAGGGGCCAATGCTGATTTTAGCAAGCTGGAAATCGTTGATGTGGGAGCCATGGACTATTTTACCGCGGTTAAAGATCATGTCGATTTCACCTGGATCTTCTATGGCTGGGATGGGGTCTCCGCCGAACTTAAAAATGAACCCATTAATTTTATTAAACTTCAGGATGTCGATAAAAACCTGGATTACTATACCCCAGTGATCATCGCCAACGAAGAGTATCTGACCAAGAATCCGGAAACAGCTAAAAAGTTCTTGCGGGCCGTCACCAAAGGGTATCAATATGCCATCGAAAATCCCGAAGCGGCAGCCGATCTGTTATTAATTGACAACCCCGAAATTGACCGTGAGCTGGCAGTGGCTTCGCAAAAATATCTGGCGGCCGAATACCAGAGTGATGCCGAAAAATGGGGTATCATGAGTCCAGACATCTGGCAAAACTATGGAAAATGGATGTACGATCAGGGCCTGCTGGAAAACCAGTTAAATGCCGACGAGGCTTTTACCAATGAATACCTGCCACAATAAAACCGTGCTCAAGGTAGTCGGAGTAACCCAGGAATATAACCATAAAAACATTATTGAGGACATCCATATCCATCTCAATCAGGGCGAGTTTGTCTCCATCCTGGGCCCCAGCGGCTGTGGCAAAAGCACCCTCTTTAATGTGATTGCCGGACTGCTGACCCCGGAAGCCGGCCAGGTCTTCGTTAACGACAAAGAGGTTACCGGGGAAACCGGAGTAGTCAGCTATATGTATCAGAGGGATCTGCTGCTGCCCTGGCGCAACGTCATTGACAACGGCATTTTACCCCTGGAAATCCGTGGCATATCAAAAAAAGAAGCCCGGGAAAAGGTCAAAGCGATGCTGTCGGTTTTTCAGCTGGAAGATGATGGCGAAAAATATCCAATCCAATTATCCGGCGGGATGAAACAACGGGCTTCACTACTGCGAACGACCATGTTTTCAAAGGAGATCATGCTGCTGGACGAACCCTTCGGCGGACTGGATGCCATTACCCGACTGAAAATGCAGGAGTACCTGCTCGAGATATTAAAAAAAATCCAGGGTTCAGTGTTATTCATTACCCACGATATCGATGAAGCGATCTTCTTATCCGACCGAATCTATATCATTAACGGCGCCCCGGCCCACATCGTTGAAGAAATCATCGTGCCGGTTAAGCATGCCAGTCCCCAGGAAATGATGACCTCCGAGGCATTGCGCCAGCTGCGCAGTGACATTTTAAAACGCTTGTGATTCCAGCAGTCTCATTTTTGAGACTGCTTTTCTCATTTTGAGACGCAAATTCTCATAATGAGAAATAATCACTGAGCCATTTACTGAGAAAAACATCAGCTCTTTTCAAAATCGGAAATTAACACCGTTTAAGTAAACGTTTAAATATTTAAAACGTTCATAAATTCTGGCACGAATATTGCTGTATACATATAGATAATAAGATTAGGTAATTTCAGAATTTTAAAAATCGTACAAGATTTGCTTTGATGTCGGTTTCCGCAAACAATTTAGTAACGTGTAGGCGAACAGTCGATAGACTGTACGCCGTACAGTGTAGAAATTGTTTCGCGCAAACCGGCAGCGAAGCTCACGGCAGTTTTGTAATTGCTTAACAATATCAAAACAAGGAGGTTTACGATGGCATTAAAAGCAGCATTTATTTTTATTGCCCCCAATGCAGATCCGGCCATTCACCGGTCTGCGGTTGAAACCGAACAGGTTACCCTGATCGCTGTCGGGGTTTCATCTTACGAAGCAGCGGTGGATACAGCCCGGAAGCTGGTTGACGAAGGGGTAGTAGCCTTCGAACTCTGCGGCGGGTTTGGACACCGGGGGACGGCAATGGTCAGTGAAGCCGTCAAAGGAAAAGCAGCCGTCGGCGTCGTCAGGTTTGATATTCACCCCGGTCTGGAGAATAAAAGCGGCGACGAAATATTTTAGTCGTAAAATGAGCACGGGTCAGTATTAACCGCTGGAAAAAGTCAGGAGGTGACCCTTATCAAAAAGTTTATCATTGAATTTGGAATGGGAATGGATTTTCATGGCCAGGATGTTAATAAAGCGGCCGGAAAAGCGATTAAAGACGCTATTTCCCGCAGCTGCCTGATTGGCCTGAATCAGATTCATGGTTTAACCGAAGAAAATCTCGATGAAAAAATGATGATTGAGGCAATTATCGGCGTGTCCCGGCCGGAAGAGTTAAACATCGAGGAGCTAAAAAAACTGTTCCCGGTGGGAAAGGTGACCATTGAAGCCAGGAAAGGAGGATTAACTACCGCCGGTCTTTTCTTTCCCGGTTTTGGCGATACCGATGATACAATTGAAGCCGCTATTGTTTGTGTAACCGTGAGTGTGTAGCTCAGCTTAGTATTGATATGATTCCCGAAATAAGAACAGATTACAAAGGAGGAAGTATTTTGAAGATTTCAAACGAAACCATCATTGAAATGTATGAAAAAATGGTAAAAATCCGGAAGTTCGAAACAAGAGCGATGAATCTTTTTGCCGAAGGTCAGGTTGGCGGATTTGTCCATCTTTATATCGGTGAAGAAGCCGTTGCAACGGGAGCATGCGAAAGCTTACGGGATGATGACTACATCACCAGTACCCATCGCGGTCACGGGCATATCTTAGCCAAGGGCGGCGACATGAAATACATGATGGCGGAACTATTCGGCAAAGAGTCCGGTTATTGCAAAGGCAAGGGCGGATCGATGCATATTGCCGATGCCACCAAGGGTATCCTCGGCGCCAATGGGATTGTCGGTGCTGGTCATAACATAGCTACCGGTGCCGGTTTGGGCATTCAGTATAAGGGCACCGATCAAGTTTGTGCCTGCTTCTTTGGCGATGCCTCCACCAACCAGAGTACCTTCCATGAAGGCTTGAACCTGGCCAGTACCTGGAAATTGCCGGTTGTTTTTATTTGCGAAAATAACGGCTACGGCATCTCCGTGAGTCAGGCCCGCCATCAGAACATTACCGATATTTCCCAGCGGGCAGTTTCATACAATATTCCCGGGATTACCGTCGATGGAAATGATGTCTTTGCTGTTTTTGAAGCGGTTCAGGAAGCCGTTGCCCGAGCCCGCAAAGGTCAGGGCCCGACTCTGATTGAATGTAAAACCTATCGCTGGCGCGGTCATTTCGAAGGCGATCCAACGGTTTACCGACCCGAAGGTGAATTGGAACAATGGAAGAAAAAAGACCCGATCCCCAGAGTCGAAAAATATATCCTGGATAATCAGGTGATGACCCAGGCAGAAATGGATAAACTCAATGAAAAAATTGACGCTCTGGTTGAAGAAGCGGTTGATTTTGCGCTGGCCAGTAAATTCCCAGATATCTCATCCGCAGTTGAAGATGTCTATACCGATATAGTAGAGGAGGGACGATCAAGATGAGAGAGCTCACTTATGGTCAAGGAATCAAAGAAGGTATGCGGATAAAAATGTTGGAAAACCCCGACGTATTCATTTTCGGTGAAGATGTTGGCCTTTTCGGGGGCTGTTTTGGTGTAACCTCAGGTTTATTTGAAGAATTCGGCGAAAAACGCGTCCGTGATACGCCAATTTCCGAAGGCGCCATTATCGGTGCTGCCGTTGGTGCCGCCGCTGTCGGCTTACGACCGATTCCCGAGCTGATGTTTGTTGACTTTGCTACGGTAGGGATGGATCAGCTGGTTAACCAGGCCGCTAAAATGCGCTACATGTTTGGCGGGAAACTGAAACTGCCGATGGTGGTTCGTTTACCATCCGGTGGTGGCGTAGCCGCCGCGGCTCAGCATTCGCAATCGCTGGAAGCCTGGTTTACCCATGTTCCCGGTCTGAAGGTCGTCTATCCCTCTAATGCCCAGGATGCCATCGGCTTGATGCTGACGGCCATTGATGATGATAACCCGGTTATCTATCTGGAAAACAAAACCTTGTATGCCGTCGCCAGCCAGGTAGAAGATGAGGTTAAACCGATTCCGTTGGGAAAAGCCAATATCAAACGAGAAGGCAACGATGTTACCATTATCACCTATGGTAAACAGGTATACGACTCCCTCAAAGCCGCTGAAATCCTGGAAAAAGACGGCATTGATGTGGAAGTCATCGATTTACGATCCCTCTATCCGTTGGATACGGAAGCCATCTTTGAATCGGTCAAGAAAACCCATAAGGTGGTCATTGTCTCGGAAGAAGCAAAACGGGGCAGTTATGCTGGCGAATTGGCCGCGATCATTGCCGATGAATGTTTCTACGAATGTGATGCGCCGATCAAGCGGGTTTGTGCCCTCAATACGCCGATTCCGTTTTCCGGAAATCTGGAAGCTTACGTACTGCCAAATGCCGATGATGTGGTTCAGGCGGTTAAATCTTTATTCTAAGGATAACAATTAACGCGGCATAAAGGGTCATGGTTCTGGAAATAACGGAGTGACAAGCGATGAAATTATTTTCAGAACCTTTTTTAGACTACAGACAGAAAAAGGTGGTGGACTTATGAATTCAATCGGTATAATTGCCAATCCTGCTTCAGGAAAGGACATCAGACGGCTGGTTTCTCATGCAACGGTTATCGATAATAACGAGAAGATTAATATTGTGGAGCGAATCATTCTGGGGGCCCAGCAGAATGGGGTAAAAAAAATATATATGATGCCAGATCCCTATAATATGGGCTATCGGGTGGAGGATAAGCTTAAAACCTCCGGCGAGCTGAGATGTGAGATTGAAGTGTTCGATTTTTACAAGGAAGATACTGTTGAAGATACTTATCAAGCGGTCCGATTGATGAATGAAAAAAAAGTGGGTTGCATTGTCACCTTGGGTGGCGATGGTACCAATCGGGCGGTGGCCAAAGACATTAAAGAGATCCCGATGATTTCCATCTCTACCGGTACCAACAATGTCTATCCGGACATGATCGAAGGAACCATTGCCGGCATTGCCGCAGCAGTGGTGGCTTCCCATAAATTTGATAAAGAAGTCTATTCAAATAGAGATAAGATTATTGAGATATTCTCAGAGGGGCAGATTAAAGACATTGCCCTGATCGATGCCGTAATTTCCCGGGATGTTTTTGTCGGGTCCCGGGCGATCTGGAAAATTGAGGATATCGAGAAAATATTTGTGGCTCGGAGTCATCCGGCCTCGATTGGTTTTTCGTCCGTGGTAGGAGGGAAAATTATCATTACCGAAGATGACGACTTTGGCGCCTATGTCAGCATTGATATTAATGCGCCCAAGATTCGGATCCCCATGGCGGCCGGGATTGTGCTGCCGATTGGCACGAGTCAGCCGGTGATTTTAAATTTTAATGAAAAATATGAGCTGACCACCTATTGCCGGGGAACCATTGCCCTGGATGGTGAACGGGAAATTGAATTCCATCAAAATCAGACCTTTACCTTTAAAATCAGCCGCAACGGGCCCTGGCACGTGGATGTTAAAAAAGCCATCGAAGTGGGACAAAAAAACGGATTTTTCGAGGTTTCAGAATAACAGGAGGATTGAATTATGGCCAAGTTTTTAGTAATGCCCAAGCTCGGCTTGACGATGACTGAAGGGAATATTGCCAACTGGCGAAAAGCAGAGGGTGACAGCGTCGCCATGGGTGAAATTATCTTTGATGTGGAGACCGATAAAATAACCAAGGAATTTGAATCCCCGGGGGAAGGGATCATCCGGAAGATATTAGTGGAAGAGGGTACAGTAGAGGTGTTAAAACCGATTGCCATCATCGGCAAGGCCGATGAAGATATCTCGGGATTGCTGGCTGAGGCCGAAAAAACCGGGGACAGCCCGGCCGCTGAAAAACCAGCCGCGGAAGCGCCCAAGCTGGCCGCAGCTCCAACCCAACCGGCGGCCGGTGGAAGAGTCAAAGCGTCGGCTCGAACCAAAAAGATCGCCGCTGACCTGAATATTGATATTTCCCAGGTACCGGGCACGGGTCCAGACGGGGCGATAACCGAAAAAGATGTCACCGCCTTTGCTGAAAATGCCAAAACTGCCGCGCCCAAAATGTCGCCAACCGCCGGCGTGATTGCCGCCGGTTTAGGCATCGACCCGGGACAGATTAACAAGGACGGCCGGATTATGAAGGCTGATGTGCTGGCCTTTAAGCAAAATGCTGACTTCCTGAAATTTGCCGACCCTCAGGAAACCACCAAACCGATGTCGGCGATGCGAAAAATTATTGCCAGCCGGATGTCCGCCAGTCAGGAAACATCCGCCACCGTTAACTACAATCAGCGGGTCGATACCACTGCCATGAAACAGCTGCGGGAAGAATTAAAAAGCACCACCAAGATAACCTATACCGATATTCTGGTTAAGATCTTATCCCGGGCGCTGCTGGAGTTCCCGTTACTGAACAGCTCGATTGTCGGTACCGATATTGTGACCCGCAATTATGTGCATATTGGTGTGGCCGTGGCGCTGCCGGATGGCTTGATTGTTCCGGTGGTTAAATTTGCCAATAAAAAAGATCTGGGCGCGATTTCCAGCGAAATTAAAAGCCTGGCCGAAAAAGCCCGAACCAATGAACTGGAAACGGATGAAATTACCGGGGGCACCTTTACCATCACCAATATCGGTATGCTTGGAATGGAATCCTTCACGCCGATTATCAATCAGCCCGAGGTTGCGATTTTGGGGATCAATACCATTATGGATACTCCCATGGTAGTTGATGGACAGGTGGTCATAAAACCAATGATGAACCTGAGCTTAACGGCTGATCACCGGGTGGTTGATGGCTCGGTGGCGGCGCAGTTTGTCGCCAGACTCAAAGAGCTCATTGAAAAACCGGGATTATTGCTGTTGTAAGGGAGGCGGAATCATGAAAATTGTAATTATCGGCGGCGGCCCGGGCGGCTATGTGGCAGCCATCCGGGCGGCTCAGTTAGGTGCCGAGGTAACCCTGATTGAAAACAAATTCCTGGGCGGGACCTGTCTCAATGTCGGCTGTATCCCCACCAAGGTGCTGCTGCATACCAGCGAACTTCTGGATGTTCTAAAAAATGATGCCAAAGAACTGGGAATCGCGATTTCAGACTATCATGGCGACTGGCCGAAGCTGCAGAAAAGAAAGACAAAAATCATCAAAAAATTGGTGGGCGGGGTGAATGGCTTATTGAAAAACAACGCCATCACCAAAATAATGGGACGTGGTGTTTTTCTTAATGAGCATCAAATTAAAGTCATCACTGAAAATCAGGACGAAACACCAGTCATTGATTTTGATTTTGTCATCATTGCCACCGGCTCAAAACCGGTGATACCGCCGATACCGGGGAGTAATCATCCGGACGTGATCACCAGTGACACCGCCCTGTCATTGGACGCTGTGCCCGAAAGTCTGGGTATTATTGGCGGTGGCGTCATTGGCTGTGAATTTGCCAGTATCTACAATGCCTTTGGCTGTAAGGTAACGATCATCGAGATGCTACCGGAAATTGTCGCCAATATGGACGCTGATATTGTCAAGCCGCTAAAAGAAAAATTGCTGAAAGATGGGGTCGAAATTTTTACCAGCACCCGGGTCGAATCGATCCAGGAAGGGCCTGCCGGATTAGCGGTAAGAACCAGTTCTGAAGCTGGCGAAAAAATCATTACCGTTGCCAAAGTGCTGCTGTCAGTGGGCCGAAAACCGGAGCTGGAGACCCTGGAACTCGACCAGGCTGGCATAGAAACCGCCCGTGGCGCCATTGTCGTTAACAAAAAAATGCAGACCAATGTGCCGCACATCTACGCCGTCGGCGATTGCAATGGCGGGGTAATGCTGGCTCATGTAGCCTCGGCCGAAGGGATATTTGCGGTTGAGACGATCATGGGGAAACGGTCGCAAATTGATTTTAAAACGATCCCCTATTGTGTCTATAGCAAACCGGAACTGGCCAGTGTCGGCTTGACCGAAGCCCAGGCCCGGGCCAGTGGCTACGAAGTCAAAGTCGGGAATTTCCCGATGGCCGTCAATGCTAAAGCGATGATTATGGGTGAAACGACCGGGGTGGTCAAGTACGTTACTGATGCCGCTACCGGCGAAATCCTGGGACTGCACATGGCTGGCCCCCGGGCCACCGATCTGATTGTCGAAGGCGCTCTGGCCATTCGCCTGGAAGCAACAGTGGCCGAACTGATGGCCACCATCCATGCCCACCCCACCGTCGGTGAAGCCCTGATGGAAGCCGCCCACGCCGTCAACGGCGAAGCCATTCATTTAATGCGATAGTGATTGATAGAAAAAGCGGTATCAAAAAATAAAATCAGGCTGTCAATTTTCAGATCGTAATCTGAAAAGTGGCAGCCTGTTTGTTTGATTTTTAGATGAAAACGGTGAAAACTAATGACTCTGACCATGAACCTCATGGTCCTTAAGTTCAGTCACATGATTGTCATCATCGAGAATCAGGACCCGGGGCTTAAAAGCCAGAGCTTCCTGCCGGTCCATCATAGCATAGGCGATGATGATTACCTTATCGCCGGTGTGAACCAACCGGGCTGCGGCGCCATTGACACAGATAATACCGCTGCCGCGCTCACCCACGATGGTATAGGTTTCAAAGCGCTGGCCGTTATTCACATCCACCACCTGAACCTTTTCACCAGGAAGAATATCGGCCTGCTCCAGCAGCTCCGCATCGATGGTGATGCTGCCCACATAATTGAGGTCAGCCTCTGTGATTGTTGCCCGATGGAGCTTTGACTTAAATAGGGTGATATACATAATTTACCTCTTAATCTAAAATAATATTATCGAGCAGTCGGGCTTTCTCAAAGCGAACGGCTACTGCCGCCAGGGCTGGCGCGGTGATGGTTTCGATGTCGGCCAGGGTTTCAAAATCAAGGATATCAGCGTAATCAATAATTGCCAGCGGCATGGTGTTGATCTGGCTGACAAGCTGGTCTTTTAATACTTTGACGGAGCGTTCGCCAGATTCATAAAGGGCTTTGGCAGCAGCCAGCGACTGACTGAGAACCAGGGCCTCGCTGCGTTGCTCCGGACTCAGAAACACATTTCGGGAACTCAGGGCCAAACCATCGGCTTCCCGGACAATCGGGCAGACTGCAATCTGAACCGGCAGATGTAAATCCCGGACCATTTTTTTAATCACCGCCACCTGTTGGGCATCTTTCTGGCCAAAATAGGCTCTGGTTGGCTGGATCAGGTTAAACAATATATTGACTACTGTGGTCACGCCTTTAAAATGAGTAGGCCGGGACTGGCCGCAGAGTTTTCTGGTGATCTCGCCTTCCACTTCCACAAAGGTGGAAGCACCCGCCGGATAGATTTCCGCCGGATCAGGAAAGAACAGCAGATCGGTTCCAGCTGCTTCGGCAAGCTGTGAATCCCGGTCAAAATCCCGGGGGTAGGCATCCAGATCCTCGCCTGGGGCAAACTGGGTGGGATTGACAAAAATACTCACGACCGTCACATCATTTTGACCTTGCGCTTTATTGATCAGTGACAGATGACCGTCGTGAAGATAGCCCATGGTCGGAACAAAGCCGATGGTTTTATCCCGACCAAGTTCTTCAAGACCGGTCTTTAATTCCGTTATTGTTTTGGCAATCTTCATGGTTTATTGCTGCAAGGCGGCGATAACCGTATCATCAATGGTGAAGGTATGTTTTTCTTCCGGGAACTGGGCAGTCTTCACCTCGGTGACATAGGCCGTCACAGAATCCTTGATGGTTTCATTCAAGGCCGCGTAGCGCTTAGAAAACTTGGGCGATTGACGGTCATACATGCCCAGCAGATCATGAATGACCAGTACCTGACCGTCGCAGTAGCGACCGGCGCCGATACCGATGGTGGGCACGGAGATTTTTTCAGTAATTAAAGTTGCCAGTTTTTCAGGAATCCCTTCCAGGACAATAGCAAAGACGCCCGCCGCTTCCAGTGCCAGGGCATCGTCAATGACTTTCTGGGCCTGGGTAATGTCTTTGCCCTGAACCTTAAATCCGCCGAATAGGTTAACCGATTGGGGCGTCAGGCCGATATGGCCCATGACGGGAATCTGCGCCTTGACAATGGCTTTAACATTGGCAACCTGGTCCACGCCGCCTTCAAGCTTGACGGCGTGGGCTTTGCCTTCCTGAATCAACCGGCCGGCATTGCGAACGGCGTCTTCCACCGAAATGTGATAGGACAAAAAGGGCATGTCGCCGACAATCAGGGCGTTTTCGGCGCCCCGGGCAACGGCGCGACAGTGATATACCATGTCGTCCATAGTCACTTCCAGAGTGGATTCATAACCCTGGACCACCATGCCCAGAGAATCGCCCACCAGAATCGCATCGATTCCGGCATCGTTGACGATTTTGGACATTGAATAATCGTAGGCCGTTAGCATGGTGATTTTTTCTTTGTTTGCTTTGGCTTGTAAAAAAGAGCTGACAGTAAATTTACTTTTCATTGGTTTCTTCCTTCATTTTTATTATTTTAGTTTGTTTTCTAAATGCTCATAGGTTTCGGCATCAATTCGTTTGTCTTTGATCATCTCAATGGTGGCTAAGCCCATGGTCTGGTAGAGTGACAGGAATTCCGGGGCTTGGGTTTTTAGGGCTTCGATGTGTTTACCGATGGTGTTTTCATCCCCCCGGACCAGCGGGCCGGTGAGGGCATTGACGGTTCCGGATCTTTCGATGTTGCCCAGGGTGGCGGTGATCAGTGGCATAAAGGCCCTGGTAATCTCATCGGCGGCAATTCCGGTGGTCTTTAGTAGTTCAAAACCCGAATCAATCAGGGTCACCAGATAGTTGGAAAGGATACAGGCAGCGGCATGGTAGCGGACCTTATCGCCCTTGTCAATGACGGAATAGGGATTACCGGTGAGCGCCAGGATTTTTTGCGCAGCGGCCCGACCTTTTTCATTGCCTTCCAGGGTAAAAACCGTTTGCATTAAATTTTGAGACGCAGTGAAGGGATCAGAAAAACTCATAATTGGGTGAAGTGAACATAAACCACATCCTGAAGCTAACGGCGGATCAAAAAGATCGGTGGACAGGGCGCCGCTGGTATGGACAAGCGTATGATGCCCGGTTAAGCAGGCGGTTTGGAGGAGTTGGTTGATAACCTCAGAAATTTGATCATCTCCGGTGGTGATAAAAATCACTTCACTTGCGCTAACAATGCTGGGAAGGTCGAAGAAAACAGCGGAGTCAGTTGCTTTGGCCGCGTATTGAGACGAGGTCTCACTGCGGCTAAGGTAACCTGATAGGGTCAGACTATTATGTTTGAAAAAAATGCCCAGGGCGGTACCGACTTTGCCGGCGCCAATAAATCCGATTTTCATGCGTTTCACCTGTTGGTAGTATTTGGTTATGACCGCAAAGAGCAGAGAAACACATGTCACGCAAACCTGTGGCTGTTGAAAATCCAGGTTGTCGGTACTCTGTTCGACAAAACCGGAAGGCTACTGTTTAAATTTGCGCAAAGAAAAAAGGTCCTCTGCACTGAAAATAAACAACTGCAAAAAGACCTATCATTACATTATAAAAATGCAAAACGGTATGGTTTTATTCAGTCTCTATCACCAGGGATTAGAGCAGGTTTTTATATTCTTATAATAGTTTTTACGTGTTAATCATGTGCAGCTCTTGACGATGCCACCATGTGGGTATGATACAACATGCTGAATAATAATGCAAGCGTTTATTTAAGACTTAAATTGAATAAAAAACAATCAGTCCTAAAACCACTTGTTTTTTTTGAAATAGATCAGCGTGCCGACGGCAACCACGATACATAAAATAATCACAAACGGATAACCGTACTCCCAATGAAACTCGGGCATCATGATGTTCATGCCATACCAACCGACAATCAGCGTCAGCGGCAGGAAAATTGAAGTAACTACAGTGAAAATTTTCATGACTTTATTCAGGTTAATGTCCAGTTGGGCCTGGTAGGCTTCCCGGACCTGGGTGCCATAATCCCGGAGGTTCAGCACATTGGTAAAGAGCCGGTTGATCCGATTGGTGAGAATTTTGAAATAGCGTAGTTCCTTTTTATCAATCAGGTTATTTTCATTTTCTTCAATGGCCTCAGAAATTTCAAAAAGTTGTTCATAATACTGCTTAAGACTGAGCAGACGCTTGCGAAAGGTGATCAGGTAATCCGCCAGATCATTTTTGATCGAGACAATAAATTCTTCTTCCAGACTGGAGATTTCCTCTTCAATCGAAACCAATACTTCTCGATCATCAATGGTGAGTTTATCAAAAAACAGATGGAAAAATTTTCCCAGACTGTGAACCTTAATCCCCTCGGTTTGGGTATTGACAACAATACCATCGATAAAGTCACTGCGATCTGAGACAAAAACGAGTAAATCGGCCCGGAAATAGATACAGATCCGGCGAGGTTTGAGATCCAGCGAGATGGATTCGGGAAGAATAATGGTAATAAAATCAAAGCCATCATAGCTGTCGAATTTTGATGAGCGGCTGTTCAGACATTCATCAACCAGTCGGTCACTGATTCCCAGCTTGGCACTGGCTTCCGCCAGTGCCGGGAAATCAAGGATGCAGAGATGGATTTGACTGTTGTTTGGATCAATTTGTTCAAAAGAATCCGTTGTGAAGGCTTCATTTTCAAGCTGATAAACCTGCATAAGACTACCTTTGCTTTGCTTTGTTGCGGACAACATAGTGTGAATTCTGATTTTTGCTGGTTCTACGGGCTTCAATTTCAAATTGATTGAGGGATAAAATCAGGGGACGCAGTTTTGAGTGACCGTAGTTCCGGGTGTCAAAATCCGGATAGCGATTGTTGAGGCGGGAGCCGACCTCGCCCAGATTCGCCCAGCCGTCTTCATCGGAACTTTCAGTGATAATGGTTTTGAGTGATTGAATCAATTCTTTCTTGCTGGCCATGCCTTCTTTCTGGCTGCCCTGTTTGCCGTTTTGGATGCTTTCCGATTGCTCCGCCGCAGCTTCCGGATCACTGGCCAGGACTTCCAGATATTTAAACTTTTCACAGGCCGAGATAAAGGGGGTGGGGGTTTTCTTTTCGCCCATTCCCACCACATACATCCCGGCTTCCCGGAGTCGGGTAGCCAGACGGGTGAAGTCGCTGTCGCTGGAGACGATGCAGAATCCGTCCACGTTGTTGGAATAAAGAATATCCATGGCATCAATAATCAATGCCGCATCGGTGGCATTTTTTCCGGTGGTGTAGCTGTATTGCTGAATCGGGGTAATGGAATAGTTCAACAATACCGTTTTCCAGGACCCCAGCTGGGGTTTGGTCCAGTCGCCGTAGATGCGCTTAAATGTCGGCATGCCAAGGTTGGAGATTTCATCAAAAATATACTTAACATATTTATCAGATACATTATCGGCGTCAATTAAGACGGCAATTTTCATATCGTTCTTCATGGGTCACCCTTCTATTTCTATAGCGATTAGTTGTTTTCGTTCCTATCATTACTACCAGTATAATGGAAATCACCCTATTTTACAACCGACAGCCGCCATAAAAAAAACTGATCATAATGATCAGTTGTTGAGGTTAGCGGCAAACTACCGTACCGACCAATTGTTAATCTGTTGTTCGCCGCGCCATGCGAAATCCGCTTTGCTCCTTTCGCATTGGTCGCGGGCAGTCGCCAACTACAAGCAAGCTTGTGATTGGCGACTGCCTGCGCGCAGAATCGGACAGGCTCTGCCGTGTCCGCTCCGATGCGTACAACATGATATAACAATTGTCGGTACTAGGTTTATGCTATTCTTTTTTGTGAGGTTCGGGCGGGTAGTACCCGCCCGCATCCATCAGTTAGGTAGCGATTTAAGGTTGGTCATAAGGATGTTCTTCTTCCCGGTCATTGGTCAGGTTCAGTTTGTCCAGGACAAAGAAGATCAGACTAAGAATCATCCCGACTACGGCAGCTAGAACCATGCCTTTGAGTTGAATACTGCCAAAGGTCACGGCAATGCCAGATAATCCGACCACAAAGACCACTGAGGTCAGGGCCAGATTACGGGATTTTCCATAATCGACCTGGGCATCAACCAGAATACGGATACCGGCAGCACCGATCATCCCATATAAAAGGAAGGAAATCCCGCCGATGACCGGTCCGGGAATGGTGGAGATCAGCATCGATAATTTACCGACAAACGAGCAAATTATTGAGATAATTGCTGCTCCGGCGATAACTTGAACGGAGTATACCTTGGTTACGGCCATAACACCGATATTTTCACCATAGGTGGTGGTTGGGACGGACCCAATAAAACCTGATAACATGGTGGAAAAATTGTCCGCAAACAAAGAGCGGTGTAAACCCGGATCTTTTAAAAGATCCCGTCCGACGACCTTGCTGGTGACAATCTGATGGCCAATGTGCTCTGAAGCAATAACCAGCAGCACGGGTAAAATGATAATAATTGCTTCTAAATTAAACTGCGGGAACTGGAAGTTCGGCAATGAAAACCAGGGCGCCGCAGCTACGGCTTCAAAGGTCGCCGGACCAACCACGCCAGTAATCAGGGCGGTGATATAACCCGCCACAATAGCGATCAGAATCGGAATAACCGCCAGAAATTTTCGGAACATAACCGATCCAAAAACTGCAAAGCCCAGAGTTACCAGAAAAACTATGACATTTTCCGGAACGATGGCGGTGACCGCCTGTTCATAAAGGCCGGAAGCTTCATCGAGGACATAACTGGTGCTGCTGATAATGCCAGCGGTGCTGGCAGCCGTGCCGGCCAATTCCAGACCAATCAGCGCGACGACCGGGCCCATGGCCGCCGGAGGGAGCACTACGTTGATCCACTCAATCCCGAACTTATAAATAATACCGGCCAGGATGCAGCCGCATAAACCGACAACCACAAAACCGCCGAGTGCATAAGAATACCCCCAGGTGGCGATAACAATGCCGGCCGGAGCTAAAAAGGCAAAACTGGAACCCAGATAAGCCGGTGCCTTGCCCTTGGTGATGACCATAAATAATAACGTCCCCACGCCATTCATAAAGAGTACGATGGCCGGGTTGATTCCAAAGAGGAAGGGCACTAAAACAGATGCACCAAACATTGCAAACATATGCTGCAAGCTTAACGGTACGAGCATCTTCAATGGCACCTTTTCCTCCACTTGTATAATTCTTCGACTGTCCAAAACATTTCCTCCGTTCTTTTCATTTTCCTTTGAAATTATAACACAGGAATGGTGAGCCGCAAAGACTTTATACAATTAAATGCATAATAATAAAAAAATCAGAAGAAGGCCGTTGGTGATTATTTACCAGCCATTCAACCTGTGTTACAATGCAGATAAAGCCATAAAATTTAAGGAGTCCAGTGAATGAAAATTTCAGTTACTACTAAAATATATGCCGTCATCGGCGACCCCATTGCCCAGAGCTTATCTCCCCAACTCCATAACGGATTATTCAAAGAAGTCGGCGTTGACGCTCTTTACTTGCCCATTGCGGTTAAGTCGGAGGATTTGGAAAAACTGGTGGATGGATTCAGACTGATGAATTTTGGCGGGTTTAATATTACCAAACCCCATAAAATGGAGATTATGAAAGTTCTGGATCGTTTGGATCCCTTAGCCGAAAAAATCGGAGCGGTCAATACGGTGGTTTTCCGGGACGGAAAAATGGTGGGCTACAATACCGACGGATTTGGCTTTATTAAATCGATTGAATCAAAAATCGAAATCCCCAAAGATGAATTAACCATTCTGATCTTAGGATGCGGAGGCGCCGTTAAGTCAGTAGCCATGGCGTTGGCTGATTGGGGCATCAAAAAAGTTATCATTGCCAATCGCACCGTAGCGAAAGCAGAAGAGCTGGTAAACCAGATTAATGAAGGCTGGCCAGGGCAAGCACAAGCCATAGGGATGACACCCGAAGCCCTGAAAAAAGCCGTCGACGAGGCAACGGTGGTGGTTAACGGAACCAGTCTGGGGATGGCCGATACTGCCCTACAATCACCGCTTCCCAAAGAGCTGCTAAAAAAAGAGTTATTGGTTTATGATATGATTTACAGTCCAGCGGTGACGCAATTGATGAAAGACGCCAACGCAATTGGCGCCAAAACCCAAAATGGTTTGGATATGCTTTTGTATCAGGGACTGCTGGCATTTGAATTATGGACCGAAATTTTTCCAGATCCGGCGGTTGGGAAAAAATTACTGGAGAAAGGAATAGAAGGGATAGAATAAAATGAAAAGTGAAAAAGACAAAAAAAAATGCATTGCTTTGATTGGTTTTATGGCCACCGGAAAATCCACCATCGGTCCGCTGCTGGCCCGGGAGCTGGAATATGATTATTTGGATACCGATGCCATGGTGGAAGCAGACATGGGCATGAAAATAGCGGACATTTTTGCTCAGCTGGGCGAAGATGCCTTCCGTGATGCCGAACATGAGGCCTTAAAAAAGGCGTTGACCATGGAAAATATTGTCCTGTCTACCGGTGGCGGAATTATTCTATTTAAAAGGAATCGGAAATTGTTGGCAGAGAAGGCCTTTGTGGTCAGTTTATCAGCCCAGCCGGAAACCATCTACGGACGTGTAAAAGATGATACGACCAGACCGTTGCTCAAGTGTGAAGATCCGCTGTTGCGAATCCGGCAAATGCTAGCCGAACGGCAGGAGTATTATGATGTCTGTGATTTTCAGATTTCTACCGAAACCTGGACCGCGGAAGCGTGTTGTCAGAAAATAAAAGAAGCCTTCAATATTTAAATAATGCCAAAGATGCATAATAAGAGATGAAATTATGACGGAGAAAATCAGGAAAAAAATACACCGATCTGATGATCGGTGCTACAATTTATTATTTCATGGCTTTCAGATCGCAAATATAGCAATCGGTCAGTCGTTGGACCGCATCGGGGTTTTTAACAGGCCAGGTGGTTTCAAGTGCCTCGCAATGCCCCGTGGAGGTTTCTTCATCAAATACAAAATCAATACAGCCGTTGCATTTTTTATCTTTTGTTTTCTTGATCAACTCAAGAACAGACTCATTCACAAATTCTCTGAATTCCTTATAAGCGATTGTTTTATGGTTTTCAAACATGCTCATCACTTCACCTTGCTTTCTGGAAATATGATTTTCGGAAGGGCCATTAGATTCTTTGTTAATAACCAATCCAGTATTAACTTATAGTACCCCATAAATAAAAAAAAACAAGATAATATTTTGTCGTGTTTTCATTTTTAGAAAATAATTTAAAATTAAAAAAAATGATTGAAATTCTTTTTAAGCTGTGTTATTATTTATGACAGTGTCCTGTGGGCATGATATCAATAAACTAATTTTTTACGCCGAAGTGATGGAATTGGCATAAGCAGAGAACCCAAATCTTTGATTTGGAGTGAATCGCTTAGTTATCTCTATCGTATTAGGAGTACAATTTCCACAATTAAATAAACTAATTTTTTACGCCGAAGTGATGGAATTGGCATAAGCAGAGAACCCAAATCTTTGATTTGGAGTGAATCGCTTAGTTATCTCTATCGTATTAGGAGTACAATTTCCACAATTAAATAAACTAATTTTTTACGCCGAAGTGATGGAATTGGCAGACGTGACGGACTCAAAATCCGTTGTGAGTGATCACGTGCGGGTTCGAGTCCCGCCTTCGGCACCACTATTGCTCCCTTAGCTCAGTTGGCTAGAGCACCTGACTCTTAATCAGGGTGTCCAGAGTTCGAGTCTCTGAGGGAGCACCATATCAGAATTTTTTAACCGCTGTTTACAGCGGTTTTATTTTTTGAGACGTATCGTTCGTCTTATGTTTCAAAATCAAAAAATAAGTTAATCTGTTTCCACAAAGAGCGGTTTACTTAACCGATGGTTTTATTAATCGTCGGCAATAATTAAAGCGCACTGAGCGCTTGAGTATTGGTTAACCAACTGGTATAATTACACGCAATTAAAATTATTAAGAACACCTTGGGTGTAAAACTAAAGAGGAGAGCCAAATGGAATCAACAGAAAAAAATACGTGTTCTTATTTAAACTGTACCTTTAATGTCAGCGGACGATGTCCCGACATGGATGTATTAAAAAATCCATATAAAGAAACCGGCTGTATTTTCTACAAAAATAAGAATATCCAGACAGACGATAAAAAAAGCGAGTAAAAACACCGGAAGGTGTTTTTTATTTTTCGTAATAATTAAAAAAAATTAAAGCCGTTGCATTTGCAACGGCTTTAAACTCGAGGCCCAGATATAATAGCAACATACAAACGCGGTAGTGATACCAGTTGATTTTAAGATAATCGTTAAGAATACAAATTAAATTTCAGGAGGACAATACGATGAGTATGTTTTGTTATCAGTGTCAGGAAGCGGCCAAAGGAAAAGGATGCAGTGTCAAAGGAGTTTGTGGGAAAAGTGAAGAGGTTGCCAAACTTCAGGATCTGCTGATCTATACCGTCAAAGGGATTTCAGAAATCGTCGTTAAAGGCGAACTGGAAGCAAAAGAATTGGGGGATGTCAACCATGAGGTGCTAAAAAGTCTGTTTATGACCATCACTAATGCCAACTTTGATGCCGATGCCTTTGTCAAAGAAATAAAGAAAATGACCACCCTGAGAAATCAGTTAAAAGATATGGTAGATGCTGCCAATAAAAAGAATTCACCCGGCTTTTTCCAGAAGCTGTTGGGCTTAAAAAAAGAGCAAAATGGCAAAAAAATAAATGTCTCAGCATTGCATGATGCCGCTCGATTTGAAACCGCTACAAAAGCGGAAATGATCAAAAAAGCCGCAAGTGTAGGGGTCCTGGCGACGGCAAACGAAGATGTCCGTTCATTACGAGAACTGATTACCTACGGTGTTAAGGGACTGGCCGCCTATGCCGAGCATGCCCTCAATCTTGGTAAAGAAGACCTGAGCTTATATGGTTTTATCTATGAAGCCATGGCCGCGACGCTCAATGACAAGCTGACCGCCGATGATCTGGTCGCCCTGACCTTAAAAACCGGCCAGTTTGGTGTTACCGCCATGGCCCTGCTGGATGGTGCCAACACCGGAAAATATGGCAACCCGGAAATCACCGAAGTTAATATTGGGGTTAAAAAGAATCCCGCTATTCTAATTTCCGGTCATGACTTAACCGATCTGGAGCAATTATTGGAACAGACCAAAGGGTCCGGCGTTGATGTCTATACCCACAGTGAAATGCTACCGGCCCATTACTACCCGGCCTTCAAGAAATATGATAACTTTGTCGGGAACTACGGGAACGCCTGGTGGAAACAGCTCGAAGAGTTTGAATCCTTCAATGGCCCGATTCTGTTTACTACTAATTGTATTGTGCCTCCCAAAAGTGACGAAGTCCGGAGCCGAATTTTCACTACTGGAGCATCCGGCCATCCTGGCTGTACCCATATTGAAGCGGATGCTAACGGCAAAAAGGACTTTTCGAAAATTGTCGAAATGGCTAAACGCTTAAAGGCCCCAACCGAAATCGAAACCGGAAAAATTGTCGGCGGTTTTGCCCATGAACAGGTTTTTGCCCTGGCCGATAAGGTCGTCGATGCGGTTAAATCCGGCGCCATTAAAAAATTCTTTGTCATGGCCGGCTGTGACGGTCGCATGAAATCCCGGGATTATTACACTGAATTTGCTGAAAAACTGCCAAAAGATACCGTAATTTTAACCGCTGGTTGTGCCAAATACCGTTACAATAAGCTGGAGCTGGGCGACATCGGCGGCATTCCCCGACTGCTGGATGCCGGACAGTGCAACGATTCATACTCCTTAGCGCTGATCGCTCTGAAGTTGAAAGAGGTCTTTGAGCTTAACGATATCAACGAGTTGCCGATTGCCTACAATATCGCCTGGTATGAACAAAAAGCAGTCATCGTGCTACTGGCCCTGCTGCACCTGGGTGTCAAAAACATCCATCTGGGACCAACCTTACCGGCCTTCTTATCCGCCAATGTCGCCAATGTCCTGATCGATACCTTTGGTATCGGTGGTATCGATTCAGTTGATGCTGACATGGCCATGTTTATGGGTGCATAAAACATGATGTAACAATTATCGGTACTACGTTAGTACAATGACTACAGTTTTAAATACCGGAGCTATCCAAATGGATACTTCCGGTATTTTTTTCTATTTAATTAAAACAAATAAAGATCAAAACGATCTGTAATTTCGGTGCAAAGCATGATAGGATATTAAAAAGAAGAAAAAAACGAGGTAAAAAATGAACAGTTTAATAACAGCGGTTGAAGCTTGCTTTAATTTAAACGTATATAAAGTCATCCTAAGTAAACCAAGATCAAAAACAAGTGATTACAAAAAAATTGTCATCAGTCAAATAAATCAAGCATACCATCTGGAAAAATTTACCGCCACCCAGGTGTTTAATGAAAATCTGGTATCCGGTCAGCTTAGAGAATTCATCACGCAGTCATTAGAACATGATTTTCAGCAATACAACGCCTGGGATGATCGGTTCGAATATATTATCCAAATCAGCAAAAAAGGAAAAAGTACGATGACTAAAAAAGCCGTCAAGGAAGCCCCGGCAAAAGCCATAAGCCACAACCGCGAAAAAAACTACATCCTTCAGGAAGGCGTCATTATCGCACCGCTGGTGGATATGGGGATCTTCACCAAAGAAGGCAAGGTGGTGAAGACGATGTACGATAAATTTCGGCAGATCAACCGTTTTGTGGAAATCATCGACGATGAAATTAAAAATCTGGATCCTGGGGCCCAGCTTAATGTCATCGACTTTGGCTGTGGCAAGTCTTATCTGACCTTTATTCTGTATTATTACCTGACCGAAATTAAAAACATCAAGGTGAAAATGGTGGGCCTGGATTTAAAGAGCGATGTCATTGAACGCTGCAATGCCAGTGCCCAAAAATATGGTTACGATCGTCTGACCTTTGAACTGGGGAACATCGATGCCTATGAGGCCGAGTTTCCGGTTGATATGATCATCACCCTTCACGCCTGTGATACCGCCACCGATTTTGCTCTGTACAATGCTATAAAATGGAATGCCAAGTTGATTTTTTCGGTACCCTGCTGCCAGCATGAGCTAAACGCTCAGATGGAAACCGCAGAACTGAGCCTGTTGACAAAATATGGCATCGTTAAAGAAAGAACCGCCGCTTTGATTACCGATGCCATCCGCGGCAGTCTCCTCGAAGCCTGCGGCTACAAGGTCCAGCTGCTGGAATTCGTCGATCTGGCCCACACCCCCAAAAACATCCTGATCCGAGCCAAAAAGACCCGCTCAACCGAAAAAAGAAAAGCCCAGGCCCTAACCGAAGTAAGAACCGCCATGCAGGCATTTTCCTTGACTCCTACCCTTTTTCAACTCCTTGAAACAGATAAACTGATCAATTCTAATAAAATTTAAATGTAACATTTGTCAAAAGATGTTATAATGAAAAATCAGTTAGAAGATAATATGTGAAAAATTTATAGATCAGGAGGCAAAGAGGATGCTGACAACCTTTGTTCATACAGGTGATTTTCATTTAGGTCGCCCCTTTACCTTTCAACAGCAAGGAAACTACTACGGCAAAAATAAAAGAAAAGAATTATGGAAAGCCTTTGACGAGATGATTGCCTATGTCAAAGAAGAAGCCGTTCCGCTTTTACTCATTGCCGGTGATTTATTTGATAGTGTCAATGTACTCTCCATGGATATAAAAAGAGTGGCCGAAGGATTGGCCAGTCTGGACAAAACCTGGGTGGTTATTATCACTGGAAACCATGATTATCACGGGGACAGCTCGCCCTATAAAAAAGTTGAGTGGTCCAGCAATGTCTACATCTTTAAAGAAGATGTGTTCCGCTCCGTTTATATAAAAGAGCTAAACACCGAAATATTCGGCATGTCCTGGGTTAAAAACGAGTACCGGGCCTTTCCCGAGCGCTCCTTTAACAGTATTAAGCTGGATGATACCCGCTATAACATCTTGATGGCTCACGGCGAAGTAACCAATCAAAGCCTCTATCTGCCGATTGATTTAAGATTGATAGAAAAAAAGGGGTTCGATTTTATTGCCCTGGGACACATCCACAAACCGGGGCTGACCCCCGGGGGAGTTGCTTATTGCGGATCACCGGTGCCTCTGAATTTTGGCGAAACCGGTGAACGGGGTTTTTTAATTTCGCAGGTAACAATCGATTATGAAAACCAGACCTATCTTACCAGCAGTGGATTTAATCCCATTGAATCAAGAAAATATGAAACCATGGAGATTCAGATTTCCCCGGAAGATTCCTACCATGCGATCATCGAAAAAGCCATCAGCTGCGATACCGAAACAAATCGCCAGCAGAATTACTACCGCATCCGTTTTACCGGTTACATCAACCCGGAAATACAAATGGATTGGATCAACGATGATCTGGAAGAGTCTTTTTATTACATTGAAACAGACATTTCCAAACTGGAACCCGATATTGATCTGGACCTGCTGATTCGCGAAAATAAAAACAATCCCATCGGTCAGATCCTCAGCGAACTGGAAAACATAGCAGAACCCGAAGTCCGCAAAAAAGCGATCATCTACAGCATCGAAGCGATGATCAGCGAGGGGGTTTTAAAATGAGAATTAAAACCTTGACAATCAAAGCCTTTGGAAAATTCAAAGACGAGACCATTCAGCTGGAACCGGGACTTAATCTGGTTTATGGCACCAACGAAGCTGGTAAAACAACGGTTCAGACCTTTATCCAAGGAATGTTTTTCGGGTTTTACAAACCCTACCGAAAAAAGAAAACCTACAGTGAAGAATACGAAAAATATATGCCCTGGAGCCAATTCGACTACAGTGGTTCTCTGGTTTATGAGACCGACGGCCGGGAAATCCGGCTGGAACGGAATTTTTTAAGAGCCAAAGACTCGTTGTTTATTTATGATAATACCACCGGCAAAATAATTAATGATCAATTTAAATATGATGGCGTCATTCGCCAGCATCTGCCCCTGGGAAACCAGGGTATGACCTCGGTCATTTACAATAATACCGTCAATATGCGCCAGACCGTTCATGATAACGAGTCCGGCAGCCAGGATGAAGTCCGGGATTCCTACATTGAGATGCAGAATTCCAGCGGCATCGAGATTAATTTCAAGGGTATTGCCAGACGGCTGGAAGAAAAAAAGAACAATATCGGCCGTTCCGGCCAGAGTAAATCAAGAATCGGTACGGCGATCAGAGAACGGGATGAACTCCAGGAACTGTTAAAAGAAGCCGAGGCCGCCTATGCCAAGGTAGCTGAAAACCAGGAAATGATCACCCGAAATCAAAGAAAGATGAAGCGCATTGAAGCTGAAAATGACTATCTGAGCCAGGAATCCGTCGTCAAGCGAAAAAAAGAACTGCTACAGTCCTATGAAAAAATAAACAAACTGGAAAAAGAAAACAATCGCCTGTCAAAAATAATCAGAGAAGACCAGATCTACGAAGGCTACAACTACAAGACCCTGGAAGGCTTAAAAGCGATTTCGAATCAGGTCGGTCGTCTCAGCGATCAGATGGACTACATCGAAAAGGAAATGGCCGACGCCTCGGAACATTTAAAAACAATCCGCCAGAAAGAAGCATCCAAGCGCAAATCTCTGGCGGGACATGCCCTGGATAATATTGCTGAAGACTACGAAGCTTTCAAAAAAGACCAGGATGAAGTGGAAGCAGTCGATACGAAGTCAAATATTATTATTAATATCATTGCGACGTTGGTAACCCTGCTGGGGATGGGACTGGTCGGACTGGCCAATATGGGTTTGATGGGAACCAGTCAGGGAATTGAAAACCTGTCATTAACCGTTGGGGTGACGTTGGCAATTGTCGGCGTCGTCGGTTTAAGCTTCGGCATTTCGGCAACCCTTAAAAAGCGGCGAATTTTAAACGAAAAACAATTAATCTCGGTTCAGGAAGAAATACTGGCCAAGTATAACTTGAAAGATGGCCCCAGTTTTGACAGCTTCTACAAAAAAGCAGTTAGAAACCAGAAAGAACTGGAACAGCTGCAAAACGAATGTGAACTGATTATTGTTCAGCATTCCCGTCATCAGGCCGGGTATGAGGTGCTCTTTGAACAGCGCCGGGGGATCATGCGGGAACTCGACAAAAAACTAGCCGAATTTCAGGTCCCAAACATCGCCGATTATGAAGAACGGTGCGAAAAAGGTCAGCAGCTGGAAGAACTGAAAATCCGTTTTAACGGAAACCTGCGGCTGTTGGAGAATCTGTTGGAAACCGTCAACGGCGGAAAAACAGATGACGGACAGTCGGTGTGGCAGAAAGCCTCACCAAAATCCGAAGAGCTGTTAAACCTGGGCAAAGAAATCGCCAGACTGGAAGGTGAAAACAGTGCCCTGACCGATGGGATCGGTCTACCGGTGGAAATTCAGGAGACTATTAAATCGCTGGATGCGCAAATTCAGGCCTTTGATACTGAAATTAAAGCCTGTAACGCCGCTCTGGAAGTTCTGGAAACGGTCCAGAAAGACAGCCATCTGGAGTCGGCCCCGGAACTGAACAAAAATATCGGGAAAATCCTGGAGACTATCACCCAGCATTATAAAGGGGTAAAAATTGATGAAGCGATGAAACTCAAAGTGGTGGATCCTGGCGGCGGTGATTTTAAAGATGCGGAACAATTAAGTGCCGGCACCATGGATCAGGTTCATTTTGCTTTCCGCTATGGAATCAGCGACATCATCAGTCATGAGATGCCCTTTATTCTCGATGAACCTTTTGTGAGGTACGACAAAAAGCGAAAAACCCAAGCCCTTAAATTGCTCTCAGAACTCAGCAGTGAACGTCAAGTCATTCTCTTTACCTGTGATGATGATGAAGAAAACCTCTTAAAGTCGTTGGGGGCCCCATACCATAAAATAAATCTGTAAGAATACACAAATAATTTCAAAAAAGTAACTAAAGACCTTGCTAATAGAGCAAGAAATCCTTTACAATGATAGAAGCAAGTATAAATAAAGGAGAATGTTCGATGAAATTAAGACGAGTTAGAGACCTTCTCGATGCAGTTGTTTTATCAGGCGAGAGCCATCTTGATGAAGAAGTGCAGTCTGGATTTGGCTGTGATCTCATGAGTGATGTCTTGTGCTTTGCCAAAGAAGATGCCATTCTACTCACCGGTCTTGTCAACAAACAAGTGCTGAACACCGCCGATATGGCAAATATGAACAGTATTATCTTTGTCAGAAACAAAATGCCAAGTCAGGAGATGATCGACATCGCCAAAGAACGTAATCTTCTGGTTATGTCCACCAGGTACATTCTTTTCGAATGCTGCGGCATTCTCTATAAAAATGGTCTTAAAGGAGCCCACCTTAGATGAGTTACGAACTCGTCTTTGATGTCGAACGGGGCGATTTTGACACTGCCGGCGAAGCCTCGCGAAAAATTAAACGGACTCTCCAGCAATTGGGGGTGTCCAATAAGGTGATCCGAAAAGTGTCCATTGCCGGTTATGAAGGAGAAATGAATTTAGCCATCCATTCAGCAGGTGGAAAAATCATTTTAGAAGTGGGCGAAGAGGAACTGGTTCTTACCATCGAAGATACCGGGCCAGGTATTGCCAATATCGACCTGGCCATGACAGCAGGCTGGTCGACTGCCGGGGAAGAAGTCCGACAAATGGGTTTTGGCGCTGGAATGGGCTTGCCTAATATGAAAAACAACGCCGACAATTTTCAAATCTCCTCAAAAATTGGAGAGGGAACAAAAATTGTCATGAAATTTTTAGTATAAACAGGAAGAAGGGTGACATATGGAAAAATTACTTCATTCTGTATACCTTGATGAGGAAAAATGTCTGGGATGTACAACCTGTCTCAGAAGCTGTCCCACCGGAGCCATTCGGGTTCGGGGCGGCAAGGCGATTATCAATGAGTCCAAATGCATTGATTGCGGCGAGTGTATTCGAATCTGTCCCCATCATGCCAAGCTGGCAAAAACAGATCCACTATCAAAGAAGGATAACTTTAAGTACACGGTCGCCATGGTGGCTCCGGCCATCATTGGCCAGTTTAAACCAAAGTATTCGATTTCCCAGATCCTTTCGGCAGTTAAAGCCCTGGGATTTGATGAAGTAGTGGAAGTAGCCTATGGCGCTGAGGTGGTCGGTCAGGCCCTGAAATACGAGTACCATGCTAAACGTTATCCCAAACCACTGATTTCATCAGCCTGTCCGGCGGTTGTCAAGCTGATTCAGGTGCGTTTTCCCGAACTCACCGATAACATCTGTCGCTTGAAATCGCCCATGGCGATGACGGCCAGACTGGTCAGAAAACGGATCAGAGAAGAAGGGGTCTATAAAAATGGCGAAGTTGGGGTTTTTTTCATCACCCCCTGCGCGGCAAAAGCCACCATGGTCAACAATCCGGCGTCCAGCGAGTATGACAAATACGATCAGATTGACGGTGCCATTGCCATCAAAGATATTTACAGTGATCTTGCCAGTTTGATCGGCAACTGTCCGACCGTGGAAGGGATCCATAATACCACGCCGGAATCCTGCACCTGGGCCTTGTCCGGCGGAGAAAGTGACTACCTGAAAAACAAAAACGTGCTCCATGTTGATGGCATTCAAAATGTTATCAACGTGTTGGAAGAAATCGAATGTGGCAAACTGGATACGATTGAGTTTTTCGAAGGGCTGGCCTGCATCGGCGGTTGCGTCGGTGGTTGCCTGACTGTAGAAAATAATTATGTCGCTAAAATGTATATCCAGGACCGGACCAAAACAATGAAACAGACATCCATAGTGCACATGTCGGACGACTATGTCAAAAGTATTTATAATTCCGGGATGATGCACATTAAAGAGCGGATTCTGCCCCGAAGTCCCGAACCCCTGGATCAGGATATTAATAAAGCAATTGAGAAAATGCGGCAAATAGAATTACTGGAAGAAAAACTTCCCGGTCTGGACTGCGGTTCCTGTGGTTCGCCCGGTTGTCGGGCGCTGGCAGAAGACATTGTTGCCGGAAAAGCCAAAGAAATCGACTGCGTTTTTATCATGAGGGATCGGGTCAGAGATCTCTCAGTTTTAACCAATGAACTTTTACAGGTGGAACACCCTACCGAAAAACCTCTAATTAAAAAAGATTAGCCAATGCAATAATATAAAGGAGAATATGAATGAAGGTTAGTGAGTTATTAGAAAACAAAGAATTCAAGTGTCTCAATCCCCAGGTAGGAATTGAAGGGGTGATTAAAAGCGGCTATGTCGGCGATTTATTAAGCTGGGTCATGGCCAATGCCAGTAAAGACTGTGCCTGGGTTACCATCCAGACCCATGTCAATATCATCGCCGTGGCATCGCTTCTGGAAATGGCCTGTGTCATCATCCCAGAAGGTGCCGAAGTCGAAGAAAGCACCCTGGAACGTGCCATCATTGAAGATATCCCGATTATCACAACTGGTCTTAACGCCTACGAAGTCTGTAAAATTTTAGGAAACGCCGGCGTATAAAATGGAAAAGGTAGCCATAGATCTTCATATACACTCCGTTTTATCCCCTTGTGGAGAAGCCGAGATGACTCCTAATAACATCGTGAATATGGCCCTCATCAAAGAATTGGATTTTATCGCTGTCACTGATCATAACACCGCCAAAAATTTACCAGCAATTATGGCTGTGGCAAAAGAACTGGCCAAAGAAATGGCACAAGGACTTTGTATTCTCCCGGGAATCGAAGTAACGACCAAAGAAGAAGCTCATATTCTGGCCTATCTGCCAACCCTGGAAGCCGCCATGAAACTGGATGCGATTATTTATCAGCATTTACCAGATGTCATGAATGAGAAAGAATTATTTGGACCTCAATATATTATGGACGAAAATGATCAGATCATCGGTGAAGTTGATAAGCTCCTGATTTCGGCCACTGATATCAGTGTCGATCAGCTCTGGAAAATCGTCTCCGATCTCGACGGGATTCTGGTCCCGGCTCATATTGACCGAAAATCCTACAGTCTTATTTCATCGCTGGGTTTTATTCCTCTGGAATTGGATATAAAAACTTGCGAAGTTTCAAGAAAAGAAACCTTTGACAATGTCAAAAAAAACTTCCGGTTATTTAAAGACTATCAGTTTATTCATGGCTCCGACGCCCATCAGTTGGAAGACATGGCCGAACGGGAATATTTTTTGGAACTTCCGGATATGCAACGGCAAACCCTGATTCATTATCTGGGATAAATTGAATAAGTAGTACCGACAATTGTTACATCATGTTGTACGCATCGGAGCGAACAGGGTGATAATCCTGTCCGATTCCGCAGCGAACAACAGATTAACAATTGGTCGGTACGGTAGTTAGCCGTGAACTTTACAGGTATTTTTCGAAGTACCTGTTTTTTTTGTGTAAAATTATTACACTTTCTGCGCAGAAAAAACAAATGGGTAGAAATTTTACTTCAAAAATCGAAAAAGTTAAAGGTTTTCATTAAAATAACGGGCAAATAGAGTAAAAAATTTATCTGTTATTAATATAACGAAAGATTTCGTTATGTGTTATAATGACCTCGTTAGAAAATATGCAATCAAAGCGTAAAGGTTTGCACGATTTAATTAGGAGGTTTGAAAATTGGCTGAATTAATACCAGTTGAAAATTTGGACGTAGTAAAGGCAATAGTCGCCGAGCACAGAGAAGTACCAGGTTGTTTAATGCAGATCCTGCAAGAAACACAGCTTAAGTACGGCTACTTACCACTTGAACTACAAGGAACCATCGCAGATGAGTTAGGGATTCCCTTGACTGAAGTCTATGGTGTGGCAACATTTTATTCACAATTTACACTTAAACCAAAAGGGAAATTCAAAATTGGTATCTGTTTGGGAACCGCTTGTTATGTTAGAGGCGCCCAACCAATTATCGACAAAGTTAACAGCGTTCTGGGAACACAAGTTGGCGATACAACTGAAGATGGAAAATGGTCAGTTGATGCAACACGATGTGTTGGCGCCTGTGGTTTAGCTCCAGTAATGATGATTAACGAAGAAGTATTTGGACGTTTGACCGTAGATGAAATTCCAGGAATCCTAGAAAAATTTTAGTTAACAGTTATGAAAGAATTGTCCCTTCACATATTGGATATTACTCAGAATTCCATCAGAGCACAAGCAAAGCTTGTTAAATTAGTGATTATTGAATCCTTGGCAAACAATGAACTCACCATTATCATTGAAGATGACGGGTGCGGAATACCGGCTGACCGGCTTCAAAATATCACTGATCCTTTTGTGACGACCCGAACAACCCGAAGGGTTGGTCTGGGTTTATCCCTATTCAAAGCAGCAGCGGAAGCATGCGGCGGATTTTTCGAGATAAGCTCAACCCCAGATGTCGGAACAAAGGTGGTTGGAAACTTCATGCGCGATCATATCGACCGGGCCCCTCTGGGGAACATGGCAGATACGATCCTCACTATGGTAATGTCTTTTGGGGAGACTGATCTTTTCTATGAACACGACTACAATAACCAACTATTTGTTTTTAATACACGTGAAATTAAAGAGATCCTCGATGTAGAATCTTTAAACGAACCGGACATTCTTAACTGGATCCGGGAATTCGTACAGGAAGGTCTCGAAGAAATTATGGAGGAAAAAATTTATGGCAAAGTCCTTAGCAGAACTAAAAGCGATTCGTGAAAAGAAATTAAACGAAATCAATTTACGACACGGCAAAAATGGTTACCGCGTTGTAGTAGGAATGGCAACCTGTGGTATCGCAGCCGGCGCACGACCAGTCATGGTTAAACTGATGGAAGAAGTGGATGCAAAAGGTTTAGTCGACGTTACTGTTGCTCAAACCGGATGTATCGGATCATGTCGATTAGAACCAATTGTAGAAGTTTACGATGCCAACAATGAAAAAGTAACCTACGTGCATATGACCGCTGAAAAGGTTGCACGAGTTGTAGATGAACACTTGGCTCAAGGCAAAGTGGTCAGTGAATATACCATGACAATAGTTGATGGTAAAGTCATTGATCCAACGGTTAAGGGTTAATTGAGGAGGAGAAGAGCAGATGGCATATAAACGTTCGCAGATACTGATTTGTGGTGGTACAGGATGTACGTCCTCAGGATCCATGATATTGGTAAAAGAATTAAAAAAAGAACTTGTAAAACACGATATACTTGATGAAGTTGAAGTTGTGGCAACCGGTTGTTTCGGTTTGTGTGAACTGGGACCCGTTGTTATTATTTACCCAGAAGGTACATTCTACAGCCGTGTTGAAGCTTCAGATATCCCTGAAATGGTTGAAGAACACCTTGTCAAAGGTCGTCCATTGGATCGACTGATCTACACCGAAAAAGGTGATGGACATCATCCACTTTCAATCAACGAATTAGGATTCTTCAAAAAACAAAAACGTATTGCTTTAGCAAATTGTGGCGTTATTAACCCAGAAAACATTGATGAATACATTGGCTTTGACGGTTACATGGCACTTGAAAAAGTACTGTTAACCATGACACCAGTTGACGTTATTAATGAAGTTAAAGCTTCCGGTCTTCGCGGTCGTGGGGGCGGAGGATTCCCAACCGGTCTTAAATGGCAGTTTGCCCATGACGCTGTATCCGAAGATGGCATCAAATACGTAGCATGTAACGCAGATGAGGGTGACCCTGGCGCGTTCATGGATCGATCTGTATTAGAAGGAGATCCTCATGCATTAATCGAAGCAATGGCGATTGCCGGTTTTGCAGTTGGCGCTTCTAAAGGTTATGTATATGTTCGGGCTGAATACCCAATCGCTGTACACCGTCTCCAAATTGCGATTGACCAGGCAAAAGAATATGGTTTATTAGGCGAAAATATCTTTGATACTGATTTCTCCTTTGACCTTGAAATTCGTTTAGGTGCTGGTGCTTTCGTATGTGGTGAAGAAACAGCATTAATGAACTCTATCGAAGGTAAACGTGGTGAACCGCGTCCACGTCCACCATTCCCAGCTAACAAGGGTTTATTTGGAAAACCAACCGTTTTAAATAACGTTGAAACATATGCAAACATTCCAGCCATTATCTTAAAAGGCGCAGAATGGTTTGCATCAGTAGGAACCGAAAAATCTAAAGGAACAAAAGTATTCGCACTTGGTGGAAAAATCAACAACACCGGTCTTCTTGAAATCCCAATGGGTACAACCCTGCGAGAAATCGTTTTTGAAATCGGTGGTGGTATTCCAAACGGTAAAGCTTTCAAAGCTGCTCAAACCGGTGGACCATCAGGCGGATGTATCCCTGCTTCTTTATTAGATACAAAAATTGATTATGATAACCTGATCGCTATTGGCTCCATGATGGGCTCCGGTGGTTTGATCGTAATGGATGAAGACAACTGTATGGTTGACGTTGCCCGTTTCTTCCTTGACTTTACTCAGGACGAATCCTGTGGTAAGTGCCCTCCTTGCCGTATCGGTACCAAGAGAATGTTAGAAATTCTGGAACGTATCTGTGACGGTAAAGGGATTGAAGGCGACATCGAACGATTAGAAGAACTGGCCGTAGGCATCAAAGCTTCAGCTCTTTGTGGATTGGGACAAACTGCTCCAAACCCTGTTCTTTCAACCATTCGTTACTTCAGAGACGAATATGAAGCACATATCAATGATAAAAAATGTCCAGCCGGCGTATGTAAACATCTGTTAGACTTCACAATTAATCCCGATACCTGTAAAGGTTGCGGAATCTGTGCTAAAAAATGTCCTGCAGACGCAATTACTGGTGAAAAGAAAAAACCATACACCATTGATACCGCAAAATGTATTAAATGTGGTGCCTGTATTGAAGCCTGTCCATTTGGCTCCATTTCCAAGGGTTAATTTAGGAGGTCATTAGAATAATGAAAGAAGTAACATTTAAAATAAACGGTCAGGAAATGACTGTTCCTGAAGGAACAACCATTTTAGAAGCTGCCAGAATGAACAACATCGATATCCCAACTCTCTGTTACCTGAAAGATGTTAACGAGATTGGTGCATGTCGGATGTGTGTTGTTGAAATTGCCGGAGCTAGAGCCTTACAGGCAGCTTGTGTTTACCCAGTTGCCAATGGCATCGAAGTATTAACAAACTCTCCAGCAGCCAGAAAAGCACGTCGTGTTAATCTTGAACTGATCCTTTCAAACCATAACCGCGAATGTACAACCTGTATTCGTAGCGAAAACTGTGAACTGCAGACACTAGCAACTGATCTGGGCATTTCTGATATTCCTTTCGAAGGCGAAAAATCAGGAACATTAATTGATGATATGTCGACATCAGTAGTCCGCGACGAAACCAAATGTATTCTTTGCAAGCGTTGTGTTTCCGTATGTACAAACGTTCAAAGTGTAGCCGTACTTGGCAGCGTTGGCCGGGGCTTTACATCACAGGTACAACCAGTATTTAACAAATCACTGGCAGAAGTTGGCTGTATCAACTGTGGACAATGTATTATCAACTGTCCTGTTGGCGCATTAAAAGAAAAATCTGATATTCAACGCGTTTGGGATGCCATTGCAGATCCTTCAAAAACTGTTATCGTTCAAACAGCTCCAGCTGTTCGTGCCGGTTTAGGTGAAGAATTCGGATACCCAATGGGAACATCAGTTACCGGTAAAATGGCAGCTGCGCTGAGAAGATTGGGATTTGATAAAGTATTCGATACCGATTTCGGTGCTGACGTTTGTATTATGGAAGAAGGAACCGAACTAATTGGTCGTGTAACCGGCGGTGGCGTTCTACCAATGATTACATCCTGTTCACCAGGTTGGATTAAATTTATTGAAACCTACTATCCAGAAGCGATTCCTCATCTGTCAAGCTGTAAATCACCACAAAACATCACTGGTGCTTTACTGAAAAACCATTATGCTCAGGCAAATGGCATTGATCCTAAAGATATGGTTGTTGTTTCAATCATGCCTTGTACCGCTAAAAAATACGAAGTTCAGCGAGAAGAATTATGTACCGACGGTAACGCCGATGTAGATATTTCCATTACCACTCGAGAACTGGCACGTATGATCAAAGAAGCGCGTATCCTGTTTAATAAATTACCAGATGAAGACTTTGATGATTACTATGGTGAATCCACAGGTGCAGCCGTAATCTTCGGAGCTACCGGTGGTGTTATGGAAGCGGCTGTCAGAACAGTTGCGGACGTATTAAACAAAAAAGACATTCAAGAAATTGAATACCAAGTGGTTCGTGGTGTTGACGGCATCAAAAAAGCCAGCGTTGATGTAACTCCAGATTTAAAAGTAAATCTGATGGTCGCTCATGGTGGATCAAATATCCGCGAAGTCATGGAAATGCTTAAAGCTGGTGAACTGGCTGATACCCACTTCATCGAATTGATGGCCTGCCCAGGCGGCTGTGTCAATGGTGGTGGACAACCAATCGTATCTGCAAAAGATAAGATGGATGTTGATATCCGCGTTGAACGAGCAAAAGCTCTTTATGACGAAGATGCCAATGTATTAACCTACCGTAAATCTCACCAGAATCCTTCCGTTATTCGTCTTTACGAAGAATACTTGGAAGAACCAAACAGCCACAAAGCTCACCATATCCTGCATACAAAATACTCAGTTAAACCAAAATTGGTTTAATTCAGTAAAAGCCAAATAAGATTTAAATAACAAAGATAAACAAAAAAAGGCCCAATAATGGGTCTTTTTTTGTGCTATAATAAAACCATAATTCAAATAACAGGAGCAAAGCATGGAAAGCATTAAGGGAACGGTGGAGCACATCGTCTTTAGAAATAGCAACAACGGCTACACGGTAGCTCAATTTGATATCGACGGTGATTTGGTTACGGTAGTCGGTAATTTCGACGAACTGAACCACGGCGAATACCTCAAACTTACCGGCTATTGGACCGAGCATAAAAACTATGGGGACCAGTTCAGTATGGAATCCTATGCCATGGAAATTCCCACCTCCACCGAGGGGATCATCCGCTATCTGTCATCCGGTATCCTGCCCGGGATCGGTGAAAAAACCGCCAAAGCCATCGTCGCTCGTTTTGGTGAAGAAACCCTGGATATCCTGGATAACAATCCCGAACGCTTATCCGAGATCAAAGGTATCGGCAAGAAAACGCTGGAAGGCATCAAAGAAGTGTACCATGAACAGCGGGAAGTCCGGCAGATTATGATCCAGATCCAGGACTATGGCATCTCCGCCAACTGGGCGATGAAGCTCTACAAGACCTATAAGTTTGACACCATTTCGGTGCTGCTGAATAATCCCTATCAGATGATTGATGATATTCGGGGCATCGGTTTTAAAATAGCCGACCAGATTGCCAACCATCTGGGCTTTGAAGAGAACAGTCCCGGCCGGATTCTGGCCGGGATCAACTATTCACTGGGCGAATGTTATAATCGCGGTAATACCTATATGACCGAAAACGAACTGATCCAGACCAGCGCCCGGATTTTAGGGGTGGCCGAAGACGAGATCAATGCTCAATTGGGCGAACTGGTACTGCAGGGACGAATCATCAGCGAGGAGGTCGACGATCAGCGGGTTTACTATCCCCGAAACCTCTACGAAGCCGAAGACAATGCCGCTCTGGCGATGGCCCGGATCAGTCAGATGAGCTATAAAATTGCCGACATCAACATCGATGCCAAGATCAAAAACTACGAACGCGACATGTCAATTACCCTGGATAATAAACAGCGTGAAGCCATTGCCGCCGCCATGGATAACGGGGTGATCATCATCACCGGCGGACCAGGCACCGGCAAAACCACCATTATCAATGGAATCGTTCGGATTTTCAAAGATCTGGGCCTGAAAACCGTTCTGGCGGCCCCCACCGGCCGGGCGGCCAAGCGGATCACCGAAACCACCGGTAACGAAGCCAAAACCATCCATCGCCTGCTGGAATACGAATACAGCCAGGACGATGACTTCCCCAGTTTCAGCAAGGACGAAACCAATCCGCTGGACGTCGATGCCATCATAGTTGATGAATCCTCGATGATTGATATTTTGCTGATGGATAGCCTCTTAATGGCTGTCCAGCCTGGTACCCGACTGATCATGGTGGGAGATGCCGATCAGCTACCCTCCGTCGGCCCCGGGAATGTTCTTAAAGATATTATCGAAAGCGGGGCGGTCAAGGTGCTAAGCCTGGACCGGATCTACCGCCAATCGGAAGAAAGCATGATTTCCGTCAACGCCTTTGAAATCAACCACGGACAAATGCCCGACATCAACAATGAGTCAGACTTTTTATTCCTCAATAAAAACGACGGCGATAAGCTGCTGCGGGATATTCTGGAACTGGTTACCAATCGACTGCCGATCGCTAAGGGGTTTGACAGCATCCACGACATCCAGGTGATCTCGCCGATGAAAAATGGCAAGGTCGGGGTAATCAATCTGAACCGGGAACTCCAGGCGGTGCTCAATCCGCCCCGGGAAGACCGGGCCCAGCGGGAGTTTGGAATGGTGATTTACCGCGAGGGTGATAAGGTGATGCAGATCAAAAACAACTACCGCATCAAGTGGGAAGATACCCTGTCGATGGAACAGGGCGAAGGGATCTATAACGGTGATATCGGCATTCTCGAAAACATCAGTAGCCGCGAAAAATCATTTGCCATTCTCTTTAATGATGGCAAGCGGGTGACCTACGACTTTGATCAGATGGACGAAATTACCCACGCCTACGCCATGACGGTCCACAAAAGCCAGGGCAGTGAATTTCCGGTGGTGGTCATGCCCATCGTCGGTGGCCCACCGCTGTTTCTCAACCGCAAGCTCCTGTATACCGCCGTCACCCGGGCCAAAAAACTGCTGATCCTGATGGGCAACCAGTATGTCTTCCGGCAAATGATCAAATCCACCGAATCCCAAAACCGCCAAACCGCCCTCCGCGACCGCATCATCACCTACATCAACCACCCAATGGTATAAAGTAACATAACGCTGTAGCACTAGGGGACGGTTTTTCTTGTGCTTTCCTGATCATTCCAATAAATAATGCACAAAAGAACCGTCCCCTTGTGCGGTCCTGTGAGGTAACCATGAACCTGAAACAAGCCCTCCTGACCTTCCTTGAAAACAACCTCTTCCTGAAAAACGGCACCTGCCCCATCTGTGGTAAGGTTCTTTTTGCAACGGACCGATTTTTGTGCCATCAATGTGAAGACGATCTCCCAATCATCAGCACGCCCACCTGTGTCCAGTGTGGACGCCCTATTTTTCGGGCCAATCGTGAGGTCTGCAGCCCCTGTGCCAAACTCAACCTCCCCTTTGCGGTCGGCTATACCCATCTGAATTATGAAGACTCCGGCAAAAAACTGGTTCATGCCATCAAGTTCAAAGACCGCCCTCACCTGGGCATCTGGGTCGGCACCCAAATGGGGGAGGCCATCGCAAAGTATCAGTGGATCAATCATGTGGATCTGATCATCCCCGTGCCCCTGCACCCGCACCGGCTCGAAGAACGGGGCTATAACCAGAGCGAAAAGATCGCCGAGGGCATTCAACAAGGTTTAAGTCAGAAGCATTCCAGAGTGCCTGCTATAGTTACTGATATCCTGATTCGCAGTCGGGACACACCCCATCAGATCGGCCAGGGCCGGGAAGAACGGCTTTGCAATCTTACCGGCGCTTTTAATGTCGAAACCATTGAGTACATTCAAAATAAAACCGTCCTGCTGGTGGATGACGTCCTTACCACCGGTGCCACCCTGGCCGAAACCAGTGCCACCCTCCTCGAAGCCGGAGCCGCTCAGGTCTGCATCGCCACCCTCTGCGCCGTCGCCGAATAGAATTAAAGATTCTTAAAAAGACCCCTCCAGGGCCTTTTTTTGTGGCGAATCTTAATAAATAATGGTATGATGAACCAAACCTTATCATTAAAATTAGAGTACCCGGTGCTCAAAATAACAGTTAGGAAGTAATATGAATAATATAATCAAAAAACTTGAAGCCGTAATGGCCACAGAAAATATAAAAGAAAATGAACCCATGAAAAACCATACATCTTTCAAGGTTGGCGGTCCGGCAGACCTTTTTTTAAAGCCTCAGAGCCGGGAAGAGCTGCAAAAGGTACTGGAAATCTGTAAAGAATCCGAGAAACCGCTTTATATTATGGGCAACGGTAGCAACCTGATCGTCCGGGACAACGGTTATAACGGCATCATCATCAATACCAAAGCCTTGAATCAGGTTAAAACGGTAGGGGAAACGCTGATTGCCGAACCGGGGATCAGCCTTAAAGATCTGGCCAATGTGGCATTGGAACAAAAACTTACCGGTCTGGAATTTGCCTCCGGCATTCCCGGTAGCCTCGGTGGAGCCGTCACGATGAACGCCGGCGCCTACGACGGCGAAATGAAACATGTCATTAAAAGCATCACCGTCATCACCGAAGATGGCAGTTTAAAAACGATTTCCGCCGACCAGTGCCATTTTGGTTACCGATCCAGCATCCTGCAACAACACAACTGGGTGCTGGTCAGCGTCGAACTGATTCTAGAAAATGGCGATTACCAGGCAATCCAGGCCAAAATGCTGGATTTGAATACTCAGCGACAGACAAAACAGCCGTTGGAATATCCCAGCGCCGGCAGTACCTTTCGCCGACCGGTGGGCTATTATGCCGGAAAACTGGTTCAAGACGCCGGTTTTAAAGGTCATTCCATCGGCGGCGCCCAGGTGTCCGAAAAACACAGCGGCTTTGTTATCAATAAAGGCGGCGCCACTGCCGCGGATATTTTAAACCTCATCGGCGCTATCCAGTCAGCCGTCAAAGACCAGTTTGGCGTCGATCTCAAAACCGAAGTCATCGTCATCGGCAACGACTAATCAGTTATGAAAATAACACACGATATGCACACCCACACAACCTATAGTCACGGCAAAAATACTATCGCCGAAATGGTGGAGCAGGCCCGCAAAATCGGTCTTGCCGCCATCACCATTTCTGATCACGGCCGGAGTCATCCGATGTTTGGGGTCAGAAAAAAGAACTTTGCCAAAATGCGGGCTGAGATTGATGCTCTGAATCAGAAATATGACGACATCGACATCTACCTCTCGGTCGAATCCAACATCACCGGGGCTGAAGGTAATATTGATATTAAAGAAGAAGAAAAGCAATATTGTGACTGGATCTCAGCCGGGTATCATTACGGTTATATCCCCGCCAGTATCAAAGACATCTTTGTTTTTGCCATTCCCAATTACGCGGCCCGGGTGCTACCCTTTCTTAGAAAAACAGTGGTGGAAATGAACACCCGAACCTATATAAAAATGATGGAACACAACGATATCAAGCTGATCACCCATCCCGGGGACAAAATGCCGATCAATATCGAACCAGTGGCAAAAGCCGCTGCTGAACACGGTGTAATTCTGGAAATCAACCCCCGCCACCATCATTTAAACGCCGACGAAATAAAAGTCGCCATGAAATATCCGGTCAGTTTTGCCATCAATAGTGACGCTCACAACATCCATGCCCTGGGTGATATGCGCAACACCCCAGAAACCATCAAAGCCGCCGGCATCCCCATCAGCCGCATCATCAACATCGCAGAATAGGAGACCCCCATGAAAATCATCATTATCACCGGTATGTCCGGAGCAGGCAAATCCCAGGCTATCCAAATCCTCGAAGATCTGGGCTATTTCTGCGTCGATAATATCCCGCCGCAACTCATTTTGACTTTCATCAATCTTTGCCAGCAATCAGCCACCGAAATAGAAAAAATAGCCCTGGTAACTGATGTCCGGGGCGATGTATTTCTGGATGGCAAGGATATACCCCTGGCCGAATATAAGGCTGCCAAAGATGATATCAAACTGATCTTTTTAAACGCCCGAGACGAGGTGCTGGTATCCCGGTATCAGGAAACCCGGCGCGATCATCCGTTGACCGATTCCACCAGCAACCTCATCGAAGCCATAAGACAGGAACGAATAAGTCTGGAACATTTCAGAGAAATGGCCGATGAGGTCATTGATACCTCGGATATAAAGGTCAATGAACTCAAAGAACAGCTGGAAAAAATTGTTGAAATCGATCGTGATCATTCCAAACCAAAAGTAAAAATCTATTCTTTCGGTTTTAAATATGCCAGTCCCATGGGTGCAGATTTTGTTTTTGATGTCCGATTTCTGCCCAATCCTTTCTATAAACAGGAACTGAGAAATCTAACTGGCGAAGATCAACCCGTCAGAGATTATGTGATGTCTTTCCGGGAAGCCCAGATCTTCTACGATAAACTACTGGATTTACTGGAATTTGTGATTCCCCAATTTGCCAAGGTGTCCAAAAATACTGTCGAAATTGCCATCGGCTGCACCGGTGGTCAGCACCGATCGGTCACCTATGCCTGTCTGTTAAACAAAGCCCTTAAAGAAAAAGGCTACGAAACCACCATCAAACACCGGGACATCAAAAGAAACCGCCTGGACCACTAGTTAGTGCAAATATAACGTTATGGTGGAGCACAGGGGGACGGTTTTTCTTGTGCTTTCTAAAATATTTCAATAAAAGAGCACAAAAGAACCGTCCCCATGTGCGACTCGTCCCCATGTGCGACTGTGCGAAAGAAACAAACATAAAGGATGTGATTCCATGGATATGAAAGAATATATAAGGGAGTTTACCTTGAAAGATATCGTGAAAGTGAGAAATCCCAAGGTCGTCGCCATCGGCGGCGGCACCGGTTTATCGGTAATTCTCCGCGGATTAAAGAAATATACCAATAATCTCACTGCTATAGTCACCGTAGGCGATGACGGCGGCGGCTCAGGAAAACTGCGAGAAGAATTGGGTATTCTACCCCCGGGCGATATCAGAAGCTGTATCCTGGCCCTGGCTGATGATGAAAATGTTATGCAGGAGCTCTTTAATTATCGTTTTCCCGGCGGCCCCATGGCAGGGCAGAGTTTTGGGAATCTCTTTCTGGCCGCCATGAACGGCATCAGTCACGATTTTTATGACGCTGTCAGACGCACTTCCGATGTGCTGCAGATCAAAGGGGAAGTGCTGCCCGTCACCCTGTCCCAGATGGTGCTGATGGCAACCCTGAAAAACGGCCAAATAATCGAAGGTGAATCTTCCATTCCCCAGGCGGCATTGGCCCAGCAGAGCCCAATCACCCAGATATTTTTAAAACAGGATGACACCAAACCCCTGCCCGAAACCATCGAAGCCATCAAAAATGCCGATATGATTGTCCTCGGACCCGGTAGCCTGTATACCAGTGTGATTCCCAACCTGCTGGTGAAGGATGTAGCCAGAGCCATTTTTGACAGTCGCGCCAGACGTTTTTACATCTGCAATATTATGACCCAACCCGGAGAAACTGACGGTTACACCCAGGAGGATCATATCCGGGCCATCGAGAATCATCTCGATCAGGCCGAAGGCCGAATTTTTGATTACGTGGTCGCCAACACCGGTAATCTGCCCAAAAGCATCGAAGAAAAATATAAAAAATGCGACGCCAACGTGGTTGAAATCAGAAACCCCATCGAACAATATGAGTACATCCTGGACGACTACGTCGTCATGGAAAACGGCTTTGTCCGCCACGACGCCGACCTGCTGGCCCGCCGTATCTTCGAAACCTATGTCAAGTAGAGAAAAAAGCGAATGGTAGGATGGACTGAGCACTAGGGGACGGTTCTTCTTGTGCTTTCCTAAATATTTCAACAAAAGTGCACAAAAGAACCGTCCCCTTGTGCGCAGAAAGGAGCAGCAATGACATTCTCAGCCATTCTTAAAAAAGATCTTTCCAAGCTTCCCTTCGGTTCCCGAGCCTGTCAGCGGGCCGAACTGTCCGGGATGATTGGTGCCGTGGCTACCATCAGTGTTAATGAAGCCGGCGCCATGACGATCAGCGTCAAAACCGAAAACCCCGCCGTGGTCGCCCGTTGTTACCAGCTGATCAAAACGCTGTATCAGATTAAACCAAAAATAAAAATCGAAAAAACCCGAAAATTCAAAGAACACCGGGCCTACCGAGTGGTGGTTGAAGAACCGTGGACAGCAAAAATAATTTTGGAAGACTGTCAGATTTTAAGCTACAACGCCAGTGGCCAGGCATTTTTTGCCAATCAGGTGCCTGAGAAATTCAAAAAGCAGCAAAATCAGACCAAAGCCTATATCCGTGGCGCCTTTCTCGGCTGTGGATCAGTATCCAATCCCGAAAAAACTTACCATTTGGAGCTGGTCGGCAAGAAAATGCCCCAAGCTAAAAAAGTCGAAAAAAAAAGCGACCGTAACCCGGTCGCCGGGGTTGAGCAGTGCGCCTATCTGCAAAGCATTAAAACCATCCTTGATCAGTACGAGATCAAGTCAAACCTGATCCACCGCAAGGCCCACTGGGTGCTGTACCTCAAAGAAGGTGCCTCAGTGTCCGACTTTCTCAGCGTCATCGGCGCCCACCGGGGTCTGCTGGAAATGGAAAACATCCGGATCGTCAAGGAAGTCCGCAACGACGTCAACCGTCAGGTCAATTGCGAAACCGCCAATCTCAATAAAACCATTGCCGCCGCCTATGATCAGGTCGCCGATATCATGCTGATTAAAGACCAGTTTGGCTTAAAGAATCTCCCCCGAAATCTCTATGACATTGCCGAACTGCGATTAAACTATCCCGACGCCAGCATCAAAGAACTGGGTGAACGCCTGGATCCCCCCGTCGGAAAGTCCGGCGTCTATCACCGTCTCAAAAAACTCAACCAGATCGCCGAAGACCTCAAAAGCCGATAGGGCAGAGCACTAGGGGACGGTTTTTCTTGTGTCAACCAAATTAGTTTCAATAGAAGACACAAAAGAACCGTCCCCTTGTGCGCTGGCCCTTTTATTAATTAACCAGATCCAATCCAAAATACTTGCGCAAATCAGCAATCGCCCGGCGATGTAGTTTGACCAGGCTGTTGGAGCTGACCCCAATGCTGGCCGCAATTTCCCGGAAACTGCGGTTTTTAAGGTAATGTTCATCAATAATCCAGCGCTGTCGTTCGCGGAGACGGGGCAGGTACATCTGCAACGCCGACAGGTCCTCAGCCCGGACGTAATCACCCTCGATATCAGTCGTATCGGCCAGAGTATCCAGTAGTGAAAACGCTTCGCCATCGTTAGTTGAAAGATCCAGCGAGGTGAAGTTCTGATGAACCTTGGCCACATTGACAAAATAATAAAATAGTTCTTTCTTCAAATAGCCGGAAAAGGGAACACCGAGATTTTCATTATAAGCTTCCACCGAGTTAAGCAGAACAATGGCGGCCTCACTCAAATAGTCATCAACCGCATCCGTCTGATAAATATAACGGCGGATCATCGCCAGCATCAACGGCCGAAAGCTCTCAATCAACGCCAATTGACAGCGGGGATCCCTTTGCTGGGCACCCCGAACCAAAAGAATCATTTCATTATTTTCCATATTGTCACCTCTTTCAATAAAATAGAACATCAGTTCTTTTGTTTATTATACATCATTCAAATTCAATTATCAACAGTTTTCCGAACAAACGTTTGATTAGGGTATAAAAAAAGCGGGGGTCAACCCCCGCCTCATCATCTACACCGTCATCTCAAAATCCTGGGTTGTGGTGCTGATCAGCTTGCCGCTGACCTTTTTCACCAGCTCGACATTGTCAGGTGCAAACACATTACGGGCCAGGATATTATCCATCGCCGTGTTGAGTTCCGCCTGAGTCACAGCCGGATCAGCATCCGATACCGAAATAGTCGCGTTTTTACCATCAGCCCGTTGAAAGACCATGGCTGCTTTAATTTCTGCCATATTTTTTTACCTCCTTCTTTAATATTTTGGCGGTGTACTAGACACCGGGAATCAATAGGGTGGTTTCAATTTTGAATACTTCTTCCATGGCAGGAGCCTGCAAACCTGCAAGCGCTTCAGCCACAGCATAAATATCATCATTGACGGCAGTTGCTTTCAGATTTGCATAAGTCTTGGACTTAGTCACTTCTTTACCATCCACCATCCCATAGTTCGAACGAACCTGCAGTTTATTGCTAATAAAATCAGTTGTTACTGGCATTGTGTGTACCTCCTTTCATCGGTTATACTTATAAATGGAACATTTGGGAAAAAGGTGCCATAAAAAATAATAGGGTGCGCAGCTAAATCTCCAAATGGCAAAACCCTTCATCCTCATACACAATCACCCCCAGCCCGGCGGCGGTGGCCACATCGGCCAGCTCATAAACCGAGAATCCCGGGGCATAGCAGTCCGCCGCGTCACCCACCAGATGGCGGGAATGGGGAATACCGCCGACCTCCTCATTCCGGATTGGACAGCGGACCCCGGAGGTCACAATAATGGGCGAATCCAGAAACATCCGGACGGCCTCCATCCGCCCCACCAGTTCCCGGTTCATTTCTGCCGGAAACCCGTCACAATAACTTCCCTCACAACAGCAAACAAACTCCTGCCGGTTAAAATGCGCCGTAAGCTGTTCATCATTCATACACATCTAATTCTCCTCTCTTAACTGCTCCAGCACCTGCTTCAGCTTGGCTGGAATCGGAAAACCCAGACTCCCCAGATTTTCGGTAATACTGATCCCTTCATTGGCCGCATAAAAGAAAATCACCGCCGTCCGCAGGGTGGCTCCACCACCCAGCAGATTCTGATCCAGCAGGTGGCCCATCGCCACCATTACAAAGATCAGCATTTTCTTCATAATCCCCACAAAGCCAATTTCACTGGATACCTGCCGCCGGGCCACCGCCAGACTCAGACCCGTTAGGTAATCAATCAGAATAAAGCCAACCAGAGTATACAAATACCCGTCAAACCCACCCAGTAGAAAACCCAACACCGATCCCAGCACCGCAAAGACCCGCGGCAAACCATCTAAAATCATCTTCATCGCATTACTCAATCTCCTTTCAAAAAAATAGTTTCACACCATTTAAATGGAAAAGAAACAAAAAAGATGCCAAAAGATAGGGCGTCCCCATGTCATGCCCGGGCATCGCAGTATTTCAGACATAAAAAAAAGGCGGGTTCTCCCGCCTTATCAAACTTAGTAAAGATTGGCTCTAAGATTATTAATCTCAACCTTCAGTTTATCTGAGATTTGGTTGAGCAAAGCCAGTTTTTCATTGATTTCGCTCATGGCAGCCTGATGCTCACCAATGATCTTGTAGGATTTGGCCGCCTGAGATTCCACCGAGTTCATGCTCACGACAATGCTGTCAAGAATGCTCTCAATTTTCTTGGCTGAGTCCACACTCATTACCGCCAGCTTGCGGACCTCATCCGCAACTACGTTAAAGCCCCGACCAAATTCGCCAGCTCGGGTGGCTTCAATGGCCGCATTGAGTCCCAGCAGATTAGTCTGGGTGGCAACGTCCCGAATAAATTTGAGAATGGAATCTGTTTCCTTGACCTTATTCTTGGAAATGGTGGAAGATTCCAACAGTTCGTCCGAAGCCTTGATCAATTGCTCAATCTGAATCGAGAAATTATTGACAACATCCGTTACGATGCCGATATTTTCAAACATATTCTCCGAAATATCCTGGAAGTTTTCTGTTTCATGAACCAGCAAGCGGTTGTGGTGACCCATTTTTGAAATCGAGTTGGCAAAAACATAAAGCATATCCGCCGCCGCATTGATCTTTTCCCGGGGCACAACGGTTATTTTCCGTAAGGCTGCAATGTATTCATCTTCATCAACGCCAATTTCCCGGGCGATTCTGCGGAACTTGTCCTCATCTGGCGGCGCATCCAGCACCTGGCCACCAAGAATAGCGCCAATCTGCTGACCATCGACAATGATCGGGGCGGCAAAATCCACCAGTCCAGCATGACAGGAATAAACCGCTGGTTTACCGGTGTTTCCAGATTTCTTGCCACCGTCGATATCACAGGCGATACAACGTTTATTACCCTCGGTGGATCCGCGGGTGTATTTCATACAAAAGTCTGTAAAATTACTGGGCTCGGTAATGGTTCCCTTGACGTTATCAACTGAAACACTGGCCATCCCCAAAGCTTTTGCAAAACTATCCTGAAATTGCTGCAAGACATGTAAATCAATGAGTTCATCGACGGTGTAGCTTAATTTCTTTTCCATATTAAATATTCCTCCAAAAATAAATTATCCCAAGACATCGTGTTCTATCGTTGATATCGTGTACATAAAAACCTGATATAGATTATATTCCCATAATAGCTACATTCTATCACGTCAATAAAAAAAAGTCACCTATAAACCTTGGCCCCCCGGAGATAAAAATTCATCCTTATCTTAAATCTTAATAAACAATTAAACCACCAATTTGACAGCTCCCTTATGTTATAATAATAAAGAAGAAAACCGCCCAAAATAAAAAAAAGCTAAAAATAATCCGGCACAGCAGATGCCACACCTTGCCATTTGCTGAAAAATAGACGATAATAGAGTGCGCACCAGAAGTAGGGGGTGACATGGGGACGTTACGTGTGTCGTCCCATGGGATGACATCCGTCGCGTCCCCATGTCACACCCGGGCATCTCTGTGAAAATAAAAAATAAAAACTATGCAATAAAACGTTACTATTGAACGTTAATATAATGTTGGGGGTTATACCTGATGAATCTATTCCTGAGTATGGTGGTACTGAATAACGCTGGCAGCGAGGAAAAACAAAAACTGAATATCGATGAAGCCATATTTACCCGGATTGCCGAAAACGATATGGCTGCATTTGAAGAATTTTACCGCCTGACGGAACGAACCGTCTATGCGTTTGTTTTATCTACCGTCAAGAATCATGATGACGCGCTGGATGTCGTTCAGGATACCTATTTAAAGATCCGGGCGGCCGCTCATCTCTACCAACCCATGGGCAAACCGATGGCCTGGGTTTTTACCATTGCCCGGAATCTGTCAATCAGCAAAATCAGAATCAGACAGAAAAACGACAGCATCGAAATCACCGATATGGAAAATGACTTAAATTTTTCCTACGTCAGTGATCAGGAAGACCAACTGGTACTCCAGACTGCCCTCAAAATCCTCAGCAGCGAAGAAACCGAAATTATCCTTTTACATGCTATTTCCGGCTTTACCCACCGGGAAATCGCCAAAAGTCTGGATATGAAATTATCCACCGTTTTGTCTAAATATCATCGGGGACTAAAAAAATTGAAAAAATATCTCATCGAACAGGAGGTGTTATAATGAGCTATCATAAAAAATTGAATATAGAAGCCTCGCTGGCCCGGAGTATCAGCCAGGCTCCCAGTCTGGACTTTGAAAAACTGGCAGCCATGCCGGTTGTCAAAATGACTGAGCACGACTACATTACCAGGCAGAAGACACCAGGTCCTAAGCATGCAAAGATGCCGCGATACTTTAAACCCATCTCCGCAGCCGTGGCCGGATGTCTGGTGATGCTATTCTGTGTATCCACCTGGTTTGTGGAATTTAATACCCCCGAGAGTATTATTGCCCTGGACGCCAACCAGAGCGTGGAGATTGTCACCAACAAGCACAAACAGATCCTTTCGGTCAAAGCCTATGATCAGGATGTTCAGCAGTTGCTTGATGAGGAAAACTTCAGCCAGTCCAACCTGGAAGACTCAGTCGGCGTGATCGTCACCACCATGATTAAAAACGGCTATCTCGATGGGGATAGCAGTGTGGTCATGGTGACCGTCGAAAATCAGAGCACGGCCAAAGCCGATAATCTGGCAACATCCCTGAATCAGGTGATTAAAGACAGCGCCACCGCCGAAAACGTCGCGGCGACCGTCGTGCGGCAATCCGTTACTCCGGATAGCCAGACCGTGACTGAAGCCGAACAATACAATGTTTCCACCGGTAAACTTAACGTCATGAAAGAACTGATTGTCGCCGACAGCTCGCTGACCATGGAAAGCCTGGCGGCGATGTCACTCACCGATTTACTGGCCGTATCCAAAGAAAAAGCCGTGGATCTCACCAAGGTGATAACCGTGGATGCGCCGGAAAAAGAAACCAAAGACCTGGCCAAACCGGTCACCACCGAGGAAACCCCGGCCGTGACAACACCAGCGACCACCACCGAAACGTCTGGTGATACCAATGGCGCCATGATGGAAACTGAACCAGTCGAACCGGCTGTGATTGAAACCCCGGCCATCCCGGATCAAACAATCACAGAACCCCCAACCCCGGCCGAACCAGAGGTAACTCCGCCGGAAAAAGAAACCGAAGCGATTGACGAAGAGAAAACCCCGCTAAGCGAAGAAAAAACCCCCTTAAGCGAACCCACCCCAATCACCCCGGAAGCTCCAGCCGAAGAAGAAGCAGAACAGCTTCCCGAAGAACCCGCACAATAGGGCGTGACTTGGGGACGTTGCAGGTAGGGTGTGAAAAGGGGACGTTACACCTGTCAGCCCATCGGGATGAAAGGCGAAATGTCCCCGTGTCACGCCCGGGCATCGCAGCAATTCATGTGCGACCAGCCACCCACTAAAAAAAATAAAAAAACTTAAAATCCAATGCAATAAAACCCTCTAGTCAGGCGTTAACCAACCGTAGAGCCAAAAAACCAAAAACGCCAATGTGAAGTTAATCCCGAAAGGAGCTGATCGCTGTCATCGAAGTAAATATATTAAAAGTAAGTTTATCTGCAGAAACGCAGTTGATTTGGCCAGAATTGAAAGCATTGGATACATTGTAAAAATAAAATATTAGAATGTGTCAAAAATGTGAGTAGAAGACATTATTGTTTCGGATTTGAAACGTAAAAATTTCGTTTTTTATTCAAAAAACAACGATATTTATTGCAAAACATCATAAGAAGGTGTAGAATCATACAAGAACGCTCTTTCTAGGTTTACCGTTCAATTGTATTGGCAGACCGGACTTTTCAAACGAAGATGATGATTTGCATAGCTAAAAATTAGGAAGGAGGAAAGAGGGACAGTTCGAACAGTAAATCCAGAACACAAATATGGAGCAAGAATAAGCTCTGGAATTTCTAGGCGACTAGCGTAAGTTATTGCTGGAACTTCCGGATAAAAAAACCCAAAATTTAACAACGGAGGAAACAAAGTATGAAGAAGATTACAGTTAGCATTTTAACAACATTGTTAATGCTTTCCATGGTATTTTCCTCAAGCGTATTCGCTGCTGAAAAAGAAGTATCAGCATGGGAATCGTTTTTAGGTTTATTCAGTGCTAAAACAGCTGCAACAACAGATGTTGGCGTTGAATACCGTGGACACATTCAAAACGTAGGTAACTATCCACTTGATGGTACCTGGATTCAAGGTCCAACAGAATTGGGAACAGAAGGTCAAAGTCTTAGACTTGAAGGCTTCTGGATTCAATTAAACGGTGATGTTCCAGCAGGAGCTCATATCGAATACCAAGTACATGTACAAAATGTTGGCTGGATGGATCCAGTTCAAGATGGTGCATTTGCTGGTACTGAAGGCAAAAGCCAACAAATCGAAGCAATTAAAATTTCTTTAGTTGACGACGAAGGCGTTCAATTAGAAGATTACTCAGTAGTATACACCGGACACGTTCAAAACGTAGGTGATGTTGGACCATTTAAAAATGGCGAACAACTGGGAACAGATGGTCAATTCTTACGATTAGAAGCTATTACAGTTGAAATTGTTAAGAATGCAGCTGACTTAACAGCTTATGAAGCAGCTTTGGCAGCAGTAACGCAAGCTGATTATACAGCAGCTAGCTGGACAGCTTATCAAGCAGTTGTAAATGCTAATGTTGTTGATGAAGATAATCTTCAATCAGAAGTTGATGCAGCAACCGCAAATATTGTCGCTGCTCAGGCTAACTTGGTGTTAGTACCTAAGGTTACTTCTGTAACTGCTATTAACCTTACAACATTAAAAATTGACTTTAATACTACAGTTGATCCAATAACATCTGTGGTTCAAGCAAATTATAAACTTGATGGTACTGCATTAAATGCTACTACCGCACCAAAAGTAGTTTTATCAACTGATGCTAAATCAGTGACTATTACATTAGCAACTGCATTGACTAATAAGACGAATTATGTTATCACAACCAGTGTAGCAGATGCTATCAAATCAACTGGAAATGTGGCTATTAAAGAAGCTGCAACCCTTGTATATGTAAATGACACTACAAAACCAATCGCAACTTTAGTTGGCTACAATAAAGCTGCTAATACATTCACTGTTAATTTTGATGAAACTCTTCAAAATGCAGCTTCAGCTTTAACAGGTGCAACAGTTTCATTAACAAAAGCTGATGGCACTTTTGTAACACCAACATATGCCACAACTTTAGGTACAAATTTTGTATTAGATACTTCAGGTTTAGTTGCAGATACAACTTATACTGTAACAATTGAAGGTGCTAAAGATTTAGCTGGTAATTATTTCGAAGGAAATAAACTTTCTTATACATTCGTAACTTCAGCTACAGAAACTACTAAACCAACTGTAGTTTCTGCAGAAGCAGCTGGTGCTAATTATATTAAAGTAACTTTCTCAGAAAAATTAGGAGTTGTAGGAACACTTAATACTAATGCATTATCTGTTATTACAGAGTTCCCAGCAACACCAGTAAATTATACTGCTACAGTTGATACGACTGGATTAGTATATACAATTAAAGTACCTACCATGACAACAAATACAATAACTGCTTATGCTTTTTCTGGACAGAAAGATTTATCAGGAAATACCATTGATAATGTAACTAAATCTGTTTCATATATCACAGGCACTACTCCTGCTGCAGTATCTTCTGTTACAGCACTTGGTCAAATTGTTACGGTTACATTTGATAAAGCAGTAACAGTTGATTCATCTGGAGCAACTGATTACACAGTGATTTCACCATCTAATGTACAAAGTACAGTAGCTGATAGTACTGTAACAAACGTAAATACAACTGTTTACCCGACTAAAGTACAAATTGACTTGTCATCACTAACCTATGAAAATGGTACATACAAAATTACCTTGCCATCAGGTTTGATCAAAGATGCTGATAACAATACAAAAATATACGAAATTTCAGCTTCTTTAACTGGTGCAGATACAGTTGCTCCAACAGTTGTTAGTGCAACAGTTTCAGGTAATACAATTGCGGTTGTTTATAGTGAATTGATGGGTACATCAGCCATTGAACCTAGTAATTACACAGTAGATGGTGCTAATGTATTCGCAACTGCTTACTACAATGGCACAAAAGATAAGGTTATTTTAACAGTCAAAGATAATGCTTTTGCTACTACAGCATTACGTGAATTTGGTATTCAAAATGTCAAAGATGTAGCGGGCAACGTTATTGCAGAAGCATATAAAGCTGACAAGACATTTAATGACAATACTCAGCCTACCATAGTTTCAGCTACGTTATCTTCAGCAGATTATCAAACTATTACTGTAGTTTATAATAAGGCATTAGACACACAAACCATAACAGGGTACTATAAAGTACTAGTTGGAGGAACTGAAGTAACAGCTACAACACAAACACTTAATGCTGCAACAGGTACAGTGACATTAGTTATTGATACAGCATTAACTGCTACTCAGTTTAACCAAGCTATTACAATAGCTCCATCCTCAACATTTAATCTATTATTCGGTAGCGGACAAAAAGTAACAAATTTCACTACTTTTACAGTAGCGAAATAAAGGACATACAAATACATACGGTGCCTGAATACATGAATACATACGGTGCCTTACGGTGCCTGAATACATGAATACATACGGTGCCTTGTACATACGGTGCCTGTCACTTAACTTATTCAACTTAACTTATTGAGCTGGATGGTTTAGAAACAGAGAATAGAGACGATTCGGGTTCTTCGGGACTCGGGTCGTCTTTTTAATTTTTTGAAGTGGCTGGAAAATCTGGAAAAGTCTGTCTGGAAAAGATTTGGCTGGCGGCTCCGGTTTCCAGCTTTTGTCTGTTTCCAATCAGTTGCGCCAGTTTCCGATCATCCAAACTCACTGAAGAATTTGAATTCTCCAGCCAGTCCCATCTTTTTTGTCCCCAAATTGCCGTCAGTGCCGACAATTGAATATTTCGGTCGAAAAAACCAGCCTGTCCGGAGATTCGTTCCACCGAGTCCGGACAGTGGTTTCAAACGTTTCGGCATGGTGCCAATTGGCTAGTTAATTGTTTTTAGAATCAATTCCGTAAAGTTCACGCATGGAGCGATCATGCTCCTTGTCAATATACTGAATTTCGATGCTGTGTGAATTGTGAACAATCCGATCAAGTATGGCATCGGCGACAGTTGCTTCAGGAAATTTGCTGTACTAGCCGAGTGGGGCAAACTGGGAACAGAAAATCGTGGAAACCTTTTTATGACGGGCGTGGATAATCTCCAGTAAGTCCCTGGCTTCCAGTAAACGGTGCCTGTGAAACCTCCGAAAAACGAAGGCACCTGTAAATCTATACAATAACACGAATAAATATGCTCGCTCTAATCTCACAACGAACTTTATTGATCAACTACCCCAGAATAGCAACTAAAATAGCCAATAACGGGTATAAAGAAATCATGTAAAACGTTGATACAAGGGGGTTTCAGACCATGCTAAAGAAAAATAGACCGCAATTAGATATGTTTGATCATATCATCTTTGAGAAGTTGGTTCCCAAGGATCACCTGTTGGTAAAAATCAATTCAATTATTGATTTTTCATTCATTTATGACCTGGTAAAAGATCAATATAGTCCAATTGGCCGGGGATCCAAAGACCCGGTCATGCTAGTTAAAATTTTTCTGCTGGAATACTTGTATCGACTTTCCGATGTAGAAGTTGTAAAACGAATTCAAACAGATATTGTGTTCCGATGGTTTTTAAATCTGGGCATCAACGACACTGTTCCTGATGATACCACACTCAGTTTCTTTCGCGTTCAGCGTTTGACAGAAGAGCATTTCGAAGCCTTTTTCACTGAAATTGTTAAAAAATGCATTGAAAAAGATCTCATCCGGACAAATCGTTTTATTATTGATTCCACCGATGTGGCTGCCAATATCAATTATCCGTCAATAAAAAAGCTGGCAAGAACTGCTTTCAACAAAGTAATCCAAGCGGTGGCAGAATTCAATGAACCACTGGCAGCTGAAATATCAGCAATGATTGAATCAGAACTGGATCTGACTTATGAAAAATCAGAAAAAGTCAGTTGGCAAAAACATCTCGAGATCACCCAGAAGTATGTGGATATACTTTATATCAAAACTTATGATGAATTACAGACCAATCAGAAATACCTGGAAGCATTTGGTCTGTGTTATGACTTGTTGGATCAATATATCCATAATAAAAAAGATAAGATCGTGAGCATTGTCGATCCGGATGCACGAGTTGCGCATAAATCAAAAGGTACGGTTAAAAAAGGTTACAAAGATCATATTATCATCGACGAAGACAGCGAAATTATCCTGGCATCATCTCAAACGCCATTTAACGTCGGTGATGGGAAAAAGTTACAGGAGCTGCTCCAAAAGGCTGAGACGCAAGTTGGTTTAAAACCAAAAGAACTGTCAGCGGATAAGGCTTATGGCGAAACCGAAAATAGAGCCTTTCTTAAAAAGTGACACGGGGACGTTTCACTTGTCACATTAAGTGAAATATGATATGATTTTTAAAAATGAAGGATGGAGGAAAATATGGCAAGGCAGGCACGAATAAAAAGTAGCACAGGCGTTTATCATGTGATGTTAAAAGGAATAGACAGTCGAAACATATTCATGGATGAAGAAGACAAACTATTCTTTATGGAAAAGCTCATACGGGCTCGGGAATTAGGAGAATTTAAACTCTACGCCTATTGCTTGATGGATAATCATGTGCATTTGCTCCTGAAAGAAGGTGAAGAACTGGGCGTAAGTGTCAAGCGGATAACGGTCGGATATGTCCGATATCATAACCAAAAATATGGGAGAACAGGCCATTTATTTCAAAACCGCTACAACAGTGAACCAGTAGAAGATGAACGGTATTTATTGACAGTCACGCGATATATACATAATAATCCTTTAAAGGCGCATGTAGCAGAATCGCAAGAAAAATATATATGGAGTAGCTATCAAAAATATCTCGATGTATATAAAAATATTTTTAGTTGGGTTGATACTGAGATCGTTCAAAGTTATTTTAAAAATAGTATCGATTTTGAAAAGTTCTCTTGTGAAGAAAATCAGGATGATTGTCTTGATACAAGAACTTTTATAAAATGCACGGATGAGGACATCAAAGAATTGATTAAGGCTAGTAATCACTATTCCAGAATAATGGATTTAACAAAGGCAGAACGAAATGAACGTATCCAGCTAATATACCGAGAAACTGGTGGCAGCATTCGACAATTGAGTAGGGTGCTCGGCATCGGGAAGCGAATTATCGAAAATGCGATAAAAGGACAGTAAGGGACAATCCAGTCGATCAAAAAAATAAATTGAGGTGCATGATGAAAATAAAAAAATGGATCGAAACACCAACGGATTGGCAGAACTGGAAACAATTTTTGATGGAGCATTCAAAAGAAGAACTTTCTGAATTAATAATCAACAGAATGCTAAGAGATCCTGGTTTCAGTAAAGAAATATATCACAAATTAGTGTAAATTTTCACATTATTTCGGACTGGTTTAATCACAATAAAACGGATCGA
>NZ_JBDODG010000014.1:0-6572 GCF_039830195.1 Acetobacterium sp. | reverse complement strand
GAATGGATATTTTTCAAGAAAAACGTTTTGCATCAACGGTTTAAGGTGTTTTTAACATGCGAAGTTTGAGTTATTTACATAAAAAAACATGCCAAGCACTTCTTTTTAAAGCCAACACTTTTTTTCATATGGTTTCTAAAACAATCGGTTTTAATTGACAGTTATGGCACTTACTGGACAATCATCCTGAGCTTCAATCGCACAGTCTTCATTTTCCGGCGGAATTACATCAGCAATCACTTCAGCAATACTGTCACTGTCCATTTCAAAGACATTTGGACAAACCGATTCGCACAAACCACAGCCAACACAAGCATCCCGATCCACTGTTGCTTTCATCATCGAACCTCCATACATATATTTAAACAGCTACTTTTTTCAGAACCAAAGTCAATTAGACTCCAATCAGAAAAACTGTTTATTATTCTAATTACCCACAACAATCAAATCTAAACATTTTCTGAATTGAACGCTATCACCCCTGATCAAACTTTTGGCTGGTTCGCAGTTCAGGTTGGCACCATCGATGAAACCCGGCTTTTGACTCTCTTTTCTCAGGCAACACAATAGGCCATATCAAAACCCAAGAGTTTGCACAATTCATTGAAGATATAAATGCAACAATTCTGGTTAAAGAGTAAATAGTTCGTCTTTTTCTATGCGTGCAATTTTTCATCCCAGCTCATCAGATATCTCCTGATTGACTACATTTCACGCATCAATTTACACATAAAAAAAAACCGCCCTTAATATATGGGTGGCAATAAAATCAATTAAATGGCGTGCCCTGAGGGATTCGAACCCCCGACCTTCCGGTTCGTAGCCGAACGCTCTATCCAGCTGAGCCAAGGGCACGCATATCGTGACCTAGGATACTTCCGTTGGCCACGAAAGTTATTATAGCACATTCAAATCGAGAATAAAAGTCTTTTTTTGATAATTTTGGATATTTTTTCACAAATCGTGGTGGTGCTTGTTTTCGTACTGTTCCTGTTCCTCTAAGATCTCTGCTGTGGTTTTGCGACGGGGCATAAACCGTTTGGCAAATTTCCCCTTACTGCGGTTTTTAATATAAAAATAACCAATGCTCGAAAAGGTCACTGCTCCGATAAAGTTGACAAAAAGGTCATTCATGGTATCGTACAAGCCGATATCGATATAGCCTCCATACTGCCAGGGTACCCCATTGACCACCATGCTATCGATCGGCATCACCACCGCTACATTTTTTCCCTCGGGATTGAAAATTACCGAACTGATCACCGTCTGAATCGAATCCTTCTGCATATCGGTTTGAAAAAACAAATCCATCCCAAACTCAAAAAACTCCCAGACTACCCCCACCGTCATCGAAAAACAGAAGGCCACCAGAGCTACAAAAGCCGGCGACAGCGAAAAGGTCACTTTTTCATTGCGGTTGAGGATATCAATCATTGAGAAACCGATGGCCGCACAGAGAAATCCGTTGATGGTATGAAGCATGTCGTCCCAGCGGTCAAAAAGCAGATAGTATTCATTAATTTCCCCGAGGATCTCGGCCCCAAAGATAAACAACAGCACAATGATCTCCAGAGTTCCGGGCAAAATAATGTTCATCCGCTTATTGAGAAAATGAGGAACCATAAAGAGAATCAGCGTCAGCACACAGAGAAAAACATTATTGTAATTCCGGTTAAAGACCTCCGCAACTAAGACAATCACCACCAGAATCCGCAGCGAAACATAAACAAAGGCCTTAATTTTATTTTCCTTGACTTCTTCCCAGAAATCTCTGAGATGCTGAAGTAGCCACATTTTTCTATCTATTTTCGTTTTTGTCATCGGCATTCTCTTTCATTTTTGTAGTGATCTTATCATTATAGCATCATTCCTCAGCAGTTTACAATTATTATAACTTCACTTATAATGACTATATTCAGCAAACTAAACCAAGGAGTTCTCAGCTATGAAATTTTACCTTTGCATTGATGACACCGACAACCTCGATTCCATCGGCACCGGAACCATCGCCGAGCAGATTCAGGAAAAAATCATCCACCAGGGCTACGGGCCCTGTTCCCTGGTGACCCGACACCAGCTTTATATTCATGAGGATATCCCCTATACCTCCCATAACAGCTCCATGTGTTTTCACGGCGAAGCCCCGGATGACGCTCTGGCCGCCATCATCGATCTGGCCGCCGAGCACCTCGATACCGTTGCCGCCGTAGGCTCCGACCCCGGACTATGCGTGCTGGCCTATGATGAAAGCTGTCATTACGATGAACTGATGGAATTTGGCATCCAGGCCAAGCGGACCATTTTGACCAAGGCGGACGCCCTGACCTGCGCCCACAATCACCAGCTCCACCTGTCTGAGCACGGCGGCACCGGGCAAGGCATCATCGGCGCCCTGGCCGGCGTCGGCCTGCGATTATTCGGCTGTGATGGCGAAATCAAAGGGGCCCTGAAAAACGCCGTGATCAACCAGACCTACACAGTTGCCGACCTGAAAAAACTGCCCGAAGTCGAGCAGGTGCTGGATCTGACCAGCAAGGAGGTACTGGCCGACACGACCCTGATCAGCCTGGCCAATCGCTCCAAGACGGTGCTGTACCGCCACCAGTACGTACTGTTTGTCCGTCATGACGACAACCCTCAGTATGTCACCCTGCCCAAAGCTGAGATCCGCCGACTGGGCGATCATTTCTATGTCTGATCGGCAACAGCTTCCGCCGGAAGCCTGGGACCAAGGCCAGGCCATCGCCTTGCGCTGCCCTGAATTTAAGCCCGATGTCGAAGAAGAATGGCTGGCCGAAGAAACCGTCTCCTGCTATAATTGCCGCTACCGCCGCTTTGTCGGGTCGGGAATTTGTTGTATGAAAGCGTTATTTAATTTTTAGGAGGAAAACATGAAACCCAAAAACTTTTCAAGAAAAATCCTGTCCTTATTGTTGTTAATCGGCCTGCTGATCTTTGGCTGCGGCAGCAGTGTGATAGCCGGCGGCGGTGACGGTTCCGGCGGCGGCAGTGGCGATGGTTCCGGTGGTGGCAGCGGAACTGCTGAAACCACCACAGAAACCACGACCGATAGTACCACGGCTCCAGGTAGTGGTGACAATAGCGGCGGCGGCAGTACTGAACCGCTGACCATCGTGACCGCCAGCCCGGCTGATAAGGCCACTGATATCGCCGTGGATACCCCGATCAAACTGGAATTCAGCAAAAACGTCGCCTATGCCACGGTCCGGGACGCCAACCTCAAAGCCGTCAGTCTCTGGGCCGGAGATCAGCCGGTGGCCGCCGAAATCACCATGGCCGATGATCAATTGAACCCGGAGCTGCGCAATTTCATTAACATCGTGCCCGGCGCCCCGCTGCAGGAAGGCACGGTATACACCATCAAGGTTGACACCACCCTGAGCTCCAAAAGCGGGGATATCCTGACCGCACCGCTCGCCCTAACCTTTACCACCGTCGGTGCCGCCGAAGTTACCAGTACCACTGCCAGCGGTAACTCTCATGTGAGTACCATCGGACTGATCATCGGTCTGATGGTCATTGCGATTGTCGTTGGAGTGGTCGTCGTCAGACGCAAAAAAGCCTGAATGTCACCCTCTAAAAAGACGATTGTCACCCTCATTCTGATCGCGCTTCCGATCCTCTTTTTCTTTGGGACTCTCTGTATCGGACGTTATTACGTTTCTTTAACGGACATCTTTCTGACGCTCTGGCAGGGGCTCACCGGCAACAACAGCGGTGTCAGTGCCGAAACCACCACCGTGATTCTGCAGATCCGTCTGCCCCGGGCCTTTCAGGGGGCGATGGTGGGGGCCGCCCTGGGCGCCAGCGGCGCCGCCTTTCAGAGTCTCTTTCGCAACCCCCTGGTGTCCAGCGGCATCCTCGGAGTTTCGGCCGGAGCCGGCTTCGGCGCGGCCCTGGCCATTGTGCTGTTCAACACGGTTTTTCTGACCCCCTTGTTCGCCTTCAGCTTCGGCATCCTGGCTGTTATTCTCAGCTACTTTGCCGGGAAAATCGACAATACCGCCACCACCATCACCCTGGTGCTGGGCGGTACCATTATCCAGTCGATTTTTTCAGCCCTGATCTCACTGCTTAAATATCTGGCCGATACCGCCACCCAACTGCCGGCGATCACCTTCTGGCTGATGGGCAGTCTGGCCTCCACCAAAACTGCGGATGTCTTTCTGGCCCTGATCCCGATGGCGCTGGGTATGGCCGGGATGCTGATCCTGCGTTACCGGCCTAACGTCCTGTCCATGGGTGATCGCGAAGCCCGGACCCTGGGGATCAATGTCATCGCCAATAAAGCCGCCGTCATCGCCTTTGCCACCCTGGCCACCGCCGGGGCCGTCTGCGTCAGTGGCATCGTCGGCTGGATCGGACTGATCATCCCCCATGTCGGCCGGATGCTGGTGGGCAATGACAACAAGTGGCTGGTTCCGGCCAGCATGTCCCTGGGGGCTTGTTTTGTGATTTTCTGCGACACCCTGTGCCGCAGCCTGACCGGCGGCGAAATCCCGCTGGGGATTGTGACCGCGCTGATTGGCGGCCCGTTTTTTATTTACCTGCTTAAAAAAAACAAAGGAAGGAGCTGGTGATGACCGTGTTACGTTTAAACAACCTGAGTTTTGGTTACAACCCCCGACGGCTGATTTTTGAGGACATCAGTTTTGCCGTCCACCCCGGTGAGGTCTTTTGCATCATCGGCCCCAACGGCTGCGGCAAAACCACCCTGATCGACAGTATCCTGGGCATCAACCAGCCCCAACAGGGAACTATTGAAGTCAGCGGCACCGATCTGGCCCAGTTGAAACCGCGGGAATTCGCTCAGCAGATTGCCTATGTGCCCCAGAGTCATACCAAAACCTTTCCTTATACGGTGCTGGATATTGTCGTGATGGGCCGAACCGTTGCCACCCGTGGCTTTGGTTCGCCGGACTCCAGCCAGCGGCAACGGGCCCGGGAAAGCCTTGAACAGGTGGGTTTGCAGGGTTTTGAGGAACGGCTTTACACCGAACTCAGCGGCGGCGAACTGCAGCTGGTGTTGATTGCCCGGGCCTTAACCCAGGACGCCCACATCATGGTACTGGATGAACCCACCGCCCATCTGGATTTTCGCCATGAGCTGATGGTGATGGAAATCATCACCTGGCTAGTCAAAGAAAAAAAACTGACCATTGTCATGGCCACCCATTTTCTCAACCAGGCCTTTTATCTGGAAAATGCGGCGGTACCCACCCGGGTCGCTTTAATGGATCAGGGCAAAATCGCTGCCATCGGCACCCCCTCCGAGGTGATTACCAAAAACAACCTCAAAGACGTCTTTAAAATCATCTCCACCACCGGTACCACCGACGAAGCAGGAATTCAGCGGAAATTTATCGTGCCGTTAAAAAATATTCGCTGATTAAATCTATCTATTTATCAAGAAAGGATCTCAACATGCGCAGAAAAAGAAGCGTTCGCCTCGGCTTTCTGCTGATCGGGCTGCTGCTGACCATCAGCAGCGGTTGCCAGAGTCAGAGCCAAACTGCGGCGGTACCAACCAAAACGATTGTCGACTGTCTGGACCGGACGGTGGTGATTCCGGCTGACCCACAGCGAGTGGCCTGTCTTTATGCTTCCACCGCCCATATCATGGCGATGTTGGGCCAGGAAGATAAGATCGTCGGCATCCCCAATGGCATCAAGCGGGATGTGCTGATGGCCTACAAGCGACCGGATATCGGCTCGGTATCGGTGCCATTTAACGACGGTGCCATCAATATTGAAGAATTGCTGGCCACCAACACCGATCTGGTGCTGCTGCGCCAAAGTACCGCCGAAAATGCCGGAGAAATCGAAAAACTCGACAAGGCCGGGATCCCCTGGGTGGTCATCGACTATGCCAGCCTGGCTGGTCTTCAAAAAGCGATCACCGTCACCGGTCAGGTTTTTAATCAGGAACAACGGGCCGCCGACTATAATGCCGACCTCCAGCAAACCCTGGCGCTGATTTCCCAGCGGGTCAGCAGCCTGCCGGATTCTGCCCGGCCCCGGGTTTACCATGCTGTCAATGAGGCGGCCCGGACCGACCTGGCCGGCGATCTCTGCAGCCAGATCACTGATGTCGCCGGGATCATCAATGTCTCCACCCAGGGCGGTAGTCTGATCACCGATGCCGAGAAAACCATGACCACCCTGGAGCAGATCTACAGCTGGAATCCCGACGCCATCATCGCTAACGACATCAATGCCAGCAAATATATGCTCAGCGATCCCAAATGGTCGGGCTTAAAAGCCGTGGCCGAACAACAGGTCACCACCCTGCCGGTGGGCGTCACCCGCTGGGGCCATCCCGGTTCGATGGAACCCCATATGGCGGCCTTATTTATCGCCATCACCTTTTATCCCGATCAGTTTTCCGATATCGATCTGACCCAGACCGTTAAAGACTATTATCGGCAATGGTTTGACCTTACGCTGACCGATACCGATGTAGCCGCGATTTTATCCGGCGAAGGAATGCGGCTGGCTAAATCGGGTAGGAGGCTGACCATTAATTGATCAGCCGACCTCCCACACCACCG
>NZ_JBDODG010000013.1:0-66075 GCF_039830195.1 Acetobacterium sp. | reverse complement strand
TTTCGATCCGTTTTATTGTGATTAAACCAGTCCGAAATAATGTGAAAATTTACAGCATATGGAAGTTCATAAACCTTTTTATAGCTTTCTTTTGTAAAGTAAAAGGCTTTAATCTGATTAGTCCGATCCTGATACATTTTAAGATTTGCGGCGTTATCGGCATCCGGATAAAGGTAGGTGATTGATTTTTGCATTGATTATTCCTTTCTGTTTCACAATTGTTATCAACTGCTTTGAAGTCGGTTATTGTTGAGTAGCCATTTGATGATTTTTTCAACTTTTGAATCGGATTACCGCCACCTGAAAAAACAGTTAGATTGATCGGGCGATGTTTCTTGCGATAAGTTAAGTTCAACAAGTTAACAGCTTTTGATTAACTGCTAAGTTGAATCGCACGGAACTATATTGGGTTCGGCACCGTCGACGATAAAGGTGTACAAAACCTCCGACCCCTTGCGTACACCTTTCATGAAATGTATTGATAAGATCAATCAAGTAAATCACGTAATTAATTTGATTCATTACTTAATTTACTTAATTGAAAGAGTTAATACGATATGAATTTTACCGACTTACGCAATCGTACATTGCATATAAAACCCCAAAAAAAAGCTAAATTTTACTTATCATGGACAATCAAAGCAAAAACTACACCAATCAAGTAAATCAAGTAAAATACTTGATTATTTACTTAATCAAATACAATTCATACTATTACACGCGATCCATCAGCACCCAGTATCCAGTCCTTCTATTCACACTATCTCTTTTAATAATTGATGATTCCTGCAAGGATTTTAGTAGGTTTGCAACCTTATACTTTTTCTGTTTTTCATCCAACACATCCGGCAATTTATCCCAGAGCAATTTCGTGATATCTTTTTTTTGCGCCCGTTCAAAGGTTTTTAGGTATTCCACAATCAAGTCTTTGTAGTATTGATCATCAAATCCTCTATTGCTGATATATTCCGCTTTGGCATCGATGCTCTGGGCGATTGACGGGGAAAGAAAAATGTTTGGTGATTTGCCTTCAATCACGTTCAGATTTCTCAATGTTCTGGTCTCTTTTCCATCGATTGGCAATTGTTTTTGCACCCGGTCAATTAAATAAATTGTCTGCAAATCAAATTCCGGATGCTCATAAATAAGCTTCGTGTAATTTTCATCGATGATTTTGCCATAAACGGTTGCGCTGACGCTATTGTATCGTCCAAAATCATAGTCTGGCATCGGGAAATATTTTTCCTTTTGAATTTTGAATACTTTTCTGATTCCCATCGCCGCTGTATCAATCATTGAAAACTGACGCATGACATTGGCCAGTAACGGATTCCGGTAGCCCGGAGGGGCATACCCTGGTTCCAGTACCGGCTTGATACTGCCTGGTAAAAAATTACCGGGATTGATAAATTGAATCCGATCATCAAATTCATTGATATAAATCCGGCTACCTAAGCCATAGTTTGAATGAACGATGCAATTATTGATCATTTCCCGTAATAACTGAGGTTCATATTGCTGAGTCTCCATGGGAAACAAGGTCAACTGGTTGGGCATATAACGATAGGTTAAATTACGAATATGCGTATAGATTTGATCCACAATGGTAATAAAAGGAATATCAAAGATTTTATAGTCTTTATCCAGCCCATTCGCATCGTAAAGTCGCCACATGATCTGAGGTGGCGCATCGAATACATAATCATACTGGGAATTGCCAAGCAAGAGCATGGCTGCATAGGTGATTTTGCCGTCCCGCAGCAGTTTAAGCTTTGTCAAAAATTCGGCATCGCTCATCCCATTGACTTCCGTTTTGATATGTTCTTTGTTCATGTACTCAATGTATTTTGACCGGGCAATTTTAATGGCATGGGGATCCAGAAAAGATAAATCACTCCTTTCAATGATCTGATTCGACCAGTCAATTTGCTGTAAATTACGGATAGCATCGATCTTATCCTGACTTAAGGGGATTAGTGAATCCCCCGAACGGCCGTAATAACGGTTTTTCCAGCCGGTGGGTATCCCCGAGGCAGCTGCCGGTATCTGAAACAGAATAACACGTTTGGGCTGATCATTCACCACCGGATAAATTTCGACAATCTCAGAAAAGGTCATTTCCCCAGTGGTATCACGTGAGATTTGCCTTTTAAATTTTGACAACGCATTTTCTTTGTAAGCCGAGCCGACAATTTCCCGGTCAACTTCCCTGACACCCAGCACCAACCAGCCATATTGTTTTTCACGTAAATTCGCCTCATTGCTGATGGCCGCAAAATAACGACCGACCCTATCATCATCCAGGTGTGATTTGGCTTCTTTAAACTCAACCACTTCCGATTCCCAATTATCAATTAGGTTATTCAAAATTTCCAGATATTCTGAGTCATTGTTCTCATTCGTATACTCTTTATGATCCATTGCATCCTCCTTCCCTTAGCCTGGGACAGTTTTTAATACTCTATATTCAACGATTGACGGTCATATTCAAAATTCTGACAGCGCAAAATGGAGCTTGCCGGAAGGAATATAAGTTAAGTCGTGCCTAGCACCGGGCACCTAAAATTCAATTATGAAAATCAATTTGCTATGACTCTCTTTCGCTACCTGGGAACTTATATCAGAACTTCCTTTAACCTTACCTTTGACCCCCGTCTTCTTAATGGCCATATCCATCGCATATGCTGCTTTTTCAGACATTGTAGTCAGTGATGAACCTGCTAATTCTAAAATTTCCGATTTGATCGCATTGCCATTCTCAAATCTCATTTCGATTAGTCTATTAATATTTCCATCGTGAGCAAACCATTTAAGTTCCGGTCTTTTAGGACTACTACTTCCCTCAAATTGGATTTCGGTCTTTCCTCTTCGCTGATTGCTTTCCTTTTTAGACACATTTTGTTCGAATTTTTCAGTTGTAGAAATCCCTAGATCTGCTAACCCAACCTCTTCACTTAATTTCTTTTCTTTGCTTTTTAAATTTGTTTCTGTGTTCGATTCACTTATTTCAATCGAACAACTTTTTGCTCCTAATGAAAAAGCAATATGTTTCAACTCAGCTAATCTTTCTTCCTGTGCTCTCGTAAAAATGTAATCAGCTTTTATAAATCGATTGCTGTCAAAACTATCAACACAATAAAAGGTATCGCATGTAACCATCGGTATGAACTGTATTCCACTCATTACAATTGCACTATCATAAAGATAGAGAATTTCAATATCATTTTCTTTGCCAAGCCATCCAATTGATCCCTCACAGACATCAACATCACGTCTCACCGCATCGTCAACAATCATAATTATGTTAGGTATGTTGAAATCAGTGCTTTTATACAATTCAGGGAAAATCGGATTATATTTTTTCAACTTGCGTAAATAATTGTCATTTTTAGTTTTATCCGATAAAGACTTGGCACTTTTTTGAATGTTTTCCGTAGCTTTTTTACCCGCATCGTATGTCTTCTGCAAAATATTAGAAACGGTTTCTGAGCTTTTTTGAGGATCTATTAATTTCTTCATGAAATAATTCCTTTCGAAACAGAATTTAGAATAATTAAAAAGGCCAACGCCGTACCCCATGTACCAAACAATTCCTTCGTTAAAATCAATCATTGTGCTTTTAACATTATCTTTTTAATTATACGCCTCACCCGCTTAAATGGCTAGAAAAATCACAGTTTTTCGCCACGCTGCTTACTTGTATTCACTTTATTTAACAAATGACAAAGATTGCAGGACCTCCGCCGACTTCAGCTCACAAAACCGAACCCCCTGATAAACAAAAGTAAGCTCCAGCGGAAAGTCCCGGCAATTTCTCGGGCTCACCGTCAGGGTCTGTCCGGCAGCCGCTGCCAGCTCGCCGATACCCTGGTAAACATGGACGCCGAGGTCATTGTTACACAAGGTAATGTCGGGATGACGGTTGAGGCCGTGGAGGGCTTTTTTCAGGGTTACCAGGTGGTTCAGATATTGGACCGAGTTCAGTTCACCCGGCTGATTCCATTGATTGTTCAGGTTTGCTTGCATCGTTTTCTCCATTTCGATTTTATTTTTTGTTGGCTTGGCCCATCGTTTTCCAGCCAGGGGAATTAACCGTTTTTTTTGATTATAGCACCGGGGGCACAAAAAACAATCCCCCTGAAGCCAGAAAGCTCATTTCAGCACAAACTGTGCGGATGGATCGCACAATTTGTGCTCATAAAAATTCACGTTTCGTGTTGTTAAACAAACCGGTCACCCGTTTTTTTTACAATAAACCGCACCACAGCGGGTTTTTACTGTTTGATGCAACCATTCAGTTAGTTGCATAAATGCTACAAAAAACACACAAATTGTGTTGTTTTTGTTGCGCAATTGAAACAATACTACACAATTTGTGTAGTTCTCACTGATTATTGATACTGTTGCTTTTTTTTCACCAATATAAAAATTAACATTGCAATCAGAAGACCGCTTAAAGCGGACTATATAAGCAATTTCAAAAACAACACCCAAACCGCACGTAGCGTGCTGAAATGAAAAATTTACCGATTATCTATTGCAACCCTTTGCAAAATAACTATAATTGAATTTATTGGAGAGGAGAAAAGTGAATTAAGCGGGAATTTGACCGGCTGTATTCATTCTTGTAGAAAAAGCAAAGCGAAACCTAAATTCTTTGAACTGGAGGAGAAATGTTATGAAATTAGATCGTGAAGCAATTGGTCTTTTGTTGATGAAGCTGCGCGGTGATCGCACTCAGAAGGAAGTGGCCTTAGCTCTGAACATCAGTGAACCGTCGATCCGGTATTATGAAACCGGCAAGCGCACGCCCAACGATGATCTGAAAGTCAACATCGCCAGATACTTCGGTAAGACCGTGACTGAAATTTTTTTCGCCTTTTTTAAGCGCATTGACAATGATCCCAATGACCCGAACCATGAGGACGATCAGGAATGAATAAAAATGCCGACCGTCCGGCGCATCACCTGTTATCACGGTCCAAAATGCCGATGGCGGCCCTGAGTGAATGAAAGTGAATTTTATCACTGAAATCACCGGCTTCTATCGGTTGATTCAAACCCGACAGCTGAGCAGCAATGCCCAGCTGCTCTGGTTTCATCTTTTCTGTTTGTGGAACTCCGCCGGTTTCCCGGACTGGCTGCAGGTGGACATGCGGCGGATGATGGGCATGATCCAGACTAATTCCCGCAGCGCCGCCGAACGGGCTCGCAATGAGCTGGTTGAAGCCGGTCGGCTCCGCTGTTCCCGGGGCAAAAGCCGGCAGCCCAATTGCTATCAGTTCATTGTCTTCGGCAGTCCGTTCACAGCGCCGGCGCTTGCCCAACCACCAACCGCTGATCAAATGATACATCAACCGGCGCATCAACTGGAACATCAAAATTCGCATCAGCCCGGCAATCGGGACACCGCTGTAACGGAAGCTGCGCATCAAACACAACATCAAGCCGGGCCCGAACCGCTACCCTTATATAAACTAAACCATACCAAACCAGAAATAAAAAAAGAAAAAACCGCCTACGGCCAATTTGGTCGGGTCTTACTGAGCGACAAGGAGCTTTCCATGCTCAAGGAGGATTTTCCCGATAACTGGGAAGACTGGATCCGGCGGGTAGATCGTGGCAAGGCAACCAAGAATTATGTCTATAGCAACGACTACGCCGCCATCCACAGCTGGAAGGAAAAAGACGATAACGACGCCCGGGATAAGGCCTTTGCGGAAATGATGGCCGAAGCGGAACTGTTTGGCAGTTAAGCACTGAACACCCCTGCAACCGCCTGGCGGTTGCCCAAATTTAAAAAACGGAGGAAACTATGACCCAGGAATTATTTTTAGAAAACCACGGCGAACTGATTCAGAACACGCTGGTGAAACACAATCAGGTGCGCGCCGAGGAGGCGCTGTTGAAGGGCTTGAAGGATAAACTCCAGACCAATCTGGTCAACGCCGGGCTGGACCGGATCGTCACCGACGGTTTTAAAATTCTGATTGTCGGCGAAACCCGGAACACCGGGATCAACCTGAAAGCGGTGGAAAAGGCCGAGCCGGAGCTGTACGTCCGGCTGCTTAATGACTATCTCAAGGTCACCCAGCGCAAAAGTTATGTCAAAGTCGAATACCTGTCGTAGCCGATGCCACGTTATCTTAAAATCAACAAAGCCATCTTCTGCGAAAAGTATTGGCGCGTCAATGACCGCCAGCGTGGGCTGCCAATCGATTCCGAGGCCTTCCCCGATGTGCTGCGCTACGTCGTCAAGGATCAGGACCTGATTCTGCTGAGCGGCATCCACGGGGTTTTCGGCTTTGATATGGCCGCCGCTCCAACCCTGCTCAATGAGATTGGCAAGATTATTGACTGCTACCATTCGGGTGAGCGCCTGACCGCCGCCCCCACCAAACTGGGGAAAAGCATCAGCCAGTTTTTACAAATTCCGACTGACTAACCGCACGATTTGTGCTGAAATGACGGTTAATCGATGTTGCGCAGAACCTTTTCAAAAGAGATCTGCTATGATGGTGACATAACAAAAGATTGGAGGTCAACATGGAAAAAACCATCAAACGGTGTCCCCTCTGTGACGGTGTCTGCCGGCTTAGCGGTGCGGGCAAAAAGCATGCGGTTGTCTGCAGCAGCTGCGGCAATGAGTCCCCACCAAAAACCACCCCGGCGGCAGCGATCAACAGCCACAACCAAACCGGATACCGGCTTCACAAACAATTGTTATAAGCCGTCGCTGAATCGGCGGCGGCAAAAATACCCAGGAAAGGAGAAAATAAATGATTGTCAGCGATTTTTTATCAAACAAGCTGGTGACCCGGCTCAATTATGGCCTGGTCGATGGCAAAGAAGTGACGAAGAACAGATCCTACAGTAATGTCAAGCAGGATGCCACTCTGGCCGCACTCCATGGGGTTGCGACCACTATCAACAGCCTGCAGGTACCCGCCATGGAAGAGGTTCACCGGATTCAGGAAGACCTGCTTTTTAACGATGGCCTATAAGAACCCCAAAAATAATGAAAGGAGAAAACTTTGCCCGAATATAAAATTTTAATGAACTTTAAGAACACGATGAACAGCAACAGCAACCTGACCATCGCCGACGCCCGACCCAATGTGACCCAGGCTGAAGCAGTGGCGGCCATGGATGCGATTCTGGCGGCGGATATTTTCCGGCCCAAGGGAATTGCCCTGGCGTCCAAAGTGGACTGTAAACTGGTGGCCACCACCGAGTCCGATTTCTATGATGCCGCGTAAGCCAATCATCATGGAGTTCCCGTCCGCCGCTGCCAATGGCTGATTTTAAAACCCTGGGCCTGACCGCTCTGGCGCTGCTGGGCGGAGGCCTGGCCGAGCTGCTGGGCGGTTGGGATGCCGGGCTCCAGTCACTGCTGATTTTTATGGCCCTGGACTACGCCACCGGGCTGATGCTGGCCGGTATTTTTAAAAAAAGCCAGAAATCAGCCCAGGGGGCCCTGGAAAGTCGGGCGGCCTGGCAGGGGTTTTTCCGTAAAGGTGCCGCCCTGGGGGTGGTGCTGATCGCCAGCCGGCTGGATCTGCTGCTGGGGTCCACCATCATCCGTGACGCCACCGTGATTGCCTACTGCGGCAACGAGCTGCTCTCGATCACCGAAAATATCGGTCTGATGGGGGTGCCGCTGCCCAAACCGATTAAGGGGGCGATTTCCGCCCTGCAAGAAAAGGAGGAAAGATTATAAACGACTATGTCAAATGGTTCCAGGCAACCCTGGGGGACCTGAATTATGAGCCCGGGCCGATTGACGGCATCCCCGGTGAACAAACCACTGCCGCAGTCCGGGCTTTCCAGAACGATCACGACCTGGTGGTGGACGGGATTGTCGGGGAATACACCAACAACGCCCTGCTGCTGGCCCTGAACCAGCGGATCTGCCTGCCGCTCCCGAGCCCCGAGCCGAACCCCGCTAAGCCTTTCCTGAAAAACTTTGGCGCCGCTGAATTTAGCTGCCCCTGCGGCTGCGGCCTGGATGTGGTGTGGCCTTTAAAAGAGCTGGCCCAACAACTCCGGGACGCCTTCGGCTGGCCGCTGGTAATCTCCTCCGGGGGCCGCTGCCCACCGGTCAACCAGGATGCCGGCGGCGTTCCCGATTCCTGCCACCTCACCGGCGAAGCCTTTGACAGCTATTTCCCCGGCCACATGAACGCCACGGTGATGGCGGCCATGGCTGAGCTGGCAGTGCGCCAGGGCTTCGGCGTGATCCGCTATCCCCAGCAATTGTTCTGCCATTTCCAGATCGGGCCGCGGGATGATTTTGGCGAATAGTCCCGGGCGGCTCACCAAGCCCTGCCATCCCCCCATCATCCCACCCCTGCCTACCAAAAAAACAAGTGCCACAACTAATAGCTGTGGCACTTGTTTTGATAAGCGGCAATTGTTTTTCTTAGCCCCCTCTGATCTATGGCACTCGCTAAAAATTCAAGATAAAGGTACTGAGATCGCTTCCCCCGGCACCGGCAAAGGTGACACTGAGCATTGAAGCCAAGCCCGGTTTAATCCAATAGCGCTCGGTTGTAATGGCCCCACCAGCACCTTCGGCCTCACTCACCACGATCCCCTCTTGTCCCAGGATACTTTTAACCTCGTCGTAGGTCATCCCTTCGATAATCTTTTCGGCTTGCTCCTCGGTTATCCGTTGATCATCGGGCCTTCCGGTAATATATTTTTCGGTCCCGATCAACTTTTTAGATAAAGCAACCTTGGGACTGCCATCGCCGAGACTCCGTTCCATAAAAATGACGGTCACCCCATTACCATTTTCATCCACATAATCAAACGCCCCTTCCACCGGGGATGTCGGGGTGACACCCAATGCAGCATCGACTTCCGCTTTGGTCTGGCCGATTTGCACCTTGTTGAAAAAATCACTGACATTTTCGGTCGCCTGATCAGTGCGCTCTTTTTCCGTCGTCTGTCCAGCCGCTTGATCAGAGCTGTCTTTTTCCCCCGCCGGCTGACCGCACCCGCTTAGTAAAAACAACGAACAAAGCAACACAAACCCGATCAAACCCCAGCTTTTAGCGCTAACCTTCATCATCGTCCACCTCCTGTAAAATTAATTTATGGTACTTTTTTCATACCCCGTTCCCGGCTGATTAATCATCACAACCCCACCCATTCAGGGTGATTTTTTACCCAAGGCTACCTACCTGTGCTATAATCAGATTAGCATCCGCAACCGTTAAGGGTTCTATTGCGATGATTATCCGGGAGGGTCACAAAAATACACAAACCCCGTAAAATATATTTTTAATGATCAAACACAACTAGGATTGCTCTGCTTTTCTGCAACCAAAAATCAAAATGCTAAGCCACATTATCTAGAGGAGATGAAAATTGGAAAAATGGATAAAAAGGATTGACTATAATGCCCCTGTAACCTTAACCTTTGCATTGGTAGCTTTACTGGTTCTATTTCTAAGTTTAATTACGTATGATAAAAGCACGTACCTGCTTTTTAGTGTTTATCGCAGTTCTCTGATGGATCCACTTGCCTATATTCGCATCTTTACGCATATTTTAGGTCATGCAGATTTCCAACACCTCTTTGGTAATTTCGGATATATCTTATTGCTTGGACCGATGCTAGAAGAAAAATACGGTTCAAAAAAAATGTTGATAGCGATCTTAATAACCGCTTTTGTGACCGGCCTGATTCAGATTATCTTATTCCCCCACAACCCCCTTTTAGGAGCTAGCGGTATCGTCTTTATGATGATTGTGATGAGCTCATTTGCAAATTTTAAAAAGGGCTTTATCCCTTTAACGCTAATTCTGATTGCATGTTTGTACTTAGGTCAAGAAATTTATACTGGCTTCGTAAGCAGTGATAACATTTCGCAATTGACGCATATCGTTGGTGGCGTTGTCGGTTTAATACTTGGCTTTCAATTTGAAAAAAATGACTATTTCTAAAAGAAACAGTCATTTTTTATGGACATTGATAGGTTTTAATAACGCATAAACTTAAATGCGCTTATGTACCATTATAGCTGGTATCATATGAGGTATTGCATCTTGTAATAGTCAGCTAGCTTATTCAGTTAAGAACTTCAGTTTTTCTAATTTTTCTACTTCCGTTATGATGCGCATATCGCACAGTTTTTCAATTTTTCTGATTTCTTCAAAATTTTCTACCTTTTTATAGGCAATGGCAAGTTTTACATTGTAATCATCCTGTGATATCACATCCATTGCCAACGCTCTATCCAATTTATCCTTTTCGAAACGGAAAGCTATCTCAGCCCGATCTTTTTCTTTCATCAAATTATTATCTTTAACGCGTTTTTGACACTCAATAATTTGTTCTTCTAATTCAATTTTTCTCGACATTTTAGGATCGATCATTCTTAAGATGTCACTAACATCAATCCCTGGCATTTCGCCGGAATTCATAACGTATTCAATATAAATACGACCAACTTGTGAATAGGCCTTTTCCAGTTCTTGTTCAATAATGTTTACCTGCATTTTCAAGCCAGCCAATTCGCTTTGATCCTGTGCTGCTACCCCGATCGATGAACCCGTTTTGACTGCCGCAGTTGCAATCGAGGAACCGGTATTTTTTGCAGCACTCACTACTTTGTCAAATATTCCCATTTTTTTACCCCCTCAAATTTATGATTAAAATTTTGCACCACAATGGCTACATTTCCATGTTCTTCCGAGATCACCAACACCAAAAATACCAAAAACATATACTTTTGCCACTTTTTTTACATTCGAGATTCTCGATAATTTTTTCGATCCACATATTGGACAACAGATTTTCTCATCTTTTTCATTTTCCCGGTTAGTCGATATTTCCATTTCAATCTGTTCTTTTAGGTTACTCTTTTTTTCATTCAGAATATGCTCATGCTGTTCAAATAAATTCGGGTTAAACTCTGGTGCTGTTTTAATCACTGTTTCTATGAATTCTTTTCTTTTATCCTGTGAAATAAATAATAAACCACTCGCTGTCAGGTATTCTTGTGGCACTTCCTTTAATTCTTCAGAACATACCTCACAGATCATATCATTATTTTTGAAAATCTTCTTTCCAGTAATCCAACCGCAATGTCCACAATAATAAAACATCTCGCCCACATCCTTGTCTTTATTCATTTCAACTTAGAGAATATTATTTAATTTCTGCATTTTTCTATCTGTTATTTGATTATACTCCTTGTTACTTTTATTTTCAATTAAATTATTTTATTTTCACTATTCTGTCATGAATATCTTTTGAAAAGAATAAGAACTCGACCAAAAAATGCAGCTGATATCTGATATAATGTAAAAAAGTTCAGTATCAGGCATATTCATCGACTCGTCAAAATTTATTTACTCAGACCGGAGGATGGCTACCCCTTCCTCCCGCCTGATGAAAGGTGGTAACATGTTAGCTAAACTGGAAACGATTCTACGCGAAAATTCCCTTTGTGTTTTATGTACCGAAGCCGCGGGAAACCCCTACTGCTCGTTGATGACCTATCTGCTGAGCGATGATCACCGCACGCTTTATCTGGTCTCCACCCGGGAATCCCGGAAATTTAAGAATCTGCAGGCCAATCCCCGGGTCAGTGTTCTGGTTGATAGCCGCCAGCACCCGACCGCCGGAGGCAACATCGTTTCGGTTACCTTTGCCGGATTATTTAAGCCCCTGGCCGAGGCTGAGGTCCTCCCGATCAAGACCACTTTCGCCGGAAAGCATCCGGAACTGGGGGAAATCCTCAACCATCCCGACAGCGTTATCTTTGCGATTAAGTTAACGTCCTACCTGCTGCTGGATGGCCCGGTGGCGGCTGATCAGGGCGAATTATAGGGTTTTCTGCTATCAAAAAAACAGCGAGGTCTAAGCTTAACCGCTTAAACGTCGCTATTTTTTTTAATCTTGATAGTGTCCCTTATCCGAAAAGGTCAGATTACTCATCTGCCAGCGCCTCTAACTCTGCCATTGATTTGACCACTACTTTGCCCTGCCTAACTTGCTCGATGCTGCGATCAATCATATCGAGATATTCGGCATTGCGGGCTGTTCTCATGATTTCGTTGTATTTATCCAGACTCATAATGACCACATTCTTTTCGTCTTTACGGGTTACAATGACGGTTTCATTTTCGTCGGTGGCTTTATCACAATAATCTTTGAGCTTACTGCGAATGGTTGAATAATTTACAGCTAACATTTTTTTCACCCCTTATTCTTATTTGTACTAGATATTGTACAAATAATTGTACCACGATACTCGTCATCTGTAAAGCCTGCGCCTTCAGATTTAAGAAAGGGGCGTTTTCCCTCCCGCTGCTCTTATTCCACAATCACCGCCACCCCATCGGGGATCACTGTCACGGTGGCCGCTTCATTGTTCAGATGCGCTCTTGCCAGCGCCAGGGCTTCATTGACATCCTTAGCCGGGGTCATCTGGAATTCTTTAATCATTTCATCCGGGGCGGCCGAGATATAAATCACCTTGGCCTTTAATAAAATCCGCGCCAGAATCTGGGCTTCCCACTGATCGGGGATGGTTTCGTCCCGGGGGGTGTTGACAAAACCGGCCAGCATCTTGTCGAGATTTTTCTCATCCCGGAAGGTATTGAAAAAGGCCGCGCCGCCGTGGCCATCGTTGGATTTGGCCAACATGATGATCACCCCGCCGGGTTTGACCGCAGCTTCGGCGGCAGTCATCCCTTTAACCGCCTGGTAAATGTTCTGATCCAGGGGATAACCGCCATTGCTGGTGATGACGATATCGCTGGGGGTCGCCTGAACCTTGCAGAGCTGCTCCAGAAAGGTCCGGCCTTTGATATGGGCGGCATCGCAATCGCCGGCCACGGCATAAATCACTTCTTTTTCGGAATTGATCACGACATTGACGACAAAGGCCAGTTTGGCAGTGCGGGCGGCGTAGAGCATATCAATATGAAGGGGGTTGCCCTCAATCACGCCGGTGCGGGCTTTGGGGTGGGCAATAAATTCGCCACAATGATTGGCCAATACACTGACCCGGCTGGCGATGCCCGGAAGCACGCTTTTACGGCCGCCGGAAAAACCGGCAAAGAAATGAGGCTCAATAAAACCTTCCGAAACCAGCAGATCGGCTTCGGCGGCCAGACGGTTGATGATCAGCTCACCGCCGGAGGGCAGCGTGCCGATTTTGACCAGACTGCTGTCATCGCCGGAATCATGAACGACAATCCGCTCCTGATCGACTATGGCCTCGCCAAATTTACCGACCAGCTCCTCCCGGGTGGTCAGGCGGTGAAAGCCGGTGGCAATTAAGATGGTGATCTCCGCGGCGGGATTACCTTTGCGGATTTCGCTGAGCATCAGCGGCATAATAACTTTACTGGGCACCGGCCGGGTATGATCACTGGCAATAATGATAATCTTTTGTTTGCCAATCGCCAGCTGACTCAGCTGGGCTGACCCCTCGGGTTGCTCAATCGCCGCGGCCACCAGCTCGCTTTGGGTAGCGTCGGGATGATAATCTTCAATCTGCGAGAGCAGCACCCCATTCAGGCATGCCTCCGCAATCTCCAGCTGCTGTTTTTCTTTTCCATAAGGTATCTTGATTTCCATAAACGTTCCTTTCTGATTAGACGAAAGACACTAGAGAAGTTTTTTCTCCAGTGTCTTGATTTACAAGTTTGTTAAAGATGCTAACCCAGTACCGACAATTGTTACATCATGTTGTGTGCCTCAAGGCGAACAGTTGCGACATAACCTTGATTTACCTGGATCAGTAAATGCAACTGTACGAATTGCGCGCATACAACAGATTAACAATTGGTCGGTACGGTATCTCTTGACAACCGCTTTTAAATTGCTTCCTTTTTATCCAAAGGTACTCAGCAGCCCTTCTATCAGCGGCGCCCCAAAATAGACAACCAGCCCGATGACGATGACGTAGATGGCGCAGACCTTCAGGGTTGCCTGGAGGATCTTGCCCTCGCTGCCGATAATGCCGGTGGCGGCAGTGGCCACCGCAATACTTTGAGGTGAGATCATCTTACCAGCCGTGGCCCCAGCGGTATTGGCGGCGGCCAGCCAGTAAGGGTTCATCCCGATGGCGTTGGCGGCTTCCACCTGAAGCCCACCGAACAAGACGTTGGCAGAGGTATCGCTACCGGTGACAAAGGTTCCCAGGGCTCCAATTAGCGGCGCTATCAGGGGATAAAAATCGCCGGTAATCAAAACCAGAATCTGGGCGATGACGCCAATCATGCCGCTGTACCCCATCACCTTGGCCAGCGCCACAATGGCGACAATGGTAATGGCGGACTTACTCATCTGTTTCATGGTATTGCCCAACACTTTAGAAATCTGGCCAAATTTAACGCCCTGAATCAAGCCAGCCAGATAGGTGGCAAAGATGATCAGCGTTCCGGGGGTAGAAATCCATAAGAAGGTATAGGGTTTGCCATGCGGTCCGGTGTAAATCTGGATCGTCGTTTTCACTTGCGCCAGCGCCCCGTTAATAGCCGGGAATAGCGATGAGCACAGGATGATAATGACAAACACCAGAATAAACGGTAACCAGGCCATCACGGCGGTTTTTAACGGAATCTTTTCGGCATCCTTGGCCGCGGTATCCTTATAGAAGATCTTGGCCATGGCAATCACGACGGCCATACAAACCACCGATCCGACAATCGCCGGCAGTTCGGCGCCTAAATACTTGGCCACAAAAATCTGCGGTAAGCCAAAGGACAAACCGGCCATCAGGGTAATCAAGACGACGCCTTTGAGACTTTTGACGCCCTTGCCGGTCAGCATGACCAGAATAAACGGCACCACGACAATCATAATAAACAACTGCAGCGCCACGGCAAATGATAAATCGTTTACATTAAGACCGGTTACTGAAGCCAGGGTGCTGACGGGTAAACCAATCGCCCCAAACGCGGTGGGGGTGGTGTTGGCAATCAAACAGATAATGGCAGCAAAGACCGGATTAAAACCAAGGGCGGCTAAAATACTGGCGGGAATCGCCACGGCCGTTCCAAAGCCGGCAATCGCTTCTAAAAAGCCACCGAAGCCCCAGGCCAGGATTAACACTAAAATCCGTTGATCGGTGGTGATACTGGTCATCATTTTTTTGATGACTTCCATACCCCCAGTGTGGGTAGCCAGATTATAGGTAAAGACAGCCGCCACAATGACCAGCATGATCGGCCAGATGGCCATCGCACCGCCCTCGAGGGCGGCAGTGAGACTGTCGATCACGGGCATTTTCCAGACCAGAATACTTAATAGAATCGTGATCGCCAGGGCGATCGGACAGGCTTTGTAGCCGGGGATCTTTAAGACCCCCAGCGAAACAATCAGCCATACCACCGGGATCAGGGCGATAAAGAAAAGTAACAAGTTATCCATACTTCCCCCTACATCTGACAGACTTTTTTAGGATTTAACAGGTTTTTAGGATCAAACGTTTGTTTGATACCGGCCATCAAAGCCAGATGCTCGGTACCGAAATCATTGAGCAGATATTTTCGTTTGGCATAGCCGATGCCGTGTTCACCAGAAACCAGTCCCTCATAGGTCAGGGCCTTGGCATACATCCGGTCCATCGCTTCTTCCAGTTTGACTTCCCAGGCGGCCTGGTCCAACTTGTCGCGGCATACATAAATATGCAGGTTACCGTCGCCGGCATGGCCAAAGCTGGGGATTCGGACATCCATTTCGGCGGCCAGCTCATGGGTAAATTCAATAAACTCGGCGATCCGGTTTCGTGGTACCACCACGTCGCACTCATCCATTTCGGTGGTTGAGGCTTTAATCGCTTCCAGGAAGGCGCCCCGGGCTGACCAGACCGAATCTTTCCGTTCGGCGGTATCGACAATATAAACATCTTTGGCGCCTTCGGCCAGACAGAGGTTGGCGACAACTTCGTATTCAGCTTCGACCTGTTCCTTGGAATTGCCGTCAAAGGTCAATAAGATATAGGCGTTGCTGCTGGAATCAGGGAATTTTTTGCCGAGGAAATCTTCGGCAAAAAGAATCGTCTGGCGTTCCATAAATTCAATCGCCGTCGGGATCGCCTTGGATTTGATGATCTTGGGAACAATTCCGGCCGCGTCGCTGATATTATCAAAGGGAATCAGCAGACTCAGGGTCATCTTGGGCAGCGGCAACAGTTTTAAGATCGCTTTGGTGATCACACAGAGGGTTCCTTCGGAGCCGACGACCAGATCTTTTAAGCTGTAACCGGAGCTGTTCTTAACAATTTTACCACCCAGCTCGATGATTTCACCGTTGGATAAGACCACGGTCAGACCGCGGACATAGTCCCGGGTCACGCCGTATTTCACGGCCCGCATGCCACCAGCGTTGGTGCTGATATTACCGGCAATGGTGGCCGATTTTTCACCGGGATCGGGCGGATAAAAGAGATCATTTTCTTCCACAAATTTGGACAGTTCCATCAGCAGCACGCCGGGTTCCACGGTAACCGTCAGGTTTTCGGTGTCCAGTTCGAGGATATTGTTCATCAGGGTGGTTTCTAACATAATCCCACCAAACAGTGGGACGCAGGCCCCCACCAGCCCGGTGCCAGAACCCCGGACCACGACCGGAATATTATGATCATAGGAATATTTCATGATTTTTGATACTTCTTCGGTGGTGGTTACTTTAATCAGCACTTCCGGATAGGAATGGATGCTGCCGAGCTCATCATGGCTGAAGTCTTCACCAATCTGGTCACCGACAAAGATCCGTTCAGCAGGAATCAGGTCCTTTAAAAAATCAATATCCTTTGCTTCCACTTTTTTATAATTCATCTTAGCCAACCATCCTTTCTGGTGTTTCAATGGCTTCAGGCATCGCCAGGGTTTTCCCGACGGCAGCGCTTTCCGGATCGGCAATCATTTTTAACAGTTCGGGGATGATTTCGTATAAATCGCCGACCATGCCGCAATGGGCAATATTAAAGATTGGTGCTTTGGGATCATTATTGACCGCGATGATATATTCGGAATTCTGCATCCCGGCAGCAAACTGGACGGCACCGGAAATACCCAGGGCAATGATCAGTTTCGGTTTAACGGTTCGGCCGCTGAGGCCAATCTGCAGGCGGGCATCAAACCAGCCGGCTTCGATGCCGGGTCGGGTACAGGCTACGGTAGCGCCGATTTTTTCAGCAAACTCATGGATCATCTCCAGATCTTTTTCGCATTTTACGCCCCGGCCAACCGCAATAATGGTTTCGGCTTCGGAAAGATCAAGGCCTTTTTCTTTTTTAATGACTTCCAGCACTTCAATGGCGGAGACCAGTTTCTCTTTGCCGATTTCCATCACTTCGACACTGCCCCAGGGTTCTTTAACCAGCTCCGGCGCAGAGAATACTTTATAACGGACGGTACAGAACTGTGGTCTCGTGTTTTCGGTAACAATCTGGGCCATAATATTACCGCCAAAGGCTGGTCGGATCTGAACCAGATCGGTATTGTCTTTCATTTCCAGAATGGTACAGTCAGCGGTGAGACCGGTACGGTAACGGGCGGCCACGCGTGGCGCCAGGGAACGACCGACGTTGGTGGCACCAACTAAAATCGAAGATGGTTTCACTTTTTCGATAAAGTCTTCCAGCACGTTGGCATAGGGTTCGATCACAAAATGTTTAAGTTCCGGCTGATCGTAGACAAATACCTTATCGACCCCGTAGCTTAACAGTTCGCTGGCTTCGGCGGTGATATTGGTCCCCATAAACAGGGCGTAAACCGGATGATCGATCACCGCAGCCAGTTCCCGGGCCTTGCCGATCAGCTCAAAGGTAACCGGATGAATCTTGCCTTCAATGTGATCGACATAGACGGTAATGCCTTTGTACAGGCTTTTGTCGATGGCGATCTTTTCATCTTCTTCCAGCATGAGAACGCCGGCTGGTCCATTTTTCAAACACATCTTGCACATTTTACAGGCGGCGGTCACTTCTAACTTAGCGTTTTCATAAGAAAAGGCATCGAAGGGGCAAATTTCTGCCAGTGCCTCAAAGGTTTTTTGATCAACGTTTTCCTTGATTATTTTAATTCCTGCCATGATTTTTTCCTTCCTAGCCTAAATATTTTTATTTAAGTATTTTTTTTCAGTTAAAATTCCCATCAGGGCCTGTGCCAGAGCTGGTCCATCGCCCTCAAAGCTGGTTTTTTCGACGTTGCTTTCCGGCGGGAAGATTCGTTCGACCTGGGTTGGTGAGCCGCTGAGGCCATATTTTTTGGCATCACTGTCGTACATATCTTTCAGGGTCAAAACTTTAATTTCGGGATTTTCGGAAATTTCCAGTTTTCGTTTATAAGAAGGTAAGCGCGGGGTGTAAATGTCCTTGTCGACAGTGATCAGGCAAGGGTATGGCACCCGTTGGATTTCCAGGGATTCTTCCATGTTCATTTGCAGGGTCAGGCCCTTTTCATCCGCCATCAGAATTTTGATGACGTTGGTAACGTGGGGAATTCCTAAAAATTCGGCCATTTCCGGACCAACCTGAGCGGTATCGCCATCGGTGGTCTGCTTGCCGCAGATGATCAGATCAAAATCACCCAGTCTTTTAGCCCCCTGGGCCAGCGTATAACTGGTGGCGACCACATCGGCCCCGCCAAATTTTCGGTCTGATAATAAACAGCCCTCGTCAGCGCCCATATAGAAAGATTCAAAAAGCACTTCTTTACTTTGCATCGGACCCATTGACAAGGTGGTAATGGTGCCGCCCAATTGTTCTTTTAAGCGAAATGCGGTTTCCAGACCAAATAAATCATAGGGATTCAATTTTGATTCAACCCCATCACGAATCAGGACACCTGTTTCCGGATCCACTTCCACGTTGGACGTTCCCGGAACCTGTTTGATACATACCAGTATTTTCATACTCACCCTCCATAAAATAAATTAAATTGACAATTGCGATAGTACCATGAGCTATGTGCTCCGTTTCGCAAACGCCGAATCATGCAAATCATTTGGTTAAGACCTGAGCGAAATTTCTTTTGCTGTCCATTTCATCAACAGACAGCAAGGAAAATGTTCTTTCATCATAAATTCCGCTGTCGACTGAGCTGGTCAGTCGACGAAAACTGTTAAACCCTCTTAAACCCATTCATAAACCACTTGACAAATCTCTGATAAAATTCTACTATTGGTCTGGTGGTCAGACCACTAACCTGTTGCCATTATATGCGTTTCGTAAATATTTGTCAAGTGGTAAAATAACGTTTTCAGAAATTATTTTTTATCCCACTTTTTATCTTTTTGAATTTTAAAAGTGGCTGTGGTACAATGGTATATTATGATCCTTACTAAAAAAACTAAGAGTAAACGAAAAAATCGAATGAAATGAAGTGAAGTTTTAGATGTTTAAAGAAATTGCACACACGAAAATATATTTGCAGATCCTCGAGCAAATTAAAGAAAATATTATTAGAGGAAATTTAAAAAGCGGCGACCGGCTGCCCTCGGAACGGCAATGGGCGGAACAGCTGGGGGTTTCCCGGGCGACGATCCGGGAGGCGATCCGGGCCCTGGAGATGATTGGGCTGGTGGTCTGTCAGCAGGGCGAAGGCAATTTTATTGCCGAAAATTTTGAAGATACCCTGACCCAGCCGCTGACGATTATGTTCTGGCTCAGCAAAGGCGAATTAAGAGAGGTCCAGGAACTGCGGCGAGCGCTGGAAACCGAAGCGGCTAAATTGGCGGCCAAAAAAATGACGCCGGAGCGGTTTGCCAGTCTGAAAAAAATCTGTGATGCCATTGAAACCGAAACCGATGAGTCGGTCCGGGCCGAACTGGACAAGCGCTTCCATTATGAAATTGCCCTGGCCTCAGAAAACAAGATGATACATAACGTCCTGCTGTCATCGGCCACCCTGATCGAAGCCCTGATCAAGGATATCCGAATTGCCATTCTCGACGATACCCAACGGGGACCAATTATCGATCAACAGCACCGCAAAATCTTGAACGCTCTCGGCAACAAAGAACAGCTCAACGCCGCCTTTGCGATGTCCCAGCACATGGATCTGATTGATGGCTTTGTGGCCGGCCTGAAGATTGATGAAAATTAAAAAAGGATTTTATCTTATTTTAGGGTGTCTCAGTCTGGCACTTGGAGCAATTGGAGCGATTTTGCCAATGCTGCCCTGCGCACCCTTTTTACTCCTGGCTGCCTTTTGCTTTACCAAAAGTTCTGACCGCCTGCATGCCTGGTTTATGCAAACAAAGCTGTACCAGAATAATCTGGAATCCCTGGTTAAAGGCCAGGGAATGACAAAGAAGGCCAAATTACGGATCATTTCAATCGTGACCATTACCATGCTATTCGGTTTTATCATGATGAGGGCGACGACAATTGGACGGGTGGTTTTAATCTTCGTCTGGATCTGTCATCTGCTTTACTTTGTGTTTGGAGTCAAAACCATGGATGAAAAAGATCTTGTCAATGATAACAAAAGCCAGACGATGTGATACAATTCACCATCGTCTGGCTTTTTAATTTATAAATTTTTTCAGAAAAAGCAAAAATAATTTATTTAAGGGCCTGATATTGAGTCAGGAATTGCTTTAAAACCGTCTCAATCATTGCGCAACCGCCGACCGAATCGGATTCGATATTGAGTGGCATAATCGGGTCATGGAGGGACATTCGCAGCAGACACCAGCCGTTGCCGGCGCTGGCGTCACAGCTGACCCGGACCCCTTCATAGTTGGGACTGACCACGGTCCAGCCGGGTTGGCTGGCGGCGAATTGGGCAAATTCGGCCAACACCGTTTCACCATAAGACTTAAAGTCCGCAGTGGTAATCTTGAGGCGGATTTCTTTGGCCTCAGCCGGTTCTTTGAGTCCGGCCAGAAACGAACTGATCGGCTGGCCGGCCTTAAACAGTTCGGCAAACTTGATCAGCGCCATGGTGACCAGATAGGCGCCGTCATCGAGAAAATAGTTTTCTTTGATGGCTCCGTGACCGCTGGTTTCCATCGCCAGATGGGTTTCGATACCGGCGTTATTTAAGCGAATCGCTTCGTTAATGACATTTTTATAGCCCCGTTTAAAGCGATGGTGCTGCCCGCCGCGGCTTTCAATATACTCGGTTAACCCGGTGGACGTAATCGAATCGGTAACGATTGTCGAGCCCGGATAATCGGTCAACAGCATGCTGGCAATAAAGGCGATAAATCCATTGCGATTGATGGCCTGGCCCTGTTCGTCGATAATCGCCGCCCGGTCGACGTCGGTATCAAAGATGATCCCCAGATCGGCCTGGTTGTCCAACACCGCTTTGGTGATATGGGCGATGGCGACGGCATCTTCCGGGTTGGGCACGTGGTTGGGAAAATTACCGTCGGGGTCCAGATACTGGCTGCCGGTGGTGTCAGCCCCTAACGGCTTTAGCACCTGGTCAACAAAAAATCCGCCGGCTCCATTACCGGCATCAACCACAATTCTGGCGCCGGTCAGCGGCTGCTCGGTGCCGGTTTTGGCCCGGATAATATTTAAAATATTCTCGGAATAGCTGGGCAGAAAATCATCGTCCAGCGCTTGTCCGCCCGGGGTAAAGCCGGTTTCAATGGTCTCGGCCAGTTCCAGAATAGCGCTGATATCCTCTTTATTAAGGCCGCCGTCACGGGTAAAAAACTTCAGCCCATTGCGGTTGAAGGGCAGATGACTGGCAGTCACCATCACCGCCCCATCGGCTTGTAGGACCGGATCGATGGTGGTCATAAACATCGCCGGGGTGGTGGCAATGCCGCATTGATAGACCTTGTTCCCCTTACTGACCAGCCCCAACGCCACCGCCTGAGCCAGATGGGGTCCGGACAGCCGGCTGTCTCGGCCGATGGCAAAGGTTAACGGGGTTTTCCCGAGCTTTTTCTCCAGCCAGGTGGCAAAGGCAAAGGCAATTTTCATCGCCATGTCCTGAGTAAAATTAACTTCCTCACCGGGAATCCCCTCAAGGGCAACCCCCCGGACATCGGAGCCATTCTGTAATTTTCTGATATCTTTAATTTCCATTTATTGTTAATCTCCTGGTAATGAATCACGTACTATGAACGGAACGTTTAAGTTATTCTGTACTGGTTGAGCGAAACCTCGAGTACTAGGCGGATTAATTTATTCAAGGCCGCCGCGTATAATTAATACGCAAGGATTTGAATAAATTGATCCAACGACGTAATCGGGCATTTTAGCCAACCAGAGACGAGCACATTACCGCTTTGATCGTATGCATCCGATTCTCAGCCTCGTCAAAGACCTTGGAATGTACACTGCGGAAAACCTCATCGGTGACTTCCATTTCGGTTAGCCCGAACTTCTCTTTGACTTCCCGGGCGACGACTGTTTCCTGGTCATGGAAGGCTGGTAAACAATGAAGGAAGATCACCTCATCATTGCCCGTTGCTTTAATCATCTCCATATTAACCTGGTATGGCGACAACAGTTTGATCCGCTCGGCCATCTGATCTTCTTCACCCATCGAGACCCAGACGTCAGTATAAATGACGTCGGCATCCTTGACGCCAGCTTTGATATCGGCAGTCAGGGTAATGGTTCCCCCGGTTGTTTCACAAAGGGTTTTCATTTCGGCCACTAACGCCTCTTCCGGGAACAGCGATTCAGGGGCCACCGCCACAAAATGCATCCCCAGTTTGGCACAGCCGATCATCAGAGCATTGCCCATATTGTTACGGGCATCCCCGACATATACCAGCCGTCGGCCTTTGACGATGCCAAAGTTTTCCTGGATGGTCAGCATATCGGCCAGAATTTGGGTCGGGTGATCTAAATCGGTTAAGCCGTTCCAGACTGGTACCCCGGAATGTTCGGCCAGCATTTCGACGGTCTGCTGTTCAAAGCCGCGGAACTCAATGCCATCATAAAAACGGCCCAGAACGATGGCGGTATCCTCAATCGATTCCTTTTTGCCCATTTGACTGTTGGTTAAAAAGGTGACGTTAGCCCCTTCGTCAAAGGCCGCCACTTCAAAGGCGCAACGGGTTCGGGTTGACGTTTTTTCAAAAATCAGCACAATATTTTTGCCTTTGAGCAGATCACCCACCACCCCTGATTTTTTCTTGGCTTTCAGTTCGGCGGCGTAGTCGATCAGATACTGTATTTCCTCTGGGGTAAAATCCTTTAATGTCAACAAATGACGTCCTTTTAAATTCACAATGCTTCCTCCGTTTATCTCTTGTTAAGTTTATTTTAACTGATTGTTGATACCTTTAGCAAGGTAACATTCTCTTGAAATTAGATTGATCGTTATTACCTAAGTCCCGTGAGCTTCGCTGCCGGTTTGCGCGAAACAATTTCTACACTGTACGTCGGACAGGCTCTCGCCTGTTCGCCTACACGTTACAAAATTGTTTGCGGAAACCGACATCAAAGCAACTTTTGTTCGAATCTATTTAATTTGTGCTTACCAGACAAGCGGCGAAATCAAAACCCGTCCCGATAGAGGGGCATGGTCATGCAGCGGGGACCGCCCCGGCCACGGACCAGTTCGGATGCTTCGATGCCGATGACTTCGATACCGTTTTGACTGAGCACCTCATTGGACTTCTCATTCCGGGCATAGGCGACGATGACCCCCGGAGCAATTGCCAGGGTGTTGGTGCTGTCGTTCCATTGTTCCCGGGCCGCGGCAACCGGGTTGCCGCCGCCACTCTCAATCAGGTTAATGGCTGGTAAACCAAGCACTGATTTAAGGGCTTCTTTGAGGCTGTCTTTGCGCTCATAATGAAGATAGTCTTTTTTGCCGGGCGTCATGATGACCGTTTCCACCTGTTCCAGAATCCCCGGGTAGACAATGAATTTATCCACGTCGACCATCGTAAAAACGGTATCCAGATGCATAAAGGCGCGGTTGCTGGGGATTTTCACGGCCAGCACCTTTTCGATGCCGAGATCGGCATTAAAGAGGTTTTTAGCCAGTTCCTCAACCCCCTGAACCTCGGTCCGTTCGCTGCAACCGACAGCCACCACCGTCGGGCTTAAAATCAGGATATCGCCGCCTTCAACTGAAAAGAAGTTGGTATCCTGGTAAAAGGTTTTATTACCACAGCTGGCAAACAGCGGATGATGCTCATAAATCGCGGACATATAGCGGCTTTCCCGTTTTCGGGTACGGGTGGCCATGGCGGAAATACACATCCCGTCATGAATGGTCACGGCCGGGTCCCGCATAAAATATAAATTCGGCAGCGGGTTTAAATAAAAAGCGTAGGGTTCCGGGCCTTTTAAGTAATCGGTCAGGACCAGATGCCGTTCCATATGGCCCAGTTCTTTTTGCAGCACTCCGGCAATCAGGGCATCACCCAGGGCATTGCTGTCCAGTGACATCAGATATTCATTTAAGAAACCATCGATGTAGTTCCCCGATGAGGGATTTTTGTCAATCACTTCGGCAATGATACTCTCCCGGACGGCGGTGGACTTTAACACATCTTTTAATAAATCCTCCACATAAAACACCTCGGCGCCCCGTTTTCTGAGGATCGCCGCAAAGGCATCGTGCTCCTCCTGCATCCGGGCCAGCCAGGGGATATCCTCAAACAACAACTCCTTCAGTGAGTCCGGAACAATCCGCTCCAGTTCTTTGCCCGGTCGATGGACCAGGACCTTTTTCAGGGTGCCAATTTCAGATTCTATTTTTAAGTTCTTAGTATTCATATTTATCTCCAATTTTTTCAATACCCGGTTATTATACCATCGGTTTCATAAAAAACCTACCATTAAAGACAACAAAAAAAGAAGAACCTGAGTCCTTCTCCTAATGTGGAACTTTTTATCTTGTCGTTATGAAACTAACAGTGCACCATCAGCTTCATTCTCATCTAGTAATACAATTTTTACGCTTTGAGTTAAGAGATCGGAATAACTAAAAGACAATTTTTGTTCTTTTCGTTGATCCTCTTGAACTCGTACAGTAAAAATACTGGGATAAGTGCTTTCAATTACCCCTTCTTTTTGGTAGAGTTTCTTCTTGCTTTTATGTGCTTCAAGTTTGACTCGTCTGCCCAAATAATTTTCCACCTCGCGTCTAATGTCCATAATGGTTGCTTTTGGCATGAACTTCACCTCTCTGTGGTTTTCTCTACGTCAGTATACCACAGATTTTTGGAAAAGTAAAATTTTTTATTATAACAAGACCTGCTTTTTTTGTCAACATGTAATTCTGATTTTCGTTTACATCTTGTTCAACGTTTACATTTCTTAAGTTTTCTGATTCTAACTTCCTTGAATTTTAGCCGTCGTCGCTGATCAGTGTTTTTTCTTTGGTGCATTCGGATCCGGGTTGGGTGTTTCGTTAAACAGCGAATACATTTCCCTACCGTAGCGCAGGGCATCGACAATCCGCATCGGGTTGTGCAACCAGATGGCGTCATCCAGCTTGGTCAGCACTTCAAAGGATTCAAATCCCCAGGTGCATAAAACCGGCAGCATTCCCGCTCTCACGGCGGTTTCATAGTCAACGGTAGAATCACCGACATACAGACATTGCTGAGGTTTCAGGCCCATTTTAGCGACCAGTTCCAGGGTTACCGCCGGATTCGGTTTTCTCAGCGCGTCTTTGGTAAAGCCCTGCACATCGACATATTCATAATCGTCAAATAACGCATTGACCAGTGATTTTGCGGCAATATCCGGTTTGTTGGTACAAACACTCCAGGGAATGTCGTTGGCCTTTAAATAGTCCAGCAATTTCGTAATTCCCGGATAGGGTTTGGTTTTCTTGCGATAATTAACAGAATACTCCGCTGAGACCATTTCTGTCAGTCGGTCCACAAACGCTTCATCATCCCGATATTTTTCCGGCAGGGCATCCCGGGTCAGATTTCTCAACCCTCTGCCGATGAGTTTTTTACCCTCATCATAGGAATGGATCGGAAATTGATGATATTTCATAATCTCATTGACCGAATCGATCAGGTCTTCCAGTGAATTGACCAGGGTGCCGTCCAGATCAAAGATAATCCCCTTATACTTATGCATGACGTCCTCCTCTTCTGCGATTGCATGTTTTTTTATTATTATACCCCATTTTTTGAATAAATTTTGTTTTTTTAACAGCTTTGGATTATAATAAGATTATTCTTTTCTCTGGAGGTAATATTTTGGGTTATAAGGAAGATAATTATCTGAATCTCAGTAAATCTTTAATTAAAAAACTTGAAAAACGAAATTTTAAAGGCTACTATTGCCAAACTGCCCAGGAGGCGCTGGAACTGGCCTTGTCACTGATTCCCGGTGGGGCCAGCGTGACCCATGGCGGTTCAGAATCGATCAAGGAAATTGGTCTCCTTGATGCGGTTAAGAATGGCGATTATCAATATATTGACCGCAGTCTGGCGAAAACTGCCCAGGAAAAACGAGAGGTAGTGGCCCAGGGCGTCCTGGCTCACACCTTTATTACCGGCACTAATGCCATCACCATGGATGGCGAACTGGTCAATGTCGATGGCATCAGTAACCGGGTCGCGCTGATGTGTTTTGGTCCGGAGCAGGTGATTGTCATTGCCGGGATCAACAAGGTGGTGGCCAATACCGATGCCGGCGTTTATCGGGCCCAGAATATTGCCGCACCGGTGAATGCCATTCGCTTAAGTGCTAAAACCCCCTGTTATGACACCGGAAACTGTGCCCAATGTCATGCCGATGACTGTATGTGCGCCAATATCGTGATCACCCGACACAGCCGCGTCGCGGACCGGATCAAGGTGATTCTGGTGGGAGAAAATATTGGCTACTGAGATGACGACTGAAGCGAATACCCTGAATGCTTTAAAACAAGCTTTTTCGGTTTATCCTCAAAGCATCAAAACCGAACCGCGGGTGGCATATGCCGGCACCCGCGGTTCTTATGGCGAAGCCGCCAGCCTGGCGTTTTTTAAACCGGATTGTGAACTGTTTGCCTATAAAACATTTGAGGATGTTTTTGTAGCCCTCAGTCAGGGCTTTATCGATTACGGCGTGCTGCCGATTGAAAACTCATCGACCGGGTCGATTGCTGCCGTTTATGACCTGCTGTCCCGCTATCAGTATTATATTGTCGGCGAAGAAGAGATCAAAGCCCGGCACTGTCTACTGGCTCCCAAAGGCGCCAGTTTGGAGACGATCACCGAGGTTTATTCCCATCCTCAGGGCTTTTCCCAGTCCGAGGAATTTCTTAAAGACTATCCGGACTGGAAATGTATTCCTTACTTCAATACTGCCATCGCCGCCGAATATGTGGCTGAGCAAAATGACCCGACCATGGCCGCCATTGCCAGCAAGCGGGCCGGCGAAATCTATGACCTGGAAGTCCTGGCCGAAGACATCAACTTCTCCCAAACCAACGTGACCCGCTTTGTCGTTATTTCCCGGGAGATCGAACTGTTTGAAAATCCCAGCCGGGTCAGCATTGCCTTTCGGCTGCCCCACCGTCCCGGCGCACTGTACGAAATCATCGGGATCTTTTCGGTATTTTCACTCAACCTATGCAAGATCGAATCCCGGCCACTGTTAAAAGAGAATTGGGAGTACCTGTTTTTCATCGACTTCACCGGCAATATTTCCCAGAACACCCTGGTCAACCTGCTGCCGATCATTCAGGAAAAGGCCGAGTATTTTCAGTTTCTGGGCTATTATCCGCAGTTTGAAGCCGAGTAATCACGACAAAATAACCCCCGACAAAGCATTGATATGCTTTATCGGGGGCTGTTTTTTTGCTTATTTATGTGTTTTTTCTCGCTATTTCTTCGCCAGTTCAATCCAGGTATCATGACCATTTAAATTAAACATTTCGCCGACACCGGCTTTTACGGTAATCGTATCAGCCAGGGTTTCGGTTTTGATAAAATCAGTATAGATTTCAATCGCCCGAGCCATCGCTTCATCACTGCTGTAGCTGATGTCGATGCGGTCCATGACTTCATAGCCGTTGGATTTTCGCAGTTGCTGAATCCGCGACACAAATTCCCGGGCACAGCCTTCATCCAATAGATCCTGATCTAAGCTGGTATCGAGGATGATAAACTTGTTGTTGAACATCTGGACGTTGAAGCCTTCTTTAGCCGAAATCCGGATATCGATGAAATCTTTACGGAGTTCGAGGCTTTCGCCATCCAGCTCAATCACAAAGCTGCCGTCAGCTTCCAGCTTGGCCACAACCTCACTGGCTTCAACTGAGGCCAGGGCTTTGCCCAGCAGTTTGACGTTTTTGCCCAGCACCGGGCCGGCGACCTTGAAGTCTGGTTTTAACGCATAGTTCATAAAATCACCGAGATTATCTTCAAAAGCGACTTTTTTAATATTCAGTTCTTCTTCGATCAGAACACAGAGATCGCCGAGGGTTTCGCGGTATTTGCCATCAACAATAATCTTGGACAGCGGTTGTCGCACCTTGATCTGCGCTTCTTCCCGGGCACCACGGCCGAGACTGACCAGTTCTCTGACCAGATCCATCGGTTCTTCAATGGCATCCTGAATCAGCTCTTCGTTGACGGTGGGATAATCGGCCAGATGAACCGAAACACCATCGGTCAATTTTTGATACAGTTCTTCGGTGATATAAGGGGCAAAGGGAGCACACAGGCGAACCACCCCTTCCAATACTTCCCAGGTGGTATTGTAAACGGCTTTTTTATCTTCCGTCAGCTCGGTTCCCCAGAAACGGCGACGGTTGCGACGGATATACCAGTTGGATAAATCTTCGTTGACAAAGTTCTGGATTTTCTTGACCGCTTTAGTTAAATCAAAAACTTCCATTTCTTCGCGAACTTCTTTGACCAGGCGATTATATTTGGACAAGATCCAGGCATCGATTTCGGGCCGCTTGGCATAAGGCACAAAAAACTCGCGGGGATCGATGTTGTCGGTATTGGCATAAAGGGCAAAGAAATGATAGGTATTTTTCAGGGTGTTAAAGAATTTACTTTGGACCTCTTTGATCCCCTTAACATCAAAACGGGTCGGGGTCCAGGCTGGTGATACATAGAGCAGATACCAGCGCAGGGCATCAGCCCCATATTCTTCAAACATTTCAAAAGGATTAACGGTGTTACCCTTGGTTTTGGACATTTTCTGTCCTTCAGCATCGAGAATCAGGTCATTGACTAAGACCTTTTTGTAAGGCGCTTTGCCGGTCACAAATGATGAAATTGCCAGCAATGAATAGAACCAGCCGCGGGTTTGATCAATCCCCTCGCAGATGAAATCAGCCGGGAACTGTTCTTCCCACAGTTCTTTATTTTCAAACGGGTAGTGATGTTGGGCAAAGGGCATCGAGCCGGAATCAAACCAGCAGTCGATAACGTCTTTGACCCGGGTCATCGTTTTGCCGCAATCGGGACAGGTGAAATGGACATCATCGACATAAGGGCGATGCAGCTCAATACTTTCATCGATATCCTCAATCGCGCGGTCCACCAGTTCTTTGCGGGAACCGACGGTTTCCAGTTTACCGCAATCGTCACAGCGCCACACCGGCAGCGGTGTTCCCCAGTAACGGCTGCGCGAGATGGCCCAGTCGTTGAGGTTTTCCAGCCAATTGCCGAAACGTTTTTCACCGACAAAATCCGGGTACCATTCGACGCCGTTATTGTTTGCGATCAGGGTATCTTTAATCTTGGTCATTTCCAGATACCAGCTTGGTTTGGCATAATATAGCAGCGGAGTCTTGCAGCGCCAGCAATGCGGATAATTATGCAGCACCTTTTCTTTTTTGAACAGTTTGCCTTCGGCTTTTAACCATTTGATGATATCAAGATCGGCATCGATGACAAATTGTCCCTTCCAGGGGGTGTCGGTATATTTTCCGTCTTCAGCCACCGGTTGCAGCACCGGCAGATTGTACGCCCGGCCAACCTTGTAGTCATCTTCCCCAAAAGCAGGAGCGATATGAACAATCCCGGTCCCGTCTTCGGTGGTGACATAATCGGCACAGGTAACAAAAAAGGCTTTTTTATCGGGCGTCACAAACGGCATTAGCTGCTCATACTCGACGTATTCCAGGGCTGATCCCTTCATTTCTTCGAGAATTTCGTAGTCCTCGCCCAGTAATTTGGGCGCCAGCACCTTGGCACAGATATAGACTTCATCATTGCTGCGGGCTTTGATGTAATCGGCATCGGGATGAACGGCCAGGGCCACATTGGCGGCCAGAGTCCAGGGGGTGGTGGTCCAGACTAAAAAGTATTCGTCGGCATCCTTGCGTTTAAATGCGGCGACGACGGTATTGCTTTTAATTTCCTGATAGCCCTGGGCAACCTCATGGGAGGCCAGACCGGTACCACAACGGGGGCAATAGGGCATGATCTTGTGACCTTCATAGAGAAAGCCTTCTTTATTAAACTTATCGAGAATCCACCAGACGGTTTCAATATAATTATTATCCAAAGTGATGTAGGGATCTTCCATGTCAATGAAATAACCCATTTTGCGGCTCATTTCCTTCCACTGTCCTTCATAATTGAAGACCGATTCCTTACATTTTTCGTTGAACTTATCAATGCCGTAGGCTTCAATTTCCGGTTTGCTGGACAGCCCCAGCTGTTTTTCAACTTCGATTTCCACCGGCAGGCCATGGGTATCCCAACCACCTTTTCGTAGGACCCGGTAACCGTCCATCACCTTGTATTTACAGACGGTGTCTTTCAGGGTCCGGGCCAGCACATGATGGATCCCGGGCCGACCGTTGGCGGTGGGGGGGCCTTCATAAAAGACAAAATTCTCTTTTCCTTCGCGGTTATCAATGGTTTGCTGCAACAGATTCATCGCTTCCCACTGTTGTGAGATCACATCTTCGCGCTCGCCGATTTTTCCCTCTATTAGTGTTTTAAACTGTGCCAAATTTCTACCTCCATTAAGTCTCTCTGAGTTATTCTCTTAGTTAAATTCTCTTAGTTAATTAAGTGCTTGATAGTAAATGCTCCGAATTAATTGCGTTATCCAAATGCGCTCATTGCTTCTTGAATAAATTAAATACTTTTACACCACTGTTCCCCAATAAATGCGCGACCCGTTCCGGTCAAACATAACCGCATCAACAAAAAAACGTCCCCTGAAAAATCAAGGGACGAAAAATCGCGGTACCACCCAAGTTGGCAGAAAACTGCCCACTCTCTGAAGTTAACGATTCCCCGGGGTTTCCTAATCTGGTTTAAGCGATGGCTAACCAGCCTTCAGAAATCCTGTTCAAAGGTGATCTCTCTGAGGTGTCTTTTAATAATCTTTCACCAAAATGATTATCTCTCTGATAAAGCCTTCCCCACAGCGTCCTTGTCCTGACATTTATGTTCTTATTTATAACTATTTAAAAGTAAAAAGGTCTGTTTTATATTCTATCCAATATCCTTAATAAAATCAAGTTTTTTGAAATCTTTATTCTAAAAATTAAGATTCTCGGTTATAATGAGATAATCATCCAATTCGTAATCAGCTCAGAACATTGAGAAAAGCTGTGAGTTTCATGTACTGTTTCTCAATCACCTGCTGATTGCATCCAAAGGAGTTATTTATGAAAATACGTTATGTCGTTCTTTCGGTTTTACTCATTGGGGTTCTTATTGTCGGCGCTGTCTTTATCATGCCAAAGCTGATCAGCGATGAAGCAAGCACCACCAATGAAGCCAGTAACAGCAGTAGCACCACCGCGGTAACCAAACAGCCCGAGCCGATCAAGAATAATCAACCCGATACAACCGCCACCACCACGATTACGGTGCCGTCGGAAATGCAGACTGTCATTGAGGAAAATACTGAAGAAATCTATGTTGACGAAGCCGGTCTTTTAGCTGGCAATTATCCCAGCCAGATGGTCCCGCTTTACGGCGTAACCACTCTTTCTCAGTCCCATCAGATTACCAGTGATTCGGGGCATCCAGGTTGGAAAACTTCCTATGTTTCCGATTATAGCACCGATGAACTTCTTGTTTTTTATCAAGCGCTACTGGCCAGTGCTTCTGATTATTCCGAGGAAGTTATTTCCGAATCAACCCACCTGAAGGGAACCGTCAGCGGTTACAGCATCAGTATTGCAGTTTCGCCCAACAACCCGGAAAAAACCGATCTGCCGGGTAACGCTGCCGTCAGTATTTTTATCGAACAGGTCTAATCGATGGGTTCAGATTTTTAAAAAAATACCTCAATTCAAGACCTTGTTTTGAATTGAAATATGCGCTAATCTTATACTAAGCCAACGGCTCATCGTTGGCTTAGTATTTTTTTAGAATCGAGGACATATGAATGAATGATCAAACCAAAAAAATCACCTATACGGCGTTATTGATGGCCCTGACCTTTGTGATGACATCGCTGGTGAAGATCCCGCTGCCGACGGGTTATATTCATCCCGGTGATGGAGCGGTGCTGTTATCCGCTTATATTTTAGGACCCTGGGGCGGTCTGATTGCCGCCGGGATCGGTTCGGCTAGTGCCGACTACTTCGGTGGCTACAGCGCCTATATGCTGCCCACCTTTATCGCTAAAGGATCGATGGCCTTTATCTTCGGCTATCTGATGAAGCGCTTTCCCGAAAAGAATCTGCTATTCTTTGCTTTCCCCGCCGTCATTGCGATGACCGCTGTTTATTTCGTTTCCGAAGTGATCATGTACGGCAATGTTGCCGGTCCTTTGGTAAACCTGCCCTTCAGTGCCCTTCAAGGTCTGGTTGGGATCGTGCTGGTGACGATTCTGCACAAACCCCTGGAACGCTTTCGCCTGAAACCGGTCAAGTTTTAGGAACCAAAAAAAGACCCGTTGGGTCTTTTTTTATTTGCCCCGTCTTTCGCTGATGGCTTACATGTAGCCCTTCATGGTGTCCAGATATTCTTCGGCGTTGTCGCGGATGCTCTGAATTTCTTCCGGTTTCAACTCCCGGACAACTTTGGCCGGGCTGCCCATGATGAGTGAATTGGGCGGGAAGACCTTACCCTGGGTCACCAGCGAGCCGGCTCCAACAATGGAGTTATCACCAATTTTGGCACCATTGAGGATAATCGCCCCCATCCCGACCAGGACATTATCGCCGATTTCGCAGCCGTGAATAATGGCATTGTGGCCGATGCTTACCCCGGCACCGATGACCGTCGGATAACCTGGAGCCACGTGTACCACCGTCCCATCCTGGATATTGGTCCGATCACCAATGGTGATGCTGTCGACATCCCCCCGGATGACCGCCTGAAACCACACTGAGATAAAATTACCCAGTTTTACCTTTCCCACCACATCGGCACTTTTTGCAATAAAAATGGTTTTACCCAACATCATTTTGTTCACCCCATCTTTTTTCATTTCGATCATTTTTTCTATAATTCGTGATTACATGATACTATTTTCAGGACTTTTTGTAAAGTTATTCCATGATCCCGCCTCTTTATGGTAAAATATCAGCAAAATGAAAACACAAAGGACGAGTCAATGAATATTGCCAGTATTGAAAATCTTAAAAAAACTTACGGGGTGAAAACTCTTTTTAATCAACTCTCATTTTCCATCGCCGATACCGATAAGATCGGGGTGATTGGTGTTAATGGATCGGGGAAAACCTCGCTGCTGCGGATCATTGGAAACCTCGATAGCCCGGATGCCGGCGAGGTTAAGTTTTTCGGCACCAAGCGAGTCGAAATTCTGTCCCAGGACCCGGATCTTGACCCGGAGACCACGGTGCTTTCCCAGGTCTTTTCGGCCAACTCGCCGGAAATGAACCTGGTCCGGGATTATGAGTCCACCCTGGCCGCCCTGGACGATTCCCCGGAGGATGCCGCCCTGCAAAAGCGGCTACTGTCGCTGTCCCAGCGCATTGATGATGAAAACCTCTGGAATCTGAAATCCCAGGTCGAAACGATCCTCTCGCAGCTGGGCATTCACGACTATCATAAAAAAATCGGCCAGCTTTCCGGCGGGCAGCGCAAACGGGTGGCGATGGCCTCGGCCCTGCTGACCCCCTGCGATCTGCTGATTCTTGACGAGCCCACCAATCACCTTGATAATGACACCATTGCCTGGCTGGAAAATTACCTGTTAAACCGTAAAGGGGCCCTGCTGATGGTTACTCATGACCGCTATTTTCTGGATCGGGTGGTGACCCGAACGATCGAATTGGATAAGGGCCAGCTCTATGAGTATACCGGCAATTACTCCGACTTTTTAGAGCAGAAAGCCAACCGCCGGGAAGCCCAAACCGCCATCGAAGCCAAGCGCCAAAACCTCTATCGCCGCGAGCTGGCCTGGATCCGTCGCGGTGCCCGAGCCCGAACGACCAAACAGAAAGCCCGGATTCAGCGGTTTGACGAGATCAAAGAGCGGGCCACTGACCTTTCTGAAAACCAGATGGAAATTTCGGTGGGCTTTTCCCGTCTGGGTAAAAAAGTCATTGAAATTGAGCATTTAAGTAAATCCTTCGGCCCCCAGAAAATTATCAATGATTTTTCGATGATTCTCGGCCCCAGCGAACGGATTGGGATCATCGGCAAAAACGGTTATGGCAAGTCGACCCTGCTGAACCTGCTGGCCGGAAAACTTAAGCCGGATGGTGGCACCATCACCCTGGGTGATACCGTCAAACTCGGTTATTTTTCCCAGGAATCTGAGGATATGGATTTGAGCCTCCGGGCCATTGATTATATCCGCGAAAAAGCCGAAGTGATGGAAAATTCCCGGGGCGAAACGGTTACGGCCGCCCAGATGATGGAACTGTTTCTGTTTGATAAAAACAGCCAATGGGTTTATATCTCCGAACTTTCTGGTGGCGAACGGCGGCGGCTCTATCTGCTGGGGATTCTGATGATGGCCCCCAATGTGCTGCTGTTTGATGAACCCACCAACGATCTGGACATCGACACCCTGACGATTCTGGAAGCCTACCTGGACGAGTTTCAGGGTTCGGTGCTGACCGTTTCCCATGACCGCTATTTTCTGGACCGCACCTGTGAACAGATTTTTTCCTTCGATGGTAAAGGTCAGATCACCACCCAAACCGGCAATTATTCGGACTATATCAAGAAACATCCCCTGACTGGCCTGGGCCACCGCGACGATACCCCGGAGCAACCGGAGAAAAAAACCGCAGCCCCAGCCATTGAAAAGCCTAAAACCCGCAAACCCGGCCTGACATATAAGGAAAAAAGGGAGCAGGAGGCGTTGCTGCTGGATCTGGAAGCCAAGGATCAGCGGCTGGATTTTGTTACGAAGAAGCTGACCGAAATCACCAAAGACTATACCGTTTTGCAGGAACTGGCTGAAGAAAAGGCGGTTCTGGAAGAAGCACTGCTGGAGATTATGGATCGGCTGGAGACCCTGGAAAATCTCGAAAAAGGGGAATAATCTGGCGGCGCGGGTCAGACCCCAAACAAACCGGTACCGTAATTAAATTTGATTAAATAGGAAGGTAACATATGAAGATTATTTCGTGGAACGTCAACGGCATTCGGGCCGTAGAAAAAAAAGGCTTTGTCTCCTTTATTGAAGCAGCCAATCCGGATATCCTCTGCATTCAGGAAACCAAGGCCCATGACCATCAGTTGGAAGATGCTTTACTCAATATCCCCGGCTATTTTGCCTATTTTCACTCTGGTGAAAAAAAAGGGTACAGCGGTACAGCGGTTTATTACAAACAAAAACCCCTGGCCATCCGCACCGGTTTATCCGACCCGGCCTTCAACAATGAAGGCCGTACCATTATCATGGAATACCCGGATTTTATCCTTTACAATGTCTATTTCCCCAACGGCCAGAAAGACGATGAGCGGCTGAGTTTTAAAATGGACTTCAACCGCTGCATTCAAAATGATGTCCAGGAACTGCTGGCAGCCGGCAAAAACGTCATTGTCTGCGGGGATATTAACATCGCCCATCGCGAAATTGATTTGAAAAATCCCAAGGAAAACTCCAAGCGGTCCGGTTTCCTGCCAGAAGAACGGGCCTGGGTTGATGATTTCCTTGGCATCGGCATGGTCGACAGCTGGCGGGTGCAACATCCCGACGATGTTAAATACAGCTGGTGGTCTTACCGCTTCAATGCCCGGGCCAACAACGCCGGGTGGCGGATCGATTCCTTCTTCGTGTCTGAAAATTTCATGCCCCAGGTAGCGGGCACCGATATCTTAGACGAGGTGATGGGCTCGGATCATTGCCCGATTGTTTTGACCCTGAAATGAAAAAAACACCCATGGGGTGCTTAAAAATGTACATATAGTATCAACGTAGTGCCGACAATTATTAATCTGATTGTACGCATCGGGGCGGACATGGCAGAGCCTGTCCGATCCCGCAGCGAACAATAGATTAAAAATTGGTCGGTACGGTAGTTTAGCAACAACCTCAAGCACCCAGCGGGTGCTTTTTTCTTGTCTTTTTCTAATTCTCAGACTTCAGTTTTAGACGGGCGACGGCTTCTCTAGCCGTATCCCATTCGTTGTAATAGAGGGTTTCGTCTTTCATGATTTCCTGTTTTTCGTGACCTTTGCCGGCCAGCACCAGCACATCGCCGGGGCGACACAGGGTAGCGCCGTAATAGATCCCTTCCTGGCGGAGTTCCACCGTGGCAACCTGATCTGTTTTTTCCCGGACGCCAGCCACCACCGCATTGATGATGTCGATTGGGTTTTCACTGGCGGGATTGTCCGAAGTCACCACCACCATATCGGCATACTCTCCCGCAATCCGGCCCATGATCGGCCGTTTTTCCTTGTCCCGGTCGCCGTTGCAGCCAAAGACCAGAACAATCCGGCCGGTAAATATTTTTCGCACCGACTGGAGCAGCTTTTCCAAGGAATCTGGAGAGTGGGCATAATCGATAATCACATTAAAAGGCGCCTCGAGATCCAGAATTTCCATCCGCCCTTCAACCCCCGGCATCGTCGCCAGGGCCGTCCGGATCACCGCCATGGTTACCCCTTCGGCCACCGCGGCAATAATCGCGGCGATGGCATTATAAACCATAAACTCTCCGGGGATATTTAACCATAATTTTTCTTCCCCGTCCGGTGTAACCAGCGTAAAGTCAGTTCCTTTAGCGCCAAAGATCAGGTCTCTGGCGTAATAGTCATGGCCCGGATTCATGCCATAGGTGAGCACCGGTACACTCGTTTTTTCTTTTAAGATATCGCACAGCTTCCGACCCCAGGGGTCATCGCCATTGATAATGTTGGCTTTTTGGGCCTGAAAAAAGAGCTTGGCTTTGGCCTCAAAATAATTTTCAAAGGTCTTATGATAATCGAGATGATCCTGAGTCAGGTTGGTGAAGATGCCGTAATCAAAATCTACCCCATTGACCCGATCCAGAGCCAGACCGTGGGAGGAAACTTCCATAAATAAGTGGGTACAGCCCCGCTCCTTCATTTCGTTGATAATCTCCTGGACTTCCAGGGATTCCGGGGTGGTGCGGCCGCGATTATCAACCACCTGATCGCCAATCAGATTATGGATGGTACCGATCAGTCCACATTTTTTGCCCTCTGTTTCAAAAATATGTTTAAGCATATAGGTCAGCGAGGTTTTGCCATTGGTTCCGGTAATACCGGTTACCACCATCGACGCCGAGGGTTTTCCATAAAAATAGCTCCCCAGAATCCCCAGGGCATGGCGGGAATCCCCGACTTTGATGTAACTTACTCCGGCCTGATAGTCAGTCAGGTCATCCTGATGGACCACCGCCACGGCGCCCTGGCTGATGGCCTTGCCGATGTATTGATGACCGTCAGTGACATATCCGGGGATGGCGACAAACAGACTGCCCGGGACCACTTCCCGGGAATTATAGCAAATCTTATTTATATCACAATCAGGCTGATTATTTCTGATTTCAATTATCCTTAGTTCGTTTAATAGTTTTTCCAGTTTCATCGATTTTCCTCTCTGTTGTTAAACTGCGTTATAAACACTTTTATTATTATACTGTTTTCCAAATTATCTGTCTAGCTGTGTTGGCTGTCATGTTTCAAACATAGCACAGATTGTCGACACTATTTTTGTAAAATAAAAAAAGAGACACTATTCGTATCTCCCGATTAAGTCGCCGCAACCGTGATCCCTGTCGGATTTTTACATTGTAAACATATTGGTACAGGATGCCACGGCACATTCCACTCCGAAATCATCCTTGGTTACTTCTGCGCCGGGTTCAATCACGACCACCCGATGATCCCACGCCAGCGAAAGAAACATTTCCAGCAGCTCTACATCCCCCTGGGTAATAATAAAATCTAATTTCAGGACCTGACTCAAATGCCGGGCACAATGGATCCAATCTTCCAGATTATAGGCGCCAGAATCGATCATCATCAGGGACTTGTAATTTTTAAACATAATCCCCATGATCATCTCGGCCCGTTTGGGACCATATTTATTAATGGCATAGTGATACTCTTCTTTTAAGGACTTTTTCCCCATCATCCACCCTTTGGTTATAAAATAGGTTTCACCCCGAATGGATTTGAGTTTCTCTTTATTATGAAGCAGAATCTGGATACAATCTTCGGAGCGCAACAAGGCCAGTCTGGCATGATCACTTCGCAATCCGATCAGTGCTTTGCCACAATTTCCATAACCCAAAAGAATGGTGTCATATTCCTGATGGCTGTCAATCACTTTTTGCAGTTCCTGGTTTAACATGTCCGGGTTGTTATGAAGTTCTGCACTCATCCAAATGGTATCATAATTGATGCCGGTATTCTTCATCGCTAAGCTCATCTCGTCCTGAATCATTCCACACGCAATCAGTAAGATACTTTCTTTCATCCCATACCTCAGTTATTCAAACTAATCGAAGGAAGCAATTGCCTCCAGCCCAGAATCCTCACCGGTAAAGTACATAAGCCCCCATCCAATGGGGTGATCTTTTTCATCCATCAGCTTCTGTTCCACAACCAGAACAGGATCGCCTTCCATAATATCCAACACCTGACTGACTTCCCCTTTGGCCGCCATCGCCCGAATTTTGAGCTTTTTGGTCATCGCAAAGATGGAGTTCTTTTTGGCCACCATTTCCGGAAAGGTGGCATAGCGAATTTCTTTTTCGACAATCGGAATGCCCCGGTAATAAGGAATATATTTAACATCAAAGGCCTTAACGATGCCATCGCTGACAAAAACCCGTTTCACCACAATGACATGTTTATTTTCGGGGATTTCCAAATTAAAACCTACCTCATAGCTGGGTTTCACGACATTGACCTCAATCAGCCGGATTTCTTCACCTTTTTTTTCAGTTGTCATCATTTCGTCAAAATGAAGCGTGTAGGAATCCAGATTAGGTTCACAGACATAGTTGCCTTTGCCTGGAATGGAGTAAATGTAACCCTCATTGACAAGAACTGCTAAACCTTTTCTGACCGTCATGCGGCTGACATTAAATTCTTCGCAGAGAAGGTTTTCTGACTGTATGGCATCACCCGGTTTAATTTCTTCACTGGTTATTCTATTTTTTATTGCATCGACTATTTTTAAATATTCGGGGGATCCCATTTTTCTACCACCTTGGTCTATTTATCGTTATTTTTTTTTCCGGTTTTTTCGATCATCCATAATTTGCATTTTTCGACACCGGTCATCACATCTTTCGTGGCAAAATCTGCCCCCACAATCTGTGCTGCTTTTTCATCAATGACAGCACCGCCAATAATCACCCGGTAATCATCCCGGATTCCCCGGTTAACCAATTCGCAGACCACCGCCCGCATTTCATAAATGGTTTCCTGCTGCATACCACTCATGCCGATGATATCCGGCTTGACCGTCTCAATGGCTTCCACCACCTGATAAAGGGAAACATCCGTCCCCAGATCAATGAGTTCGAATCCGGCGGTTCTGGCAAATGAGCCAAAAATATTTTTGCCAATATCATGACAATCACCGAAAACAGAAAAAAGCAGTAATCTGCCTATTTTATTTTTTGGAGTTACCTTGGTAATTTCTTTTAGTTCTTCGAGTTCCATCACTTCCTGAAAGATGATCCCGGCAAAAATCAAATCGGCAATAAAATAATCACTGGTTTCGTATAATTTACCGACCCGCTCCATTCCGGTTTGCAACCAATTGAAGATATCAATTGGTTTAAACCCTTTTCGAATAGCAATTCGCACGAGCTCCAGGGTTCGATCTTCATATAATCCTTCGATGGATCTTACAATGCTATGTTTCATAATTTAAGTTCCACTCCCTTAAAGGTGTAAATTGAATACCACCGTCTTGTTTTGTCGACCTGGTCTTATCTAAATGATCACACCTGGAATTTCTAGTTTAATATTTTCAAAATCCTTTTAATTATAACCTAAATTATTTTTTTTGATAATGGTATAATTGATATAAATCTTGCAAATTTTAACGTCTTTGAATTTAGAGGCCTTTGCTCTTCATAATAGAAGAGCAAAAGTTACTAAACTGATTTTCTCAACATAAAGACAGTGTTATCGGGTAATTTTTTGTCAATAATACTACTCCCAAGATACCCATCCACATCTAAGCAATTTTGATATCAATGCCCGAATGCCTGCCCGAGTAAAGAAGCGATTCTCGTGTTTTGAGTCTATAATACATCTCATTTTCATGAAATCGTTTGTCGAAATTATACCATACTTATATCGACCTGTATATACAAATATCTACAAATCTTAGAAATTTAGGGTAAAAAATCGTTCTCTTTTTACTCAACAGAACCGCTCATTTTCAACAAAAAAAAGATAAAAGGAAGAGACATGTCTCTTCCTTTTATCTCTAATTCTTCTATTTATTTATCCAGCGACCTGGGGTTGTTGATCACAAGTGACCGCTTATACCCAACCCTGGCAAATTTTTACGCCTTCTGCCGCATTCGTTGTAAATTGATCCGCGCCCACATACTCACACGATTCTTTGGTTACCGGATTTCCGCCAATAATTACCTTCGCCGTAATACCTGCCGCTTTTAATGCGTCAACCGTTTCTTTCATTGAGTCAATCGCCAGGGTTAAAACACCGCTCATGCCGATGATGGCAGGGTTGCAATCTTTGGCTTTCTCCACGAAGATTTCCGGAGCCACATCGATCCCCAAATCGACCACTTCAAAACCGGCCGCTTCCGACATACTTTTAAAGATGTTTTTTCCAATATCATGTAAATCACCATGGACCGTTCCGATAATGATGGTCCCGGCAACAGCAGAGTCATCACTGCCTAAAACGGGTTTTAAGACATTAATTGCTTCAGTTAATAATTCTCCGGCGAAGATCAGATCACCAACAAAATACTCACCTTTTTCGAAAAGATCACCGACAATTGCCATACCGCCCTGACATGCTGCAACTGCTTCCTGTGCTTCTGCTTCTGAGGGATTTGTAGCGACGAAATCATTGAGTAGGTCCATCACGTCTTCTTCTTCTAAATCTCCAACTGCCTGTGTTAATACCTTTAAATCCAGCATTTAAATACCCTTCCTTTGAAAAAATATATTTATAAAAAACTTGTGTGACTTGTGTGTACATGTTTATGATCATATGATACACCTTTACATCTCACTTGTCAAGTAAACGCTTCCAATTTGTTGTCATTTTTAATTTGTCATACGCATGTTCACGGTCTTAAGTAAGCCATCAAGCCAACTGAATGATAAATTACATGGTTCGATTCATTCGTCCAGGCGATTCACCCAATTAAAAAGGGGCACTTTCGTACCCCTTTAGTAAAGCAAAAATTTTGTCCGTTATTTTGTAACTCGAACCTTAGACACTTTGAAAGGTGGAATTTTAGCAATTGGATCCACCGCACCACCGGTCAGGGAGTTTGCTCCGCTTTCGCCATAATGGAAAGGCATGAACAGGTTATTTTCCATGATCCCTTCATTAAAACGTGTTTTAACAGAAACACTTCCCCGTGGAGATGTGACATTAATGATATCACCCTCTTCAATTCCAAGTTCCAATGCTTTGGCTGGATTGATTTCAACAAATGCATCGCCGGCAATCTCTTCGATGCCCGGTGAACGTTTTGTCATTGTTCGGGTATGATAATGCTCAAGAATTCGTCCGGTCATTAAAATAAGTGGATATTCTTCATCGGCCTGATCTTCTGGTGGGATGTAATCGGCAATCATGAAGGCACCCAGACCTCTGGTGAATTTTCCGGCATGAAGGAATTTTGCACCTTCTGAGTCTTTACTTAAACATGGCCATTGAATACGATCGCCATTATTCAATCGTTCATGGGATACGCCCGTATAACTTGGTGTTACTGAGGCAATTTCGTCCATGATTTCAGCAGCGCTGGTAAAGTCAAAGCCCTTAACACCCATTTCCTTGGCTATCATTCCAATAATTTCCCAGTCGTTTTTAGCGGTACCTGGGGCATCAACGGCTTTTCTGAGCAGCTGAATACGTCGCTCTGTATTGGTGAAGGTTCCGTCTTTTTCAGCATAAACATAAGCTGGTAGAACAACATCAGCAAATTCAGTAGTCTCAGTCAGGAAAATATCCTGAACTACGATGAAATTAGCCTTTTTCAGCGCTTCTTTAACATGATTGGTGTTTGGATCTGAAACCGCTGGATTCTCACCCATCACATAGAGGAACTTGACGGTACCATTTCCGACATCATCAATAATTTCGGTTAGTGTTTTACCCGTATTGGATGGCAGCTTAACACCCCAGGCTTTTTCAAATTTTTCCACAGCTTCAGGATTTGCTGTTTTTTGATAACCAGGAAGATCGCCTGGCAGGGCACCCATATCACAGGACCCCTGAACATTGTTTTGGCCCCGAAGCGGATTAACGCCACAGCCTTCCCGACCAATTTTTCCGGTCAACATGGCCAGATTAGCGGTGGACATAACCCCATCAGTCCCGGTATTAAACTGGGTAACACCCATGGAATAGAAGATTCCGCCTTTATCTTTTGTCGCATAAAGAACCCCTGCTTTTCGCATTTCATCGGGATCTACGCCACAAATTTCGGCACATTTTTCGACCGTGATCGTATTCATGAATTCTAAGAATGCTTCATAACCTTCAGTACGTTCATTGATAAAGGTTTTGTCTTCAAGACCGGCATCCAGAATAGCACGCATCAGTCCATTAAATAAGGCGACATTCGTGCCTGGTTTAATCTGTAAATAAACATCTGCATAGTTCGCCAGTTCGATCTTACGGGGTTCGGCAACAATCAGAGCAGCTCCCTGAGCTTTCCGTTGTTTTATTTTTGCACCAATGACAGGATGGGTCTCAGTAGTATTTGAGCCTGACACCAGCATAACATCCATCACAGCGATTTCTTCAATACTGTTGGTCATCGCGCCGCTACCGAAAGACTTAGCTAAACCAGCCACGGTGGAAGCATGACACAACCGCGCACAATGATCGACATTATTCGTTTCTCCCGCAGTTCTGATAAACTTCTGGAAGACATAATTATCTTCATTGGTACAACGTGCAGAAGAAAAACCTGCTACTGCCTGTGGTCCTTCCGTTTTTGCTTCTTTAAGTTTTTTAGCCACTAATGTAATGGCCTCTTCCCAAGTCGCTTCTTGTAATACCCCATCTTTTCGGATCAATGGTGTTGTTAATCGATCCGGACTGCCTACGAAATCATAAGCAAAGCGACCTTTTACGCATAGTAAATTATCGTTTACATTTCCCTCGGTACTGAATACGTCGGTAATTTTATTATCAACTACTTTTAAATTTAAAGTACAGCCTACTCCACAATAGGGACAGACGGTTTGTACCTGTTTTGCATAGCTGAATGGTTTAAACTTCTTAGGTGCTAATGCACCGGTTGGACATACCGCGATACAATTTCCACAGCTGACACACTCTGTTGTTTTACCTCTAGGCAAATCATTAACTGTTTTAATGATGTTATCCTTTTCAGGATCAAATGCTGCTAAAACGTGATTACATTGTAAATAGTCACATGCTTTTATACATCGCCCGCATAAAACACATTTGCTAGGGTCATAAGTATAAAATGGATTCGAATCATCAATTGGTCGATCCGCATACCCCTCTGTTCCTACTGCCTTGTAGGTATCATAATCAATCAAATTAGCATTGTTTTCCACAAAGAAACACGCCTCATACTTATAACAAGCCATGCAATCAAATTTGTGATCCACCATCAAAGCTTTCATCGCCTTACGTCGCTCATTTCTAACTGCAAATGTATCGGTATCAACCACCATACCCTCAGCAACTGGAGTTGAACAAGCTTTTTCAAATTCTTTTGAACCTGCCACCTCTACCACACACATCCCGCAAGTTCCAACGGGTGTGAAATCTTTAAAACTACACAGGGTTGGAATCTCAATGCCGATGGAACTTGCTGCCTTTAAAATTGTTGTTCCAGGCTCGACACTGATATTCTGCCCATTAATTGTTAAATTAACCATATTTTTCCCCTTTCTTTTAGTAGTTTAATTATAATTGATAACTCTTCGTTTGTCATTGATACTTTTTTAACATCAATCTTTTTTTTACATTTGGTCATCTTTAATAGTATGTCGTGTTTAAAACACCTAACGCCCCCGTTATTCATCATTTCAATCCCGCCAGATGATAATTTACCATTCTCTTGATCAGAATATTTTTTTCTATTTTTTTTCTTTTCTCTTTCTCAATCGACTCATCTGTACTTTATTGTACTCGACTGGCCTGATTCAGCGAAAACCGGTTCTTTTCCGGCTTCATCAGGCTTGATTCTGTCTCTATTTGTCTAGCATACAACCCACTGTTAGCGAGACTTGTCGGGCATCATAAATGATACCCTGTCCGTAACTCCTTGAAAATACTTCCGTTAGCCGTGATTTGTGGAATAGCGAATATAAAACGATGCTATTTTGTTATATGCGCCATTCTTTACGAAAATCTTATTTTTACTCTTATTGGACTATTTTTTACCTTTTTATTGCTGACTGTTTCTGCTCATTGACCAAAAGGCAGTTCCGCCCAAGCTGATAAACGTTACCATAGTTATTATTAACAGGAGTTGCTGTCGCTGATCCACTGGTATTCCTTTCTATTTTTCTTATCTCTTGAATCATTGTCCTAAACAATTTTTTTGGTAAATAAACCGCTTTTTTACGCCTGCTTCCCAACTTCCAATCGCAACTTTTATTCCAGTTAACGTTATTTAACATATCCAAATTTCATCACCTTGTGGTTTTGTTATTATCTTTCAGTGGTCAAACGCCCTTACACCGTTTAAAAAAAAGTATTTACTCCGATTGTCTTGAATTTAACGTCCCCTTACAATTGTAAGTATTTCACTTGACTCGAAATTTTTTCTTTGACTTTTTTTGTCCTAATTAGACAAAATATTATCATAAGTTTATATTTACTTTTAAATTTTGTTATGTCCTCCGAACTAATTGTAAACTTAAGCGACGCTAACTATATACAAATAATTATTTCTGTGCTATACTTCTGCAAACGATTCATGAAAGTCGTAACTTGTTTAGGAGGAAAATAGTGTGAACGGTTTTTTGACCCCAAAAGAGATTAACGAGTGTATGGTGACCAGCGGAAAAGCAAAAGCCTCTTTACCCATTGGTAAAATGCTTTTACTCGGTATTTTTGCTGGTATGTATGTTGGTTTAGGTGCCTATGGATTCACCATTGTTACTTCAGGTGCAGGAAGTGGTTTTGAAGCAACCCTTGCCAAATTCATTGGTGCCGGTGTTTTCCCGGTTGGTTTGATGCTGATTATTTTTTGCGGCGCAGAGTTGTTTACAGGAAACTGTACTTTAACCTTAGCTTTAGCTAAAAAAGAAATCACCCTCGGCTCCTTGCTTCGTAATTTGACTGTAGTTTATCTTGCAAATTTTGTGGGCTCTGTTTTATTAGCCTGGTTACTTTTCAAAAGCGGCTTATACAGCGGCGAAGCCATGGCTGCTAAAGCAATTGGTATTGCTGAAGCAAAAACAGCGATTCCGTTGTTGCCGATCATTATCCGCGCTACCTTTTGTAACATATTAGTGGTGCTGGCAGTCATGATGCAAGCAGGTTCAAAAGACATTATTGGCAAAATATTTGCAATTTGGTTCCCAATTATGCTTTTTGTGCTCGCGGGATTTGAGCATTGCGTCGCAAATATGTTCTTTTTACCAATTGGATTATTTTTGGGAGCAGACATTACCTGGAGTCAGATCATCATAAATAATCTTATTCCGGTAACTATCGGAAATGTTATTGGCGGTGCCTTTGTGGTTCCAGGTGTTTACTACTATACATATCTGCGAACAAATAAAGAGGCTATCAATGCCGCTTCAGACCCGGTAATTGCTGCAACTGCAGAATAGTTTTCTTCATGAAGTCGGAGGCAATCCTGAGGGTAGCATTGTCTTCGTCTTCATTTTCATAAACAACATTACCGTCCGAACCGCTTTGAATGTTTAAGTCATTTTTTTCTCGACGTTACTTATCTGTCATCCACCAAGCTTTCGTTTTAACACGCCACCTTGATTAAAACAGCCTTGCTTGTTTTGTATCATCTATATTTGCACACCCGGCTAAGTCATTTTCAAAGTGATGCTGGCCTTTTTTACATTCACATTTCCCCACCGACTATGCAATTTCCCCGGTATTATTGGCACAGTTATGTCATTTACAAACTTACCTTCAATCCGTAGCCCTCTTTCAATCTCCCTCATAATTCAACCACTCCAGTTATTCTGTTTGTTAGCACGACGCGTTTTAAAGAAGCTTCTAATCTGAAGAGGCGGTAATTTATCAAACGATTTTTTCGGAAACATTAGTAAATACGGGAAAACGTCAATGACAAATCCAAGAATTTAGAATATAATAAAAATCTAGAAGCAAGAAAAAATCATTTATGGTTAACTTAAAAAATGCTCCCATTTTTTAAAGATAAATAGGAGTTTTCCAAAAATAAGTAGTTACCGAAAGGCATTACGAATTTATGAAAGAACAAACGATCATGGAAGAAACAAAAACAGCCGCAATTCTGGTTGGCGGACTAAGTCAGCGGATGGGATATGACAAAAAGAAATTACGGATTGGCGGAGAGACCATTTTAAATCAGATCGTCAAACAGCTTTCAAAAGACTTTGATGATATCATCGTTGTCGGTTGCGACCAGGAAGATATTCCAAATATTTCAGGTTTAAGGGGTATTTACCAGGATGCCCTGGAGCTGTCGGCATCGCTGGTTGGTATTTATTCAGCACTTCTGCTGTCCAAATCGCGGTTTCTCTATGTCACTGCTTGTGACATGCCTTACTATAATAGCGATTATGTTAAATACATGGTAAGTATCATTACCGAAAACCCTGATATATCAGGCTGCGTTACGCGCTTTGATGAGTGGATTGAACCATTTAATGCTTTTTACAGTGTTGATCTAATTCCCAAAATTGAAACATTTCTGGACTCTGGCAGAAAAAGTATTTACAAATGTTTTGAAGCCGAAAATTTACATTATATTGACGAAGCTGTTGGTCGCAGTTATAGTCCCGGTTGGGAAATGTTCAGTAATTTGAATACTCCGAGAGAGTTAAAAAATCATATTCAACGTACTAAAAAGACGATAATAGAATAATCTTAACCATTAATCTGATCAGCTATATCGGTTTATCCAATAATTACCGCAATTTAAACAAAAGAGGACGATTACTTGAAAATAATTAACGAAGCACTTGATTTAGAATTAAAAGAAGCTTTTTCAATAACACGAATCCGTCAGAACGCCAATAACGAGCTTAATCATGAACATTTCGACGACATCGTCATTACCGAACATCATCTGAGCTGTTATATTAATGAACAATTGGCTTTTAAGCTGGTTTGCACCCCGGAAAAACTTGATGCCCTGGTGTTAGGTTACATGTTTAGTGAGGGTTATATCGATCGTTTAGATGATATTGACTTTATTTATATTTGCCAAAGCGGTGAGCGGGTAAAAGTGCAATTAAACAAAATCATTTCCTTAAATAGTATCGATCATGATACCACCAGCGAATCAATTTCTTGTGGCAATAATAAAAAAATAAGGCAGGCTGCTCAAATCAGCAACCTTAAACCATTACCTGCTCATCAATGCTCCTACGAGACAATTTTTAAATTAGCCAACGCCTGTAACCGAAATGCGGCTTTGTTTAATGAAACCGGCGGGACCCATTGTGCCGCAATGTGCATTGACGGAAACGAAATGTATGTCTGTGAAGATATTGGTCGTCATAACGCCGTTGATAAGACGATCGGGATGGCACTGACAGCAAACCAGCAATTAGCCCACCCCATTCTTTTTACCACCGGACGAATCCCGTCTGATATGGTTTTTAAAGCCATTCGCTGCGGCATTCCCGTTATTGCCTCTCATTCGGCGCCAACCAATGAAGCCATCGAACTGGCACGTCAGTTTAATCTGACATTGATTGGCTTTGTCCGGGGCAGACGACTTAATATTTATGCCGGAAATCTTCGGTAACTATCTGGGCCGACTTTTTAGTCAGAATCATCAGTTCTCAGAGCTAAATTTAGCGGGCCACATTTTTAATTTTGAAATAACTAGTTAAGGAGCGAAACGATGAGCTGCGTTATTAAATTATATAAGAGCGTTGAAAAGGGCCAGACTGTCCCCCTTGAGACATCTGGTTTTTTCATTAAAGATTTTGGTATCGAAGGTGACCGCCACGGTGGCAAGGATCTGCGGCAGGTAAGTTTTTTCGGGATCGAAAGCATCCAAAAAATGGAACAACTGCACCTCTCCGGATTGTGCACCAAACGGTTTAATGAAAATGTCATTACTGAAAATATCGAGCTCTACAAACTTCCGGTCGGAAGTCTGTTGAAAATTGGCGACACGGTCCAAAAAATTACCCAAGTTGGCAAAAAGTGCTTTGGCTGTGAGATTACCGATAGCCAGCAAATCTGTCCGCTGGCACACGAAGTCGTCTTTACCGCCGTCATTAACGGTGGTCTCGTCAAAATTGGCGATACTATTGAACGATTAGATCTGTAACCCTGATTAAAATGAGCGCAAAAAATTCAGAGCGGTAAAATTTCGTGAAATTTTACCGCTCTGTTTATATTATTATATAAAATGCTTAATTACCTTCTTTTCTGCCAGAAGCCCCGGTAGCGCAGGATCCGGGTGGTATTTAGGATAGTCAAAATAGCGGCGCCGACGTCGGCAAAAATCGCCAGATACATTTCACCCATGCCAAAGAAGGTCATGGTCAGGACCGTGATTTTTATTCCCAATGCCAGAACGATGTTCTGAATCATAATCCGCCGGGTATATTTAGCAATGTCTACTGACTTGACGATGTCCATGGGGTCGTCTTTCATCAGAATAATATCCGCGGCCTCAATGGCGGCGTCCGAACCCAGGGCACCCATGGCAATACCGGCGTCAGCCATGGCCAGCACCGGGGCATCATTCATACCGTCGCCGACAAAGATCGTTTTACCATCCTTATTATCCGTTTTTATTTTTTCAAAGGCAGCCACCTTATCCTGGGGCAAGCAATCCCCCCGCACTTCATCCAGCTGCAGCTGCTTACCGATCTGGTTGGCGACCTGTGAATTATCGCCGCTGAGCATCACTGTTTTTCTGACCCCCAGTTTCTTTAACTGTTGCAGGGCAGCGAAGGCACTTTCTTTAACCATGTCCCCCAGCACCAGGTATCCGGCCAGTTGATTATCGATGGCGAGATACACAATCGTGCCCGCTTCGTTATTTTCGGCCACCCCAATCTGATGATCCTGCAGCAAACTCTTATTTCCGGCTAGAATCACCTGGTCGTCAACTTCGACCCGGGTTCCTTTGCCGGGAATTTCGGCGTAATTTTTCAACCGGTTTTCGTCCACATCCTGCCGGGCATAAGCGGTGATCGCCTTACCAATGGGATGGTTGGAATAGTGTTCCCCGGCAGCCGCCGCTGCTAACAGCTCGACTTCGCTAAACCCGGTTGCTGGTACGGTTTTGATGACCTTGAATTCACCCTGGGTCAGGGTACCGGTTTTGTCAAAAACAAAGACATTACTCTGATAAAGAACATCCAGATAATTTCCGCCTTTAATCAGCACCCCTTCCTTGGAAGCCCGGCCAATACCGCCGAAATAACTGATCGGTATCGATAACACCAGGGCACAGGGGCAGGAGACCACCAGGAAGATCAGACTCTGGTAAAACCAGGTTTCCCAAGACGCCCCGGGAATCAGCAGCGGCGGAATAATGGCCATGGCAATGGCTGAAAATACCACAATAGGGGTATAGTAATGCGAAAACTTGGTGATGAACTTCTCAGTTTTGCCTTTTTTATCGCTGGCTTCTTCAATCAGATGCATAATTTTCATGGCGGTAGAGTTTTCATAGTCTTTGGTAACCAGCACCTTCAGCACCGCATTGCCGTTAATCATCCCACTGAGGATTTCATCCCCCTTTTCAACTTTGCGGGGATAAGATTCCCCGGTCAGCGGAGAGGTGTCCAAATGGGAAAGCCCTTGCAGGATGACCCCATCGGCAGGGATTTTTTCGCCGGGTTTGATCACCAGCACATCGCCCACCTTAACCAGTTTGGCATCAATAACAACCTCGCCTTCGGGGCCAACCCGATTGGCGGTGATGGCATTGAAACTGATGGTTTCGGCAATCGAGCGGCGGGCATTGTCGACGGCCCGATCCTGGAAATATTCACCGATCCCAAAAAAGATCATGACTCCCGCAGCTTCCGGCCATTCGGTTAAGACCAGAGCGCCAAAGGTGGCGATGGTCATCAGGAAATTTTCGTCAAAGATTTGACCCTGACCAATATTTCGAAAAGCCAGTAAAATAACCCGATACCCAGCCAGTAAATAAGCGCCCAGGAAAACGCCAATGGTGATCACTTCCAGATTGGCCGGAAGCAATGCCTGGAAAACAAAACCCAGCATAAATAATCCAATCGCCGTAATCAGCTCAAGCTTCTGCCGTTTATCCATATCTCCCAGGGCCTGCCCGTGTTCATGGGGCGCCAGGGCCGCATGATCATCATCCGAATGACCTTCACAACCGCAGGGTTCTGCTGCAGCCGATCGTTTCCGGTTTTTCGAAACGACCACATGGGGTTCCAGGGAATGAACCAGTTTGACGATCGCATCATAGGTTTCTTCCTGAGCAAATCCCTCCCCTTCGTCAATCACCAGTGACCCAGTGGCCAGGGACAGACTAGCCGCTCTGACATTCGGCATTTTGCCAACCAGTTTTTCAATTTTCCCGGCACAATTGGCACAGTTGAGTCCTTCTAAAAATACTTTCATGCTGATAACCTCTTTTCGCTACACCTAGTGATGACTTAAATGGGTGATCGTCAACAGGACAATCACTTCCACATGGGCATCGTCCAGGTGATAAAATTTCATTTGACCTTCTTTTCGGTAACTGATGATCCGTTTATCTTTCAAGATCCGTAGTTGATGGGACACCGCCGTTCGGCTGACATCCATCAGGTTGACAATATCATTCACACACAGCTCGCCATTTTCAAACAGCGCACTAACGATTTTTATTCGGGTGGGATCACCCAGCACCTTAAAAAATTCGGCTACCTCAAACAAGGTTTCCTCGCTGTGATCGTTTTTCAAAACTTTTTCCATCGCTTCTCCTTAATATGTGAACACTTGCTCACTTATTAACATTATATTAGCACATTCTTTTTCCGGAATCAAGCACTATTTTCAGGCACCATTTTAGACTCAATAAATATTGACAATTGTCAAAAATAATGATAATTTGAATATATATAATATTTTAAAACGATATCAATTTTAAAGGATAAAGGTCAATATAAATGAGTGATGCCAAACGATTATTGGATGAGCGATTGATCCGTATTGAAAAAGCAGTTAATTTGGAAAAACCAGACCGGATCCCAATTTTTGCCTTAAACGGGCCTGAGGTTGCCATCGATTATTGTGGCCGTCACCTCAAATCGGCCACCTGGAATCTGGAGATTGTCAGGGAATGTCTGCCCATTTACTATCAGGACATGAAGGTGGATGCCGCCGCAGCAGCTTTTTTACGCTGCCCGGGGATGTACACGGCCATCGGATCTCAGAATTTTGTTCCTAATAAGGATGGCTTTATGCAACATCCTGAGGTCTGCGGCATGCTGGCCAGCGAGTATGAAGAGCTGATTAAGGATCCCTTCAAGACCCTGGTGGATAAGGTCCTGCCCCGGCAATACAAGGCTTTTGATCAGCCCGGCGGCTTGGGCGGACTTAACCTGGCCAAAGGGGCCCTCAGTCATATGCGTTATACCAGACTCCTTCAGGAAATCGATGCCCACTGTAGTACCACAGTAGGGGTCCCGATTATTTCGGATAACATGATCGAAGCACCATTTGATTTTTTAGCTGATCAGCTCCGCAGTTTTATGGGGATCTCAGTGGATATGCACCGCTGTCCCGAGCTGGTCGAGCAGGCCTGCGAGGCGCTGTTTCCGCTGCTGCTGCGGTGGGGGGTTACCAGTTATACCGGGCCACCGAAAAAAATCCCAGCCATCTTTATGCCCCTGCATATGCCGTCATTTTTAAACCCCAAACAGTTTGAACGTTTTTACTGGCCGACCTTTTCCCGACTGGTTAATACCCTTACCGGCATGGGCTACACGGTGGCCTTGTTTATTGAAGGCAACTGGTCAAAATTGTATGATTATCTGGGCAGCCTGAACCCCAATGTGGTAGGCATTTTTGAATACGGCAAAATGAAGACAATTAAGGAAAAGGTGGGCAAGACCATGTGCATCATGGGCAACTACCCCATCGAAGCTTTGAAATCTCACTCCACCGAACAGTGCATCGATATTGCCAAAAAAATGATCGCGGAAGGGGCTCCCGGAGGCGGCTATATTTTTACCACCGGCAAATCCATTCTGCGGGGCAAAGGCCTGGATCTGGAGAAACTCCAGGCGGTTCATCAGTATGTAATCGATCACGGAAAATATTAGCGAGGTGTTTTATGGAAACCATCAAATCTGAATATCTGGACTACTTTGAAAGCTATGCCGCCCGCCATCCGGAATTAACTGAAGAAGATGCGGCCATTATGGCAGATCCCTGGGATGTCAATGAAGATATGCTGTTGGGCTATGTGCTATCGTTATTGATTTAGGAATTTGTCTTGTGTTTAAATACGGCATAAAAAAAGCAGCGATGGGTGCGCCATCGCTGCTTTTTTTTATTACGATATACAATTTCGGGATGTTCAAAAGGATCGCAGTAATTCGATTTCTTTTTGATAAGCCAGGGTATCTTCCTGGGGCGTTTCCAGAAAAAAAGGCAGGTTTTTGAGCATCGGATGGGTCACAATCTGCTTAAATGTTTCGATTCCCAGCGTCCCAAAACCGATTTTTTGATGGCGGTCTTTGTTGCTGTTAAAGGGCATCATACTATCATTTAAATGCAGGCATTTTAAATAATCCAGGCCGATGATCCGATCAAATTCTGCCAGCACGCCATCCAGATTTGCCACCACATCATATCCCGCGGAATAAACATGACAGGTATCCAGACAGACCCCCATTTTATCGGGCAAGGCCACCTGATCAATGATCATTTTCAATTCTTCAAAACATCTGCCGATTTCAGTTCCTTTTCCGGACATGGTTTCCAGCACTACCGTGGTTTTCTGATCGGCCCACATTTCTTCGTTGAGAATCTGGACAATCCCGGCAATGCCCTTTTCCACCCCCTGGCCGGTGTGACTGCCGGGATGAAAATTATAGAGTTCACAGGGTAGTTCTTCCAGCCGCAGCAGGTCTTCTTTAAAGACCATCCGGGCAAATTCCCGGGTTTCCGGTTTGGCCGAACACATATTAAGGGTATAGGGGGCATGGGCCAACAGCGGACCAAACCCCTGCGTATCGATAATCTGCCGGAGTCCGGCTACATCTTTGGGGTCAAGGGCTTTGGCCTTGCCGCCTCTGGGGTTGCGGGTAAAGAACTGAAAGGTATTGGCTTCAATTCTTACCGCTTCTTCACCAGCTTTTTTAAATCCACTGGCGATCGACAGGTGGGGTCCAATCATTAACATTCTTTGTCTCCTTGTATTTTTATTGCCATTTAATATCTTTTCATGAATCTAATTTTCTTATTTTTTTTTGATTATTCTCAAAATTCCACATTTCTTATAATTCGCTTGATAATTTTTTTTAAATATTATAAAATATACTTGATCTAATTTACCCTGAAATTTATTTTTGAAAGGAAAAAAGATGAATGATTTTCTAAAAATGTCCAAAACACTGGGGATTGTTGTCGCCATCCTGATGGTCATCCTCGGTGGTCTGATCTTTTTTGCGCCGATGTTCGCGGCCAAAATGATTATGTGGTTTTTTATTGCCGGCTTGATAATTTACGGCGCTTTTCACATCATTATTTTTGCCAAAAGCGAAATTAAAAATGGCTGGAGTCTGACCTCCGGTATCATGGCTGTCTTACTGGGTGTTCTGCTGATCTTCTCAGATCCATTGTCCCGGGCCAGCACCTTGGCGTTTATGCTCGCTTTCATTGCCCTGTCGACCGGAATGAACCAGATTGCCGCTTCCTCGGTGATGAAAAAGCAGGGTGCTACCGGAACTGGCTGGCTGCTGGCATCGGGAATCATCAACATTTTCTTATCAATTTTCCTGCTTTTCAACCCCTTTGTCATGCTTCTGGGTTTCGGCATCATTGCCGGGGTTTACCTGATCTTTGGCGGCATCGCTCTCTTTGCCGAAAGCATGTCCACCCATATCCAATAAGTTAAAGGATGTCTCCATGAGACATCCTTATTTTTTTATCCCAAGGCGACATCGAGAATCATCATCAGGGTAAAGCCGAACATCACACCGATGGTGGCAATATCCCCTTCATGACCCAATCGGGCTTCGGGAATCAGTTCTTCCGCGACTACATAAATCATGGCCCCGGCAGCAAACGCCAGCGCAAAGGGCAGCATCGGCGCAATAAAGACCACCGCGGCAGCCCCAAGCACCGCTGCAACGGGCTCCACCATCCCGGAAAACTGACCGATGAAAAAGGCCTTGCGTCGGCTCATGTTCTCCCGTCGCAGCGGGATCGACACCGCCGCCCCTTCGGGAAAATTCTGAAGTCCGATTCCCACTGCCAGAGATACGGCCCCGGCCAGGGTCATGGCCGGGGAACCGGAAGCCAGTCCGCCAAAGGCAACTCCCACCGCTAATCCTTCGGGAATATTATGGAAGGTGATTGCTAGAACCAGCAGCACACTCCGTTGCCAGGAGGTTTTGATCCCCTCCCGATGATTGGTGCCCTGATGAACATGGGGGAGAATCTTATCCACCAGCCACAGAAAAAAGCCCCCGCCCAGAAAACCCAGGGATACGATCACATAAGCCGGCATTTTGCTGCCCTCAGCCATCTCGATGGCGGGAGCCAGCAGCGACCAGAAGCTGGCGGCGATCATGACCCCAGCGGCAAAACCAAGCATAGCATTTAATACCTTAATGTTTATTTCCTTAAAAAAGAATACCAGTGATGCCCCCAGGGCGGTGACAAACCAGGTAAACAGTCCGGCAAATAAGGCCAGCAGAACCGGTGGAAACGCCAATAAAAACTCCATTTACTTTCTCCCCTTCCTTTTCATGCTATCGCAAATTCAAACCATTCTAATTTATTATCAGTATACTATAAAAGCGATCAAAAAATCCATTCTTTTTAAAACCATTCATCTAAATTTTGTGCTGGTTTTGTAAATAAACCTTGTTTATTCTGCGCCCCGCTCCTATAATTAATTTATCAGCCCGATGCGGCTGAAATAACGCCGAAGAAGGTAATAACTATGAAGAAAAGCGAATTAATTACAATCTTTAACACGGTACAGGAAAAATTTGAAGATGCCATCACTGAAGAATTTTTTCTTCAACGTCTGAAACCTTATGCTGATGAAGATGGTTTTGTCGATTACCACAAACTGGCAATGTTCGCCCACAACGAATCTCTGGCTTCTGCGAAAGGTTTCTTTTTTGAAGTACTTTCGGAGATTTTAGTGGATGAAGACGATGTGGTGCTCGAAGACGAACTTGCTGTAACCACTGACGACTCCCCTGAAGTTAGCCCGGAATAGGGCTAATCAATCCATTTCTGTTAATCCTTGCGCACCTTTTATTAACCTACAATGACTTCTTTAAATAGCCAGCCAGGAAAAATTGCTTCTGGCTGGCTATTTTTTTGCCAAATATCAAGACCCCAGATAGCTGGATACCGTCCTCCGAAATCCCGCTGTTATTCGCCGAAGGAAACACCCAGACTTTTGGCTACATGGATCAGCTCGGAATCGACATCCACCTGTTTATTTTTGCCGATCACCGCTTCTAGCGGGGCATCGGTCATCTTTCCATCCTGAAGGGCCACCATACTCCCAAATTTACCCTGAGCAATCAGTTCCACCGCCGCCACCCCATAACGGGTGGATAAGAGCCGGTCATAGGCCGAAGTAATCCCGCCGCGCTGGAGATGACCCAAAACCGTATTTCTGATTTCGTGATCGGATATTCTGGCTTCCAGGGCTAATGCCAGCTTGTTGCCGATACCCCCAAGCCGGACCGGATCCGGGGAATCGTTGACGATTTTCGAAACCGTCAGCTCACCCCCCTTTTCCATGGCGCCTTCGGATACCACGATGATGCTGAAGGGCAGGCCCCGCTGACTGCGCTCATTCATCTTTGCGACAATGGCATCCAACGAAAAAGGAATTTCCGGAATCAGAATAACGTCGGCCGAACCGGCGATCCCGGCGTGCAGGGCAATCCAGCCGGCGTTTCGGCCCATCACTTCGAGAATCATAATCCGGTGGTGCGATTCAGCCGTGGTATGGAGTTTGTCCAGCGCATCCACGACTACATCCACCGCCGAATTAAAACCGAAGGTGACATCGGTTTTGGACAGATCATTGTCGATGGTTTTGGGCACCCCGATGACATTGACTCCTTTCCGGGCAAAATCTCTGGCGCTGGTCAGAGTACCATCGCCGCCCAGCACCACCAGCACATCCACGCCTTCTTTTTTCATGTTGGCCACGGCCACATCCGAGACATCCTTTTTAACGCACTGGCCATTTTCTTCCACCTGATAGTCAAAGAGGTTATCCTTGTTTGAGCTGTAAAGGATGGTCCCCCCTTTGTGGAGGATTCCCGAAACACTATGGGCGTCCAGTTTGATAAAGTCGTTGTTGTACAGCCCCCGGTACCCGAACTTGTAGCCAATCACCTCGTAGCCATAATTGGCAATGGCAGCTTTGGTCACTGCCCGGATCACGGCATTCAGACCGGGACAATCGCCGCCACCTGTTAAAATCCCGATTTTTTTAACCTTATTATTCATCGATTCTCTCCATTTCTTATGCAATTGCGTTTAGAACTGCCAGGGCCTGGTTGGCTTTGGGATGATGCCAACAAACCCGAGTTATTGTTTCCCGGGATCTTCATGCAACTCTAAATTAGCATAAGTCCCTTCGATTGTTATCGTCTCATACTGGTATTATATGCGAGCAACCGCCAAATTACAAAGACTATTGGGAGTAAATATCGCTTTTTTATCATCCTGTTAGCTAAAAAACCATCCGCTGATGAAACGGATGGTTTTTTGGTTAACGGTAAATTTAGCGGGCAAAAATTCTGCCAATCAGGCTGATGATATAGGTAATCAGCGAAAAAATGACGGCAATCATTAAAAATGAGGTCATCAGAATATTATATTTCAGCACATCAACAGTCAGAATGGACTGGGACAGACCGATGGCATTGAGGATCAGCAGGATCAGAAAGATGAAGATCAGACCTTTGAAGGCGCCTTTGATGTCTGCCGGACTCAAGGAAATATGCGAGGAAATACAAATAGCCAGAAACAAAAACAGATAAAAGCTGATGTTCCGGAAATTATCCCAGGCGAAGATCAGCTTGAGCAAATCCCCATACGCCGCAAAAACCCCGGTAAATGAGGCCATGCTCAGGGTTTCCACTGCCATCCCCCGGCTTACCACCGCCATAAAGCTATCCAGCACCTGGGGCATCAGCAGCCCCATCAGGGCCGTAATCACCAGCAGCCCACCAAAAATCGGAGCAATGCCAATAAAGAAATTTCCCACCTGATGGTAAATATTTTTAGGGTTATAAGCATGATTCACATAACCCATCACCCCATCGCGATCGGGTCGCTGAAACAACTTGATGTCGGTAATTTTATGGCCAAAGATCAAAGCGGTCAGGGCATGGCTGAGCTCATGAATGGGAGTGCCGATCACCCCAGTGACCATGATCGCGTTTCGGCCCAAACTTTTCTGAAAATTACGGTTGGACTGGGTTTCCAGCACACCCAGAAGCAAGCCGGCGAGGATGATGGCCCCGGTAAAATAAAGAGTTTCCAGACCGCTTTTAATAAATAGATCAATGATAAACATAGGCATTCCTTTTAGTCGTTATTTTTCTGCTGTTGTCGCCGCTAAGCCGGGTGACTGCATGTTTGCCATTATAACTAAATAATATTTAGAATTTCATTAAATTGATGGTTCCCAGTTTGTTGCGATTTTTATTTATTCTGTGATTATCTCCTTCTTCCCGGGGTACACATTAAGATAGTAAAAACAAAATTGGGGCTCGCTCCCAGTCGATCCCACCGTACCCTTGGAATTTACGGCAAACCCTTGCCGGAATGAAAGAAAGGACAGGTCAGTCAAAATGAAAAAAACTAAATGGTTACTTGTAATTCTTGTTGTATTATCGGCATTCATGCTTGCCAGTTGCAGCGGTAGCAAAGATGCGGACAAAACTGATGAAAGCCAAACCGGGGCCGAAAAATCCGCCACTCTGGATGAAAATCTAAGCGGCGCGGCGCTGTTGAGCAGCCTGAATTTCAGTTACCCGGATTCCCTCAAAATGACCACCACAACCTCTGTCGCGGGCAGCTTCGATACCACCTCCACCACCTATACCCAAAATGATAACTTCCGGATGGAAATGGAAATGCCGGATGTTGGCAAACAGATCACCATTTACAATGCTGCTGAAGGGATGACCTATCAGTATACTGAAGGCCAGACCACCGGTTTTTCTTTTAAAGATCAGGAAACGACCACCGATCTGGGTGATCTGAACCTGGATGAAGGGGTCACCAGTATCGATGATATCGCCGACGTTTTTCCCGAAAATGTGGTCGCCCGGGTGGAAACCCTGAATGGCGAAAAAGTGATCTATATCGAGACCAGTGAAAATGACGGGCAAAATGGCACCATCGATACGCGGATGTGGTTTTCAACCCGATATGGTGTCCCGCTGAAAACTGAGATTCTCAGTAATGGTACCCTGACCATGAGTTCGGTGGTTACTGATATTTCCGACGGCGACATTGCTGACAGCCAGTTTACCCCACCATCCAACGTTGTGTTCACTGATTATTCTTCTATGAATCTGGATGATCTCAGCAATCTCACCGATATCGCTGATATCCCCGAACCCTGATCGGATCCGGATAAACCAAATGCAAATAGAAGGCCTGAGTTACTCAGGCCTTCTATTTGCGTATTTTTTTGCTTGCACTATTTGGGCGTCTGCTGCCCGAGTTTTTCACAACAAACTATGATTTAGCTAATGCTATTCTCAACCGGCTAACCATCAGGGGCAACGAATAAAATTCCGAACCCATAGGCAGTCAGAGCAGGAGGGGGTATTGAAATAACAGTCATATTTGGTATCTTCCACCAGGCTGCAGCCACCCCGGAGATCGCAGTCAATACAGGAAGGATACTGATTGTTATAGACAGTATTCCAGAAGCTCTGATAATCCTTGCCTTCAATAATCGCTTTTAGGGGTTTTTCTTTGACGTTGCCAAAAGAATGTTTGAGTACTCTTTTTTTATCACCAAAAACATATTCATCATAACTGTTGGCCAGCCGATAACAGGACATCACTTCGCCGCCAGCATCCACATAGATATAGCCCTTGTCGATAAAGGCGCAGCGCCGTTCAGTTTTCAACTCCATATCGGGAATATTGATCTTGATGTCCCGGTAGGTAAAGATTTTTTCCAGATAGGCCTTGCCTTCGGGATTTTCATAGCGGTTGTAAAAAACATCGTCCGCATCTTTCTCATTAATCGGCAACAGATGAGACAGTGACAGCCGGTGAAAGCCATAGTACCGCATCATTTTCATAATATCAAAAAGGGCTTCCGAATTACTTTTAGTGAGCACATATGCAATCCCGACCTTGGGAGTGGGGGAATGAGTCTGCTTATGATAATCGGATATGATTTCAAAGGTTTTGATCAGCTGATCCTTAACCCCCTGGGAGTCTTCATGATACTGATCGGCCGAAAAATAAACCTCGGTAAATTTTTCGCAAACCAGTTTTGCCATTTCTTCAGACATGATCCCATTGCTGGTCATAAACAGATCGTAGTCAGCAAACATTTCAACAGCTTCCTTAAAATAAGGATAGACTGTCGGTTCCCCGATCCCACCGAAAAAAACTTCCTTAACGGTTGGGAAGGCTTTGATCTGCTCCCTAATGGATTTAAGCAATTCCAGATCCATATCCCCTTCAACCGTATCCCAGGTATGCCGAAAACACATCTCACAATCCAGATTACACCGGTTTGTGAGTTCAATATAAATTCGTTTAAGCTCCATGTTCTTCCTCGCTTTTTATAAACAACAGCTGGCCATTGGGCTGGGTTTTGCTGTTTTTGCCGATTTCTTTTAGCCGATTAAGGCGGTAATCTGATGGCAGGTCAATTCGCTGGTCTTATAATTTCCCAGTTTATTTAATTCATCCACGAGAAAATCTTCCCGTTTCAATTCAGTTTCAAAGATTGCAGTGATAAAAGGATGTGCTGTCAAAACTGCCCGATTAATTTTATAATAAGCAAATTTATTCTCCCGGCGGTTTTCCAGAAACCCGGCATCGCTCATTAACCGGAGATGTTTTGATAAATTGGACTGCGAAATTCCCAATAGATATTCCAACTCGCACACGCAAAGTTCCTGGATATAAAGCAGATTCAAAATTCGCAAACGATTATTATCCGACAAAATCTTAAGTATTTCTATGACGGTCATTTATTATCCCCCTTTATACATATGATTTAATAATCATATGTATTGATATTCATATAATATATCTTACTTCGGACTTTGTCAACTCTTATTTTGTCCGGCGCTACCGCTGCAGAGGTCGCCTTTCGTCAGAGTGAATTCATCGTCTCTTATTATGCAGGGGATTTTCTTTCATAAACTTGTTCTCGCTGGGCCGACTCCTAGTCTCGTCACTAATATCTGATCCCATTATTCTCCCGCAACGTGAATACTATCCTCTATCTCCCGCTGTTTCTTTTTAGCCAATTTTATAAATACAGTGTGATGGGCCAATTGAATGCAATCAACCAGCACCTTCTCCGGTACTTCACCGTCAAGCTTAATCGAATTCCAATGCTGTTTGTTCATATAATATCCGGAAATAATATCCGAATAGCGGGATCGGAGGATTTCACCATCGCCAATGGGCAGCTTGACAGTCAACAATGAATCCCCTTCTTTATTTTCACCACGCATGGCAAACATCGTATCTCCAACAAAATATCGGACCGCATCCCATTCCTGTTTAAAATCCCGGGATGTTCCTGGCATTGGTTCAATTGTTTTATCAATCAGTTCATCCCATTTTTTACACGGTTTCATCTTCGTTCTCCTTCTCTTTGCAGATTATCAATTGTTACTCGACCCTGTCATAATCCCTGATGATGGACATTGTATAACACTGTTCTTTTATTATACACTTCTCTATCTAAAAACACTATTCGAAGTCTAAATTTTTCGCCACGCTTATTCCGTATATTCACTTTTCTTGACAAATTTCAGCGGTTTGCTCAAAAAACTTCCCTAACAGTTTTTTAAAAAAGACTTTACTTTTTGCAAAGATTCATGTAAAATGATCAAGCAGTAAAAGTGATCTCGTAGCTCAGCTGGCAGAGCACTACCTTGACATGGTAGGGGTCGTTGGTTCAAGTCCAATCGGGATCACCATATATAAGATAACAAAGCCATTTGCAGATTTAATGCAAATGGCTTTTATTTTATTTTAACCGAAATTTAACCGATTAAAACAGCATTTTTATTTTTCATAAAAAAATCCCCGGGTTCGGCACGTCCCATCTCGATGGGAGGCTTACTGCCAGGGAACTGTTAATGCTATTATTATCAGTTTTATCTTCCTTTGAATTTTTATCTGCTCCTGATAAAATTTTAGGATGTTGCTTTTAAAAGGTAGTTTCCGCTGTCAGGGTAAAGTAATTACGCTTGATATAAAACTCATTGTAACTGATGGGCATGTTGTCTTCCATCGAGATAATATTCTGTGATACCAAAAAACAACAGTCATCATGATCAATGTCCAGGTTTTCCCGGACCTCCAGTGGCGGATGGACAATATCGATGTTGAGAATTTTTTTATGCTGAAACTGGAGTTTTCCCTTTTCCATAAAGCCATGAAAATTGGCAAAGTTTATCACATCTTCCACAATCGGGTTGCCCTTCTGGTAGGGTAAAAAGATGGTTGAATACTGAATGACTTCATCTTTGATTTTTGTCGCCTTCTGAATTTTAATCACCTTTTCAAAAGAACCGATTTTAAGTTCCCGCATCAATTTCCGCCCCGGGGTAATGACCCCCACGCTGACCAGCTTGACCTCTTCAACCTCACCTTTCAGGCTATCGATTTCGTCAAAATAAAACTGATATTGGTTAGCCGAGGGTTCGCAGACATAATTCCCCTTGCCGGGAATGGTGTAAATGTATTTTTCATTGACCAGCAGTGCCAGACTCTTGCGCAGGGTGGTCCGACTGACGTCAAACTGCTCAGACATTTCATTTTCTGAAGGCAGCAGATCCCCAGGCTTTAGGATGCCCTTTTCGATTTTTCCTTTGATGTCATTGACGATATCAAGATATAAAATTTTTCTCATTCTCCATCACCCATTCATTGCAAAAGCCATTGCTTGCAGATATTAACCCCTTGGATGGCATCGCTGGAGTAGTCATCGGCTCCCACATATTTTGCATAGTCCGTTCCCGCCAGGGCACCCCCCAGAATGATTTTCACCTCGTCTCGGAGTCCCTGGGCAACGATTTCATCGATGACTTCTTTGATGTTTTCCACCACCGATGTGAGAATTCCGCTGATTCCCAGGATCGCCGGTTTTTCTTTGCGAATAACTTCGATAAACCGTTCGGTGGAGACATCGGTACCCATATCGATAACCTCAAACCCTTCAGCCCGAAGCATGCTGATAAAGATGTTCTTGCCGACATCGTGGATATCGTCAAAAACTGTGCCAACCGCGATCTTGCCCAGGCTTCTGCCGTCGATCAGTTGGGTGCTGTCCATGCCCATCATGCTCAGCAGGTTAGATACCAGTTCCCCGGCCATAATCAGGTCGGCAATGTAATATTCCCCTTCTTCATAGCGGACTGCCACCCGCTGTAGGGCAAAATTAAGCTGATTTGCGATGTCTTTTTTGTCTTTTCCTGTTTCAAGTTCTGCCGCCACCAGTGCCATTGCCCGTTTTTCGTCAATTGCTTCAACCGCAGCAATAATTTTTGTCTCCATCTATTCCACCTGTTCGTTTTAAACTAAGATTTTGTAGTAAATCGCCCGGTTTTTTCCGGGTCAGGTTTGTTTGCTCATGCTTTTCATTTTATCACGGAATCATGCTTTTGTCTTTAGCTGGTCCAGATATTTTTTAATGGCTTTTTAATGCTTTCAAGTGTATAATCAGGACGAAAACATTTGCATTTATGATTCGAATTTTAAAGATAGAGGTCGATATGAACGGTTATACAAAAACGCAACTTCAAGAAAATCAGAAATACCTGGAACTCCTTTCTCAAAGCTTTCCCAATATTACCAGCGCCGTCGGCGAGGTGGTCAATCTGAAAGCGATTCTGAATCTCCCCAAGGGAACTGAGCATTTTCTCACTGACATACACGGTGAACACGAAGCCTTCAACCATGTCATGCAAAACGCTTCCGGAGCTATTAAACGCAAGGTCCACCAAGAACTGGGAAACACCATTGCCTTTGAAGAACTGGAAGAGTTATCCACTCTTATTTACTATCCCGAAGAAAAAATAGATCTGATAAAAAAGGAACGGAGCCGGGAATCCCTGGACAACTGGTACAAGCTGACTATTTACCGCCTCGTGAAGGTCTGCCGTGCCGCAGCCTCAAAATACACCCGTTCCAAGGTCCGCAAAGCCTTACCCAAAGACTTTGCCTACATTATGGAAGAGTTGTTGCAGGAGGATGAACACCGCTTTAACAAACGGGAGTACTATCAGGAGATCATTGAAAGCCTGGTTAAACTGGAGCGAGCCCAACACTTTATTGTGGAGATTTCCGGGGTTATCAAACGGCTGACCATTGATCACCTGCATATCATTGGTGATGTCTATGACCGGGGTGCCGGACCCGACGAGGTCATGGATACCCTGATGCGCCATCATTCTCTGGACATGCAATGGGGCAACCACGATATTCTCTGGATGGGCGCCGCTGCCGGCAATGCCGCCTGCATTGCCAATGCCGTCCGAATTGCCCTGCGTTACGCCAACATGGATGTGCTGGAAAACGGCTATGGTATCAATCTGCTACCCCTGGCCTCCTTTGCCAACCGGGAATACAGCGACGATCCCTGCACCAAATTTGCCCCGAAAATTTCTGACAGCCATACCGTCTCCGACCAGGAAACCGCCCTGATGGCCAAGATGCACAAAGCCATTGCGATGATTCAGTTCAAGTTGGAAGAATGCATGATCGACCAGCACCCTGAGTATAATATGGCCAAGCGACAGCTGCTGCGCCGAATTGATTTTGACAACGGTACGGTGAATGTTGAGGGGGTTGTTTACCAGCTTAACGACACCAACTTCCCAACCCTGGATCCGGCCGACCCCTGTGTCCTGACCGAGGAAGAAAGGCTGGTAATGGATCGCCTGGTTTACGCTTTTCTGCACAGTGAAAAACTGCAGAAACATATCCGTTTTATGTATGCCAAGGGCAGCATGTACAAGGTCTTCAATGATAACCTGCTCTTTCATGCCTGTGTGTTGATAAACGACGACGGCAGTTTTAAGGAAAAAGAAATCGCCGGAAAAACCTACGCCGGGAAAAGCCTGATGGATAAGTTCGACCAGATGGCCCGGGAAGCCTATTTCGGTAAAAGCGACATCGAGGAAAACCCCACCCAAACCGATTTTCTCTGGTTCCTGTGGTGCCATGAGGATTCACCCCTGTTCGGCAAAGACAAAATGGCCACCTTTGAGCGTTATTTCATTGACGACAAAACACCCCATAAAGAGTACCATGCGCCGTTTTATCTGCTGATCGACGATAATGAAGAACTGGCCCGAAAAATTCTGGTGGAATTCGGGGTTGACCCCGATCAGGGCCACCTGATCAACGGCCACATTCCGGTTAAGGCCACCTCCGGGGAAAGCCCGATCCGAGCCAAAGGAAAGCAGTTGGTCATCGACGGCGGCTTTGCCCGGGCTTATCAGAAAACTACCGGCATTGCCGGTTACACACTGACCTACAATTCCTACGGACTGATTCTAATCAGTCACGACCCCTTTGAATCGGTAGAAAAGGCTATTTCCGATGGGGTTGACATCAAGTCTACCCTGATGGTTGTGGAAAAAACAACCGAGCGAAAAAGGGTTCGGGACACCGATACCGGCAAAGCGATCATGACCCAGGTGGAAGACCTGGAAATGCTGATCACTGCCTACCGTAAAGGTCTGATCAAGGAAAAACAATATTAAAACTAACTGCAATAAAACCCTCGCTGAAAATCAGCGAGGGTTTTGTGATTATATCGATTCATTGTTTGGAGGAAGAACTGCAGAACCAATCCTTCTTAAAGCAAGTTTACCGGGCTTCCAGTTCTAGAATAAACCAGAAATTACGCCATTTTCATCAACATCAATTTTTTCGGCTGCCGGTACTTTTGGCAGGCCAGGCATTTTCATGATATCTCCGGTCAGTGCGACAATAAATCCGGCACCGGCTGAAATATTACATGAACGAACGGTAATTCTGAAAC